>JACPOR010000001.1 GCA_016191425.1 Chloroflexota bacterium
GGGATGTCGCCGTCGCCGGCGATCTCGTTCGAGGTGTCGACGACCACGACGCGCTTCCCGAAGTCATCGGCGAGGACGCGGGCCGCCTCGCGGAGCATCGTCGTCTTGCCGATGCCCGGCCGGCCCATGATGAGGATCGACTTCCCGCTCTCGACGAAGTCGGCGATGATCTCGATCGTGCCGTAGACGGCCCGCCCGATCCGGCAGGTCAGACCGACGATCTTGCCGTTCCGGTTCCGGATGGCGCTGATCCGGTGGAGCGTCCGCTCGATGCCGGCCCGGTTGTCGTCACCGAACGTCCCGATGTGCTCGACCACGTGGCTGATGTCGCCCTCGGTGATCTCCCGATCCAGGAGGGTGACCTCCGAATCCGGGAAGCGCGCCTCGGGCCGCCGGCCGAGATCGAGGACGACCTCGATGACCGACTCCTTGTCCGGAAGGGCGTGGATGGCGGCGACGATCTCCGGCGGCAGGGCCGCCAGCAGCGCGTCGATGTCGTCGATCGTCTCGCGACGTTCAGCACGTACGGGTCGGTCTTCAAGAGCCACGCGTGACCTCCCATGGGCGGACGCCGGCCGGTACGAGGGCCGGTTCGGCGACGCGGACGAGGGTTTCCTTCATGAGCAACGTGACGGTGGAAATCGTCCGGAACCCAGCCTCCTCGAGTCGACGATCCAGTGGCGATTCGTAGGTTCGTACGGGAGCAATCACGCCGTTGGCCTGCGCCCGTGCCTGCTCCCCCTTGCCGAGCCGGGCCCGGATGTCCCCGAGTCCGAAGGCGATCAACTCGCGGAGGTCGGTCTCGGGCCGTCCCATCACCCGGAGGTAGTGAGGCTGCTCCTCGCGCGCCACCCCGAGCTGGATGAAGCCGTCCAACCCGACGCCGTCGGTCGAATCGAGGACGTAGCCCTCGATGTCGGCGAAACGGAGGATCGGGGCTAGGCTGCTTCGGGGAACCCGCCAGTGCGTGCCCTGGCGCTCCCAATCGGGGATCCGGAACGATTCCAGACGGCGGACGGGGGCCGGGGTGACGGCCGTGTAGAGCTGCATGAGGGCGACGGCATCGCGTGGTGTCGCCGCCCGGATGCGGGCCTTGATCCGGCGATCGTCGGACCACGGTTCCGGCAGCGGCTGGGATGCGTCGCGGTGCTGGATGCGCTCCTCGCCGTAGCGGGCAAAGCCGGCCTGCATGAACAGCTCCACATTGCCCCCGGCATCAACGCAGGCGACATGGAAGTGCGCGGCTCCACGCTTCTGGCCGCCTCGCAGGACCTGCTGCACCAGGCGGAAGCGAATATCGCCGGCACTCGCTCCGGGCAGCCCTGCGAGCCCGTCGAGTTCAACGATGGTCCAGTCGTCTCGGTGGCTCTCGCGTTCTGCCCGAACGAGGCCCGCGACGCGCCGATCCTCCTCGTAGACGAACAGGAGGTCGTTCGGCTGGAACGCACCGAGCGGCAGCCGGAAGAGGCTGAAGACCCCGATCTTCGAACCCGTGACCGGCAGACCCAGTGAGCGCCCGCCCGCCGCGTCGTCCTCACAGAGGCGCGAAAGCTCACCGAGTGCCGCGAGGTCCGTCAGGCGCGCGGCCCGGACCTTGCCCGCGATACGCGGCGAGCGTGACTGAGTCATCGGGCGAGACCCGTGCGGCGCGTCGGGTGGTGGCGTCGGCCCGACCCCTCGCCGGGATCGTCATGCTCGGCCGCCATCGTGGTCAGGAGGCGGTGGAAGCGCGTCTCTCCGGCAAGTTCGGGGTGAAACGCGGTGGCGATGACATTCCGCTCCCGGACCGCCACGATCCGGCCATCATCGAGCCTGGCGAGGACATCGACGCCCTCCCCGACCCGCTCGACGATCGGCGCGCGAATGAAGACACCATGAACGACCTGGTCTCCGAGGATCGGGACCGCGACCGAGCCCTCGAACGAGTCGAGCTGGCGACCGAACGCATTCCGTCGGACCGAGACATCGAGCAGCGGGAATACCGGCTCGTCGCCGTCGAGGATCTCGTGTGACAGGAGGATCATCCCGGCGCACGTGCCGAAGATCGGTGCGCCGCTTCGGGCGAGGTCGAGAATCGGCTCGCGGAGCCCCCATCGATCGATCAGCCGTCGCTGGGCCGTTGATTCACCACCGGGCAGGATCAGGCCGCCGATGCCCTCGAGGTCCGAGGGCAGGCGCACCTCGACACCCTCGACACCGATGGCATCGAGGGTCGCCACATGTTCGGCGAACGCCCCCTGGACGGCGAGAACCCCGATCTTCATCGGTCGCACCTCGCCGTCGCCGGCGCGGCGACCTACCAACCCCGGACGGCCAGCCGATCCGACTCGGCGAGTTGTTCCATCGCGATCCCGCGCATCGGGGCGCCGAGGCCCTTGCTGACCTCGGCCAGGATCTTGGCGTCGTCGAAGTGCGTGGTCGCCTGGACGATGGCGTTCGCCATCCGGGCCGGATCCTCACTCTTGAAGATCCCCGAGCCGACGAAGACACCCTCCGCACCGAGCTGCATCACGAGCGCCGCATCGGCCGGGGTGGAGATGCCGCCGGCCACGAAATTCACGACCGGTAGGCGACCGTCCCGGGCGATCTGCCGCACCATCTCGTACCCGCCTCGACCACGTTGCCGGTGCCGGCTTCACCCTTGGTCCGCATCATCGCGGCGCCCTCATTGATTCGCCGGATGGCCTCGCCCAGGTTGCGGCAGCCGCAGACGAACGGGACCTTGAAGGCGTGCTTGTCGATGTGGTGGGCCTCGTCCGCCGGGGTCAGGACTTCGGACTCGTCGATGTAGTCGACGCCGAGCGCCTCGAGGATCTGGGCCTCCACGAAGTGGCCGATGCGGGCCTTGGCCATCACCGGGATGGTGACGGCGTTCATGATCGCTTCGATCATTGCCGGATCGGACATGCGGGCGACGCCGCCCATGGCGCGAATATCCGAGGGCACGCGCTCGAGGGCCATGACGGCCACCGCGCCGGCGTCCTCGGCGATCTTCGCCTGATCGGCTGTGACGACGTCCATGATGACGCCGCCCTTGAGCATCTGGGCAAGACCCTTCTTGGTGGCCCAGGTGGAGGTCTCGACGGTCATGTTGGGACAGCTTCCTCAGATCCTGCCGCGGTTTCACCGGTCCGCCAGCCTCGGGGTCCTCGCCCGTTCGGGCCGTCCGGTTCGCCGCCGCGCGGCGCGATTATCGCACGACCAACGCCGAATCCCAACCGGACCACGAGCCGCCGCAAGGCACGCCCCAACGTCCGAGCCGGCCCGGCCGGCGTCAAGCTGTGATGCCCACACACGTTGTTGACAAGCGAGAGTCTCGCTCAAGTCCCACCACTTGGGGGACACTTCGCTCAAATCCCACCACTCGGGGGACACGTCACGCCGGGGGGACCCGCTGCGGTAGGGGCGACTGGGCTGCGGGGCTGGCGCGGGCTCCGGTCAGGGCCGGCGCGGGCAGCGGGGCTAGCGCGGGCTCCGGGGCTGCGCGGGCGCCGGGGCTGGCGCGGGCTCCGGGGCTGCGCGGGCGCCGGGGCTGCGCGGGCTCCGGGGCTGCGCGGGCGCCGGGGCTGGCACGGGCGCCGCCGTCGCCAACTCCCAGTTGGCAAATCCCGCACGAATGAGCTTGGCCGCGATGCAGGATCGACCGACCACGGGCGATTCAGGGTATCGGTCGTGCTCGCTCGTTGAAGATCACCAACCCGTCGTGAGCGGCACCGGGTCAGGGCCGGCTCCAGGTCAGGGCCGGCTCCCGGTCAGGGCTGGCTCCAGGTCAGGGCCGGCACCGGGTCGGGGCCGGCGCTGGCAGCAGCGCCGGCGGGCAGCGGGGCCGGCGCGGGCAGACGCCGGTGGCCGCGGGGCCGGCGCGGGCAGACGCCGGTGGCCGTCCCAACAGCACGACCGCACCATCTTGGGAGCCCCAAAACAATGGCTCACGGTGCGAGCGTGACCCGTCAGCTGAGTCGGCTGATTCGCCGCACGGCAACTAGCCGGCCGGATCGGAGCACGTCGGAATAATCCGTCTCGGCAACCCGACAGGCGTGTCCAGGGTGTCCCCGAGGGCCGGACTCGGGCGAGGCTCCGAAGACCGCATCGGGGCGAGGGCCGGACTCGGGCGAGGCTCCGAAGACCGCATCGGGGCGAGGGCCGGATTTGGGCGAGGCTCCGGCGACCGCATCGGGGCGAGGGCCGGATTTGGGCGAGGCTCCGGAGACCGCATCGGGGCGAGGGCCGGACTCGGGCGAGGCTCCGGAGAACGCATCGGGGCGAGGGCCGCCTATTGGGCTCAGCGACCAACGGTTCGGATCACCCCGGAGATCAGCGTTGTTGCTCGCCGGGCGGCGGTCGGCGAGAGGTGGCTGAGTGCATTTATCAGGCCCAGGACGTCCTCGTCCGGGAGCCCGCCGAGGAGTTTGACGAGGCGGAGGATCGCGTCGTCCGGCACCTCGCCGAGCAGGCGCAGGCCACGCTCGAGCTCACGGGGTTCCAGGCGCGGAACGAGCCCCACCGCTCGATCGAAGAGTCGAACGAAGACGAGGAAGGTGGCGAGCCACTCGCTCAGGTGGATCAGATCAGGGTCATCCGGGTGGGCCTTCGCCGCCGTGGCCACCTCTCGGGATGTCGCCTCGAGGACGCCGATGATGGGATCGCCTTCGCGGACCTTGCGCTCCGCGACCACGCGCCCGAACCAGCGCCAGGGGTCTCCGACGGCCTCGTAGGCTGCCCCGGCGGGGCCTCGGCGACCGACCCGACGGGGCTCGGCGATCTTCTCGACGAGACCCCAGGCCTCGGCGTCGGCCAGAGCGAGGCTCGCGGCCCGATGCGACAACCCGAGGGCCTCACGGACTTCGCGCTCGGTGAGGGCCTCCTGGCGCGTCATCAGGTAGGCGTGAACCCGGGCGATCGCCGGTGCCACACCCCATGCCACGCCCATCTCGCCCCAGGCGTCGGCGAGGCGCAATCGAATGGCCTCGGCGGCTGGCGAGGTTGCATCCAAAACATGCGACTTGACAGTAGCGCGTTCTTGGTTCATAACGTGCTAGGCGACAGTAGCACAAAGGACGAACCGATTGGCATCCAGAACGCTCCATCGGCCCATCGGCGGGCGACTGTGACCCGGGTCGTCATCGGCGGTGGCACCGGCCTTATCGGCCGTGCCCTGACCGCGGCCCTGATCGCTGATGGCTTCGAGGTCGATGTGCTCACTCGCCGCGCCGGCAACCTGAAGCAACCACTGCCCGGCCCGGCCCGGGCCGTGGCCTGGAGCCCGCGGGATCACGGCGGCCTCGCCGCCCTGGCACTCGTTCTCGCTGGCGCGGACGCGGTCGTCAACCTGACGGGCGTGCCTGTCGGACCGTTGCCGTGGACGACCGGGAGGCGCCGGAGCATCCTTGAGAGCCGTGTGGCGCCCACGAAATACCTGGTCGAGGCGCTGGCTTTGGTCGAACCCCGCGACCGACCGCCCGTCTTCGTTTCCGCCTCGGGCATCGACGGGTACATGGACCTCGACGGTACCGCGGGTACCCAGGATACGGACGTCCACGGTACCGCGGGTACCCAGGATACGGACGTCCACGGTACCGCGGGTACCGAGGATACGGACCTCACCGGCACCACGGGCTTCCTCGCCGACGTCGGTCGGGCGTGGGAAGCCTCGGCCGCCGAAGCCAAAGCCCTCGGAACCCGTGTCGTCATGGTTCGGACCGCGGTCGTCCTCGCCCGGAACAGTACCCTCCTGCCGCTCCTCGCCCTGCCGGTCCGGCTGGGGGTCGGCGGGCGATTCGGGGATGGCCGGCAATGGTTCAGCTGGGTGCACCTCGACGATCTCGTGGCTGCGTATCAACTGGCGATCCGTGATGCAGGCATCGCCGGGCCGCTCATCGCGGCTGCCCCGGAGCCGTGCCGGCAACGCGATCTGGTTGCGACCATGGCCCGTATCCTGCGCCGCCCGAACTGGCTGCCGATTCCCGGTTGGGTCCTTCGGCTCGTGCTTCGCGAGGAGGCGACGCTCCTGCTGGGCTCCCGGCGAGTCGTCCCGGCCCGCCTGCTCGATGCGGGCTTCGCGTTCCGTTACCCCGACCTCGATGCCGCCCTGCGTGAGGCGCTTGCCCGCCCGTCCACGATGTAGCCGTACGGACCACATGCGTTGCCGGCATGCCGAACCGACCAGCGAGCCTGATCGGCCTGCTCGAACCGTGTGCCAACAACGAATCCGGGAATCAGCCGCGGCGCCACGGGTCGGAGCGCGTATCGGTCGATGGTCGAACGACTATCGCAGCGGCCTACACTTCGGCCATGCCGATCCTGCGCAGCCGACTGGACCCCGCGAGCCCGGAGGCGCGTGCCAACCTCGAGGCCATGACCACCCTCGTCGCGGACCTGCGCGCCCGGACCGCGGCCGTCTCGGAGCGCGGCGCCGGTGGTGACGACCGGTCCATCGCGCGCCATCGCGAGCGTGGAAAGCTTCTCGTGCGCGAGCGCATCGATCGAATCCTCGATCCCGGCGCCCCGTTCCTCGAACTGAGCGCGCTGGCGGCCAATGGCATGTACGACGACGACGCCCCGAGCGCCGGCATCGTCACCGGGATCGGGCGGATCGAGGGCACCCTGTGCGTCATCGTCGCCAACGACGCCACGGTCAAGGGCGGCACCTACTACCCGATGACGGTGAAGAAGCACCTGCGGGCCCAGGAGATCGCGCTCGAGAACCGCCTGCCGTGTGTCTACCTGGTCGACAGTGGCGGCGCGTTCCTGCCGCTCCAGGCCGACGTCTTCCCGGATCGCGAGCACTTCGGCCGGATCTTCTACAACCAGGCCCGGATGTCCTCGGAAGGCATCCCCCAGGTCGCGCTCGTGATGGGTTCCTCGACCGCCGGCGGGGCCTACGTCCCGGCGATGTCCGACGAGACGGTCATCGTCAAGGGCACCGGCACGATCTTCCTCGGCGGGCCGCCGCTGGTGAAGGCCGCGACGGGCGAGGACGTGGATGCCGAGGCGCTGGGCGGGGCGGACGTCCATACACGGCACAGCGGCGTCGCGGACCACGAGGCCCTCGACGATGAGCATGCCCTGGCCCTCGGTCGATCGATCGTCAGCCACCTCGAACGCAAGGCCCCGCCGACGCCGTGGGACCGCCGGACGCCAGAGGCGCCAGCGGTGTCGGCGGTGGCGGCTGACAGCGGCGGCGGCGGCGGCGGAGACGGCGGCGGCGGCGGCGGCGGAGACGGCGGCGGCGGAGACGGCGGCGGCGGCGGCGGCGCTTCGCTCTACGCCGCGATCTCCGCGGACCCCCGCCGCCCGGTGCCGGTCCGGGAGATCATCGCGAGGCTGGTTGACGGCAGTCGCTTCCACGAGTTCAAGCCGCTCTACGGCGAGACGCTCGTCACCGGCTTTGCCCATCTCGATGGCTGGCCCGTGGCCATCCTCGCCAATGACGGGATCCTCTTCAGCCAGTCGGCGCTCAAGGGCGCCCACTTCATCGAACTCGCCTGCCAGCGCCGGATCCCGCTCGTCTTCCTCCAGAACATCACCGGCTTCATGGTCGGGCGGGAGTACGAGGCCGGCGGGATAGCCAAAGACGGCGCGAAGCTCGTGACCGCCGTCGCGAGCGCCGCCGTGCCCAAGTTCACGGTGCTGATCGGGGGGAGCTTCGGGGCCGGCAACTACGCCATGGCCGGCCGGGCCTACTCGCCGCGCTTCCTCTGGTCCTGGCCCAACGCCCGGATCAGCGTGATGGGCGGCGCGCAGGCCGCGCGCGTGCTCTCGACCGTCCGGAGCGACATCGCGGACGAGGCGGCCCGCGATGCCTTTGAGGCGCCGATCCTCGCGGCCTACGAGCGCGAGGGCAATCCGTACTACGCAACCGCCCGTCTGTGGGACGACGGAATCATCGATCCACTCGATACGCGACGTGTCCTCTCGATGGGCATCGAAGCTGCCGTCCATGCCCCGATCCCCGAGACGCGCTTCGGGGTCTTCCGCATGTGACGATCGCGGTCATTCCCCGTCGCCCCGGTGTGCGCAGTCGGGCGCGGGAGTGGGCCTGGCGTTCGGTGCCGCACGGCTGGTGCGCGGTCGGGCGCGGAGTGGGGCTGGCGTTGCAGCGAGGCGGGGTCGGTGGGTCGGGGTCGGTGGGTCGGGGTCGGTGGGTCGGGGTCGGTGGGTCGGGGTCGGGCGCCGACGCTCAGAGAGACTGGCCCGCCCAGGGTCGTGTGCATGGTCGCCCTGCGCAGAACCGCGGCATTCAAGATGGCTGTGGCCTCGGACCAGTGTCTCCAGGAAGCCTCCCCAATGCCGGCCCACGCTCGCCTTGGACCTGTCTCCGTCTTCGTGGATGCGCCTGGGCGCCTGAGAACGGACTTCGCGGGCGGACTTATGCGCGCAGCGCCCATGCAGCCGTCGGCCGGAAGCTCAAGGGTGCCTTGAGAGTGCCTCGAAGCTCAAGGGTGCCTCGAGGGGTTCGCGCTTCGTCACGGCCGCCCGGCGAGGGTCGTCGAACCGTACCAACCTGACCCAAGGCGGCCGCCTGCTCCCGTAGGATGGTCGTCATGACTGCGGTCCGACTTTCGCGCTCCGGGCGCAACGATGTCATCGCCCGCGTGACACTCGCACGTCCCGAGACGCACAACGCGTTCGATGCGTCGGTGATTGCAGATCTGGCGGCAACGTTCGGTGCGCTCGCCCGCGAGGCGCCCACGACGCTCCGGGCCGTCGTCCTGGCCGGCGAGGGTCCGACCTTCTGTGCCGGGGCGGACATCGCCTGGATGCGCGCGGCGATGGCGCTCGACGTCGAAGGCAACGAACAGGACGCGATGGCCATGGCGGACATGTTCGAGACCATCGACACCTGCCCGGTTCCGGTCATCGCCCGGGTCCAGGGGGCCGCCCTCGGCGGAGGGATGGGCCTCTGTGCCGTGGCCGATCTGGTCGTCGCCGAATCCGGTGCACGGTTCGGGTTCACCGAGACGCGGCTGGGCATCCTCCCGGCCGTCATCGCCCCGTTCGTGATCGCCAAGATCGGCGAATCGAATGCGCGAGCCCTGTTCCCCGGCGGGCGCCGTTTCGATGCCCTGCGAGCCCAGCGGATCGGGCTTGTCCACGATGTCGTGGAAGGCGAGGCCGCGCTGGATGCTGCCGTCGATGCGGCGATCGACGACATCCTCGCCGCTGGGCCGACCGCCGCCCGAGCAGCGAAGTCCATCGTGCGCGAGGTGCGGGGCCTGGGCCACGGCTCATCGAAATGGCACACCGCCCGGGTCATCGCACGGCAGCGTACGAGCCCTGAGGCCCAGGAAGGCTTTCGGGCCTTCAGCGAGAAGCGCAGCCCCGGCTGGAATCCAGAGACCGACGATTGACCTGATCCCGACGCAGGCGAACGATCCTTCACTCGCCGGCTCTTCGCGGGCGAGCAGTTCGTCCGGGGAGACGCCCGGCGGCCGATAGTGCACGGAGTGGCGCATACGGACATTCCACGTGCGACAATCGCGACACGATGGCGGACGATGAACTCAGTCCGAGCGAGGTCGCGCGCCGCGTGGGCACCACCACGCGGACCGTGCAGCGCTGGATCGCGCGCGGATCCCTGCCCGCCAGGCGCGTCGGAGGTCGCTGGCGTGTCGCGAATGTCGCGTTGGACGCGTTCATGCACGAGACCAGTCCGGTGGATCTGCCTCCAACGCTGCCCGAGCCTGGGCAAACGCCCGAGTCGCGTGGCTCCGGCATCGCGCGTCGCGGCCCTGGCTTCGACGACTCAGGTGGCTCGGGCGTCCCGCGTCGTTCAGGTGGCTCGAATGGCTCGGGAGGTTCGGGGGGTTCGGGGGGTTCGGGCGTCCCGCGTCGTTCAGGTGGCTCGAATGGCTCGAGAGGCTCGGGTGGTTCGGGAGGCTCGGGAGGCTTCGCTGCCGATGACGTCGCCCGGCCAATCCGTCATCTCTTCGTGGCCAACCGCGGTGAGATCGCCCGTCGCATTGCCCGAACCGGTGGCCGCCTCGGGGTGCGCGTCACCGTTCCCCCGACCATCGGGCCTGACGCCCTCGATCTCCTCGACATCGAATTGGTCGTGAACGCGGCGGCCACGGCGGGCGCCGACGCCATCCATCCCGGCTTTGGATTCCGGGCCGAGAACCCGGACTTCGCCGAGGCCGTGGAGCGGTCGGGCATGCGCTGGGTGGGCCCTCCGGCCTCGGCCATCCGGGCCATGGGCAACAAGGCCGCCGCGCGTCGCCTCGCGGGGTCACTCGGCATCGAGATCGTCCCAGGCTACGACGGCGCCGATCAGTCACCCGAGGCGCTCTCCGCGGCCGCCGCGACCATCGGTTTCCCGATCCTCATCAAGCCGGCGGCCGGTGGCGGCGGCAGGGGCATGCGGGTCGTCCGAGACCAGGCTGCCTTCCCCGACGCCTGTGCGTCGGCACGTCGCAAGGCGCAGGCGGCCTTCGGCGATGACCGGCTCATCCTCGAGCATCTGGTCGAGGGCGCCCGACATATCGAGGTGCAGGTCCTCTTCGATGCCCACGGGGCCGGGGTCCACCTCGGCGAGCGCGACTGCTCCCTCCAGCGTCGCCACCAGAAGATCCTGGAGGAGTCGCCATCGCCCGCGGTTGACTCCACGCTGCGGCTGCGGCTGGGCGCGAGTGCCCTCTCGCTGGCCGGGGCGGTCGGGTACGTGGGCGCCGGGACGTGCGAGTTCCTGGTGACCGACCGCGCTGAGGTCTTCTTCCTCGAGATGAACACCCGGCTCCAGGTGGAGCACCCGGTCACGGAGCTCGTCACCGGGCGCGATCTCGTCGCGGATCAGTTGCGGATCGCCGAGGGAGCCCGGCTGGGTACCACCCAGCCTGCGATCGACGCTGCCCTGGGCGCCGGCGGGCATGCAATCGAGGTCCGCCTGTACGCAGAGGACGCCGAGGATGGGTTCCTGCCGGCAACCGGGCGGGTCGCCCGACTTCGATGGCCGGCCGGCGACGGGATCCGGATCGATGCGGGGATCGACGAAGGCGACGAGGTCACGGGGCGGTTCGACCCGATGCTCGCCAAGATCATCGCCCATGGCACGGATCGCGCCCAGACGCTCGATCGACTGACGGCCGCGCTCGATGGCACGACCGTGCTCGGCCTGACCACGAACCTGCGGTTCCTGCGCTGGCTCGTCCGCGAGCCCCTCGTGCGCTCCGGGCAGGCTCGGATCGACTCACTCGACCGGATCTGGCCTCCCGGTGACATGGCGGATCGCATCCGGATCCCGGACGCCGCCTGGTCGGCCGCGGCACTGGCGCTGGGCGTCGACGGCTGGCGCCTCAATGCCTCATCGCGGATACGGCTGACAACCGAGGACGGGACCGAGCGTATGGTGTTCCGTCCCGCCCTCGAGCCGGACCCGCTGCCCACTGCGACGCACACGGCGACGCCCCCGGCGCTCGCTGACCTCAGCGCTCCCGGCGCAGACCGCGTTGCCCACGTCGATATCGAGGGCCGAAGTGTTGCCTTCCGCGTCGCTGCGCCTCCGGACGTCGATCGGGCTGCCCGCGCGGCGCTCGCGCATCACGCCGGTGGACCCTCCGAGGTCACCGCACCCATGCCCGGCAACGTGCTCGTGGTCCATGTCGTCCGTGGGCAGGCCGTCGCGACCGGAGATCCGATCGTCACGCTGGAAGCCATGAAGATGGAGCACCAGGTGGTCGCACCCATCGACGGCACGATCGCCGAACTCTCCGTTCGACGTGCGGACCAGGTCGCCCGAGGTCAGGCGCTCGCGATCGTCGAGCCGTAGCGGTACTCTCTGCCGGAGCGCACCCGAACTCCAGGAGAGCGACCCCGCGATGGCAACCGCATCGAAGAACCACGACACAGGCACCCTTCCGGAGAATCGCGACGCCCTGCTCGCGCTGCATCGCAAGGCGCGCGAGCGGCGGAATGCCGCTCCGCTGATGAGCGAGGAACGTGCCGAGGCGGCCGAGGAAATCGCCCGCATCGAGGTTCACATCGCCCGTATCGAGCGGGCGATGGACCCGCCCCTCGTCTGACCAGAGTCAGGCAGGACGCGAGCCCACCACGGACGACGGCCATCGCCCCAGTCGTGAGCCCGGCGTAGCTCACGTCGATCGATGAGCGAGCACGTCCGGATCTACGAAGTCGGCCCCCGCGACGGACTCCAGAACGAGTCGGTCATCGTGCCCACGGTCGCGAAACTGCGGTACATCGAGCTCCTTGTCGCGGCCGGGTTGCGCGAGATCGAGGCAACGAGCTTCGTCTCACCGAACGCCATCCCGCAGCTCGCCGACGCGGACGTCCTGCTGCCGCTGCTCCCGCGCGCACCGGACGTCCGCCATCCCGTCCTCGTCCCGAACGAGCGCGGGATGGATCGCGCGGAGGCTGCCGGGGCCGACGCCGTCGCGGTGTTCACGGCAGCCACGGATGCCTTCACCGAGCGGAACATCGGGATGTCGATCGCGGCGTCGATCGAGGCGTTCCGGCGAGTCCTGCGGCGAGCGGCAGCCCTCGGCTGGTGGCGCCGCGGCTATGTGTCGACCTCGTTCGGTTGTCCGTACACCGGCGCGGTCGCGCCGGACCGGGCGGTCGACGTCGCCCTGCGACTCCTCGACCTCGGCGTCGAGGAGGTCTGCTTCGGCGACACCATCGGCGTCGCCGTCCCGCGCCAGGTCCGGGCTCTCATCGCTGCCGCCGTCATCGCCGGCATTCCGATCGAGCGGATCGCCTGCCATTTTCACGACACTCGCGGAACGGCCCTCGCCAACGTCGCCGCCGGCCTTGAAGCCGGCGTCCGCTGCTTTGATTCGGCCGCCGGCGGAACGGGCGGCTGCCCCTACGCGCCGGGGGCTGCCGGGAACCTCGCGACCGAGGATCTCGTGTACTTCCTCGATGCCTCCGGCTGGGATCACGGCGTGGACCTTGGGAGCCTGCTCCAGGCGGCCCGCTTCGCCGCGGGCGCGCTCGGAACGGCGCTGAAGACCAAGGTCGGGCAGGCCGGAGGCTGGGACACAAGCACCGGCAGCCCGTTCGGCAGAGCGTGACCGGTGATCCATTGCTAGCATCCCGCGCATGAACGGCGTCGTGCTCGTCCTCAACCAGGACTACGAGCCCCTGAACGTCACGAACCTGCCACGTGCGTTCCGGCTCGTCTTCGGCGAGAAGGCCGAGGTGCTGGAGTACGACCACCAGATGATCCGGACGCCGCGCACCGAGTTCCGGGCCCCGTCCGTGATCCGGCTCCAGTACCGCATCCGCCGGCCGCGGCCACGGGTGAAGCTGACCCGACGCGAGGTCTTCGCCAGGGATCGCCACACCTGCCAGTACTGCGGGCACACTGCCCACGACCTGACCCTGGACCACGTCATCCCACGCCACCGTGGCGGCACGCATACGTGGGAGAACCTCGTGGCGGCGTGCAAGCTCTGCAACCACCGAAAGGGCAGCAAGACCCTGGACGAAGCACGCTTGCGCCTGATCCGTTCTCCGTTCGAACCGCGCAGCGACCTCTATTCCCTGTTCACGCCGTATCTCGTCGACGAGCGGAACGAGGCCTGGCGCTCGTACCTGTTCCTCGGCCGGAACTGATCGGCGGGGCTGCCCGCCGTGGAGATCCGACCGCCCGAAACCGTTCTGGAGATCCTCGCCCGGCTGTGGGCGTCGGGCCATTCCGGCTACGTCGTCGGTGGGTCGCTCCGGGACGTGATCCTCGGGCGGGAGCCCGCGGATTGGGACCTGGCCACCGATGCCCGGCCGGAGCAGGTGCTCGAACTGTTTCCGGGCGCCGTCTACGAGAATCGATTCGGGACCGTCGGCGTGCGTCGCGACGGCATCACGTTCGAGATCACCACGTTTCGATCAGATCACGACTACGCGGATCACCGAAGGCCGCACCGGGTCGAATTTGGCGATGCCATCGAGGTTGACCTCGCCCGGCGGGACTTCACGATCAATGCCCTTGCCTGGGGTGCCGACGCGCCGGTGGTCGGTGGTGGTCGGGTGGCGCCGGTGGTCGGCGGTGGTCCCGTGGCGCCGGTGGTCGGCGGCGGTCCGGACGCGCCGGCGCTCCGCGACCCGTACGGCGGAATCGCCGACATCGAGGCGCGCATCATCCGCGCGGTCGGCGATCCACGGCGGCGGTTCGAAGAGGACGCGCTGCGGATGGTCCGGGCGGTCCGCCTGGCGACCACGCTCGACTTCAGCGTCGAGGCAGCCACGCTCGCCGCGATGCAGTCTCGCTCGTCCCTGATTGCGCACCTGTCCGCGGAACGTCTCGCCGCCGAGCTCGACAAGCTCCTGGCCGCAGACCGACCATCCATCGGCCTGCGCCTCCTCGCAGCGACGGAGATCCTGGCCGTCTTCTCGCCTGAACTGGCGGCCCAGCGGGGAGTCCCGCAGAACAAGATCCCCGGCGAGGACCTGTGGGATCACACGGTCCGGACGGTGGACGCGGTGCCCGCCGATCGCCCGGTGGTTCGACTGGCGGCCCTCCTTCACGACATCGGCAAGCCATCCACGATGGCCGACGGCCACTTCCACGGCCACGATGCCGTGGGCGCGGACCTCGCCCTCGCCTTCCTGGTGCAGCTCAAGTTCCCTCGAGCGGTGACGGACCGCGTGACCCACCTCGTCCGGAACCACATGTTCACGTATGGCGAGGGCTGGAGCGACTCGGGGGTCCGCCGGTTCATCCGTCGCATCGGGCGCGAGGCGCTGACGCCGCTCTTCGATCTTCGGGAAGCGGACAACGAAGGAAGCGGCATGGCGCGGTCCTCGCATGGGCTCGACGAGCTCCGGAGGCGCATCGACGACCTCCTCGCGCGGCCCGTCGTCCTCGAGCGCGAGGATCTCGCGATCGATGGGTCAGATCTGATCGCGGAGCTCGGCCTCGAACCAGGGCCGGTGCTGGGGCGAATCCTCGATGAGCTGCTGGAGCAGGCGATCACGGATCCGGCCATCAACGATCGGCCCACCCTCATGCTGATGGCCCAATCGATGCTGACGGAGGACCGATGATCGAGCTCCTGCTGGTCGCGGAGGGATTCCTTGCCGAGGGCGACCTCGAGCGTGCGCACCATCTGTTCGCGCAGGTGGCCGAGGCCGATCCGCGCAACGCGATCGCGGTCGTGGGACTGGCCCGGGTTGCGCGCCGAAGGGGCCTTCACGCACATGCCCTCGCTGAGGCGCGCCGAGCGCTGCTGATTGACCCGGACGAGGCTGCCGCGCAGCGCCTGATCACCGAATTGACGCGCGAGACCACGGTCGGCGCGGACCTGGCCGGGCCTGGGGCGTCGGAGCGGGCGCCCGCGTCCGAGTCCGAGCCTGAGGCGGCCCCCGAGTCCAAGGCGGCCCCCGAGTCCGAGCCCGAGCCTGAGGCGGCCCCCGAGTCCGAGCCGCCACCCGAGCCGCCACCCGAGCCTGCACCCGAGCCTGCACCCGAGCCTGAACCGGGGAACGCGCCGCCTGCCGCCATTGCCCGCCGGCCACTCCTCGATCGCATCCTCGCGCTGTTCGGCCTGCGCCGCTGAACGGCGACCGCGCCCGGATCGGCCACCCCTATCCTGTGCCCATGCGAATCCTCGTCACCGGTGGCGCCGGCTATGTCGGTTCCGTATCCGTCGAACGCCTCGTCGAAGCGGGCCATGACGTCACGGTCCTCGACAACCTCGCGACTGGACACGCTGAATCGGTCCCCGACGGCGCGACCCTGGTCCAGGGTTCCTTCGCAGACCCCGACACAATCGCCGATGTCCTGGCGCACAGCCGCATCGAGGCCGTCCTCCACTGCGCGGCCAAATCGCTCGTCGCCGAATCGATGTCGGATCCGGCCGCCTACTACCGGACGAACGTCGTGGGTGGCGTCATCCTCCTCGACGCGATGGGCCGGCTCGATGTTCGCCGGATCGTCTTCTCGTCGACCGCCGCTGTGTACGGCGTCCCCGAATCATGGCCGATCCGCGAGGACGCGCCGACACGCCCGATCAACCCCTACGGTGCGACGAAGCTCGCATTCGAAGGGGCCATGGCCGGGTACGGCGCAGCGTACGGGCTCCGCAGCGTGAGCCTTCGGTACTTCAATGTCGCCGGGGCGTCGAATCGCAATGGCGAGGTCCACGACCCCGAGACCCACCTCATTCCGAACGTCCTCGTCGCCATGGAGGCCGGCCGTCCGCTGACGCTCTTCGGCTCCGATTATCCGACCCCCGACGGGACGCCGATCCGGGACTACATCCACGTCCTCGACCTGGCCGACGCCCACCTCGCGGCCCTCGAGGCAACCGCATCAGACGACCCACGGACGGACGCACCGCTCGTCTGCAACCTCGGCAGTGGTGGTGGGTTCAGTGTTCGCCAGGTCCTTGCGGCGGCCCATGAGGTAACGGGGAAGCCTGTCCCCCACACCGTGGGACCTCGGCGCGTTGGCGACCCGCCGGTCCTCGTCGCCTCGATCGATCGTGCGGCCCGTATCCTGGACTGGCGACCTCGCCACTCGACACTCGGGGAGATGATCGGATCTGCCCGGGCGTGGCGGCAGGCCCACCCGGCCGCCTATGGGATCGGCGCCTCCTAGACCTGGACCGCGGTCGTCGAGCGGATCGTCGGAAGGCGACCTACTGCCCGCCCTGCTGCCTCCGCCACGGCCGGTAGCGCCGTGCAGCGCCGTGCGGCGCGCTGAATCGCCCGCTGCTAGCGCGGGTGTGTCGATATCGGAGGCCATGGGCTCGCCCTCGTGCGGGGCTTCCTTGCCTGGGCCGAACCGGGACCCGAGTCGCCGCCGTGCAACCACCAGTAGCACGAATCGCACGAATGAGCAGGACCCACCCCCGACTTCCGGCGGTTCTGACCCGGATCGGCCCACGGGTCACGCTCGATCATCCAGAACCGGCAACTGAGGGTGACACCAGTAGGTCCCGGCAGCCGCAGGACCACGGCCCACCGGCTGCTAGCGCGGCTCGAGGGGCGAGGCACCCGGGGCCAGCCGATCTGGCGGCGGCGTCGCGTGCACCTCGACCTCGCCGGACCCTGACCAGGCATCGGAAACTGGGCGGAGCAGCCAGGCGCCGATGAGCATCGTGACGAGCAGGCTGAGTACGGCCACCTGGTAGGCGCCGTTACCGAGCGCATCGAACGTCCAGAGCAGGATGAGGCCGTACAGCAACTGTCCGATGACCTGCGATCCCTTGCCGACCAGTCCATAGAGGCCGAAGAACTCGCCGAGTCGCGCCGGCGGCGACAGTCGGAGCATGAACACGCGATCGGCAACCTGGACCCCGCCGAGTCCGCTGCCCAGAATCGCGCCGGCGATCAGGAACAGGACGATGCCGATGGAGCCACTGATGCCGATGGAAATCCCCCCGAGCACCAGGCCCACGGCCCAGGACCAGAGCACGGCCATCAGCGTCCGCTTCGGGCCCCATCTATCCACGAGCCGGCCCCAGCCAAAGCTGGCCACCACCGCGACCACGGTGAGCCCGAGCAGCACGAGGTTGGCGACGGTCGGCGTCATCCCCATCGCCCGGACGGTGACGACGCTCATCACCACGATGACCGTGTTGACGGCATCCGAGTAGAAGAATCGACCGACCAGGAAGCGGCCGAGGCCCGGCACGACGCGGGCGTGCTCGAGCGTCTGAAAGAGCTGCAGGAACGAACCGGCTATCTCGGCCCGGGTGAGCTTCTCGCCCGTGGCGTCTTCCTTGACGAAGACGAAGATCGGGATCGCGAAGAACGCGAACAGCACTGCCGCCAGGCGGAACCGGTCCTCAACGGGGGTATCGAGCAGGAAGATCGCCAGGCCGACGACGATCGTGCCCATGTACCCGACGGCGACGCCGATCCCGGACAGCATGCCCCTCGTCGCCGGCCGGCTGACGGTCCGCAGCGTGGCGTCGTAGTAGATGAGCGATGCCTGGTAGGCGAAGTTGGCGACGATGAAGAGGATCAAGCCGCCGGTCGCACCGACGTCGGCGATGAACGACGTCGCGCCGACACACAGCGCGGTGAAGGCGAGCAGGAACGGCAGGCGCTGCCCGCCCCGGTCCGAGAGCGCCCCGAGGATCGGCGAGACGATGGCGTTCAGCCCAACGCTGACCACGATCGCGAGACTCAACAGGAAGTTTCCGTCTCGCTCACCGAACTGGCTGGCGTCAGTCAGCCAGAGCCCGATGGCTCCGGAAACAACCGCGAAGCTGAAGATCGTGTTGGCGAAGTCGTACATCGCCCAGGCCGCGGGGACGCGAGCCTGACCGGACGGCGTGAGAGCGGCGAGGCGCTGCATCGAGTATCTCCAGATCGTTGGGCCAATCGGGAGGCGGCGGCTGCCGCAGGCCTGACGGGATCATAGTCCCGGGCTTTCCCGCCGGAACATCGATCCGGTCGGCCGGAGGCGCAGGTCGCGCCTCGGAGTCGGGCGAATCCAGTCGCCGAATCGGGTCGCGAGGGCCGCCCTGCGGCCGCGAATCGGGCCGCGAGGGCGGCCGCGAATCGGGCCGCGGAGTCGAGCGGTACGATGCGTCCATGCAGACTGCACCGGCCGCCGCACGCCCCGAGAACCTGAAGCCGATGCCGTACGGCAAGGTCAACGTCCGCAGCATCAGGGACGGGATCTGGGAGCCGCTC
The DNA here is from genome assembly GCA_016191425.1 of Chloroflexota bacterium. Taxonomy (GTDB): domain Bacteria; phylum Chloroflexota; class Limnocylindria; order Limnocylindrales; family CSP1-4; genus UBA5189. The sequence continues at coordinate 18,601 of JACPOR010000001.1, forward strand.
TGGGGCGGACGCCGCGTGCTGATCGAGGTTCTCGGACACGAGGTCAGGATCCGGGACGAGGGCGGCGAACAAATCAAGGGTTACGAGGCGCTCCGAGTCGCGATGGCCGATGCCGCACTTGCGGAGGACTTGGTCCTCGACGGCTATCTCCTGCCGGCCCCCCTGCGTGAGACGACCGGCGCGGAAGCGGGGATCGGCCTGGATTCGGTGCCAAGCGCCGGGCAGATGAGCCGCCAGATGCTCATCGGCGCCGGCAGCTATGCCCGCCGGGAGGCGATCGAGGAGTCGAAGTCGCGAGACGCAGCGCCGTCGCCGTCGTCCCCCGCCGCATTCGTGGCGGTCGACCTGCTCTGGCTGGATGGTGATTCGCTCATCGATGTCCCCCTGGGCGAACGAAAGCGGCTCCTCGACGGGGTGTTCCAGGAGGGCGATCTCGTACGGCGCACCGTGACGGTCCGGCCACCTGTCGAGGCGTGGTACAGCCAGTGGCGAGCGCTCGGCTTCCGCGAGGTCGCCGTCAAGGGGGTCAACAGTCGATACACCCCCGGCAAGCCGAGCGGCGAGTGGGCAACGATGATGATTCCCCGCCGCTGACCGCGGTCAGGAAGCCCGGCGATGACCCCGGATGGTAGGGTGGCACATGCCCCAATCGATGCTGACACCGGCGATTCGCGAGCAGATCGCGCTCCTCGACCGAGCGGACATCATGGTCGGGATCCCGAGCTTCAAGAACGCGGCGACCATCGGCTACGTCGTGCATGCCGCACAGGCCGGACTCGTCCAGTACTTCCCGGACCTCCGCCCCGTGGTCGTCAATTCGGACGCCGGGTCGCCGGACGGGACCCAGCGCGTGGTCATCGAGACCGAGCCGCCCGACTACGTGGAGGAGATCCTCCTCGTGCGGCCGCGGAACAAGCTCTCGCGTGTCTCCTTGACGTACCCGGAGATCGACGGCGTCGGTGGCAAAGGCGCGGCACTGAAGACCATCTTCGAGATCGCCGACGCCCTTGAGGTCCAGGCCCTGGTGGTGGTGGATTCCGATCTCCGATCGATCCTGCCCGAGTGGGTGGAGCTGCTCGCCGGGCCAATCCTCAAGGGTGGCTACGACTTCGTGGCACCGTTGTATTCCCGCTACAAGTACGACGGAACCATCACCAACACGGTCACGTATCCCCTGACCCGCGCCCTCTACGGGCTCCGCATTCGACAGCCCATCGGCGGTGACTTCGGGGTCAGCGGTGACCTCGTGAAGCACTATCTCCGGGCGGACGACTGGACCGACGACATCAGCAAGTTCGGGATCGACATCTGGATGACGACGACAGCCCTGACCGGCGGATTCGCGATCTGCCAGGCCCGCCTCGGCTCCAAGGTGCACGACCCCAAGGACCCGGGCTCCGACCTCGGGCCAATGTTCCGACAGGTCGTCGGGACCGTCCTTCGCCTGGCGGTCCTGCATGCAGATCGTTGGCTGGACATCCGGAACAGCCACGACGTGCCGGCCTACGGCTTCGAACGGATCGCCGATCCGCCCCCGCTCGATGTCAACACGGTGCGGCTTGTTTCGGAGTTCCACAACGGCTCCCTGATGCTGGCCGACGCGTGGCGGGGCATGTTCGCACCGGCCAACGTGGACGCGATCCTCGAATTGGTGATCGAGGCCGGAAGCGTGGGTGACGCGGCGCGCTCGAAGCTGGAGATGGAAGGTCCCGGGGCCGCCACGCCGACCACGGCCCAGATGGCCGCGGCGCTGGCCGGCTTCCACTTCCCGGACGACCTCTGGGCGCGCATCGTCTACGACATGGTCATCGCGGCACGGCGCGACCCCGAGGGCATCGACAGGCTGGTTGCGTCATTCGTGCCGGTCTACTTCGGGCGTGTTGCCAGCTTCATCATCGAGAACCGCGACCTGACCACGGAGCAGGCGGAGGAACGGGTGATGCGCCAGGCCCGCGAATTCGAGCTCCTCAAGCCCTACCTCGTGGACCTCTGGCGGGGGGGCATCCGCCGTGGGTGACCGGGCCGTGATCGCCGGACGATCGCCGAGTAAGCGCCGGACGATCGCCGAATGAGCGCCGAGTGGGCGGGCGGTGAGTGCCGGATGAGGGCCGAATGGGCGCCGAAGGAGCGCTGCGTGAGCGCCGGACGATCGCCGAATGAGCGCCGGACGATCGCCGAATGAGCACGCTGCCGCTGCCGGCCCGCGTCCTCATCCCCGTCGCGAATCCGGCAACGGCCGAGGAACTCATCAGCCTGGGGGCCAACCTCCTGGAGCCGCGTTCGGGCGAGTTGACGGCGCTCGGAATCGTGGAGGTCCCGGAGGGCATGGCCCTGTCCGAGGGGGCGACGCGGGCGCGTCATGCACGTCGCCTCCTGCAGCGAGTCCTCGACTTCGCGCCCGACGGCACGTCCATCCATCCCATCGTCCGGATCGGGCGGCACGCGGCCGAGGGCATCGTGGAGGCCGCCGCCGAGCTCGACGCGGACCTCGTCGTCTTCGGCTGGGGCGGCAAGTCGGCGAACGCCCGCGAGGGTTCGAGCGGGCCCTTCTCGTCGACCATCGATGAGGTCATCCGCGATGCACCATGCGACATCGCGGTCGTCAAACAACGTGGCGCCGGCGAGATCAGGCGGATCATGGTCCCGGTCCGGGGCGGGCCCCATGCCGAGCTGGCGATGCGCTTCGCGAACGCCATCGCGGAGCGGCGAGGAGCCGAGCTCGTGGCTCTCCACATCGTGCCGCCGGGGATCACGATCGCCGTCCGGGCCCAGGCGGAACGGGCCCTCCAGGCGTTCGTCAAGCAGCACGCGACGGTACCGACCGAGGCCGTCGTTCGCGAGGCCGCGAACGTGCGCAATGCGATCATCAAGGAGGCGGATCGCGCCGATCTCGTGGTCATGGGCGCGGCCGCGGCACCAACATCCGGCGACGCCTCGCCCCACCTGTTCGGCGCCATGCCCGAGGCCATCGCGACACGATCGAAGTCGACCGTCGTGGTCGTCAAGACGCGCGAGGCGATCGGTCGCCAGACCTTCGAGCAACTCGCCGCGCGTGCCGAGACCCTTGCCGCGGCAGACCGCGCCGCCGAGGAGGCTCGTGCCGTACCGACCCGCGTGGATCGCTGGTTCGGCGAGTCGAACTTCCACCACACCGAGTTCGCCGACCTGCGGCGCCTGACCCAGCTCAAGGAGAAGCAGGGACTCACGGTCAGCCTGGTCCTGCCGACCCTCAACGAGGAAGAGACCATCGGCCCGATCGTGCGGAGAGCGATCCGCGACATGGTCGGCCGCATCCCGTTGCTGGACGAGATTCTCGTCATCGATTCCGCGTCCACGGACCGGACCCGCGAGATCGCGGAAGCCGAGGGCGCCCGGGTCGTCCAGCATCCCGACGTCCTGTCCCGCTATGGATCCTTCCGGGGCAAGGGCGAGGCCCTCTGGAAGTCGCTCTTCGAGACCTCCGGGGACATCGTGGTCTGGGCCGACACCGACGTCCGAAACTGGCACCCGCGCATGGTCTACGGAACGCTCGGTCCGCTCCTCCACGAGCCGCGCCTCCAATACGTCAAGGGCTACTACCAGCGTCCGATCGTCCAGGACGGGATCCTGCGGGAAGGTGGCGGAGGACGGGTGACCGAACTGGTGGCAAGGCCACTGATCAACCTCTTCTACCCGGAGTTGTCCGGGTTCATTCAGCCCCTTGCCGGGGAGTACGCGGGCCGTCGCTCGATCCTCGAGCAGCTCCCGTTCTTCACCGGCTACGCCGTCGAGATTGGGCACCTCATCGACATTTCGGAACGGGTGGGCCTGGAAGGCCTGGGGCAGGTCGACCTGGATAGACGGGTCCATCGGAATCAGGAGCTCGAGGGCCTGTCGCGGATGAGCTTCGTGATCCTCCAGGCGGTCATGAAGCGGCTCGAGGAGCGTCGCAAGACGCGCCTGTTCGCGGAGTTGGGCTCCACGATGAAGCTGCCGCGCTCGGGCCGCGGCCGTCTCTCGCTCGAGGTCATCGAGCTGGCGGACATGGAGCGACCGCCCATCATCCGGATCCCGGAGTACGTCGAGCGACGCAGCGAGGCTTCGGGCGACGTCACACGCGGCCCGTGAGAGTACTGATCGCGTGAGGGTCCTCATCGCGCCCGATTCGTTCAAGGGTTCGCTCTCGTCGGTCGAGGTGGCCGAGGCACTCGCCGAGGGCTGGCGCCGCGAGCGTCCCGACGACGAGACCATGCTGGCGCCTCTCGCCGATGGCGGCGAAGGCACGCTCGAGGCCATCGCGGCGACCGGCAGCTGGAAATGGGAAGCGGTCGAAGCGAGCGACCCCATCGGCCGGCCGGTCACGGCCCGTTGGCTGCGGTCCGCCGACGGGACCCCCGCCTTCGATTTTCCTCGTGCCGTCGTGGAGCTGGCCAGCGCGTCAGGGCTTTCCCGCCTGGCCCTCGACGAACGCGATCCCTTCGGCGCCTCGACGCGCGGAACGGGGGAGGTCATCCGGGCCGTCCTCGACGCCGGCGTTCGCCGCATCGTGCTCGGCATCGGCGGCAGCGCCACGACGGACGGCGGGCGAGGGATCCTCGAAGCCCTCGGAGCGCGCGTCCGGGAGTTGCCCGGCGGCGCATTCGAGATCGACCTCTCCGGACTGGATCCGCGCCTCGCGGACACGGAGCTGCGAATCGCCTGCGACGTCACGAACCCACTCCTTGGCGAACGCGGCGCCGCGGCGACGTATGGCCCGCAGAAGGGCGCGGATCCTGGAGATGTCGAGGCGCTTGACGCTCGCCTCACGAGCTGGGCGGATGCCCTCGAAGGCGCCACAGCGCGCCGCGAACGTGGCTCAGCCGGTGCCGGTGCCGCGGGCGGCACGGCCTTCGGGTTGCTCTCGATCGGCTCCTGGTTCCGACGCGTCGAATTGGTGCCGGGCGTGGATCTGGTCGTCGAGGAGATCGGGCTCGAGGAGATGCTCGCCGAAGCCGACCTCGTGATCACCGGCGAGGGCCGCATCGATTCCCAGACGGCATTCGGCAAGACCGCCCTTGGGGTTGCGCGGCTGGCCCAGGCTGCCCGCGTGCGCTGTGTGGCGGTGGGTGGGGGCGTGGAGCCCGAGGGCGTTGAGGCGCTCGGCCGCTTCGGCGTCACCGTGGTGCCGGTCTGGGAGCAGCCCGTTCTGCTGGCCCAGGCGATGGCCGCCGGCAGCGCGCCTTTGGTCGAGTGCGGCGCGAGGATGGCGCGGGGATGGCGCGGCGATGGCGCGTTTCACCGCTCGCCTGATGTCGTTTGTTCTTGACTAAGGCCCTGGACTAAGGCACCATTCGCCTCATGGCACAAACCGTTAACGTCCACGAGGCCAAGACACACCTGTCTCGATTGCTCGCGCGGGTCGAATTGGGGGAGGAAATCATCATCGCCCGTGCCGGGCGGCCAATCGCGCGCCTCGAGCGCCTTGAGGTCGTTCGCCGGCAGCGCAAGCCGGGTAATGATCGGATCCTGATCCACCCGGATTTCGATGACCCTATCCCCGAGTGGGATCCGGACTACATGCATCCCGACGATCCGATGCGCGACCTCCTCAGGTGAGGGTGTTGCTGGATACACACACGTTCCTCTGGTGGAACTCGAGCCAAGGCTCGAGACTTTCCGTCCCGGCTCGCGAGATCCTCGCGGACATCGAAACTGACGGATTGGTCAGCGTCGTCTCGGCGTACGAGATTGCCATCAAGGCCGCTCGCGGGGCACTTGAACTCCCCGCGGAACCTTCTCGATATGTGCCCGACCGTCTTGCGCGCCACGGTTTTGTGGCACTCTCGATCGAGATGCGTCACGTGCTGCGTGCCGGCGCACTTCCTCCGATCCATCGAGACCCATTCGACCGACTGCTCGTCGCCCAGGCCCAACTGGAGGGAATCCCGATCATCACGGCGGACACGGCGATCGGCCAGTACGACGTCGAGGTCATCTGGTGACGATGGCGGAGCAAGGCGCCAAACTCGTCACGAAGCCATCGGCCAGCAAGCGCCCCGCCATCCGCCCGGGGAAGACATCAGCCGCAAGGCGAACGAAGCGACGCCCGCCGGACCCGGCAAAGGCGTGGGCACGGAAGCTCGACCGCACCCGCCCGAACCTGGTCAAAGACGTCCTCGACGGTCTCGCCACCATCCACGGCCATCCCACCTGGGAGCGGCGCCTCGACCCGACGAGCGAGCTGATCCTCACGATCCTGACCCAGAACAGCGCCGACACGAACGCCGAACGCGCCTTCGAGTCCCTCCGGGACGCCTACCCGTCCGGCCTCGTGGCCGAGCGCCACACTCCGGGGCCCGGCTGGGGTGGCATGGGCCTGTCCGATGGGGCACCGCCCGACTGGGCCGCTGTCGAATTCGCCCCGGTGCAGGAACTGGTCGAGGTGATCCGGCATGGCGGCCTCGCCAATCAGAAGGCTCCTCGCCTCCAGTCCACCCTCCGCACCATTCGCGAGGCACGCGGCGACTACTCGCTCGAATTCCTGGCCGGGATGGCGCCCCTGGATGCGCGGGCATGGCTGACCGCGCTCGACGGGATCGGCAAGAAGACCGCCTCGGTCCTCCTGATGTTCTCGTTCGGGATGCCGCTGATGGCCGTCGATCGGCACGTCGAGCGCGTGTCGCATCGAGTCGGGCTGATCCCGGCCAAGGCCAGCGCAGACGACGCGCACGACCTCTATCTCGCGCTCCTCAAGCCCGAGGAGACGTACGAGGCACACGTGAATCTCATCCGCCACGGCCGTGTCATCTGCCACGCGCGGAACCCGGAACACGAGATCTGCCCGCTCCGCGATCGCTGTCGGTTCGTGGATCCCAAGGCACCCTGAGCGGACCGGACCCGCGCCTATACTCGGGCCATGTTGATCGGCGGTCGGTGGGGCGAGGGCGTGGCGCCGCGGATCCTGCTTGTGGACGACGACCCGAACCTGCTCGTCCTGCTCGCGGACCAGCTCCACGCCGACGGGTTCGATGTCCAGACCGCGCGAGATGGTGAAGAGGCCCTGCGACGGTTGCGGTCGGGCTGGCCCGACCTGCTGATCGTGGACATGATGATGCCCCGGATGGACGGGCTCACCCTGGCCCGTGAGATCAAGGCCCAGGCCGACCTGCCGATCATCGTCCTCTCGGCGATCGAGACGGCGGACAGCAAGGCCGACCTCCTGGAGGAGGTCGCCGAGGACTACGTCACCAAGCCCTACCACTACCCGGAGCTCCGGGCCCGTATCGTTCGCGTGCTCAGGCGCGTCGGAGACAAGGTCCCGCGACGGGCGATCATCCTCGGCCCGGAGCTGGTCCTGGAACTCCATCGCCGGACGGCCGCCGTTCGCGGCGAGGCGGTGCCGCTGACGCCCACCGAGTCGCGCCTGCTCTACGCACTGGCGGCGAACCTCGGGCAAACAGTCACGACGGAGACCCTGCTGGATCGTGGCTGGACGGACACGGAGAATGCCGATCCCTCCTACGTCTGGGTCACCATGCGGCGCCTGCGCCAGAAGATCGAACCCGATCCGAACAGGCCGGTCCACCTCGTCACGGTCCGTGGCATCGGCTACCGGCTCGTCCAGCAGGCCCCCGGCGAACCCGAGGCTGCCGGATGAGCAACGGCCCGGGCGACCAGCGCCTCGGTCTCGCCCTGTCGTTCCGCGCCCGCCTCACGGCCGGGCTCATCGCTGGGGCCGTCGTCCCGCTCGCCGGGTTCGGGATCGTCCTGCTCGCGGCCGAGATCACCCGGACCGGAGGCATCCATTCCACGCTCGGAAGCCTCATCGTGTTCTCGCTGGCGGCGGCCGTCATCGTGGGCGTCGTCTTCGCCTACGCGCTCGCGAGCAATCTGATGGCGCCGCTGCGGGCAATCGCGCGGTCCGTCGAGCGAGTCTCGGCGGGCGATCTCTCGACCCGCGTGGAGGTCGCCGGCGAGGATGAGCTCGCACGGCTGGTGGAGAGTCACAACCGGCTCGCGGCCGACCTGCAGCGACGGAACACGGAACTCGGCCGGATCCTCGTGGCCATCGGCGAGACGTCGCCACGTGACGGGCTCGATCGGCTGATTGCGCATGCGACATCGAGCGCCCGGTCCGCGTTCTCGATGATTGATGCCGTCATCCACATCGGCGATCCCGATGACGTGAAGGTCGAGGAGGTCATTCCCGGCGAGTCACGGCCCATCCGGGCCATTCTCGCGCTGCCGGACGAACGGGTCGGCGTTCTGATCGGCCACCTACCGGCGACGCGATCCTGGGACTCTGCCGATCAGGACCTGCTCGAGCTCTACGCGGGCGAGGTCGCCGTGGCGATCCGGAACGCGCAGTTGTTCAGCCAGGTCCAGGACCAGACCCATCGACTTGAGGCCCTGGATGCCGCCAAGGACGACTTTCTGCGCGGGATCAGCCACAACCTTCAGACGCCCCTGACAAGCATCCGCGCCTATTCGGAGCAGCTCCAGGAGGAGCGGCCGGACCGGCGGCTCGAAGTCATCACCGAGCAGTCAGAGCGCCTGTCACGGATGGTTCGCCAGCTCCTGACGGTGTCTCGCCTCGACGCCGGGACGCTCAAGCCCCGGATCGAGATCGTCGCGCTGGGACCACGCGTCCGGCGGGCCTGGGAGGCACTCGGGGTGGACGATGTGCCGTTCGAAGTCACCGACGACGCTGCTGGGTGGCTGGCCCTCGCTGATCCCGATCAACTCGACCAGGTCCTCTGGGCGATCCTGGACAACGCCGTCAAGTACGGCCGCGGGGCGCCCGTGCGGGCACACGTCCAACCCGACGTTGTGGCACGGACGCTACGCCTCACGATCGCGGATTCGGGGCCGGGAGTACCCCAAGACCTGCAGGGCTCGGTCTTCGAGCGCTACGCGCGCGGAACCTCGCCGGACCACCCGGAAGGCACGGGGATCGGGCTCTACGTGGCCCGCGAACTCGTGCTGGCGATGGAAGGATCGCTGGACCTGGACGCGAGCGGCGCCGGAGGTGCCGCTGGTGCCGCTGCCGGGGCCGGAGGTGCTGCCGAGGCCGGTGCCGGTGCCGCGTTCACGATCGCGCTGCCGGCCGAGGCGTCGTCCGCCAACGAGCCTTGAGGCTCGATCAGGCGGGCGACCAGCCCTCGCGTGCCGTCCGGCGCCATATCACCTGCCGAGGATCGATCCCGACGATGAGACCCGCCGAGATCCCGAGGACGGGCCCGAGCAGGTCCAGTACGCCGAGAACGGCAGAGACCGCGGAACCTAGGTACCAGGTGGCATAGATCCAGAGACTGGCGGAGGTGAGTCGCTTCATGCGTCCATCCTCGCCCTGATCGACTCGGCCTCCAATTCGGTCATTCGTACTATCGGCAAGGCTCCGACCCAGCGAAAGGTCCCATGCAAGGTCTCCGCGGGACGATACCCATCCGAATACGGGGGAACTGCCTCAACAATGCGTCAGATTTGGAGGGGAGTGGGGAAGGCAGGCAAAGCGCGCGGACAGGCGCTGCCTGAATTCGCCCTGACGCTGCCTATCTTCCTGCTCATCCTGCTTATTGCGGTCGATTTCGGTCGTGCGTTTTCGAGCTGGGTGGCCATAAATAACGCGGCCCGAGTCGCGGCGAACTATGCGGCGTCGGTGCCAAACGCCATGTTCGGCCCGGGCAGTCAATACGAAACGACCGTTCAGAACGAGTCGAACTTGAGCGGCTGTGTCATGACCGGTGTAGCGCAGCCGACGTTCAGCCCTGATCGGAACGTCGGGGCAACAGCGACAGTCAAACTGACCTGCCAGTTCAAGTTGCTTACACCGTTTATCGGAGGCTTCTTGGGCGACCCAGTCCCCCTATCCGCACAGTCTCAGTTCACAGTGCGAGGAGGAACGATTGCAGGCGTGCCCGTTCCCCCTCCGCAACCATGCGACGCAACACACTTTCCGATCCCGAATCTTGTTGGACTGACGGTCGCTGCTGCAAGGGCGCAGTGGTCAGCATCCGTATTCATTGGTTCATTCACTCCGTCGACCGGAGTACCCAACAAGATCGTCACAGGGCAGGTTCCCGACGTTGGTGCCTGCAGATTGATCACGCAGACCATGTTTGTGACTCACACGTGATCGCATATCGTGCTAGTTCAATGCGTGGTGGCCAGTCTCTGGTGGAATTCGCCCTGATCCTACCCGTGCTCTTGTTGGTTCTCTTCGGCGTGTTCGATTTCGGGCGCGCGATCTATGCGTACAACGCAGTCTCCAATGCTGCACGGGAAGGCGGACGGACGGCAATTGTCAATCAGACTGCGAGTGACATTCGTGCTCGGGCAGCCGCCCAAGCTACCGCTCTCGGAATCGATGCGACGTCAACCTCATGTCCTCCGAGTGGCCCCAGCGGGGTATGCGTCGAGTTCAAGAACGCGGCGCTAACTTCTGCTTGTACGCCCGCGAACCTAGGCTGCGTTGCGGTCATCACCGTCAAGTACTCGATCACTCCGTTGACGCCCATCGTCGGCAGCATCGTTGGTCCTCTGACGATCTCTTCAACCACGAAGCAAGCAGTCGAGAGTCTCTGTACCACCGGGGGCAGCGTGACGTGCCCAATCCCTTGATAACCACGTGTTTCGATTGAAAGAGGTAGGTACGGTGCAGATTCGATCCTATCGACAGCGCGACGAGCGTGGCCAAGCGATTGCGGTGCTCGCGATCAGTGCGGTGGCCCTCCTTGCGATGGTCGCCCTCATCGTCGATGGCGGGAATGCGTTCTCCCAGCAGCGAATCACTCAGAATGCCGCCGATGCGAGTTCTGAGGCCGGTGCGGTTGTTCTCATGCAGAGACTCGCGGGAGTCGTGCCGACAAAGACAGGGACCGACGTCGATACAGCGGTCCAGGCCAAGGCCGCGGCGAACGGGCTGACCACGCCGGTACAGGCCTGCTACACCGATCTCGACGGTCAGCCGCTAGCTTCGGACGGGTCGGTCGCCGCAAGCTGTGACGTGGCCGCCCAGGTCGGACCCGGTCTGCCGATACCGCCATGCACGGGCTGTGCTGGAACGTTCGCAGCTGGGGTTGAGGTGCACGGCTCGCGACCGTTCAACAACTTCTTTGGTGGGATTGTGGGCCTGAATGGTGCAATGGCCTCTGCCCAAGCGACCGCCAAGGCGGGATACGTGACCGGCTACCCCGGGCAGGTCATCCCAGTGACTTTCCCAGTCAGTGCAACGGGCTGCGATGGTACTGGAGCGGCGTTGACGTCGACAACGCCGTGGCCATGGGGCCCTGAGAACGTCCTCTCAGTCCCGCTGTGCGGAAATAGTCCCGGCAACGTCGGCTGGCTCGATTGGACTCCCCCTTCCGGGGGAGCCAGCGAACTCGCGGGAGCAATTGTTGGCAACCCGCCCAACCCAACAATCACGACCCCAAAGTGGTACTATATTACTGCGACGGGAAACGTGAATTCAGGGCCCGTTCAAACGTCGATGGACTCGTGGAACGGTGGCGATATCTACCTGCCCATATTCAACGCCACATGTAATAGTACACCTGCAAATACGTCAAACCCAGTCGGTCAAATCGCCGACTGCGTCACCGGCGGAGGGACACTCGGCGGCAATGGGCAGAACCAATGGTACTTTCTCGTTGGTTTTGCGGCTTTCCGTCTGAATCAGTCTTTCATCAACGGGAACGATGGCGGTATGTGTGATGCCTACGATGCCCAATTGGTGGCCGGAGGCAACGGCTCCACGTCTTGCCTCATTGGCTATTTCGAGGGCCCGAATCAAGCCGTTGCCTTCGGGGCGGCGGTTGGGGCGGGAGGGGGTTCCGACAACAGTACATCCCTTCTGGGAGTGCAGCTGATCAAATAGCGACCTTGAACGACGCTTCGCGGTCGCGCGCGCAGGGATCGGGAGTTCAGGAGCCGCGCTTCGCGAGAGTGAGACGCGGCTCTTCTGATTCGAGGGCGTGCGGATCGGTGCAGTTCAGGGCGTTGAGGTTCGAAACCCCGGACCAATAGGTACTCCGGCTACCCCCAGCGGGCTATGCACGCGGGCACCGCGGCAAGCCAAGGTGCAAGGAGACGACGCCAGCCTTCAAGGCGTCGATCCACACCACCGAGGCACCGGCATCACCATGAGGTTCAACAGGTTCTTTCGCCGCCGCCGAGACCGATCGCTGGGTCAGAGCCTGGTTGAGTTTGCGCTCATCCTGCCCGTCTTTCTCGTGATCATCTCGGTTGCCCTCGATCTGGGCCGGCTCGCGTACGCCCGCGTGACGATCGCGAACGTTGCTCGCGAGGCCTCCTTCCAGGCCGCGCAGACACCCACCTCGTACCAGGCCGGCCAGCCCTGTTCAACGTCGAATCCGGACGCCAACTTGGTGATCTGTCGAGGAGTCCTGGAGTCGACAGGCTCGATCGTCACCGTGACTCCCGCGGACATTACCCTGACCTGCTCGCCCAGTTGCGCGACCGGCACCATGGGGACCACAGTGACGGTGAAGGCCACGGGGCAATTCACCCTGTTGACGCCGGTCATGTCGGTGTTCTTCGGTGGCCCCACGATCTCGTTCAGTTCGAGCGCGACCAACCAAGTCGCAGCGCTCCCGGTGTATACGACCACGACGACAACCAGCAGCACGACAACGACCAGCACGACGACCACGTCGACGACAACCACGACAACCACCGTCGCCTGCGTGAAGCCAAGTGCGGGTTTCACCTACTCAACGTCCCCGGCCAGTAATCAGTCGCCCGTGACGGTCGCGGTAACGGACACGTCGACGTCCTCGGCGAGCTGCCCGATCACCTCATGGATCTGGAGCTGGGGCGACGGCAATCCCAACTACATCGGCCGGGTCGTGTCGCCCAATCACGTGTACACGAACAACTCCGGTTCGAATCAGACCTACTTCCTCACGCTGACCGTGGCGAACGCGGCGGGCAGCACCACGAGCGGCGCGCAAGGGATTTTCGTCAAGAAATGAACGACCAGCTGAAACCATGGCAGATCCGATCCCGGCGACGCCGGCGCTCTGACGGTCAGGCGCTCGTCGAGTTCTCGATCGCACTGATCCCATTCCTGTTCCTGCTCATGGGGACCGTGGATCTCGGTCGCGGGATCTACTCGAATAATGGGGTCGCCCAGGCGGCTCGCGAGATCGCCCGCGTCACGAGCGTCCACCAGTGCGTGGGTCCATGCACGACAGCTTCGTGGTCAGCGGAGACATTGGGCGTCGTGAACACGCAGCGGCAGCTCGTGCCGGGCTTGTCGGCCGCAGATATCGCCATCACCTGTGTCGACGTCACGGACACGGCAGTCACGGTTGCGGCCGGCAAGTCCTGCCCTCCGTACGACTTCATCCGCGTCACGGCCAGTGTTTCGTTCAGCGTGATCACGCCCCTGCTACCCGTGCCGAAACCCATGACCTTCAGCTCAACCGCCCACGTACAAGTCCCATGATCAAGGAGCCGATTGCCATGTCTCGTCCCCTCCCCCGCGGCGATACCCCGGTCGGCCTTGGCCCTCGCGCCGAGCGAGAGCGCGGACAGATGCTCGTGATTTTCGCGCTGGCCATGGTCGCACTGGTCGCGATGGTCGGACTGATCATCGACGGCGGAGACACATTCCTCCAGCGCCGTGACCAGCAGAATGTCGCTGATGCTGCAGCAATGGCCGCCGGATATGCGATGGTCAATGGTCAGAGCCCGACCGCCGCTGCGCAGGCTGTCGCGGGGGCGAACGGCTATACCAATGGCCAGGACAGCACGGTTGTGAGCGTGACCGTCGGGACGAGCTCCATCACCGTTGATGTCAAGCGACCGCACCGCAACTACTTCTCCGGCGTGGTTGGCATGGCCTCCTGGGATGTTTCGACGACGGCCACGGTTCAGGCAGGGACCCCGAACGCCGCGTACGGTGCGATGCCACTGATCTTCAACCAGAAAGCGTTCGACAAGGCTGGTAACAAGGCCGGCGTGTCGGTCAACTTCGATGAGCCGGGCGTCTTTGACGGAGACGTCCCGCAGAATGACTCGAGTTTCAACTGGACGGTGTTCTGTACGGCTACCGGCAACCCCTGCAATCTCAACAGCGCCACCGCCGACGACCTGATCAACAGCAACGGTAACTCAACATGGGTCCGACTCGACCAATTCATCGGCCCGCTCAATAGCGGCGCCCACACCACGTTGTTCAATGATCTTGCAAAGAAGATCGACGATGTCTATCCCGTCGCGATCGTCAACGACGCCGGCCAGTTGCTGGGCTGGGCGAGCTTCCACCTGACCGGATCCGTGGGCGGCAGCACGAAGCAGATCAGTGGCTGGTTCGACGAGCCGATGAACCGCCAGGACATGTTCATCGATCAGAGTGGCCCAGCGGCAGCGAAAGCCTTCGACTACGTGGTCAAGCTCACGAACTGACGCGCGCCGGTAACTACCACGGAAGCGAGCACGGATCGTCGCGATGGTGAGCTGGGCCCCACATAGCGGCGCGGGCCTGATCGATCGGGCCGTCAGCCCAGGCGGTTCGTTCCAAGTCGGCGATTCGCGAGGGCCGGGATCTGGCGCCGCACGGCGGCAACCCGATCCGTGTCGATCACCGCGTGCACGATGACCTCGCGATCCGGTGCCTGCGCCACGACGATCCCCCACGGGTCGATGACCATGGAGTGGCCGTAGGCCGGCCGTCCCGGGGGCCCGCCGATCTGCGCCGGTGCGATGACCCATGCGCCGTTCTCGATCGCCCGTGCCCGGAGCAGCACCTCCCAATGATCCCGTCCCGTGCGCTCCGTGAAGTTGGACGGCACCGCCAGGATCTCGGCGCCCTCCAGGGCCAACGTCCGGTACAGCTCGGGGAAGCGCAGGTCGTAGCAGACGGTCATGCCGAGAGGAGCGCCATCGACGTTAGCGATGACCAGTGTTTCGCCGCCGGTGACCCGGGCGCTCTCGAGATCCTTCGGGCCGTCATCGACGTCGACATCGAACAGGTGGATCTTTCGATAGCGCGCCGCGATCTCGCCGTCGGGTCCAATGAGCGTCGACGTGTTGTACGGACGGCCCGGATCCGGCGCCGTCTCGGCGAGACTCCCGACGAGGACCCAGCAAGCGTGGGCTCTGGCGATGTCGGCGAACGGCGCGGTGAATGGGCCCGGTATCGGGCGAGCTGAGGCGCGGAACCCGTCGTCGGGGCCACGATACTGGAGATACTCCGGAAGCGCGATCAGCCGAGCACCGCCACGGGCTGCCGACTCGGTCAGCTCGGCCGCCCGGGTCACGTTCGCGTCCGGCTCGGGTCCGGCGTTCGTCTGGATCAGGGCGACGGGTAGTTCGACTCAGACCATGGTAGCGAGGGCGCCGGAATGGGCGACGTGGGCCGGCGGCACGTGGCGGGCCGGAACCCCGACGTCTTCCGCCGCCACTGCGGGGGTTGCGGCCGGCACGGCGACGTGGGGCGGCGCCACTACCGGGTGGCGGGCCGGCACGGCGACGTCGTCCGCGGCCACTGCTGGGTGGCGGGCCGGCACGGCGACTGTCTTCCGACGCCACTACCGGGAGGCGGCCGGCAATTCGTCCCCGGACTCGTCCACGAGGGCCACGGCGCCGGCGGCGGTGACCTCGAACACCCACTGGTGCCTGTTGATGCAGCCGGCCTGGCAGTCGCCCCAGCCGATGACGTAGGAGATCCGGAACCCATCGTCGGCAATCGACTCCCCGGTCCACCAGGCGGAGGCGCCGATCAGCCTCGGATCCAGCTCACCGATGCCGACGAACCGCTGATCGCTCGCCGCGACGCGGGCGGCCGCCTCTTGCGGTGAGTTGACCCGTCCGGCGGCCGGGCTGCTGGAGGGACGAGCCGGAGACGAGGCGACCGGCGTTGCCGGTGCCGGCGTTGCCGGTCCCGCCGTTGCGGGTGCCGGCGTTGCCGGACCCGCCGTTGGAGCCGATCCGGCCCCGCCCCCGCAGGCCGCAAGGACGGTGAAGGCTGCGAGAAGGATCGCGGCGGAAACGCTGCCGCCCTGACGCGTTTGAGTCATGGCCGGTGACGGGGATTCCTGGGTCCTGGTTCCCCGGTCCTGCCTCTCAGCGCCCGAGAAGCACGTTCTCCGGCTCGGGTCGAACCTCGAAGTGCGACACGTGGGCCAAGGCTTCGTCCACGGTCCGGTGGACCGTCACCGTTGCGTTCGGATACCCCGAGGCCCGGACGAGAATCTGCAGGTGGGCAGCGGCCGTGGTCGAATCCGCGTCGACGACGCCGTGGCGGATCTGCTCCCACGCGGTCTCCACGGCTGACCGGAACGGAATGTCGTCCCAGGCGACGACCTTGAGCTCCACGCGATGTTCCAGCATGGCCATTACCTCCATGCCGATGATGAGTCGCTTCCGGTCCGACCACGAGGGCCCTCCCGGCCGATCGCCCGGGCCGTCCGGCCCGATCCGACCACGATCGGCCCGATCCCGACCACGTTCGGTCCATCCGACCACGTCCGGTTGGTCCAACCACGTTCGGCCCGGCTCGGCGGGATCGGCGAGACTCCTGACCCGATCAGACCACCCTCGGCCTGGGGAGGACGTTCTGCCGTGAAGAACCAGTGCCTGAATTGGCATCCCCTGGTCAGGCAGGAGACGGATCTGCCGCGTTCAGTGTGACCGTGGAGGAGTCGCCGGTCCGGCTCTTCAGGCTCCACATCCACGCGACCGGCCGTGGTCGCGGGCCGCCAGCCGGCACAGGACGGCCCTACCCTGAAGGAACCGTCGGTCTGTTCTGCTGTAAAGGACACGGGACGCTGGGCCGACACGCACACCGGCACGGCCGGGCGCCGGTCCGCCGCCCATGGGATCGTGCTGGGATCGCGCGGTGCCTCGCGGTAGCATGCTTCGGATGGCCCTGCCTACCCAGCTCCCGAGTGCCCGACACGTGACGCGTCTGTCGCTGCCGCTGATCGGTGCCTTCGTCGTCGGCGCGATCGCGTATGGCGGGCTCTACACGTTCCCGGCCCTGTCGGTGGCATTCGCCGAGGAGTTCGGCGTCAGTCGCACCGTGGCAGTGACACCCTGGACCATGTTCCTGCTCGTGACGGCCATCTCGAGCCCGTTGCTGGGCCGCGCCTACGACGAGTTCGCCGACCGGGACCTCCTGACTGCCTCCATGATCCTGCTTGCCGCGGGCTGGCTGGCGATGTACCTGGCGCCGGACATTTCCATCGTGATCCTCGCCTACGCCGCCTTCCACGCCCTGGGGCTCCAACTGGCGTTCATCGGGACCACCACCGCCATCGCGCGCCGGTATGCGGGTGTCTCCGGGCTTGCCCTCGGGATCGCCTACGCTGGCCCCGGAATCGGCGTCGCCGTGGCCCTTCCGGTCGCAGCGGGGCTGATCCAGACGGCCGGCTGGCGATCCACTTCGCTCGCGTTTCTGGCCGCGTCGCTCCTGGGCGTGGTGTTCGTCTGGTTGATGACCGCGGGCCCCAGGGTACTCGTGCCGGCGCGGCCGGCCAGCGGCACAACGCGGGAGAAGGAGTCGGAGTTCGCGGCGCGGGCAAGCGGCCTCCACGAGACAGCCGCACCGGGTGCCGTCTCGGCCGGCTTCGATGCGATCATCGGCGGTGGTGTGCTGCTCGCGTTCGGCGCCGCATCCGACGCGCCGGCCCTGGCCCTGGTCGGGATCATGGCCCACGGGGTTGGGACCGGGGCCACGATCGCCGTTCGATCGGCCGCCCTGTCCGATGTCTTCAGCGGACCGAACTTCGGGACGATCTTCGGCTTCATGGCCGTCGCCTACCCGGTCGGGGGCGCGATTGCCGTCTATACCGGCTCACTCTCGGCGGACCGGTTCGGGAACTACCTGCCGCTCGTCGCACTCGTCATGGTCGCCCTCGTGGGCTGGGCGGTCGCGCTCTGGATCGCCGGTCCGCGCCGACGAGGCGGACGCAGCCGGACGAGCCCAGCATCGTCCGACTGAAGTCGCCCGCTTGCTGATTTCGCCCGCGAACGGCCCTCCAAGGCTCAGGTGTCGGGAGACCCGCCTCCCACGAACAGGACTGGACCGGCGGCAACGAACGCGGCCGGCAGCAGGACCAGGATGACGATCAGGGCCAACCCTACCAGCACGGCCGTGCGTGCCAGGGACCTCGCGAGAGCGATCATCCGCGACGCATCCCTCTCGAGCCCTGGAAGAAGCGGACGACGAAGATCACGAGGATGGCACCGAGCGTCGCGATGACGATGCTCTCGATGTTGATGCCGTCGACAGTCCCCACCTTGAAGACGGTGGCCGCGATATAGCCGCCGACGAGGCCGCCGACGATCCCGAGGACCACCATCATGATGAGGCCCTCACGGGAACCCATGACCTGATTGGCAAGGAAGCCGGCGATCGCGCCGACGACGATCCATGCGATGAGACCCATTGATGATCTTCCTTCCGATGTGTCGCGCCGTCTTCCGGCGGCCGAGGTTGCCCGGGCGGGCCAGAAAGCCCGCCCGGTGCTGGATGCCCTGGTCAGGCCGGTTCGCGCCGGAAGATCCCGACCGCCCAGAGGATGATCATCTCGAGAATGGTCCAACCGATGAGCGCGACGATTGCCGTGATATCGAAGGTCGATCCAGCCGAGCGCAGCGCATCGGTGCGCAGGATCCCGTCGAACGGGGCGACAAACACTTGGCTCAGGTTCAGGATCCCGGACACGAGGCCGTTCGCTTCCCTCGCGTCGAGGAGCAGCAGCACAAATCGCAGGCCGATGAGCACCTGGACAAGCCCGAAGATCAGCACGATGATGCGTCGGGACATCTCGGATCTGCCGGGGTCGACCGTGGTGGTCTGCCGATCGGTCCGCACGGACGCACGGCTGGCCGGAACGGCGTCTGTGGCGGGCGCGATGGCCGGAACGGCGTCTGTGGCGGGCGCACTGGCGGGCGCGGTAGTAGGCGTCGCGCTCTCGGTCACGACGGTCTCATCAATTCTCTCGGTGGACATGACTTCCTCCCTGGACGCAGGCATCCGCGGAACCGGAGGGCCAACGGAGCCACTCCCGAACGGAGTGCTGATCTGGACGACCGGCATCCCGAGTCTCCGGCCACCTGCGCTGAAAGTCATGACGGTCCGTCATCTGGTATACAGATGAAGCTTGGCTTCCTGGCTGGTCGGCCCACAAGCGAAGTTCGGAGGGCGATACCCAATGGCAGTTCACGATCAGGCTCAGGCTCGGCGAGCGCTCGTCCTGCATGATCGCCCGCTCGTCGTGGACCTCATCGAGCTGACACTGAACCATGGCCTCTTCGTCGTGGAGGCGGCGACCTCGCTTGCGCAGGCCGAGACGATTCTCGCCGAGTGGCGGCCGCACCTGGCTGTGATCGACATGGATCACGATGACAGCACGGCGCTGCTGCAGCGGATCGTCGGCACGAATGCCCTCACCCAGAGCCGGACCCCCGCCGTCGGGCTGACGCGGCGGGGTGACCTGAAGACCAAGCTGCGCGCCTTCGATCTCGGCGTCGACGACATCCTGACCATGCCGTTCTCGCCGGAGGAGTTGCTCGCCCGCTCGATCGTCGTCAGCCGTCGCGCCACCGGCTCGGACCGGGCCATGGTGCCGACCATCCGCCTCGGCGAGATCGAGATCGATATCCTCAACCGTCAGGTCAAGGCGGGAGACAGCGTGGTTCACCTGAGCGGAATCGAGCAGAGCCTGCTGTATCTCCTCGCAAGTCGTGCCGGCCGTGTCATCTCGCGAGAGGAAATCCTCGACACGATCTGGGGAACGGACTTCGTCGCCGAGAGCAACGTCGTGGATCGCCACATCCGGAGCCTCCGTGTCAAGCTCCAGAACGACTATCGGCACCCACGATTCATCGCCACGGTCCCCGGCAAGGGCTACCGCTTCATCCCGAAGTTCTCGAACGCCGGCTGGGACGGTGGCACCGCCGCCAGGCAGGCCGAGCCGCACAGATCCAGACGTCGCCCTCGGCCCATCTGACCGCTCGGTCCGCGTTCGTCGCGGCCCGGAGATCCTTCGGCCAGGAGGTACTTCGGCCAGGAGATCCTGCGCCGAAGATCCTGCGCCGGGGAATGCTTCGCCTGGAGATCCTGCGCCCGGAAATCCCCGGGCCGCGTTTCCCCCAACCGGATGACGAGGCGTCATGACAGGGCGACCGGAACTGGCACAGTGGTGATCCACTCGGGCCTCACGCCCGCATCACGCGCCTCCTCGCAGCGAGAGAGCCCGTCTCTGGGGGACGGGCTCTTCTCGCACTCCCTTCATGGCACGAGGACGTAAGCCGCCTTGGCGCATCTGCAATGCGGTCGGGGGGATCTCCAAGGTCGGGAGGCCGATGGCCGACCGCCGATGGCCGACCGCCGATGGCCGACCGCCGATGGCCGATGGCCGATGGCCGATGGCCGACCCCTACGGCCAAGGACCTACGGGAGGACGGGCAGGCTCTCGCCCGGAAGTCCGGGGATCGTCTTTGGCACGATCGATGTGATATCGGTCGGGAGCAGCGGCCCGAGGATCGCGAGGACGAAGGGTACGGTGACCTGCTCGAGGAGCTGTCCGATTGCCGAGGCGTCCACCCCCGCCGCGATGTCCGTCAGGATGCCGAAGCCGGCAAGGTCCGCCAGTGAACCGACAGCAGCTGAGTACGTATGCAGGATGACGATGGCAGCCGAGGCGATCATGGCCGCCTCGAACATGCCGAGGGCAGCACCGAGGGCCTTGTCCAGCGCTCGGCTGACGCCCTGGACGGCGACCCGAGAGAGGACCGCGCTGGACAGGAGATTCAAGCCCACGACGAGGACCGCGAAGGCGACGCTGTAGCCGACCATGGCGGCGTACGCCGTCGGAATATCGGGGAAGAACCCGACGACGAGGGCGCCGATCGGCTCCCGAAGATACGCGCCCAGGACGAACGCGACGGCCAGGGACACCAGACCGGCCAGGCGCCGCACGAATCCACTCTGCCAGCCAGCGGCGATGAAGAGGGCAAAGATCCCGAGGAATACGAGGTCGGCCACGATGTCTCCAGCCTTTCAGGGGAGGGCCTGCGGCTTCACGGGCCGCGACAATGGTCACGCCCAGCGTATCGCGGCCGGGGCCGATCAGTTCTCGGTCACGGCCTTGTCGCCTGCGTGACCCAGGCCGACATGGCGGATCGCCTCGGCTTCTCGACCAACGGGTACACATGGGTCACCGGCCCATCGCGCTGGCGTTTGGGGTTCCCTCACGGCACACGAATCGCGCGATGCTCAGCGACGTGCCGGGCCGAGGCGCCCGGATGACGTCGTTTGCTGCTCCTTAAGGGAGGATCCGAAAGCGTCCGCCATTCAGCGGTCGCAGGACGTCGAAGTGCCGGTGATCGAGGGTCGCGATGGTTCGCGTCCGGTAACGCTCGGCCAGGATCACGTTCGAAGCGTCCGCGACGCCGATGTTCTGGTCGGCATACCGCTCGATCACGGCGTGAGCCTGAACGAGCCCATCGACATCGATCGCGGGCAGGTCCCAGGCACCGCCGGTCAGCTCCCGCAGAACGGCCAACTCGGCCAAGACGCCGAGTCGAGACGCCACGAGATAGTCGAGCTCGGCGACCACGTAGGGCGAGACCACGAGGGGCTCCGTCGCCCCGCCGAGAACCGCGGAGACCGTCCCGTGATCAGGCTCATCGGTGTCGAAGAACGCGAGGAGTGCGCTCGTGTCGACGATCACCGCTCGCCGAACCCGGGGAGATGTTCGTCCGCCTCCCGCGCGATTGGAGAGCGGCTCGCGAAGAGGCCACCGCGGGGGCGCGGTCGATCATCACCGACGGCTTCGCGGATCGAGTCGCGAATGACCTCGGCCTCGGACACGCCTCGCTGCCGGGCAACGCGCTTGATCGCCGCCTTGAGTTCCGTCGGCAGGTAGATGGTCGTCTTGTCCATGGTTTGTATGGTACCACCGCTGGCGCTGGGTGAACGTGGGGAGCGACTGCGTCCGCCAAGCCCGAGACGGTCCTTGAGTACCATGCAGGCCTGCAGTTATCAGCTGTTCAGCGCTGTGCCCGGTGATTCGGGCCGATCACGGTGGTCCTAGCCAAGCTCGCGAAGAGCTACTCTCGGAAGACATCGGCTATATTGTCGCTCCGGCCGACATAGCTCAGCGGTAGAGCAGCTGTTTCGTAAACAGCAGGTCCTCGGTTCAAATCCGAGTGTCGGCTCCACTTCTCGTTTCGTGTTCACGAAGGTCTCTGTGGCGTTAGCACGGTCCTCGATTCCGGCGGCGGCTGGGCGAAGACGTGCCAACTGGACGGGTTTCCGACCTCAACGCGGCCGATCCTGCACGACCCCGCGTGGCATCAATCTCATGAGCCAGCCAACAGGCGCACGACGAGCACGACGGCAGCGCCAAGCGCCGACACGCCGACGAGGAGTGGACCGTCGGCCGGCCGGTGGTGCTGGGATTCGGGCAGGAGATGGGTCGCCCCGATGGCGATGAAGACCCCGGCGAACCACGCCAGCAAAAGGCCGAGGACGACGGGTGACACCGACAGTACGGTGCTCAGGCCCACCCCGAGAAGCGGGGCGAGGGCGTCGAGGACGAGCAACGCGATCGCGAGCTTCGCGCCGCTCGCGGCATCGAGCGCCAGGGCAACCACGTTCATCCCGTCAGCGAAGTCGTGAGCGAGAACGGCGACCAGGACGATGACGCCGATGTCCGCACTGGCCTGGAATCCGAGGCCGATGGCGAGGCCGTCGAGTGTGCTGTGGAGGATCAGGCTGATGGGTGGCAGGACAGCCAGCTTGGTTCGGGGAGGCGCCACCGTTGCGCTTGCGACGCGCTCCCGATCGTGGGCTGGCTCCTGGTGCTCGAAGCTCGTCTGGTGGACGAACGATTCGATGAGGGTGAAGAGCAGATAGCCCGCCATCGCCGCAACGCCCACCTCGAGGACACGGTCGGGGCCGACCAGGGCCTGGGCTTCGGGCAGGATCGTGGCGATGGCCGTCGCCACGAGCACACCCGATGCAAACGCCATGAACGGGTGGAGCCGATGTCGCAGGCGCAGGGCGGCAATTCCGCCGACAAGCGTCGAGAAGAAGGGCAGGATGGCGGCGATCGGCATCGCGCTATCCTGCGTCGATCAGGCGGGCGGTTCCAGACACGCGGAGCATGGGCAAGGGTCTTCCGTCGATCTCGAGTCATGGTCGATCCGGTGGGCCGCTCGAAAGGTATCACCCCGAGGCCGTAGCAGGCTGGACCCTGGTCGCGTCGTGATGCTGGCCACCACGCGATGCTCCTCCGGACCGTCAGGTCAAGCACTCATGCACCCTGTCCGGGGGGAGAACCAGACCAGGCCCAGGTGGTGCGTCTGGGGCCGCTACTCTTTGGCGCATGGCCCACGAATTCATCTACTCGACCTACAAGCTCGCCCGGCACTACCCGCCCGACAGGACGGTCCTGGAGAACATCTCGATCTCGTTCTTCCCGGGCGCCAAGATCGGCGTCATCGGCGGCAACGGCGCGGGAAAATCGAGCCTCCTTCGGATCATGGCCGGCCTCGACGACGACTTCGTCGGTGAAGCCCGGCTCACGCCCGGGTTCAGCGTCGGTTACCTGAGCCAGGAACCCGAGCTCGACCGGACGAAGGACGTCAAGGGCAACGTCATGGACGGTGTCGCCGAGGTCCGGGCGCTGATCGACCGGTACAACGTAGTCATGGCCCGCTGGGCCGAACCGGACGCCGACTACGACGCGATCGGCACAGAGCAGGCGACCCTCGAGGACCGGATCAACGCCGCCGACGCCTGGAACCTGGAACGCAACGTGGACATCGCCATGGACGCCCTTCGCTGCCCGCCGGACGATGCCGACGTCGCGACGCTGTCCGGTGGAGAGAAACGGCGAGTTGCCCTCTGCCGGCTTCTGCTCCAGCATCCGGACCTCCTGCTCCTGGACGAGCCGACCAACCATCTCGACGCAGAATCGGTCTACTGGCTCGAACGCTTCCTGAAGGAGTACTCGGGGACTGTCGTTGCCGTCACCCACGATCGCTACTTCCTGGACAACGTGGCCCAGTGGATCCTGGAACTCGATCGCGGCCGAGGCATCCCCTTCGAGGGTAACTACTCGAGCTGGCTGGAACAGAAGCTCGCCCGGCTTGCCGGCGAGGAGCGGGCCAGCGACGCTCGCCAGCGAACACTGGCCCGTGAACTCGAGTGGGTGCGGCTCGCGCCGCGCGCCCGCCAGGCCAAGGGCAAGGCTCGCCTCGGGACCTACGAGAAGCTGCTCGCCGAGGCCCAGGCGGACAGGGGCCCCGGCCGCGACCTGGAGATTGCCATTCCCCCGGGTCCGCGGCTCGGCGAGAGCGTGATCGAGGTCAACGGCCTGAGCAAGGCCTACGGCGAGGCGGTCCTCATCGACGACCTGTCGTTCTCGCTCCCGCGGTCCGGCATCGTGGGGGTCATCGGCGCCAACGGTGCCGGCAAGACGACTCTCTTCCGGATGATCGTGGGCCAGGAGGCGCCGGACCGTGGCACCATCAGGCTCGGCGAGACGGTCCAGCTGAGCTATGTCGATCAGAGCCGTGACGACCTCCGTGCCGATGCGACAGTGTTCGACGAGATCGCCGGCGGCGCGGAGTTCATCAGGGTCGGTTCGCGCGAGCTCCCGGCCCGCGCCTACGTCTCGAGTTTCAACTTTCGCGGTACGGACCAGCAGAAGCCGGTCGGCCGGCTCTCCGGCGGCGAGCGGAACCGCGTCCACCTGGCGAAGCTCCTGAAGTCGGGCGGCAATGTCCTGCTCCTGGACGAGCCGACCAACGACCTCGATGTCGACACGCTGCGGGCGCTCGAGGCTGGTCTCGAATCCTTCCCGGGCTGCGCGGTGGTGATCAGCCACGATCGCTGGTTCCTGGACCGGGTCGCCACCCATGTGCTTGCTTTCGAGGGCGACAGCCAGGTGCGCTGGTTCGAGGGCAACTTCACCGAGTACGAGGAGTTCCGGCATCGGGAGCTCGGCTCGGCTGCCGATCAACCGCACCGGATCAAGTACAGGCGCCTCGCCTCCTGACGGGGCGAAGCGCCTTGGGCCGGTCGGCGGCCCATGGTGCGGCCAGGAAGCGGTGCTTCAGCTGTCAGGCGCTCGACCATCGCGACGTCGAGTGCTTCGCGCGAGGGGAAGTGATTGCGAAGCGTGCTGGGCGCCACGTCCCCCCCCCGGCGGAGGGGACAATCGGGTGCAGCTCAGGGCGTCCTGAGCCGGTTCGGCCCGTCGCGAGGCGGGGCGAGGTTCGCGAGGCCATCGATCACGGTGACGTTGGGAAGGGTCCGCAGGATCGACGGCGGCGCGATCACTTTCCATGATCGACTGCCTCCGCCAAGCACGATCCGCGGTCGATCCATGACAGCAGCGTCCACGTAGAGTGGCAGGTCGGCCGGTAGCCCGAAGACCGTCACGCCGCCGATCTCGTGGCCCGTGATGGCCCTTGTGTCCTCCGCCGCCGCGAAGGATGCCTTGCGCGTTCCGAGCTGCTCCTTGACCGCTCGATTCACGTCGAGACGATGGGTCGCCAGCACCACACAGGCGGCGAATACGGGCGGGTTGGATTTCCCGACCACGATGATCGTGTTCGCGCTGTCTTCCGGCAGGAATCCGTAGGCCTCGCAGAAGGCGGCCGTATCGGCGAGCGCGGGGTCGCAGGCGAACAGCATGTACTCGCCGTGGCCAGCGAGCGCCGCTTCGAGGGTCGCCCGTTCGATGTCGAAGTCCATAGCCGGAACGGTACGGGAGAACGGCCCCGGCGTGGATCGGGCTGGAACGTCCGGACGGCCCGCGCCCTCACGCCACAGAGGCGTTGGCGCGGGTCGGTTGCCGTCGGGCCCTGGATGCACGTCCGTCTGGACCATCTTCGGACCCAACCGGTACCAATCTCTGTCGTCGCGGAGGGGTTCTGCGCCTATCATCGTGAAACCTTCACGGGACGGAACGCCTCTAGTACCTGGAAGGAGTTGCCGGCACATCGGCGATTCGGCGGTGATTCGCGGCTCCTCGAGCGAAGCAGCATCTGAAAGTAGGCATCGAATGAGACGAACCGAATCACGCCTGGCGGCGACGCTCACTGGGGCGCTCCTGCTCGGCCTTCTGGCGTTCCCAGCTGCGGCTGCGGCCCAGACCAACGGACCCATTGCCCAGACCGGCGGCATGACGGCGGTCCTGCCGCTGTTCGGCAGCCCCGGCCTCACGGTTGCCGTCACCCTGGATGCGGTCGGCAGCATCTCGGGCGTGGCGCTCACGCCCACCGGTGTCGTGGCTCAGACGTCCAGCGACCCGAGCGTTGTCAAGTTCGCCAATACCGCCGGAACCACGACGGTCAAGGTCAGGGCCAAGGGCGACAAGCTCTCCATCAGCGCGAAGTCGACCAGACTCGCGGACTTCATCGGTACGGGGACCTGGTCGGCCAACGTTTTCGGAACCGGTACTGCGACCGTCAGCTACACGATCGGCACCGACGGTTCGGGGAAGCCGACGCTGAGCATCGGGACACCTTCGGTCGTTGCCGGGGTCACGTCGGTTGTCATTGCGCCGACGACCAACTCGGGCGATGGAGATGAGGGCGCCTCCGCCAGCGGTGGGGTGATCTTCAGCTCGAATGGCTTTGTCAAGCGCCTCAGGATCAGCATTGAAGTCGACCGCGACGGCGGGGCGGCTCACCTCCGGATCACGCTGAGCGGCAAGGATCGCCAGAAGCTCAGCGACGCCCTCGGTGCGCTGGTCGCGGTGGGCAATCGGACCTGGTCGGCTTACCTCTGCGACGGCGCGACGCGGGTCACGGTGACCTACAAGGTCAATGCCAACGGCACGGTTTCATTCGTCTCGGCGACCCCCGCGGTTCCCGTTGCCGTCGTCAAGACCGGCGACAAGGGCTTCCGTGTTCGTTTCGACGGCACGAAGGTCGGGGTCGCCGTCAGCCTCCGTCAGGATGAGAACGGGACGACCTACTCGCTCAGTGTCAAGGGAAGTTCCGGCAACTGCGGCGGGAACCGCTCGGACTCGGGTGATTCGAGCAAGGGCGACTCGAACAGGGGCGATCGCTCGGGTGCCTCCAACGGCGGGTCCAGCGAGAGAGACTGAGCCCGCTCGGGAGACTGAGCCCGCTCGGGAGACTGAGCCCGCTCGGGAGACTGAGCCCGCTCGCGAGACTGAGCCCATCCTCAGCACCACCACCTCCGGTCGACGATCGTGCAGGTGACCGCATTGCGCCGGCGCCGCCCAAAGGGCGGCGCCGTCTTCCTGAGCCTTGCCGTCATCGTCGCCGGGTGCGGCCCGTCCCTTCCGCCCGCGGCGTCGACCTCCCGCCCCGCAGATAGCGTCCCTTCACCGGAGTCGTCGAATGTCGGCGGGACACCGGAAGGGCGCCTGACGACGGCCCTCATGGCGCTCAAGGGCGGCTACACGTTCGAGACCGTCCTGGCTGTCGGAGGCATCGAGGCGGCCAGTGTTGCCGGCCGTTGGTACCAGGGTGCCAGCGAGCTTTCGATCACGTCGAGCGGCGCGACCGTGACCTATCGCATCATTCCACCGAGTGCCTGGCTCCAGGACGAGAGCGGTGCCTGGGTTGAGGCCGATGCCGCCTCTGCGACCGCTGACCCGCTCAGCCCGCTACTCGCCCCGTCAGGGATCGAAATCGCCGCCGGCCCCGGTGGTTCGGACGGTACTGACGCCATCGTCGCGACGTACCCTGCGGCCGCTCTCGGCCTCCAGGGCACTGACCCCGTCACCGTGACGATCTCGATCGCGGCCGATGGCACGATCTCGACCCGCTACGAGACGACCCTCGCCACGGGTGTCGGGGTGTCGGAGACCGTGCTGAAGCCTGCACCAGCGCAGGATCCGATCAGCGCACCCTCGCCGCTCCCCGCGCCCACGCCCTGACACGCCCCGGCCGATACGCGTCCATCGGAGACCGTCCCAGCCGACCCCGGCGCTCCGCAATGGTCCCGGTGGACATCCACGGTCCGGTGATCCCCGCGGTCCCGGCGATTCTCCACAGTCCCGGTGATTCTCCACAGTCCCGGTGATCCCCAACGGTCCGGTGATCTGCCACCGTCCCGGCGGTCTCATGATCATCGAAGAATTCACGTCCATCGTGCTGTCATCAAGCGATCCCGACGGACCGCACCGACGCACATGGAGACATACGAAGTGACAGACGAATTCACGACCTCGACGGAGCGGGTCCCGACTCGACCCACTTCCGTAGCGAGGATCGGGCTCATCGGGGCCGCAGCGGCTGCCCTCGTGGGCGCCGCGATCCTCATCTTCGGAGCCACGGCGGCGCCTTCGGGCACGCTCGCGGCAGCGAGTACCAGCAACTCGGCGGCCATCGAGCTCCCGGGTCAGGGACCCGACGACGGCAGGATGGGGGACGTTGGTGGAGGCCGACGGTTCGGCGCAACCACCATCACGGCGATCTCCGGCTCGAGCATTTCGCTCGAGACCGAGGATGGCTGGAAGCGAACGATCGCCATCACGTCGGCTACTGCTCTGACCAAGGGCGGCGCAACCATCACCCAGTCCGATCTCAAGGTCGGCGACGAGGTCCGCTTCCAGCAGACCCGCCAGACTGACGGGACCTTCACGATCACGAAGCTCAATGTCGTGCTCCCGCACCTTGGCGGGACCGTGACGGCGGTATCCGGATCGACCATCACGGTCACTGAACGTGATGGCACCACGGGCACGATCAAGGTCACCTCGAGCACGACGTACGCGGTCGGGATGACGACCGGAAAGGCCCTCTCGGACATCGCCGTCGGCATGCGGGTCGCTGCCGTCGGCACTCTGAACTCGGATGGCTCCCTGACCGCGACCGCCATTCAGGCGATCGATCCCGCAACGATCCCGGGGCCGGGCTTCCAGCGCGGCCATGGTGATGGCGGACCCTCGAACGACGGTACCGGAACCGGCGCCTCGACCGATACCGACGCCGGCTGACCCAGGCTCCCCACCCTCGATCGCCGGACGGGCTCCCCGTCCGGCGATCACGACTGTCCGGCGATCACGACTGTCAGGCACGGCCTTCGTGGCCGACCATTCGGTGCCAAGGGAGATGACAAGGTCCGGGCGAGGGCTGTTGAAGCCTCGGCCCCGGCCGGCGGGCGGGCCGGCCGGGAGCATGCGGTCGTTCAGGTCGCTGCCTCGACCTCGATGAGGCGGCGGCGCAGGAAGCGGCGCTCCGCGGCATTCACCGTCAACCCGAGGGCACGTTCATACGCGCTGCGAGCGTCATCGTATCGACCGAGGCGACGGAGCAGATCCGCCCGGGCCGCGTAGAGGTATGGATAGGCATCGAGGACCCCTGTTGTGACGATCTCGTCGATCCTGGCCAGGCCGACCTCGAGGCCTTCGTCCATGGCCACGGCCACGGCGTGATTGAGCGCGACGACCGGGGAGGGCGCTCGCCGAGCGAGTTCCTCGTACAGGCCCGAGATCTGATGCCAGTCGGTGGCTCGGGGCGAGCTCGCCTGGTCGTGAAGCGCGGCGATCGCCGCCTGCAGCTGGTAGGGACCGGGAGCGCGCATCCGCAGCGCACGCTCGACGAGCGCGGCGCCCTCCTGAATCGCCGCGGCGTCCCAGCGGTTTCGATCCTGATCGTCGAGCAGGACGAGCTCTCCCTCGTCCCCGACGCGGGCAGCCGCGCGGGCGTCATGGAGGAGCATCAACGCCAGAAGGCCGAGAACCTCGGGCTCGTCCGGCATGAGGGCAAGGAGAACGCGCCCGAGTCGAATCGCCTCGGCCGACAGCTCCCGTCGCACAAGGGACTCGCCGGATGACGCGCCGTAGCCCTCGTTGAAGATCAGGTAGATGACCGACAGCACGCCGTTCAGGCGCTCGGGGAGCTCCTCGTCCCCGGGACAGGCCGCCCAGGGTGCGGAGCGTGAGCGCGACCCGTGCATCGACCGGGAGTGCCGGATGGCAGCACGTGAAGATGAGGCGAAGGCGATCGTCCTGGATCGGCATCTCGTTCTCCTCGTCTCCCGACTCGCCTGCGGCGAGCTCGTCCTCGATGATCTGGGCCCGGCCCACGGCATCGGCCTTGTCGACGAGCCGCCTGGCTCGGCGGAGGCGATCGATGGCCCGGTTGCGGGCCGTTGTGGTGATCCACCCGCCCGGGTTGGGTGGTGTCCCGTCGATGGGCCACCGTTCCAGCGCGGTGACAAACGCGTCCTGGACGGATTCCTCAGCGAGCTCGAAGTCCCCGATCGACCGGATCAGGCCCGCCACGACCCGGCCGGACTCCTCCCGGAACAGGCGGGCGACCGTGGCCGCGGCGGTGGCTTTGGCGTCAGTGGCATCACCGGCGGCGGCATCAGCGGCGGCATCAGCGGCGGCATCAGCGGCGGCATCCGCGGCGGCGGCGGCATCTCCGGCGGCGGCATCAGCGGCGGCGGCACCCGCGTCGGCGGCGGCATCCGACTTCGCGGCACCAGCGGCGGTGGCGGCGGCATCCGACTTCGCTTCCCCGGTCAGCTCGCCCCGCCTCCGCCCGTCATGGCGTAGCCTGCCGGAAGTTGCCAGATCGGCCGGACCTCGATGGTCCCGCGCTTTGCAGCAGGGATCTTGGCCGCCATCTCGATGGCCTCGTCGAGATCGGCGCACTCGAGCAGGTAGAACCCGCCGAGGGCCTCCTTGGTCTCTGCGAAGGGACCGTCCGTGACTGCGAGGTGCCCGTCGCGAATGCGCACGGAGGTGGCCGTGGACGTCGGCTCGAGCGCCTCACCCGCGATGAACTGGTGACGCTCGCGGGTCTCGACCGTGAAGGCGCCGTAGGCGGCGAGTTCACTGGCCATGGCCTCGTCATCGGCCGCGGTCCGGGCGCCCACCTCGGCCTGGTAGATCAGGAGCAGGTATTGCATCGATGGTGTCTCCGTTCGGCAGGTGCTTCATGAGGGGGACGGTCCGGCCGTCCTATCCAGACGACGAATTCGACGGTGCGGAATCGACACTGCCCATCGCACTCCGCGCACTCCCCGCCTTCGCGACGGGCTGCGTCAGGAATCGCGCGCTCGTCGTCGGCAGCTCCGGCTCCGGCTCGGCCTCCGCCGCCCGATGTTCGAGCTCCTCCGGCAGGGCCCGGCTGATGCCACCCATCGCCTCCACGGTGCCCATCAGATCCGCCAGGATGTCCTGCGCGTGGTCCAGCTCTACGCCCGCCATATAGCCGGTGTAGCCGGCGATGTCGGCGATGATGAGACAGGCGGGTTCGGCTCGGTTCTGCATGGCTCCGTCGTGGTGCCCGTCGATCATCCCGGTTGGGAGCGACGATGTCGAGGGGGGTATCGTCTCACCGATGAAAGGGCAGCCGGAAGTGCTTCGGATCAATGACCGTGAGATCACGATCACCAACCCGGGCAAGATCTTCTTCGCCGAGGCCGGGATCACGAAGCTGGACCTCGTCCAGTACTACCTGGCCGTGGCCGATGGAGCGTTGCGAGGCGTCAGCGGGCGGCCCATGGCACTCAAGCGATTCGTCAACGGGGCGGCCGGCGAAGCGTTCTTCCAGAAGCGAGCCCCGGAGAATCGGCCGGACTGGTTGCGGGTGGCGACGCTCTCGTTCCCGTCCGGGCGAACGGCGGACGAGATCGTGGTTGATGATGCCGCCGGCCTCGCCTGGATCGTCAACCTCGGCTGCCTCGACCTGAACCCGCACCCGGTTCGAGCCGACGACCTCGACCATCCCGATGAATTGCGGGTGGACCTCGACCCCATGCCGGGGATCGAGTGGGCACAGATTCGGGACGTGGCGATGGTCGCCAGGGAATCACTCGAAGCGGTGGGGCTGGTGGGCTGGCCCAAGACATCGGGGTCCCGGGGAATCCACATCAACGTGCGAATCGAGCGGCGCTGGGGATACCCGGAGGTCCGGCGTGCGGCCCTTGCGCTGGCCCGCGACGTGGAGCGGCGGGCGCCGGCGCTCGCAACCTCCAGGTGGTGGAAGGAGGAGCGCCACGGCGTCTTCCTGGACTACAACCAGAACGCCAAGGATCGGACCGTGGCGTCCGCCTATTCCGTGCGACCGTTGCCGGATGCACGTGTTTCCACCCCGCTGGCCTGGAACGAGCTCCCGACCTGCGAAGCCGAGGCGTTCACCGTGGCCACGGTTCCCGGGCGGCTCGCGGCAATGGGCGATCCGGGCGCGGGCATCGATGAGGCGGTCGGCTCGCTCGATGCCCTGCTGGAGCTGTCGCGGCGCGACGAGGCCGATGGAGTCGGTGATGCGCCCTGGCCGCCCAACTATCGCAAGCAGGATGGCGAGCCACCCCGGGTCCAGCCATCACGCCAGCGTCGCGCGGCCGCGGCGTACGACACGCCGGAGGCGGAGGCGGATCGGGAGAGAGCTCGGGCCGCGATGGAGCGCCGGTATACCGCGGCCCAGGCGGCGCGCGGAGCAGCCGTGGCCGCGGCCAATGGCGGTGGCGGCCCGGGAGCGGGTTCCGGAACGCGGCCGACGCCGACCGGGCGCCGGCGGTCGTCGGTTCCTGTCATCGAGATCTCGCGGGCAAAGTCGAAGGAGGAGGCGCTCGCAGGTCTGGACCGCTGGAAGGCGCGATGGCCGGCGGCCGCAACCGCCCTCGAGCCGGCCGACGTGCTGGTGGACGGAATGCGCGGCCGCTCGTCCTTGTGGTATCGGGTGCGCGTGAACCTCATCCACGTTCCGGAGGCGGCCCGTCCCCCCCAGGAGCCGCTGGATCCGGACTACGACCCGTGGGCCGGCTACGAATGGCCTGACCGGACGGGGCAGGCGGAGCGAGCGACGCGCACGAAGCGCGAGGACGCGTGAGGCTCAGGCCTGTTGCGATCCGGCGTCGTGTGAGATGACCACATTCGAAGCTCGCGCACCGCGGGCCGAGTCGCTACGTCGGCTCGAAGCGGGCCTGGAAGAAGCGCAGGTACTTCGGCTCGTAGACCATCCGGAGACCGCGAGCCGACTCCCGGGCATCGAAGCAGGCCTTGACCGATTCCGCGACCACGTCCATATGCGCTTGCGTGTAGACCCGCCGCGGGATGGTGAGTCGGGTCAGCTCCAGCTTCGGGCGATGGTGGTCGCCGGTCCCCGGATCCCGGCCGGCCGACGCGATACCTCGCTCCATCGAGCGGATACCGGAGTCCAGGTAGAGCTCGGCGGCCAGCGTCTGGGCCGGGAAGAGATCCTGCTCGAGGTGTGCGTAGAAGCGCCGCGCGTCCAGGAAGATCGCGTGCCCGCCGATGGGCTGGACGATCGGGATCCCCCACTCCGTGAGCAGCTCGCCGAGGTAGCGGACCTGCCCGACCCGCGACCGGACGTGCTCGTCCTGGACGGCTTCCGCGATTCCGATCGCGAGCGCCTCCATATCCCGGCCGGCGAGGCCGCCGTAGGTGTGGAGGCCCTCGTAGACGACCACGAGATTGCGCAGCTCCTCGAAGACATCGTCGTCGTTGACCGCCAGCCAACCGCCGATGTTGACGAGGTTGTCCTTCTTGGCCGACATCCAGGCGCCGTCCGTGTACGAACAGAACTCGAGGAGGATCTGCGCGATCGACTGGTCGGCGTAGCCTGCCTCGCGCTCCTGGATGAAGAGCGCGTTCTCGACCATCCGGGTGGCGTCGAGCATGAGCTTGATCCCGTGCCGATCACATAACGCGCGCAGCGCCCGGACGTTGGCCATCGAGACCGGCTGACCGCCGGCCATGTTCACGGTGCCGGCGAGGCTCACGTAGGGGATCCGATCGGCGCCGACCTCGTCGATGAGCGCGCCGAGCTTGTCGAGGTCGATGTCTCCCTTGAACGGATGGATCGCGGCCGCATCGTGGGCGACGTCGACGATGACGTCGTGGAAGGTCGCGCCCGCCAGCTCCTGGTGGAGCCGCGTGGTCGTGAAATACATGTTGCCGGGGACGTGATCTCCGGCCTTGATGAGGGTCTGGCTGATCAGGTGCTCCGCGCCACGTCCCTGGTGGGTCGGGACCACGTGCCTGTAGCCGTAGTAGCGCTGGACGGCCTCCTCGAGGTGGTAGAAATTCCGGCTCCCGGCGTAGGCCTCATCGCCGAGCATCATCCCGGCCCACTGGCGGTCGCTCATCGCCGACGTGCCGGAGTCGGTCAGGAGATCGATGTAGACGTCATCCGACCGGAGCAGGAAGGTGTTGTAGCCGGCCTCGCTGAGTGCCGCATTGCGCTCTGCACGCGTTGTGACCCGCAGTGGCTCGACCATCTTGATCTTCCACGGTTCGGCCCAGCTGCGACGACCGTGCTGCTGCCCCATCGTGTGGAGTGATTCGCCGGCCATGGATGTCCTCCGGTTCTTGGGCGCGTGGGAGCGCCAGGGCCCGGGACGCAGGCCGCCCGCGCAGTGCGGGAGACGGATTGAAGTGGGGCTAACGCTACTCCGGATCGACGCCGACGGCCACGCGAGGCAGCCACGCGAGATCATCAGGACAGGATCAGGATCTCCTGGATCAGCACCCCGGAGAAGCGATAGACGAGGACAGCGCGAACCACATCCGGCCCGCCTGGCGCATACCCGGTGACGCGTTCCTCGTCGACGACGAAGTCGCCGAGGGCGATTCGATTGGGGATCTCGTAGTGGAGGTTCGGATGGTCCGCCATCGACTTCGCGTATCGGGCTCGGACCGCCGCGGCACCATCCATCAGGATCGTGCCGTCGACACGCTTCACGACCACATCGGCAGCGTAGAAAGCCAGGCACCGATCCAGGTCGTGGTCGTGATAGGCGTCGATTGCGGCCTGAACGATCTCGCGTGGCTCCATGGTCGGCTCCTCATGCCCGGGTCGTGCGGCGTCGTCGCATCAGCGTGCCGGTCGGCTTTCCGCGGGCTTCAGGCGCCGCCCATGATCTTCGCGATCTCGTAGGCCGGCGTCTCGTCCAGTTGATCGTACCGGCACGCCGCCGGCGGCTTGTCCGGGCGCCAGCGCCTGAAGGTCGTCGCGTGGCGGAAGCGGGTCCCCTGCAGGTGGTCGTAGGCAACCTCCACCACACGCTCGGTTCGGAGCGGCTCCCAGGACAGGTCCTTGCCGCGATTCCAGCGTGACGTGGCACCGGGCAGGCGCTGACCGGAGGCGTCGGCGTCACCGTGGGACGACCACTCGGCCCACTCCCGCCAGGGATGCTTGTCGAGCGCGCCTTCCCGGAGCGGCGCGAGCTCCTCGACGAGCGCGGCCCGGCGATCCCAGGTGAACGAACTCGTGATCCCGACGTGGTGGAGCGTGCCCTCGCCATCGAACAGGCCGAGGAGCAGCGAGCCGATGTGCGTACCCGGGCCGTTCTTGTGCCAGCGGAACCCAGCGACGACGCAGTCGGCCGTTCGCTGGTGCTTGATCTTGACCATCGCCCGTTTGCCGGGCTGGTATGGTGCGTCGAGTCGCTTGGCAACCACGCCGTCCAGGCCGGCACCTTCGAATCGATCGAACCACTCAGCCGCGAGGCCACGGTCGCGGGTTGCGGGCGTCAGGTGGACCGGTGGCGCGGCCGTTCGCAGCGCCGACTCCAGCCGTTCTCGCCGCCTGCCCTGCGGGATCGATCGCAGGTCCTCGTCGCCGAGCGCGAGCAGGTCCCAGGCCACGAACGATGCCGGGGATTCGGCAGCCAGCATGTTCACGCGCGACGCGGCGGGATGAATCCGGAGCAGGAGGGCCTCGAAGTCGAGCCCACCGCCGCGCGCGATCACGACCTCTCCGTCGAGCACGCATCGATCCGGCAGGGCTGCCCTGAGCGGCACCGCGAGTTCCGGAAAGTAGCGATCGAGGGGCTTCAGGTCCCGGGACTGGATGAGCATCTCATCGCCGTCGCGGAACACGATCGCCCGGAAGCCATCCCATTTCGGCTCGAACAGCCAGCCGTCCCCGTCGGGCAGGGCGTCCGATGCCTTCGCCAGCATCGGCTCCAGCGGCGGCGGGAACGGCAGTCGATCCAGGACCATACGGGCAGTGTAGACGGGGCCCCACGGACCGAACCGACCCGGCGCGTGTTGCCTCGTTCCGCCCCGCCGCGGCCGTGACTGTCATTGCTCCGCGGCACCGGCGCCGCACCTCGACGGCCGGGCGCGGCCTGCACGCGCGGCCCGCACGCGCGGCCTGCACGCGCGGCCTGCCACCGCGCGCGGCCGTACCGGGCGCGGCCCGAACCGCGCCCGGCCGTGCCTGCCCCGGTCAGCGAGCGACGACGACCGTGGCCTTGGCGTGGGTCGCGACGTGCTCGGAGACGCTGCCCTGGAGCACGCGGCTCATGAGGTTGAGGCCGCGCGAGCCGACCACGATCGTGTCAAATGCACCGTCTTCTGCAATTCGCTCGATCGTGGCGGCCGGCTCCCCGGTGGGCTCGAGCAGCTCCGCCTCAATGCCCTTCTCGGCCAGGAGGCGGCGTGCCTCGATGAGCTCCTGGGCATGGACGCTCACGTCATCCCATGGATCGACCGGAAATCGGCCCGGATGAACGGGAACGACGCTGACGACGGACACGCTTGCGCCCGTCAGGTGAGCGAGTTCGGCTGCGGTCTCGAGTGCGTGTCGGGCCGGGTCGCCGCCGTCATAGGCTACGAGGATCTTCTTCATGGTGGGCTCCTTTCGAGCGGCACCAGCATCGCGCGCAGGGCCCCATGAGGTCAGCGGCCGCCGGAACTGAACAGAGGGGCCGAATCGCCCCAACCGGACAAGTACGATATCCCGCGATGGCCGAGGATCAGGGCACCCGCTACGACCGCATCGCCGGGGGCTACGCCCGGTATTGGGCGCCGGTCATCCGTCCGGCGGCGCTCCGCCTGCTCGACGACCTCGCGCCGCTCGTGCCAGCCGGCGCACCGAACCTGATCGACATCGGCACCGGCACCGGCACACTCGCCTTTGGAGCACTCGAGCGCTGGCCGAACGCGAAGGTCACGGGCATCGACGCCTCATCGGAAATGGTCGCCTGGGCCGCCGGGGAGGCACCTGCCCAACTCCCGACAGGGAGCTCGGATCGGTTCGCCACGGCCGTCAGCTTTGCCGATCGTCTCCCCTTCGAGGACGCCACCTTCGATCTCGGCATGTCGTCCTTCGTCATGCAACTCGTTCCGAATCGCGCGGCCGCCCTGCGCGAGGCAAGACGGGTGCTCCGGCCCGGTGCCCCATTCGGGTACGCGACATGGCTTCGCGAGAGCGGAGAGGTCGATCCGCCAGACCGAATCCTTGACGAGGTCCTCGATGAGTTCGGGTTCGACCCACCCGAGGCTGACTCTCCATCCGGGGACCCGGCAACCGCTCGTGCTGCAGCCGACGGCATGCGACGGGCCGGATTTCGCGAGGTGACCGCGCGCGAGGGCGTCCTCACCCATCGCTGGACGGTGCGCGGCTACGCGGACTTCATCGAGCACTTCTCGGAAGAGTCGCTCTTCGGCGAACTCGTGGAGCGCGAACGTCGGGCCCTGCGGCACCGGCTCGTCGAACGCCTCCGACGACTTCCGGCGCGGGACATGCGCCTGCGACTGCCCGTCGTGTACGTGATCGGGCGCGCGCAGGGCTGACGGACTCGGGCGCGCCACGTTGGTGGTCGCGACCGGTCGGTCGCTGGCTGAAGCTCCTCCGGATCAGTCGCCGGGCGAAGTGCCGGAGCCCGAAGCCTCGGATCCCGAGGCCTCGGCTCCCTCGGCCGCGGTTTCTGCCGCCTCGATGGCCTCTTCGGCACCAACCACGGTCGGCTCCTCCTCGACGCGCGGCGGCGAAACGCGAGCGACGATCTCGTTCGGGTCGGTCAGCAACGTCACGTCGGCCGGGATCGCGATATCGCGGAGCCGAACGACATCATCGAACGTGACCAGGACGGAGATATCGTAAGCCAGCGATTGGGGCAGGTGATCCGGCAGCGCCTTCACCCGCACGTGCTCGATCGGGTGGAGCAGCGTGCCGCCGTTCAACTTGACCGCCTCGGATTCGCCAGTTGGGACGAGTGGCACGTCCACGGTGAGCGCATCGGTCATCCGCACCAGGTACAGGTCGGCGTGCAGCGGTCGCTGCGTCACCACGTGAAGCTGGACGCCGTGGACGAGGACCGGTCGGGGCTTCTTGCCGTCGATCGACAGGTCAACGAGCGTGTTCGCGCTGGTTCTGTGCCGGAGCAACTCGAACGCGTGGGCGTCGAGCGCGACATTGGTCGACGCGACGCCGTTGCCGAAGACGACGGCCGGCAACTGGCCCTCGCGACGGAGGCGGCTGACGGCTTTTCCCGTGACGTCGCGGTGAATCGCCGTGAGCGATGGTCGTGCAGTGGACATGAGCGGGCGATACCTCTGAATCTGGAAGCGCCACGGTACCACGAGGACCCCTTTTGCGGCCCAGTTGATGGTCCCGATGTACGATCGAGCACATGTCCAGCACCATCCTGATCGTCGAGGACGAGCACGCCGTCGCCCGGGGGATCGAGTACGCACTCCAGCAGGAGGGTTATACCGTCGCGCTCGCCAGGTCCGGCGAGGAAGGCCTCGAGCTGGCGATCAGCCAGGCACCCGACCTGGTGATCCTGGATGTCCGCCTTCCGGGCATCGACGGGTTCGAGGTCCTCCGCCGGCTCCGGGCGTCGGGTTCGCGCGCCCCGGTGCTGATGCTGACCGCCCGAGACGATGAGGTCGACAAGGTCATCGGCCTCGAACTCGGGGCGGATGACTACGTGACCAAGCCCTTCGGCCTGCGGGAACTGCTCAGCCGGGTCAAGGCCCTGCTGCGCCGCGCGTACGGCGACCTGGCGGACGCGGTCGGGGGACGAGTGATCCGGCACGAGGACCTCGTGATCGACCTCGACCGGCGCCGAGTCACGCGGGGGGAGCGACGGATCAGCCTGACGCCGACCGAGTTCGAGATCCTTCGTCACCTCGCCAGCCGCCCGGGGCGGGTCTACACCCGCGGCGAACTCCTCGAGCTGCTGCGCGACTACGAGGCGCTGGACCAGGACGAGAAGACCATCAACGTCCACATCAGCCATCTCCGCGACAAGATCGAGGACGATCCGACGCGCCCCATGTTCGTCCAGACCATTCGAGGTGTCGGCTACGCCTTTGCCGAACGCTGAGATGACGGACCTTGAGGGCCCGGTCCCCGTGCCGGTCGACCCACCTGTCCCGCCGCGACCATCGAGCGTGGCGCTGCCCGGGCCCCGCGGTTGGCGCCGACTCACGCCCCGGACTTTCCAGGGAAGGCTGACCCTCGCCTTCGTGGCGATCCTCGCCCTGACGTTGACCCTGGTCACGGTCGGCGTCGTGAACCGGCTCGGAGACTATTTCGACCAACAGCAGCGCGAGGACCTGACGGCGCGCTCCCTCGGCGTCGCCCAATACGTGGCGCTCGTGGCCGAGGCGGCGAGCGGCGTCAGCCCGGTCCTCAGCTTCGATAATGTCGTCGACCCGCGGGTGGTGGTCCAGCTGACCCGAAGCACCCAGCAGCGGATCCTGGCCGATCGGCTCGGCAAAGCGGACGTGGACATCCGGATCGGAACGATCGTGGACAACGTCTTCGCCCCGGCCTCGAACGGTCAGTTCACCGCCCTCCTCGAGTCCGGCGCGCCCGTTGGCCAGACGCGGGAACCCATCACCAGCGACCCGACCTTCTACACGGTGAACGGTGGCTTCGTGCCGTACGTGGTCGAAGTCACGCTGTCGAACCCGTTCACCTATCGGGCGACCGCGTTGGCGACCACGTCCGGCCTGCTGGCCGTGATCGGCCTCCTGGCCCTGGCCGTGTCCATCTCCGTCGGTGCGGCGATGGCTCGGCGGATCACGATCCCGCTGCGCCGGCTCACCGAGGCCAGCCGCGGACTCGCCGAGGGCGATCTGGCCCGCCGCGTGCCGGACGACCCGGCACAGTGGGGGTCGCGCGAGTTCGTGGAGCTCGCGCTCCAGTTCAACACGATGGCCGACCAGGTCCAGGAGAGCGTGGAGATCATCCGCCGCGATCGGGATCGTGGCCGCGACTTCCTGGCCGACGTATCCCACGAGCTGCGCACGCCGATCGCGGCGATGCGGACATTCAACGAACTCCTGCGCGAAGGCGCGGGCGAGGATCCCACCGCGCGCGCCGAGTTCCTCGAGGCCAGCGCCGTGCAGCTGGAACGCCTCGACTGGCTCGCCCAGAACCTGCTCGAGCTGTCCAAGCTGGATTCAGGCCTCGTGCTCCTCGACCTTCGGCCGGACGACATCCGGGCGACCGTCGAGCAGGCTGTCGAGCAGGCCGATGCGGCGGCCCGGCGGCGAGGCCTCGACCTTGCCGTCCATCTTCCGGCTCACCCGCTCCGGATCCGGCACGATCCGGTCCGCGTGGGCCAGGTGGTCGCGAATCTCGTCGGCAACGCCATCAAGTTCACGCCGCGGGGCGGGCACGTCACCGTCGATGTCGGCGGGACGGACGGCGGCGTGAAGATCGTCATCAGCGATACCGGCGTGGGAATCGACGCTGCCGAATTGCCGCGCATCTTCGAGCGCTTCTACCGCGGGACCCGGGCCAGCGAGGCTCGCGGCAGCGGCAGCGGGCTCGGGCTCGCGATCGTCCAGAGCATCGTCGAGATGCACGGCGGCACGGTGAGCGTCGAAAGTCGCCTCAACCAGGGCTCGACCTTCACCGTCACCCTTCCCCGTGACCCGCGCGTGATCGATCTCAACGCGAGCGTTCGCGCCGGGGCGGCGGGCGCGATGATGGCGGAAACTTCATCGTCCCGCGACCTGAAGGTGAATCCGGAAGGGGCAGGATAGGAGCGTTCCCTGGACTCGGGCCGCGATTCCCGCCGGTTCTCCCCAGACGAGCTACATGAGCACACATCAACCATGACGACTCCCGACGAATCCGGTACGGGCCAGGGCATCAATCCACAACCCGACCCTCACGACGCCAGCGCTGCGGACGTATCGACCTCAAACGACGCGCCGACGCCTCCCCCTGACGCGTTCCCATGGACCAGCGCCCCCGTCGCTGGATCGGCGATGAAGACCGAACCGGATGCGACGGTCCCGGCAATCGACGATTCCCTGCCGACAACCTTCACGCCGGAATTCGAGCGGCGACCCCAGTGGGCGACGACGGGTGCGGGAGCGGCGCCAGCCACGGCCGAGACTGCCTCGCCTGACGGTGCACCATCGGAAGCCGCCTGGGATCGCGCCGACGCAGTGGCGGCGGCGGCAGCAGCGAGCGCCGCCGTGAAGGCGTCGGAGGCGCAGCGCTCCCGACGGGTCGGTCTTGGTTCCATCGTGACAACGGCCCTGCTCTCAGCCGTCCTTGCCAGTGGCGGCACGTTCGCCGCCCTGCGCGCGAGCGGCGCCCTGGACACCACGAAGGCAGGCACGGGCGGCACGGCTGTCACGACGGCCGGCGCGAAGGTTCCGGTGACCATCGATGAGTCGTCGGCGGTGATCGATGCAGCAGCCAAGACCGGCCCCGCGATCGTCCGCATCTTCGTCACCGGGACCACGACCGATCCCTTCGGCGGCACCATCCCCGAGCAGGGCGTGGGATCCGGGATCATCTTCGACCCCAACGGCTGGATCCTGACCAACCGCCATGTCGTGACGGATTCGAACGGCGGAACCGCATCGTCGCTGACCGTCGAACTCAAGGATGGCCAACAGTACGAGGGCAAGGTCTACGGGATCGACACGCTGACCGACCTGGCGATCGTGAAGATCAAGGCCACCGGACTGACGGCCGCCACGATCGGATCTTCAGCGGATCTCAAGGTCGGCGAACTCGCGATCGCCATCGGCAGCCCGCTCGGAACGTACTCGAACTCTGTGACCTCCGGGATCGTGTCGGCGACGGGGCGCAGCGTCACCGTCCAGAACGGCGATCGGCTGAGCAATCTCATCCAGACGGACGCGGCCATCAACCCCGGCAACAGCGGCGGCCCGCTCCTTGACGCGGTCGGCGACGTGATCGGCATCAACACGGCCGTCGCGACCGGCTCGAACGGGATCGGATTCGCGATCCCCGTGGACATCGCCCGTCCCATCATGCAGCAGGCCCTCGCCGGCGAGCCCCTGGCGCGCCCGTACATCGGCGTCCGCTATGAGGCGATCACGGCCCAGGTCCAGGCGCGGGACAAGCTCTCGACGAACGAGGGTGCGATCGTGAGCCGCGCCCAGGACGGCAGCGGCGGTTCGCAGGCAGCCGTGGTTCCGGGCGGTCCCGCCGACGCGGCCGGCGTGAAGGAGGGCGACATCATCGTCGCCATCGGCACGCAGGCCATCGACACGGAACATCCGCTCGACCTCGTCCTGGCGGGCTTCTCGCCGGGTCAGACGGTGGACCTCAAGATCATCCGCGGCTCGGCGACGATCACGCTGAGCGTGACCCTCGGAACACGCCCACCGAACCTCTGAGCACTGCCGGGACCGGGCTGCCGGGACCGGGCTGCCGGGACCGGGCTGTCGGGACGGAGCTTCCTAGGCGGATCGGCGGCGGCGGATCTCCACGCCCGCATGGGCGAGCGGTCCGCCGAGCCGTACCTGTGGCTTCCGAACCCGGATCACGACCTCCTCGATCGCGGGAAAGTCGGACAGGAGCTCATGGGCGATCGCCTCGGCGAGCGCCTCGATGAGGTTGAACGTCGTCGATTCCACGATGGTCCTGACCGTCTCGTAGACCCGCCCGTAGTCGAGGGTCCGGGCCAGGTCGTCCTCGAGCCCGGCCGGCTGCAGGTC
Organism: Chloroflexota bacterium; assembly: GCA_016191425.1. GTDB lineage: Bacteria > Chloroflexota > Limnocylindria > Limnocylindrales > CSP1-4 > UBA5189. The sequence continues at coordinate 61,239 of JACPOR010000001.1, forward strand.
GGTGAACAGTTCGGCATCGACCTCGAATCGCTGCGCGGTGACCTTCTCATGGTCGAAGACGCCGTGACGAGCCTCGAAGACCATGTCGACGAGCACGATCCGATCCGACGTCACGTGGCCACCTCGTGCCAGGTCCCGCGGACGATGGCATCGGCGACGCGTGCGGCCCGGACGTTCTCCCGGACGTCATGGACGCGGACCATATCCGCGCCGGACGCCACGCCCAGGGCGGTCGTCGCGAGCGTCGCCTCGAGGCGCTGGCCCTGGGGAACGTCGAGAATTCGACCAAGAGTGGACTTCCTCGATGTACCCAGGACGAGGGGGCGACCGAGGATCGCGAGGGTCTCGAGCTCACGCAGGACGACAACGTTGTGGTCTGCGCTCTTGCCGAAGCCGAAGCCCGGGTCGATGAGGATGTCCTCCCAGGCGACGCCGACAGCGAGCGCGCGCTCGATCGCCCGCTCCAGGTCGCCGATGACCTCCGCCATGAAGTTCGTATAGCGCGCCTCTTCACGATTGTGCATGAGGACGATCGGCGCGCCGAGGCTCGCCGTCAGCCGCAGGAGCGCGTCGTCCGAGGCGACACCCCAGATATCGTTGATGAGGTTCGCCCCTGCCTCGACGGCCGCCTCCGCGACCGCCGGCTTGGTGGTATCGACCGAGATCGGCATGTGGGGCAAGGCGGCGCGGATCCCTCGCACGACGGGAACGACCCTGGCGATCTCGGCGCGGGGGTCGACCCGAGCGTACCCGGGCCGCGTCGATTCACCGCCGATATCGATGAGGTCGGCGCCGGCGTCGGCCATGCTCGCTGCCAGCTCGATCGCCGCCATCACGGCCGGCGATTGCCCTCCCCCGACCGGTGCACCGCGCAGCAGGCCGTCGCCGGAGAACGAATCCGGGGTCACGTTGATGATCCCCATGACGAACGTGCGCGTACCCCAGGCGAAGCGCGTCGGGCCGATCTGGGTCGTTCCGGGCGAGGGCCGGAGGCCCGTCGCGCTGGTGCGTGGCGCCTCGGTCATGTGGGCGGCTCCTCGGGATCGCGCACGGCCGGATCGTCCACCAGCCTGCGCCGCGCGTCACCGACAAGGTACAGCGACCCGGCCACAACGATCGGACCAGGAGCCGTCGCGATTGCCCGGTCGAGGGCGTCGCCGGGATCCGCGACCGCCTCGACCTGCAGGTGCGGCGCGATCGCCCGCCAGCGGGCGGCCAGTGCGGACGCGTCGAGCGCACGCGGAACGTCCAATGAGGTACAGATCACCCGACCTCCGTGCATCGCCCGCGCACCGAGGAGCGCCCGGATGGTCCCATCGGTGTCCTTGTCGGCCATCGAGGCGAAGACGAGCGTGAGCGGCGGAGGAACGACCTCGTCGCCCCCGGTCAGTTCCGATCGGAGGTCGTCGAGCGCGGTCGCGAGCGTGGTCGCGCCGGCCGGGTTGTGGGCGCCGTCGAGGAGGACGTCGCGTCCAGTCGCATCGATGAGCTCCAGGCGCCCCGGCCAGGCCGTCGTCGCGTAGCCCCGGCGTCGCGCCTCGACATCGGCGGTCGCGATGCCGGCGCTTTCGAGCGCGTCCAGCAGGGCGTCGGCGATCGCCACGTTGGCTGCCTGGTGCCGGCCCCGCAGGGCCACGTGCGCTTCGCCGAGCCCCGGCAGTTCGACGTCGATTCCTGCCCGTCCCACGCGGAGCAACGACGCGGGCTGCACCTCGCGCAACGGGGCACCCACGCGCCGGGCGCGTCGCCGGATTACGGCGAGCGCCGGTGGCTCCGCGCCGGTCACGGCCAGGTCGCCCCGCTCGATGATCGCGGCCTTCTCGCGGGCAATCAGGGGAATCGTTGCGCCGAGGCGGTCCGTATGATCGAGGGCGACGTTCGTCACCACGGCGACGCCGCCATCCCAGGCGTGCGTGGCGTCGAGACGCCCACCGAGGCCCACCTCGACAAGGGCGACGTCCAGGCGGTTTTCGGCGAACCAGCGAAACATGACCGCCGTCAGGAGCTCGAACTCCGTCGGCTCGCCATGGCGTCGGGCGACCCGGTCGGCGAGCGGGAGGATCTCGGTCACAAGCCTGGCGAAGGTGTCCGGATCGATCAGCGCACCGTCGAGGACGAGCCGCTCGCGATACGAGATGAGGTGCGGCTTCGGTGTCTCGCCGACCCTCAGCCCGGCTGCGCGGAGTGCGCTCCCAGCCAGCGCGAGGACGCTGCCCTTGCCGTTGGTCCCGGCCACCAGGGCTCCGCGAAACTCGAGCTGGGGATCGCCGAGCGCGTGGAGGAGCGCCCGGGTCCGGCCGAGGCCGAGCCGAATCCCGAACCGTCCACGAGCTTGAAGCGTTCGCAGGGCATCGTGATAGGCAGTACCGACGCCGACGTCAGTCATGCATCACAGCCCAACGCACGTCCGGCCCGGGGTGACGAGACAACGTCCGGGCCGGGCCGCGGTGACGGGTCAATGCAGAGACAGGTCTTCCTCATAGAACACGCACTGGTTGAAGCGCGGCGAGAGGCAGACGTCGTTGATGAAGCCCGGCTCGAGGTGAACGCCGCCGCGGAGCTGGCAGCGCGAGGTCGTTGCCTCCTGACGCGCGAGGGCCTTCAGGAGGTGGGGCGCGTGGATCGGGAGCGCGCCGCGGATGCCGGTCATGTAGAAATGGGGGCAGACGTTCCGGCGTAGGCTCGGCAGCCCGAAGGCGCGGGCGCGGGCCATCTCGGAGCCACTCCGCAGGGCAGCCATGTTCCCAGGCGCGGCCCTGTTCCCACCCGAGGTCGCCGTCCCAGGCGCGGCCCTGTTCCCACCCGAGGTCGCCGTCCCAGGCGCGGCCCTGTTCCCACCCGAGGTCGCCGTCCCAGGCGCGGCCGCGTTGCCTACTGAGCGATTCTCCGATCCGCCGATACCCACGCGGGGATCCGGACCCGCCTGCCGACCGGCGTCGTTGAGGGCTGCCAGGGTCGGCACGCGGGCGATCGGACCCAGCCCGAACGCCGGGCGCCCGTCTCGACGGCCTGCATCCTCGGAGACGCGCGCCGGCCGTCGAGAACGCGAACCGCGTCCGTCCAAGTGCTCCCTCCCACAGTCGAGCCGTCACTCCGAACGCATCCGGAGTGCATCAGCGTACACCGCCGCATGAGGGATCCGCCGGAACAGGACCGATCCGTGCGACCATACGAACCGATGCCGACCAGACGCGGAAGCCGCTCGTCGCACGTTCGGCCCCGCCCACCGAGCACGGGCCGCCCATCACCGCAGCGGGTTCGCATTCCCGCGCCGGACGCCTACCGGCTCAAGAAGGCCAGAGGCATCTCGAGCCGGCGACGCCGGATTCCGTTTCTCGCCCGGGTCCTCCTCGCCGCTGCGCTGGTCGTCCTCGGCGGCGCGGTCTTCCTGACCGCCGGTGGTGGCGTCGGTGCGCTCACCGGCGCGCTGTCCAGGTCCCTGTTCGGGTTCGTCGACAGGATCACGGCGACACCTGAGCCATCGGCGACCAGCCTCGTCGTGTCGGACGCCCCGATCATCGCCCTCCCCACCGAGCCGTATACGAACCAGCCAACGGCGGACCTGCAGGTCACGATCCCGGCGGTGGAGGTCGGCAACACCGGAGCCCGCCTCCGAATCTACCTGACGCTCGAGGGCCAGGCGCCGGCGCCGATCGCCGAGGTACCGATGGGCACCACCATCCGAATGGTCGTGCCGGTGGAGTTGACGCCCGGCCGAAACGACTTCAACGCGACGATCGTCGTCGGCGGCGTCGAATCGGAGCCGTCCCCCATCGTGACCTTCATCCTCGACACGGATCCACCCGTCCTCGTGCTGGCGACTCCCAAGGAAGGCGCGACGGTCAACGCGGACAACGTGACCCTGAGCGGCACGACGCAGCCGAGAATGACTCTCCTCGCCCGCAATCAGGCCAACGGAACGTCGATCTCCGGGCAGACAGCGGCGGATGGCACCTTTGCGCTCAACCTGCCGCTCGAGAATGGCACGAACGCCATCCTCATGACGGGTCGCGATCCGGCCGGCAACGTCGGCGAACTGACCGTCAACCTGGTCCGTGGGAGTGGCACACTCACCGCTTCCCTGACCAGCTCCGCCGCCCGGATCTCCACCGCGTCGCTGCCGGTCTCGATCCAGCTCAGTGCCCTCGTCCTGGACCCTGACGGAGCCCCGCTCCAGGGCGCCGCGCTCACATTCACCCTCACGGTGCCCGGGATCCCACCGATCTCGAAGGATGCCGTCTCCGGTATCGACGGCCGGGCGTCGTTCACGACGACCCTGCCGAGTGATGTGACGGTGGGTTCAGGCCTTGCGACGGTCCTCGTGGCAACGGCGGAATTCGGGACGACCTCGGCGCAGAAGACGATCACGATCGTCGAGTAGCCGCTCCCCAATCCGATGTTGCCCCTCCGCCATCCGATGTTGCCGCTCGACGCGGCCGGCGTCGGCAGCTACCATGCGGCCATGTCGATGTGGCGGTGCCCGCACTGCGCGACTCCCCAGGCAGAGACCGCTCGCTGCTGGGTCTGCCACAGATCTTCGACCACCTGTTCGACCTGCCGTCATTTCCGGCGCAGCGTGGCGGCGCAGGTGGGCTTCTGCGGCTTCGATCGGCGCCGGCTCCCGTTGGCTGGGACTGAGCAGCGCGGCTGCTGGGAAGCAGGCAACGTGCCGGCATTCGACTTCGTGTCGAGCATGGTTCCAACCGTCTCGAGCCGACGTGACCGGGGCAACCACCGCCAGTTCGTACCGGTAGAGCTTGTCGGTGACCGCCTCGACGCCGCCGTCCCGACACCGATAGGCGGTCGGACGGTGCCGGCCGGAGCCGCCGTGGCGACGCCTTCCGACCTCGTGGTCAGCAATCGCTGGCAGGATCGCATGACGCTCTTCGGCGAGCTCGACCGCTAGCTGATCGCGCCGCACGTGGTGTTGAAGAACGCCGTTGCCACCCACCGTGCACCTCCACGGATCGGTTGCCGCCCCGCGGGATCGGGCGACGGCTGTCGTGATCGGACACGGCCCGGCGGGATCGGGCGACGGCTGTCGTGATCGGACGCTGCCCGGCCGCGGAAGAACCGTCGAGGGACCACTCGTCGTCGCCGGCCGCTCAGCCGACCGGCTTGGACCTGCCCCGGAGCCCGGGATCCACCGGCGCGCAGGAGCGACCCGCTAGGGGCAGGTTGCCGGCTTGGTGTCCACTGCGGTGAAGCTGATCGCCGTTCCGGGCGGGTGCAGGGAGCCGGCCGCCGGGCTCTGGAGGGAAACGAACCAGGCGTTGTCGGCCGGATCCGGGAACGTCGCGCCGACCACGAATCCGTCGGCGACGACCTGCGCCCCGGCCGAGCCGACCGTCAGGCAGATGTAGTCGCCGACCGGGATCGGAGCGGGCGTCGGCGTGGGTGATGCCTCGGGCGGCGCAGTGGGGGTGATCTCGGGAGTCGGTGACGGCGTCGGGCTCGGCTCGATCGTGGGCGACGGTGACGGCGTCGGCTCCGGGCCCTTGGAGACGACGTAGGTGACGGCGAGGCCCTGGGTAACGACCAGACCAGGGCCGGGATCCTGGCTGATGATCGCCCCGGCCGGGATGAAGGCGTCGTACGCTTCCGTGCGGGTGGCGATGGTGAGCTTGGCCGCCGCGATCAGGTTGAGTGCTTCGGACTCCGTCTTGCCTCGCAGGTCGGGCACGCCGACAGTCTGATCCCCGAGGGCGAGGGTCAGCTTGATCGTGGTCCCGGCGCCGACGGCAGTGCCGTCGACAGGATCCTGGACGAGGACCGTGTCGTCCGGTTGGTCGCTCGGCTCGAAGGCCGCCCGGGCAACCTTGAGCCCGACACGCTCCGCGGCCTTCTTGGCCTCGCCGTAGGTCATGCCGACGAGGTTGGGGACCGCCACCTCCGCCGGCCCGGGCGTCGGATTCGTGTTGATGAGCCGAAAGATGAGGAAGGCAGCAAGCCCGAGAATGACGATCGCGAGGAGTCCGGAGATCCAGAGCCACGGGCTCGTCCCGTCATCGCGATCTCCGTCGTCTGGGTCGACATCCGGTTGCCGCCGTCCGGCACCAACCGGGCGGGGCCGTGGGGGATCGTCGGCACGAGCGTACGCATCGGGCGCATAGGGAACGCGCGCGCCGGGGTTCGAGCGGGCGATCCCGGCAATGGTGGGCCCACTGACGGGGGCACCGGGACCCGGCGCAACGGCCGCCGCCGCCGCCGCTCCACCGAGCGCCGCGAGCCCGGCAGCATTGGCTTCCCCGGCGGCAGGGGCGACCGCCGCTGAGGTGCCGCCAGGTGCCGCCGCAGCTGACGTGCTGCGCCGTGCCGCGGCGGCTGAAGCGCCGCCAGGTGCCGCCGCGATGGCGCCGGCCGACTGTTCGGCGAGAAAGCGATCGAGTGCGTCGGCCATGGCACCCGCCGTCTCGAACCGGTCGGCGGGGTCCGTTGCCATCGCCTTCCGGCTGATCGCCTCGAGCACCGGCGGAACACCGCTCCGGATCGCGCTCGGACTCGGCACGGGCCCAGTCAGGCGGGCGGTGGCGATGGCGGCCGCGGAGTCACCCTCCCACGGGCGCCGGCCGGTGAGCAGTTCGTACAGGACGATCCCGAGGCTGTAGATGTCCGACGCGGGCGAGGCCAGCTCTCCACGCGCCTGCTCGGGGCTGAAATAATGGACCGAACCGAGCGTGGTCCCGGGCAGCGTCAGGGCCGCTTCCGCGATCGCCCTGGCAATCCCGAAGTCGGTGACCTTGACCCGGCCCTCACGGGTGACGAGGACGTTGCTGGGCTTGATGTCGCGGTGGACGAACCCACTGGTGTGCGCGGCGGCAATGGCACGGGCGATCTGGGATGTCAGTCGCGCGGCCTGCCGAGCCGGGAGCGCGCCGCTGCGCCGGACGATCGAGGCAAGGTCCTCGCCGTCCACCAGCTCCATGATGATGAACGGCCCGGCCGGATCCGTGCCGTAGTCGTAGACCGCCACGACGCCCGGGTGGTTCAGGGACGCCGCGGATTGCGCTTCCTGGCGAAATCGGGCGAAGAAGTCGGGGTCGCGCCCGTATTCGGGACGAAGCACCTTGACGGCGACGTCGCGCTCCAGCTGGGCGTCCCGGGCGCGGTAGATCGTGGCCATCCCGCCCTGTCCGAGCAGTTCGATCAGTCGGTATCGACCGCCGAGGATGGTGCCGATCTCTGCCAAGGAATCCTCCGAGTGACGGAACCGGGCGCGCTGCCCGTCCGGATCGTAGCGTACGACGGTGCGTGGTTCGCCACGGTGACGGACTACCCCTGCAGCTCGAGGCCCCGAAGATGGGCGCGGAGCTCCGCGGCGAGTTCCGGGCGCTCGAGCGCCAGCTCGATCGTTGCCTTCAGCCAGCCCATGGTGGTCCCGGCGTCGAAGCGGCGCCCTTCGAACTCGTAGGCGAAGACGGATTGCTCCGCCATGAGTGCCTCGATGGCGTCCGTAAGCTGGATCTCGCCACCCGATCCGCGCTGCGTCTGCTCGAGCTTGTCGAAGATCTTCGGCGTCAGGACGTAGCGGCCGATGATGGCCAGGTTCGAAGGTGCCGTCCCGGGTTCCGGCTTCTCAACCACCTGGGTGATCTGGCGAAGGCGCGGGTCCTGCTCATCGGGCCCGGCACTCGTGCCCACGATGCCGTAGCGCGAGGTGTCTTCGGAGGGTACCTCGCTGACCGCCAGGATCGAACTGTGGGTCTGCTGATAAGCGTGGATCAGCTGCCCGATCGCGGGGCGCTCCGAGATCACCACATCGTCGGGGAGGAGGACCGCGAACGGCTCGTGGCCGATCAGGTCCTTGGCCATGAGGACGGCATGACCGAGACCCAGCTGCTCCTTCTGGCGAACGTAGGCGATCTGCGCGAGGTCGCTGATATGGCGGACCTGGCGGAGCTTTTCGATCTCGCCCTTTTCCTCGAGCAGGTGCTCCAGCTCGTAGGACAGGTCGAAGTGATCCTCGATCGCCCGCTTCTGGCTGGAGGTGACGATGATCACCTGCTCGATGCCGGCGGCGACTGCTTCCTCGACGGCGTACTGGATGATGGGCTTGTCGACGAGGGGCAGCATTTCCTTCGGCTGCGCCTTGGTCGCCGGGAGAAATCGGGTACCCCAGCCGGCTGCCGGGAAGACGGCTTTTCGGACGCGCATGACACCCCTTGGGCGAATGGTGGGCAGTCCCGAGGATACCACCCGGGGGCGTTCGAACCCCTCGGAGCCTCAGTTCTCGAGTCGCTCCATGAAGGCGCGGACGGCGCTCGCGAAGGCATCCGGAAGGTCGAGCGGGGTCAGGTGGCCCGAGAGCGGGAGCACCCGTCGCGACACGTTCGGAATGTCGCGCAGAAACGATCGCTCGCCGAGCCGGAAGATGAGGTCGAGGCCGCCATTGATCACGAGCGTCGGCCCTCCATAGGCTCGAAGACGGTCGCGGAAACGGGTCTTCGTGAGCGATCGCACGGCGACGGCGCCACCTCGCGGCCAGTATCCCGCCGCCACGATCGGCTCGGCGATCTCCGCCGGATAGCGGCGCCGGAAGGCCCACGTGTTGAGCGCGTCGAGCTGGCGCTCGGGCGCCGCGACCAGGGCCCAGGCAAAGAGGCGAAACGCCAGGGCCGTGATCCCGGACGGCTCGGCCGTCGAGCCGGTCAGGACGAGGCCCCGAACCCGCCCCGGCGAGCGCGCGGCGGCAGTCATGGCGACATATCCGCCCAGAGACAGGCCGACGAGCACGGCCGGCCCGCCGTGCGCATCGTCGATCGCGGCATCGATGCAGTCGGCCGCCGCGTCGAGGGAGAACGGCTCGTCCGCCAGTGCACCGTGACCGGGCAGATCGACGCAAAGGCAACGATAGGTATCGGACAGGCGCAGGACGACGGCCCGCCAGGATGTCCGGGTGAGCCGTGTCCCGTGAATGAAGACGATCAGGGGGCCATCGTCGGGACCCGCGACCTCCCAGGCGCCGTTGGTCATGATCCGGCGTCGCCGAGGCCGCCCGGCGCGACGTCGCCGAGCGGCGTATCACTCGATGACATCGTTGCGGGCACCGGCCCGTCTGACCCCTCGAGGCTCGGCTCCGGCTCACCCGCCGGCAGCATGGCCGGCTCCGCGGGACGCGCCCGCTGGATCAGGACGGCCGCACTCAGGATCGCCACGCCGCCCGCCGCCTGGATCGGACCGATCGCCTCACCGAGGAACAGCGCCGCCAGCAGGACACCGACGAGGGGCTCGATGAGCATGAGGATCCCCGCCCGCACCGGGCCGATCCAGCGGATGCCGGCCAGGAACAAGGTGCTGGGAACGGCCGCGGCGAAGATGCCCCCGAACAGGAGCAGGCTGAGCAGGGCCGGCGTGCCGAACGGCAGCTCGAGGGACGAAGCTCCGTCACCCAGCACCGCGAGGATGCCGGCGATCAGCGCCGACGCCGCGAGGATGAAGCCCATGGCCTGGTCGGTCGGCACGTGGCGGTACCCGCGACGGCTGACGAGGACGAACACGGCCTGGCTCGCCGCGGCCGAGAGGGCGAGCAAGACGCCGATCGGATCGATTCCCTCGGTCGTGCCCGCGGTGGGCCCACCCACGACGACAGCCACCATGCCACCCAGCGCAACCATGAGGGCAATGGCGCGTCGCCAATCCATCGGCTCCCAGCCGAGGAGGCTGGACACGCCGGTCACGATCGCCGGGTAGAGATAGAAGCCGAGCAGGACGATGGCCACCGGGACACGGGCGAACGCCAGGAACATTGCCATGTTCAGGGTGGCACCCATGAGCGCGGCGACGCCGAGCGAGGCTCGAGCCCGCACATCGAGCGAGCGCCAGCCCACCAGGCGAGCTCCGCGCCGGACGGTCATGACGACGACCAGGGCCATGGCGACGGCTCCGATCCCCGCTCGCCAGGTGACGAAGGCGAACGGCGTCAGCCCGAAGCCGTAGGCCGTTCGCGAGAGAACCCCCAGCATCGCGAACAGGCTGGCGGCGACCGCGACGGTCAGGCTGCCGAAGAGCGGGCTCCGTCCTTGATCCACGGGTCCATGGTACGAGTCCGATCAGGCCGAGTCGGATCAGGCCGAGTCGGTTTCCCCGCTCGGGGCGTGTCTCACCGAGCCGGATCGGATCGCGCAGGATCAGGCCGCGTCGGATCAGGCCGCGTCGGGTCAGGCCGCGTCGGGTCAGGCCGCGTCGGGTCCCCGCTCGCGGCGTGTCACACCGAGCCGGATCTGGGTGAACGGCACGCGGAACTGACGGAACACCTCGATGGACACGAGGAACCCGGCCAGGAGGAAGATGACGGCCACGAGCTTTGCCACGGCGAACGGCGCCGTGATCCCGAACCGGTTCAGCGTGTCCCCCGCAGAGGCCACGAAGGCCCCGACCGCGATGAGCAGGGTCGCCGGAACGCGACTGTGGAGCCGGCCGGCCATCAGGGCCGTGACCGCGCCGGGCAGCGACGCGACGAAGTTCACCGTCAGCGCGACCGGCGCGATGAACAGGTTGAACAGGAACGCATCACCTGTCTGGTCGGCGTCGAGCGAATACGCGAGTACGCGCTTCTTGGGCATGAACACGTAGGCGGAGAAGAGCGCGCCGAACAGGAGCGCGAGGCCGCCCGTGACGTTCAGGAACGGCGTCAGGAGGCGGAGCGAACCCGGGAACAGGGCAGCGGTCGGCTGACCCGTCGACGGATCGAGGACGTAGCCCGGCGCCGGCAACGTCACCCCGACGCTCAGGACGACCGATGCGATCGTGGCACCGACAACCCCGATCGCCGCGATCCGGGGCCATCGCTCGTTCTGGAAGTACGTCTCAACGGCGACGGCCAGCCCCAGGATCGTGGCGCTGATGAAGTAGACGATCGGCGTGGCGCCCGCCCCGGCATAGTCGAACTTCCGCTGGGTCAGGAACGCGAAGAGTCCGCCGAGGAACAGGGTGAACGCGAACGCGTACCCGAAGCGCGTCCGATTGAGCAGGAACGCCGTCCCGAGACCGAGCCAGCCGGCCGTCCAGACCGCGCCGGTCAGGTACCAGGTGCGATACAGGGCCTCGTTCCAGCCGACTGCCGCCGCGATCGCCTCGGACCCGGACGCGATCCCGAAGAAGGCCATGCCGACTGCCCAGACAAGCTGGAACGTCTGGCGCCGTTCCCGCCATTGATCGAGCAGGGCGAGCGCGAACCCGACAGCGAGGATGGCCGTGAGGCCGGGAATGAGCCAGTCGGTCACGCCTCGACGCCCCGGGAGCGGAGCACCCGCCCGGTGAACGGAATGCGGAACTCCCGGAAGACCTCGACCGAGACGAGGAAGCCAACGAACAGGAACAGGACGCCCAGGAATTCGCCGACGAAGAAGCCGCTGGTGGACCCGAAGCGGTTGGCGCCGCTGGTGATGGCCGGAATGAAGCCGCCGATCGCGATGAGGATGGTGGCTGGAACCCGGCTGTTGAGGCGGCCCGAGAGCAGGGCGACGATGGCGCCCGGGATCGAGGCCACGAAGTTGACGACGATCGCGACCAGGGCCACGACGAGCCTCACCGGCGATCGGCTGCCGTTGCGCTCGTAGCGGATGACGCGCCGCTTCGGCATGAAGACGTAGGTCGAGTAGAGCGCCCCGAAGGTCAGGGCGAAGGCTCCGGTCACGTTGAAGAACGGGGTGAGCAGCCGGATCGATCCCGGGAAGAGGGTCCCGACGGGGATGTGGGTCGCCGGATCCACCGCGTAACCGGGCGCCGCCAGCGGGGTTGCCAGCACGAGGCCGAGCGACAGGACCGATCCACCGACGATGGCTCCGAACGCGAGCCAAACCCAGCGGTCGTCGCGTCGGGCGGTCATGACCACCACCCCGATCGCCAGGACCAGGGCTACGAGGCCGTAGACGTATGGCGCCCCACCTGATCCCGGATAGTCGTACCTGGCCCACGAGAGCACGGTGAACAACCCGGCCAGGGCCAGCGAAACGGCGAATGCATACCCGAAGCGCGTCTTCGCCAACAGGAAGACGGTGCCGAGTCCAAGCCATCCGGCCACCCAGATTGCCCCGATCAGATACCACGCCCGATAGAGGGGCTCGCTCCAACCCAGTGCGCCGCCCAGGAATTCCGTTCCCGCCGACAGGGCATACCAGAGCATCCCGATCGCCCAGATCAGCTGGTAGGGCCGACGGCGATCCCGCCACTGGTCGATGAGGAAGACGAAGAACACGAAGGACAGGACGGACGAGCCAAGCGGCAGCACGACGTTGAAGTTCATCCGGGGACCTCCCGAGGAGCGCGACGGGCGCTCATGTCTGCATGGACGGCGACGAGATGGAGCAGGAGCCGATCGAGGAGTGCGACGGCCTGCTCGAAGAGCGAGGCCAGCTGGGTCGCGTCGAGGGCACGTCGCCGGCCGAGCGAGCCGATTTCCGTCAGGAACGGATGGCGGGCCCGAACATAGACCGCCACGACGTCGGAACCGCTTGCGCCGGCAGCCGCGAGCCGGCGGGCGGTGATCTCGATGAGGCCGAGAGCCTCGGTCTCCCATCGCGCCCGGTCAACCGGACGCGAAGCGTCGAGATAGGCAAGGAGCACCGCCACGAGGCGGCGGCCGTCCGTCCGGAACTCGGCCCGCGTCTCCGCCTCGAGGCGGTCGATGGCCGGTGGGCCGCTGTCCGTTCGATAGGAACGGACGTAGGCCCGGTTCACCCGGTCGGAGGTGGCCCCAAGCGTCGAGAGCGGGCGCCGAACCGCGCGTCGGCTGACGGCGAGACGGTCGAGGTCGGCCCGGCTGAAGCGGCGATGACCTCCGGGCGTCGCGTAGGCGCGAACTCGACCATCGTCCGCCCACCGTCGCAGGGTGTCCGGATCCACGCCGAGCAGACGGCTCGCAGGACCCAGAGAGAGCCAGTCGCTGGGGGCTCCCGCCGGGAGGGACGCGGAACGAGGCATTCGGCTTCGACCTCCACACCAACTCCCGACCGGCACCCGGGGACGCGGGCGCGGTTCGGAATCCCGGTAAATCTCGGCATCGATCCCGGTCCGGGAACCGGCGGAGAATACGAAGGCCGACGGGCCATGTCAACCACCAATGCTGGTGATCAGGCGGGCGTCCGCCGGAGGGCGTGTCAGGCCTGGACGAACTCGTGATCGTCGCGATGCAGGCCGTCGCAAAGGCCCCAGCGGAACTCGTCCCCCGGGATCGGGATCGGGCGCATGATCTCCCGCACCTCGCCGCGGCGGCAGAAGAGCCAGCCACGCCGGCGCATCCAGCTGCGGACGTGCGCCGGGTCCCCGTGGAACTGGAACGGCCCCGGGTTGAGGACCGGGCGTCCTGCCCAGGACACGGGCGTCTCGGCCGCCACGGTGTCCAGAATGTTCACCCGCCACGGCGTGCCGTAAATGATCTCCAGGCAGTCGTCGCAACGTAGAGCGACGTTGTCGGTGACGACCGTCGAGATCCGAATGCCCATGATCTCCATCGGGCCGATCCTACCATGCGATCGAGGCTTGGCTGAACTCGGCCGAGCACGGTTGATCGCCTGCTCGGCGTGGTGCCCCAAAGGGCCACGCGCTTCGGCATCGAAACGAAGGGGACGACCGTGATGACCAGCGCGAAGGGGCGAGGATGCCGGACTACAAGGCGCTGGAGGCAAGTCGCGTGATCTGGGCGCCGGCCCCGTCGTTGATACGGGCTGGCCCGCCACCAACGACGGGGATCCCCTGAGCAGCAGAGGGCCCCGAGCGGTCGCTCGGGGCCCTTTGGGGTTGGCGACTACGGCGGCTGCTTGACTACGGCGGCTACTTGAAGAACAGGAAGAGGTCCTGCGCGTACAGGCCGGGGGTCACGAACACGTCGCTGCCGCTCCCACTGAGCGTAACGTCGACCGCGACCGTGTGGATACCGGGAGTCACCGCCCTGTTGACGTGGAAGGTGCCGTTGCCCACGCGGTTCGTGGTGAAGGTCCCGACGATGACACCCTGCCCGCTCGCGTAGGCGTCGAGGAAGAGCCAGACGTCGTAGGTTGTGTTAGGCGTCACTTTCTTGAGCTGGAGGGTCATCTCGAGGTTGTTCGGGTCGCCCGCGGAGCTGTTGAAAATGACAGCACCGACTGCCGATCCGTTCGGATAGGGAACGAGGTCCGTCTTCGCGTGTGAACTCGTGGTCACGAACGTCGCGAACCCGGAGGTTGTCGCCCAGGTCCCCGTTCGCGTCCCGGGAGCAACATCCGCCCATGTGCCAGATATCGACCCAGCCACGGCGATCGCGCCCGTGAAGTTGATCGTCAGCCCACAACTGGACCCCGTGTAGCTGATGGCATCGCCAACCACCGATCCGCTCGAGATGGTGAAGAACGAGCAACCACCGCTGTAGTCGAGGGATGTGCCGGTGATCGACGTTCCAGATTGCACCAGGACGAGTGTTTCCGGATAGTCAACGCCGAGATACTTCACGTTGACGCTGTAGGTGCCCGTGACATTCCAGTACGAGCCTTCCGAGGCGAGGACCGTCGCCGGAAGGAGAGCCCCCGCCAGACCCAACGCCATGACGAGCGCACCTAACCGCTTGGCCGACACAGTTGCCTCCTTTGGCATCCGATCGATGCGGGGTCGGTCTCGCCGTTGGCTCGGCGCGGTCCCGGCGACCGGAGCGCGAACCGCGTGTCACAGCCACCCCGCCAGTCGATCGACGATCCGCTTCTCACGCCGCTGTGCCTAGGGCCGTACGGCCCCTTCCGGAATCAGTGTGCCCGCACCACGGTTACGGCCCCCGTCTCCCGCCGCTCGCGCATGGCGTCCTCGAAGCCACGATCGTCCGGCTTCATTCGGGCCGCGACGGGTAGGCCGCAGCGTCCTCGTGAACCTGTTTTGGCTCGGGCAGGAGTCGGAAGGATCGCCCACGCGGCGACTGGATCGCGCCGAAATGACGCCGGTCCAGGGTGACGATCACGTCCGTCTCGAGTCGATCAGCGAGGACGACGATCGAGGCGTCTACCGTCCCGAGCGGGAAGTCGCCATACCGCTCGACGAGGTCGGCTATCAACGGCCAATCGTCGGGATGCGGATCTTCCACGCCGAACCTGCTCAGGCCTCGTACGAATGCAGCCTCGCCGCCTGGTCCAAGGCGCAAAGCTGCGAAATGGGCAACCTCGGCGATTATCAGGGTCGGGATGACGAGGTCCAGGTCCCGCCTGCGAAGCACGTCGGCGCTTCGGACGTGATCGGGATCCCTCCGGTCGAGCGACGCCAGCAGCGGCCCGGTGTCAAGGATCGCGATTGAACGCATCGCGGTAGATCTCGTCCGCCCAGGTCTTCGCGAGGAACTCGTCGAGGTCGGCGGCGGACCACTCCGAGTCCCTGCTCTCGGCGATCCCGATGAACGGGATATCGCGCGGCCCCTCGTCCGACAGGCCCAGCCGCGCTTCGATCGCCTCGCGGGCGACCTGCGAGACGGGCACGCGGCGCCGACTCGCCTGCCGCTCGAGGGCCGCCGCCAGATCGTCCGGCAGGCTGATCGTTATGCGTCTCATACGCGCATACTCGCGCACGCCCCACGGCCCGTCAAGCCCCATCCTAGGCGCTCACACGGCCGCGCCAGGATGACGAGCTGGCCGCTGACGGCAGCGGTGATCAGGGCCCGGCGACAGTCATGGTGTCGGCGGATCAATGAGCCGACAGACGGGCTCGACGCCGCCAGCACGCCACCACGGGTCGTCTCTGATCATCCCATGGCCCCGGACCGCGGCTCCGGCGCGGCCGTTGTTCGAGAAGAGACGGCGGCTGGTGCCCCCAAGGGGATTCGAACCCCTGATCTCCACCTTGAAAGGGTGGCGTCCTGGGCCTCTAGACGATGGGGGCCGGGAGTCGGCCGAGTTTACCAGAGGGGTACGGCGGCACCGGAACCGGCACACGCCGGAACCGTCCCGGGACCGGTTCCGGGCAGGCTGGCGATACGCCTGGTCCCTGCCGATCCGGGCGAGCCGCGCGGCCTTCCGTCCGCTGCTCAGGAACGCCAGACGAGCGAGAGCACGAGGGTCCCCGCGAACGAGCCGAGGGCGAGCAGGCCCGCGATCCCGCCGAGCAGGGCGAAGAGCACGGTCTCCGCCTGGCGGCCGCGTTTCCAGGCCTGCCACATGCGGACGGCTCCACCTGCCGATGCAGCCGCGAAGACGATCCCGAGGACCCCGATTCCGGTCGTCACCATGGGGATCTGGGCAGAATCCTTGACCTTCAGGATGGCCCAGGCGATATAGGCGAGCGAGCCGACGAATCCCAGGGCCAGGATGATCCGGAACGGGGTGAGGGCAACCGGTCCGACATGCGGGCGCGCGCCGTTGGTGCGGCGCGGACTGCGTCGAACGGCGCCGGCGGAGCGTTGCGGCTGCGAGCTCATCGGCCGGAGGGTATCAGGGGCGCTCGTTCAGGGCGCCCGATCGCAGCCCGGCGGGGTCGGATCGGCGCGCGGTGCTCGGGCGCGAAGCTACGGACGCCGCGGACGCCCTGGACGCCCTGGACGCCGCGGGCGCGAACGCTGCGGACGCCTCGAGGCCGTTCATGCATCCGGCTCGGCGCTCCCACCTCGGGTCCGGTGATAAATGGCGACGTTCCAGGAGAGGCGAGGCCGCTTGAGGGTGGCAGCGACGGCCGCCCCCGCCTCGCCGAACGCGGATTCGAGGAATGCGGTCGTGGCTTCCGGTGACCCGAACGTCCAGAAGCAGTGCAGCACCCGGACCCTGAATCCGGCGGCAAGGAACGGGCCGTTACGGCGGGTCCAGAGGCCGTACTCCTCGCGATCCGGGGCGATCCGCGAGACATCATCGCGGCCGTAGTCGTGGACCACGAGCAGCCGGCCGGACGGTCGCAGGACCCGCTCGGCTTCGCCGAGGTCGGCCGCATCGATGCCGCGGAACGAGGACCACATCCCGACCACCACATCGACCGATTCGTCGGGGAGGGTGGGCCGGAATGGCGAGGAAACCGGCTCCTGATGGACCGTGGCCCCGAGCGTCTGCAGGCCGGCCGCAACCGCTGAACCTGGCGCATCGACGAGCAGCACGTCGCGGCCTGCGACCGGGCCCAGCGCCTCGAGGCCGCGAAGGATCTTGCCTTCGACGTCGAGCGCGGCGGCCAGTTCCCGGGCCTGTTCCTGGGGAAGATCAAACGGCAAATCGGACACGAGGAACGGAGTATAGGTCCGCGAGTCGCAGGGGCGAAGACGACTCGTCAGCGGGGGCGAAGACGACTCGTCAGCGGGGGCGAAGACGACTCGTCAGCGGGGGCGAAGACGGCGGCCTGGCCCCGTCGCGGGCGTTGGGGCAGAATCAGCCGGTGGAAATCACCCTGCGCGGCATGCCCTGGTCCATCCGCCTGTTCCTCGCCTTCGCCTTCCTGCTGCTCACGGCGATCGGATTGTCGTTGCGGTTCGTGGTCGATCTCGCGATCGCCGCCCCGGTCAGCCCGGTCGGCGTGGTCGTGATGGTCCTCCTCGCCTACACGATCTTCACCACGACGCTCGTGCTGCAGCGGAAGTCCGCGTCGCGGAACCTCGCCCTGGGGCTCGCCTCGCTCACGATCCCGCCCATTCCGTGGGCGCTCGTCCTGGGATTGTTGCCCATCGCGATCTTCTTCGCGGCGCTCGCCGCCCTGCTCCTCCGCGGCCTGCGCAGCCCGGCGGCCGTGGCGTGGCTCAGCGAACCTTGACCGCCGACGCGGCGCCGTCGCGGCGCGCACGCGAGCGGACGCGCGGCACGCTACCCTTCGCACGGACAGTCCCACCCTTCCCCGCATCGTTCACCGGCTGGGTCCGCGGCCGCAGGTCGACCGCACAGCCGTCTGACAGCGCACTACGAGGCCGTTTGTGAACACCGGAAATCGACGGACCGGAACGAGCCGCCGCGCCGCCCGCGCCGTGCCCAGGCAATCGTTCGTGGCCCGCAATCGGCGGCGGCTCCTGTGGGGCCTCGCCGCCGTCGCGCTGGTCGGCATGGCCGGCCTGACGTTCCTCAACGCCACATCGCCCGCCTACGCCTGCACGACGCAGTGGTCGCCGGCGCCGACGTCGACGCCGGCTCCTGACGCCACGCAGCGCCTCGGCTACGTCCAGAATGATGCCGGGCGCGACCACCCGGCGTTGGGTTCCTTCGTCAGGTACGCCGTCTGCCCGCCGGCCAGCGGCAACCACTACAACGCCGAGGGTGAGGGTCCCGTCCGCGCCGAGGTCTATGGGCCGAACGACCCGGTCATACCGCAGGGCTGGATCCATAACCTCGAGCACGGTGGGCTCGTGCTCCTCTATCGCTGCAAGGACTCCGACACGGCCTGCACTGACGGCGGGCAGGCGGCGCTGCGTCAGTACTACAAGGCCTTCCCGAACAGCCCCCTCTGCAACCTGCCGCCCGGTGGGTCCGGTCCGGTCATCGCCCGGTTCGACCAAATGAACTGGCCGTATGCGGCGCTGCTCTGGGGCCTCGTGCTGCCGCTCGATTCACTGGACACCGCCCAGGTCAACGCGTTCTTCGCCCAGCAAGGCGACCGGACGAGCCCCGAACAATGCCCGCGACCGTCGCCCACGCCCCCTCCGCTGGACACCCCGGCACCGTCCGCATCAGCGACCGTGGCGCCGACCGACACCGTGGCACCGTCCGCCGAGCCTTCCGCGAGCCCGACGCCCGGGGCCAGCTGAACTCGGTTCAGCGCGGTGCGATTGTTCTCGTTCCTCGCTGACGACGGCCCGGCCGTCGGCGTCCTGACCGACGGCGACCGCGTCATCCGCCTCACCTCGGTGGATGGCAGTCTGGACCTGGCGCTTGCAGAGGGACGAATGACCGCGCTCCTGAGGGAGGCCGCCAAGGTCATGTCGCAGGCCGCATCAGGTGACCGGCCCAGTGAAGCAGGCGATCGACCCGGGTACGGTTCGCCCGTGACCGAGCTCGATCCGCTGCCGGCCATCGAGTTTCCCGGCAAGGTCGTCTGCGTCGGGCTCAATTACGCCGATCATGTCGTCGAAGGTGGACGGCCCGCTCCGGAACGGCCGCTCCTCTTCGCGAAGTTCGGGAATGCCGTCGTGGGCGACGGCGAGCCGATCGTCCGACCACAGGGGACCCATGCCCTCGATCTCGAGGTCGAGCTGGGCGTCGTGATCGGGAAGCGGGCCCGTCGCGTCTCGGCCGAGGAGGCACCCGCGCACGTCGCCGGCTATGTCGTCCTCAATGACGTGAGTGCCCGGGACTGGCAGGGCAACCCCCAGGCTCTGCGCGCTGGGGAGAAGGGTGACGGCCAGTGGCTCCGGGCCAAGAGTTCGGACACGTTCCTGCCAGTGGGCCCGGTCCTGACGACCGCCGAGGCGTTCGATCCCACGGCCGGCCATCGCATTCGCAGCTGGCGGATTCCAGGCGGCGGTCCCGAGGCCGGGACACACATCGCCATGCAGGACGGGACGACAGCCGACCTGATCTGGACGGTCCCGCAGTTGATCGAGTTCATCAGCCGCCAGATCACCCTGGATCCGGGCGATCTCATCGCCACCGGCACGCCGGCGGGCGTCGGTGTCTTCCGCGATCCCCCGGTCTTCCTGGAACCGGGTGATCGGGTCCGCTGCGAGGTGGAGGGGATCGGCATGGTGGAAAATCCGGTGATCGATTGGTCCGACGCTCCCCCGGGCCTGACTGACGACATCGACTGACGGCCGGGCTTGACCTGGCCCCGCAACAGCTGGCCCGGCAACAGGTGGCCCGGCATAACCTGGCGTCGGCATCACCTGGCCCGGCATCGAGGAGAGACACCATGCGCGCACTGGTGAAAACCGACGCAGGGCCCGGGCTGACACTGCTCGATGTCCCTGAGCCGGTCGCGGGCATCAACGACGTGCTGGTCCGGGTCCACAAGACGGGGATCTGCGGGACCGACCTGCACATCGAATCCTGGGACCTCTGGGCCGCGAGGACCATCCGGCCGCCGCTCATTGCCGGCCACGAGTTCGTCGGCGAGGTCGTGGAGTTCGGCAGCAACGCCAGCGACCTGCACCGCGGTGACATCGTCAGTGGCGAGGGGCACGTGATCTGCGGACGGTGTCGCCACTGCCGCGCCGGACGCTGGCACCTGTGCGCCAATTCGATCGGGCTCGGCGTCGGGCGCGACGGGGCATTTGCCGAATACGTCGTCCTGCCGGTCACGAACATCTGGCACCACTGGCCCGGTATCGATGAGGAGGTCGCCGCGATCTTCGATCCGTTCGGGAACGCCGTTCACACCGCACTCGCCTTCCCGGTCCTCGGCGAGGACGTCCTGGTCTCGGGTGCCGGACCCATCGGTCTCATGGCGATCGCGGTCGCCCGTCACGCAGGAGCGCGGCACATCGTTGCCTCGGAGCCGAACGCCTACCGCCGCGCGCTCGCGGCGAAGATGGGTGCGACGAGGGTGGTCGACCCGCGGGAGCGCGATCTCCACGACGTCCAGGTGGAGCTGGGCATGGTGGAGGGGTTCGATGTCGCCATGGAGATGTCGGGCAACGCGGCGGCCCTGACCTCGGCCATCGCCAACATGGCCCACGGTGGCGGCATCGCGATCCTCGGCATCCCGACAGCGGAGATCCCGATCGACGTGACGACGATCGTCTTCAACCAGCTCAGCCTGCGCGGGATCTATGGTCGCGAGATGTACGAGACCTGGTACAAGATGTCGGTCATGCTCCAGTCGGGCCTGGACATCACCCCTGCGATCACGCACCGTTTCTCGTTCCGCGATCATGAGGCGGCCTTCGCCGCGGCACGATCCGGCGATTCGGGCAAGGTGATCATGGATTGGACGACCTGAAGCACCGTCCCGGAGGTTGCATCGCATGACGACCACGTCGCGGCCCGACCCGCTCGCCTTCCTGGGCGACGAGCTCGCGGACCTCCACGCGAAGCACCTGTATCGGCCGCTCCGGATCATGTCCTCAGAGCAGGGGCCGGTCGTTACCGTGGACGGGCGCGAGGTCATCAGCCTGTCGTCCAACGATTACCTGGGCCTGACCCACCATCCGCGCCTGAAGGCCGCGGCCGTCGAGGCTGTCCGCGCGTTCGGGGCGGGGTCGGGCGCGGTCCGGACCATCGCCGGGACCATGGCCATCCACGAAGCGCTGGAAGCGGAACTCGCCGCCTTCAAGGGCAGCGAGGCAGTCCTGACGTTCCAGAGCGGCTTCTCCGCCAATACGGGCGTCATCCCGACCATCACCGGCGAGACGGACCTCATCGTGTCCGACGCCCTCAACCACGCCTCCATCATCGACGGTATGCGCCTGTCCAGGGCGCCCCGAAAGATCTATCCCCACGCCGACGTGGCAGGTCTCGAGGCCGTGCTTCGTGAGGCCACCGAGCTCGGTCGCCCGGGTGGGGCGGGACCCTACCGGCTCATGCTCGTGGTCACGGACGGCGTGTTCTCGATGGACGGCGACATCGCGCCCCTGCCGGGGATCGTGGACGTGGCGGAGCGCTACGGCGCCGCGGTCTTCGTGGACGACGCCCATGCCTCCGGCGTCCTGGGACGCAACGGCCGCGGGTCGGTGGACCACTTCGGGCTCACCGGCCGGGTGGCCATCCAGGTCGGAACCATGTCCAAGGCGATGGGCGTTCTCGGTGGCTACGTGGCCGGGTCGCAGGCCCTGCGCGACATCCTCGTCCAGCGCGCCCGACCGTTCCTCTTCTCGACCTCGCATCCGCCGGCCGTGGCGGCAGCATGCCGGGAAGCCATCCACGTCATGGAGGAGGAGACGTGGCGGATCGAGCGGCTCTGGACGAGCACGCGGCGGTTCAAGGCCGAACTCGCGCGCCTGGGATTCGACACCGGTCGCTCCGCAACGCCGATCACGCCCGTGATCGTCGGCGACTCCGAGGTCGCGATCCGGTTCTCCGCCGAATTGTTCGAGGCCGGCGTGTTCGCCACCTCGGTCGTGTTCCCCACGGTTCCCCTGGATCAGGCGCGTCTCCGGACCATCGTGACCGCGGCCCTGACCGACGATCACGTCGATCGGGCGCTCGAGGCGTTCTCGACTGTTGGTCGTCGCCTTGGCATCATCGCCGGATGATGGGCGCGGGGGAGGAGTCGGGCGCCGGGCGCGGGTCGGGCGTCGAGGGCGGGTCGGGCGCGGGGGAGGAGTCGGGCGCCGGGCGCGCGTCGGGCTCCGGGGTCGGGGGCGCATCGGGCGCCGGGGTCGGGTCGGGCGTCGATCGGCAGGGACGGGATCTCCCGCTCGACGCGCACGTCCACACGGATCAGTCGCCCGACAGCAACGTCCCGATCGATGTCTACGCCGCCCTTGCCCTCGAGCGCGGGATCAGCGAACTCGCGATCACGGACCATGTCGACTTCGACCGCCGCGATCCCGCCTACGACTACGTGGCCTTCTCCGAGCGCGAGCGGACCGTCCGGGCTGCCGCCGAGCGCTGGGCGCCTCTCGGTGTCCAGATCCGGTTCGGGGCCGAGCTGACCTATCACCGGGCCTGGGAATCCGCCCTTCGGGATCATGTCCGCCGACATCGCTACGACTACACGATCGGGTCCGTCCACGACTGGCCCGATTCACCGTATACGCCGAGCCGCGTGGGAACGTGGGCATCCGGGCGCCCGATCGACGAGGTCGTCGCCCCCTATTTCGACGAGATCGTCGCGGCGGCACGCTCCGGGCTGTTCGACACCATCGGCCACCTCGATGTCGTGAAGCGTTACCTCTATCCCCACCTGACGCCTGGGGATCTCGCCAGGCACCCTGAGGTGCTCGATGCGGCCCTGTCAGCGATTGCCGCTTCCGGGGTGGCCCTGGAGGTCAACACGAGCGGCCTGCGGCATCGGGTCCTCGAGACGTATCCGGCGACCTGGGCCGTCGTTCGATTCCGCGAGCTGGGCGGGCGGAACGTCATTGCCGGCTCGGACGCCCACCGCTCCGAATGGCTTGCCTGGGGCCTCGAGGATGGGTATCGTGCACTACTCGAGGTCGGCTTCGCCTCTCTGGCGTTCCGACGGGGGGCGGAAACCGTGCAGGTCGAGGTGCCCGAGCGGCTGCGTCTCCCCGGTGCCTCGTCGCGCGGGCATAACGCAATGGGGTCGTCATCGTTGTGAACATGGACGACGAAGCGGTTGACCGGCTGGTCCAGGCTGCCCAGGGCGGCGACCCCTGGGCATTCGGAAGGATCTTCGATCACTTCCACCTGCCGATCTATCGATTCATCGCCAGCCGCGTCCATCGCCCGAGTGACGCGGAGGACCTGACGCAACTCGTGTTCGTCAAGGCCCTGGAAGCGCTCCCGCGCTATGAGCAACGGGGCATTCCCTTCGGGGCCTGGCTGTTCAGGCTGGCCAGGAACACGATCATCGACCATGTCAGGACACATCACGAGGACTCCCATCTCGAACAGGTTGCGGAGCGGGCGCATGACGTGGCCGGGCCCGATGAGCTGGCCGTGCTTCGTCAGGATCTGTACGCCGTCCAATTGGCCTTGGACCGACTGACGCCCGAGCAGCGCGAGGCCATCGACCTCCGATTCTTCGGCGGGCTCTCGGCCCGCGAGGCGGCCGTTGTCATGGGCAAGCAGGAGGGAACCGTCCGGGGCCTTCAGTTCCGAGCGATCGCGGCACTCCGCCGGTCGCTGGCAATGGACCTGGAGACCGATTTCGATGAAGGCGTCGCGTCGTCGATGCCGAGCTTTGCAGATGTGCGCTGAGGCGAGGTAGTTCGTGAACGACGACCATCCGGGAACAGAGGAGCTGGAGCAACGCCTCGGGGCGTATGCGTCCGTGCGCCTCGCACCGCGCCGGATCGAAGTCGCCCGCATACGAGCCTCGCTGGTCGAGGAGGCGCGTATGCGCAGCCTCGATACTCGGCTGGGCAGCCGCCCGCGGCGGCGGTGGTCGGGCCGGCGACGGATGGCGACGCTCCTCGTCGCGGCCACCCTCGGGTTGTTCGCGGCTGCTGGCGTCACCGCGGCGTCCAGCCCGGGTGGACCGCTGTACGAAGCGCGCATCTGGCTCGAGACGACCACGCTCCCTGCGGACCCCGGCACACGGGCCCTCGAACGGATCCACCAGATCGACGCCCGAGTGCTCGATGTCGAGCGGGGCGCTGCCGCGGGTGACCCGAAGGCTGTCACCGCCGCGATCGGCGCGTATGGGGAGGCGGTCCAGTCCGCTCTCGGGGACGCGGGCACGGACTCAGACCATCTCGCCCATCTCCAGGCCGCGCTCGGCCTGCATGTCGAGGTGCTCCAGGCCCTCGTCGACGAGGTCCCGGCCCCAGCGGTCGACGCCATCGACAACGCGATCGACGCGAGTCAGCAGGTTGTGGCGCAGATCGCCCGCGCGAACCAGGGCAATGGTCAGGGCGTGCCGGGCGCCGGGGTGGGCAATGGCACCGGGGCCGGCAATGGCGCCGGGGCGGGTCTGGGCAGCGGTGAGGGTCAAGGCAGCGGGCAGGGCGGGCAAAGCGGGCAGGGTCAACCCAGCGGACCCAATGCCGGCGTACCGACGAATCCAGGGACCGGCACCAAGCAGCATCCACCGGACATCGCACCCAAACAGTAGGGCGCCGGCCACCACACTCGTGGCGTGATCGGGCCCGCGTGCCGGCCGCAACGGTGATCGGGCCCGCGTGCCGGCCGCACATCGGTGATCCGGCGCGCAGGCCGGCTCTGGCTGTGATCGATCTGGCTCATCGGAATTGCCAGGAACGCGCGTGGCCGGGTGCGGATGCTTGCGATTCCGCTCGTCGGCCGAGCGTGGACGGGCCCGGTTGGATGAGCCACGTCGATCGCGACCGCGGCGGAGGCGCTCATCGTCTGGCCTCCGTCACGTCCCGTAGCGGCAGGGGAATCCAACGACCGAGATGGGGGCACCCATCCCGGTCGTCGGGTCGGCTCGGGAACAGCGAACCTTTGCCCTAGGCGATGCGGTCAGTCGCCTTCCGGCGCCGCGAAGGCGCGAAGAGGACTGCGGCACCGACCATGGCGGCGAAGCTGCCGATGAGGATCATGGCCGACGAACCGGTCTCGTTGCCGGCGATCGTGTCCGTCGCCGGGAGCTCGATGCTGACGTTGCCGTCGACCGCACCGAGGACGGCCTGGCTCGGATCAGTGGATCCAGATCCCGCGTCGGTCCAGTTGACCTCTCCGAGAACCTCCTGCGAGGCTGGGGTCGTGTCCGACGGCGGGGTCGTGTCCGACGGCGGGGTCGTGTCCGACGGCGGGGTCGTGTCCGACGGCGGGG
>JACPOR010000054.1 GCA_016191425.1 Chloroflexota bacterium
AATGGCACTGGCCACGATGCGCCGTGACAGGGATCGTCCCTCCCACCGCTCCGCGCGCCGAATCCCTGATCGGGTTCGCACGTCGTCGCCGCCGCCGGCGCCGGTGACGGCGCTCCGATCTCGTCAAGCGGCCGCCCGGAGCATACGCCTGGGACGCGCGCGCGAGAAGACCCGGCGTTCTCAACTCCGGCGCTCTTCGCCCCGGCGCGTACCAACCCGGCGTTCTCCGACCCCGGTGCTCTTCGGCCCGGCGCGCCAGGATCCCGGCGCGCCACGAGCCTCGGCGCCACGACTGCGGCGCGCACCAACCCCGGCACGCCCCAAATCTTCCTCGTGCCGGGGGCGCCTTCAGGTGGTCGGCCTCGATGATGGCCTCGCCCCGGATCGCGTGCTAGCTTGACCGCCATGGGTGGTGGCCTGTCCTTTCGCGCGACCGCGATCACGGTCCTCGCCTTCGCCATGGCCATGGCCTATCTCGAGGCCGGGGTCGTCGTCTACCTGCAAGGCGCGCTGGGTGCTGTTGTTGGCGACATCTTCCCCCTCCGTCCGGCGATCGAAGCCGGGAATCTCGTCCTCATCGAAGTTGGCCGAGAAGTGGCGACGATGGTCATGATCGCGACGATCGGTGCAATCGCGGGACGAACCGGCCTCGAGCGCCTGGCCTGGGCCGCGGTCGTCTTCGGGGCCTGGGACATCGGCTACTACGCCTGGCTCCGGCTGTTCAGCGGGTGGCCCGGCTCCCTCGCTACCATCGACCTGCTCTTCCTGATCCCAGTGCCCTGGGTCGGCCCCGTCTGGTCGCCGCTCCTCGTCAGTTCGGCGCTCCTGGGGTTCGGCCTCGCGGCTGCAACCAGGTTACGGGCTGGACGGCCAGTGCCCGTGGCGCGTCGGGAGTGGATGATCGCGCTCGTCGGTGGGCTCCTCGTGATTCTGTCGTACACACTCGACTCGGGTCGTCTGTTCGATGGCCGCATGCCCGGCGCGTACCCATGGCCGGTGTTCGCCGCTGGCATGCTGCTGGCCGTTTCGGCGGCGGTCGCCGCGCTTCGACATCCGGCGCCCCCACGTCCAGCACGCTGAGGGAAGATCTCCGCCGGAGCCACCCGGTTTGGTCGCCCTGTCCCTCGCGTTCGTCGGCGCGGCGATCGGCCCTCATGGGCCTTTCGTCGCCGTGTCCCTCGCGTTCGTCGGCGCGGCGATCGGCCCTCATGGGCCTGGCGTCGACCGTCAGCCCATGACGTAGACGACAGCGACCGTCAGCCCATGACGTAGACGACGGCGACCGTCACCGAGACCTCGTTGGTCCCCGGCTGTACCGGCGTCCGGGCATCCTGCGCCTGCGCAGCACCGGCCAGGGCGCCGTAGTAGACCGGGTAGGGGATCGGCGCGACGGTTTCGCTGATCGAGGCTACGCCGGTGATCGAGACGCCGGCGGCCGCAGCCAGAATCTGGGCCTTCGACTTGGCCTCGGCCATCGCGGCCTCGCGAGCCTGACGCTCGGCTGCTGCCTGGTCCTCGACCCGGAACGTCACGCCATCCATCGTGGTCGCGCCTGCGCCCAGAGCGCCGTCGATGGCGTCACCGACCACGTCAAGGTTGCGGATCGTGACCGCGATCCCGTTCGACAGGTTGTAGCCGGTGAGTCGGGGTACGTTCGAGTTGGTCGAGTAGTCGTACACCGGCTGGAGCGAGAGGATCGTCGTCTGGATGTCGCGCTCGGCGATGCCCAGCTTCCTGAGGCTGGTGATCACGTCCGTCATCGCCGAGGCGTTCGCCGCGCGGGCATCCTTGACGGTCTTGGCGATGATCGAGACGCCCAGGCGGAGGTCCGCGATATCCGGGCTGATGACCACCCGACCAGTCCCGGTCACGCTGATGGTGTGCTCCGGTGCGGCCGCCGGATCGGCGGCCAGGATCGGGTGGGGAGTCAGGGCCGGTCCGGCGACCACCGCTGTGACCAGGCCTGCGAGCAGCCCGAGCGCTGCCCAGCGTACGCGGGGGCTCAGAACGGGGATTGAGACGGCGAGAGTCGATGGTGCCATCGGATGCTCCTGTTGAGTGTGGGGGCGGCGGCATCGGCGCCCAATGCCGCGAAGACGCCATCGGGCCCTCCGCGGTTTCGCGTTGGCGCCTCGCGTCGGGATCGGCGATCTCATCGCGAGATAGAGGTACCCGCGGACCCGGACCTTTGGGTCGGGTGTCGATTGGTCCTGTTGGGTCGTTTTCCCGGTGCAGGCATTCACCGACCATGGCGGCCCGATGGAAATCCGAGCGACCGACCCGACACCAATCGCGGCAGGCAGCCTCCGCAGCCGCTGGATCACCGCGCTCCTCGTGGCGGTGATGCTCGTCCTGATGGGCGTCGTACCCATCGCGGCCGCGTCCGTGTCCGCGGCGCCGGCCTGTTCCGGCGCGAACCTCCGGATCGCTGCCTCGACGAGCGCAACGGCCAAGGTGTCGCTGGGCGTCTCGACCAGCCTGACGATCTCCGGCACGGTGACCGGCTCATCGTGGGGCACGAACTGCCCGTCCTGGAAGTCGGGCTCCAGCTGGTACTCGATCACGCAGGTGAACGGCCGGTCCGTGAGCTCGCTCTACGGCGTGCCGGTCCTGTACGTGGCCACCGGCGTCGTAAACGCGTCGTCGACGCCCGTCGTCGCCACCACGCCCGCGCCGGCCGCGGTTCCGGCAGCGACCGCAATTGTTCCGGCATCGATCTCAATCGCAACCCCGACCTCGGTTCTCGCGGCGACGACACCCATCGCCGTGCCGTCGGCCGGACTGCTGTACGTTCCCGCCTGCTCCGGCGCGAAGCTCCGAACCGGCACGTCGACCAGGACCACGCTCAAGGCGTCAGTCGGCCCGCCCAACTTCCTCACGGTGTCCGGCACACTGAGAGGCTCCTCGTGGAGCACCCTTTGCCCGACCCGGAAGTCCGGCTCGACGTGGTATCGCGTCACCCACGTGAATGGCCGGCCCGTGGCCTCCCTGTACGGGGTCTCCGCCGTCTATGCGGCGAGCGGCATCCTTGCCGCGTCGACGAGTACGGCTCCAGTCCCGACCACGCCACCGACCGACACGTCGGCCACGGATCCGACGCCCGATCCAGCTTCGACCATCCTGCCCGCGACCCCTCCGACGCCGACGCCGACGCCAACGCCGACGCCGGCAAGCCCGCCGCCGTCGGCAAGCCCGCCGCCGACGGCCGCCACACCCACGCCGCCCAGCGCCCCGTCGCCGGGCTCGGTCGCGACAGCGGACGGCCCCGGAACAGTCCTCGTGCCCGCCTGTGGTGCGGTGAATCTCCGGACGGGCACCACAACCGGCGCGTCGATCAAGGTCAAGCTCGGCTACAACGATACGGTGAACGTCACTGGAACCGTTTCGGGCCAGTCCTGGAGCGCCAGCTGTCCAACCCCCACTGCCGGGTCCGACTGGTACGTCATCAGCCAGGTCAATGGGCAGTCCGTGCTGACCCAGTACGGCGTGGCCGCGCTCTACGCGGCGTCCGGCGTCCTGACGCAGCCGACGTCGGCATCATCGACCGGCGTCACGGCGCTCGGCACCTCGACCGTGTTCTACGGGCGCGGGTACGGCCACGGCGTGGGCCTGTCGCAGTATGGCGCCCGCGGGCGAGCGCTCGCCGGCCAGACCGCTGCAGCGATCCTCGCCCAGTACTACGCCGGGACGACGATCGGCACCATCTCGACCGACACCCTGATTCGCGTCCTCCTCCTCGACAACTTCACGCCCTCGGCCGCCGCGCCTCTCACGATCTATGGACGCGGCGGCCCCTGGACGATCACCGGCGTGAACGTGGAGTTCCCGGCGGAAGCGAAGCTCAGCGTCCTCCCGCCCACGGCCGGCACCGGCTGGCGCGCCATCGTCCTGTCCACCCCCGGAGGCGTGCTCTTCGACGGCCCGGCCACAGGTGACTTCCAGGTCGTGCCATTGGCCGACACCACGACCATCCAGCTCTTCTCCAAGCCCGCGACCAACGACCTCTTCCGGGGTTCGCTGCGGGTCCTGATCACCGGTGCGAGCATCGATGTCATCAACATCCTGCCCATCGAATCGTATCTGCGCGGCGTGGTGCCGGCCGAGATGCCGACCTCATGGCCGGTCGAGGCCCGGATCGCCCAGACGATCGCGGCGCGCGCCTATGCCGCCTTCCACCTGGTCTCCGGCGGCACATTCGATGTCTACGACGACACCCGGTCCCAGGTCTACGTGGGAGTCCGCCGCGAGCATCCCGACGCCGACGCCGTCGTCACCGCAACCGCCGGGCAGGTGGTCATGAGCGGCTCATCGGTCGCCAACGCCATGTTCCACTCCACGGCCGGAGGCTGGACCGAGAACAATGAGAACGTGTTCGTCTCCTCCACGGGCGCGAAGACCGCCGCGGTCGTCAGCTACCTCCGGGGATCCTCCGATCGAGACTCGTCGGGTGTCTCGTACGATGCGGGAGCGCCGTACGCGACGTGGCAGACCAACGCCTACTCCGCGGCTCAACTCTCGGCCTTCTTCGGCAGCGATCCCCGCACCAATGTCGGTTCCCTCACCGCTCTCGATCTCCGGAATCGCGGGGTGTCGGGCCGGCTCATCAGCGTCACGCTCATCGGGTCGGCCGGCACGAAGACGGTCTCGGGAAGTGTCTTCGTCGCCGTGTTCAACGCCTACCGGCCCAGTGCCGATCCGATCCTGCGCGGCACGCTCCTCGACGTGGCGCCCATCCCCTGACACCCTGACGCCTGGCGCCCATCCCCTGATCCGCGGCTGGTACCCTCACGATCCCCGACGCCCGGGGCTTGTGGGAGGAATCGCCATGGCCGACCGAACGAAGTTCATCCTCGATGAAGACCGCATTCCGCGGGCCTGGTACAACATCGCCGCCGACTTGCGCACGCCCGCGCCGCCGGCTCTTCACCCGGGCACCGGGCAGCCGATCGGACCGGCTGATCTCGCGCCCCTCTTCCCGATGGAGCTCATCAGGCAGGTCGTCAGCCAGGATCGCGAGATCGAGATCCCTGAGCCGGTCCGGGATGCCTACCGGCTCTACCGGCCAAGCCCGCTGTATCGGGCCCATCGGCTCGAGAAGGCGCTCGATACCCCGGCCCATATCTACTACAAGTACGAGGGCGGCAGCCCGTCGGGCAGCCACAAGCCCAACACCGCGTTGCCCCAGGCGTTCTACAACAGGCAGGAGGGTGTGACCCGCCTCGCGACCGAGACCGGCGCCGGGCAGTGGGGGTCCGCACTCGCGTTCGCGGGTGCCGTGTTCGGCCTTGACGTCAAGGTCTACATGGTCCGCAGCAGCTACGACCAGAAGCCGTACCGGCGCGTCCTGATGGAAACGTATGGCGCGGAGGTCGTCGCCAGCCCGAGTCCGGACACGGAATACGGTCGGAGCGTCCTCGCCGAGGTTCCCACACACACCGGGTCGCTCGGTCTCGCCATCAGCGAAGCGATCGAGGACACGGTGACCCATCCGGGCACCAAGTACGCCCTCGGGTCGGTCTTCGACTTCGTCCTGCTCCATCAGACCGTCATGGGCCTCGAGGCGATCGAGCAGATGGCGCTGGCCGGCGAGGAGCCGGATGTCCTCATCGGCTGCGCCGGCGGTGGCTCGAACTTCGCGGGGCTCACGTTCCCGTTCATCGGCCGTGGCCTGCGCGGCGGCCCGAAGCCGAGGGTCATCGCCGTTGAGCCCGAGGCGGCCCCGTCGCTGACGAAGGGTGTCTATCGCTACGACTTCGGCGACACCGCCCGCATGACCCCGCTCGTGAAGATGCACACCCTCGGTCATGACTTCATCCCCGAGCCCATCCATGCCGGCGGTCTCCGCTACCACGGCATGTCGCTGCTCGTGTCGATGCTCAAGGAGCAGGGTTTGATTGAAGCCCAGGCGGCCCACCAGCGGCCGACGTTCGAGGCCGGCGTTCGATTTGCCCGGGCGGAGGGCATCCTTCCTGCGCCCGAGCCGACCCACGCGATCAAGGTGGCCATCGACGAGGCGATGGCGGCGCGCACCGAGGGCCGATCCCGGGTGATCCTCTTCAATCTCTGCGGCCACGGCCATTTCGACTTGTCGGCCTACGAGCGCTACCTGTCCGGGACGCTCGAGGATTACGAGTACCCGGCCGAGAAGGTCGCCGAGGCACTCAAGGCGATCGAGGGCCTTCCAGTCGGCTGAGCCCCGGTACGGATCACGCGTCGTGCCGTCCGGCGATATGCCGCGGTGGCCGGCGATATGCCGCGGTGGCCGGCACTATGCCGCGGCCGGCACTATGCTGCTCCGGGCCTTGTCAGCCCTCGCCTTGGCTGCCGGCACTCGCCGGCCCGCGCCTTGACGGCCGGCACTATGCCGCGGCCGGCACTATGCCGGCCCGCGCCATGCCTGCCCGCGCCTTGGCTGCCGGCACT
>JACPOR010000023.1 GCA_016191425.1 Chloroflexota bacterium
ACGACGGCGCCGACTCGATCGAGGAGCGTCTCGCGCGACTCATCTGCGTGACAGGGACCTTCTTCGACCAGGCTTCGCGGATCTACCGGATGTGGCTTCGTGAGCGGATGCTCAGCAGCGCCTGGACGGAGGCGGGCGCCGAGTCGTCCTAGCCGCGACGGCGCTCACGCCACAGGCTGCCGACGAGAAAGGCCACGTTTGCCGGACGCTCGGCAAACCGGCGCATGACGTACGGGTACCACTGTTCGCCGAAGGGGACGTAGATCCGGACCGTCCAGCCGTCCCGGAGCAGGCGCTCCTGGAGGTCCCGCCGAACCCCGTACAGCATCTGGAACTCGAACCGCTCGGGTCCGATGGCGTGCTCGCGCGCATACGCAACCGCGCGGTCCGCGATCCGGTCGTCGTGAGTGGCAAGGGCCGGGTACGTCCCGGCGGTGAGCAGGCGTTCCATCACGGCGACGTACGCCGCGTCGACGTCTGCCTTGTCCGGGTAGGCGACGGCGGTGGGTTCCTTGTAGGCGCCCTTGCACAGCCGGATGCGCGCCCCCTCGGCGATCAGCGCCTCGGCGTCGGCCGGGGTTCGCCGGAGCGCGGACTGGAGGACCACGCCGACATCGCCGGAGCCGGCCATGAGCGGTCGGAGCTCGCGCCAAAGGGCGAGGGTCGCGTCGGTCGTCCTGTGGTCCTCCATATCGATCCGGACGAAGCCGCGGGCAGCCGCGGCGGCGGTGAGCACCCGGGCGACGTTCTCGCGAGCCAGCCCGCGCGCGAGGCCGAGGCCCATCTGGCTCAGCTTGAGGCTGACGTTGACGTCCAGGCCCGCGTCGTCGAGCGCGGGGATCGCCGCGACATACGCGGCGGCCGCGGCTCGGGCGGCCGAGTCGGAGGTCACCGCCTCGCCGAGGATGTCCACGGTCGTCCGGTAGCCTGACGCCCGCATCCGGCGCATCGCGGGCAGGGCCGCCTCGAGCGTCTCCCCGACGATGAACCGGGCGACCATCGGCCGGGTGAACGGAAGGCGGGTCGCCAGGCGCCCGATGAATCGCCGCCGCGAGAGCATCAGGAGGACCGAGCGCATGGCGCGCTCGAAGCCCGATCCGAGGGCGCGACGGAGCCTCATTCCCGGGCCGGCTCCCACGGCTCGCAGCGGCGCGTCGGTGCGTGGGACGCCCGGCGGCGGTCCGTCAACGGGGCTTTCCGTCCTCCGGCACGAGGGCCGCTTCCAGCTGGTCGCCGAGCTCGACCGTCCGCCGGAAGGCGGCCCAGACGGCTTCGGACAGGACGGTCCTGAGGCGTCCGGACTCGAGCTCGTGGAGCGCGGCGGCGCTCGTGCCGCCGGGCGAGGTGACCATGTTCCGGAGCTCCGCCGGGTGCATCCCCGACTGCTTCGCGAAGAGCGTGCTGCCCTCGAGCGTCTCGATGACGAGGTCGTGGGCGATGTGGCGCGCGAAGCCGAGATGGACGGCGGCATCGATCAGCGCCTCCATCACGAGGAAGACGTACGTCGGGCCGGTCCCCGAAACCGCGGTCGCCATCGCGACGAGCTTCTCGTCGTCCACCTCGAGCTGGACCCCGAGCGCCCCGAGAAGCGCCGCGGCCTGAGCGCGCTGGTCCGCCGTGACCTCCGGGGTCGCGAACCAGACGGTCATCCCCTTGCCCAATCGAGCCGGCGTGTTCGGCATGCTCCGGACGACCTCGCCGTGCCCGAGCGCCGAGGTGAGCGCCCTGGTGGTCGCGCCGGCGAGAACGCTGATCACGAGCTGCCCGCGCCGCAGGTGCGGCTCGATGTCTCGGGCAACACGCCCGAGCATCTGGGGCTTGATCGCGAGGAGGATGACGTCCGCGCCATCGACGGCTTCGGCGTTGGAAGCCACGGTCCTGATGCCGTGAACCCTCGCCAACTCCTCCCGACGCTCGGCGCGCGGGTGGCTCGCGACGATCTGGTCAGGCGCGACGAGCCGGCCTCGGAGGACGCCGGCGATGATCGCCTCCGCCATGACGCCGGAGCCGACGGTCGCAATCGTGAGCTTCCCGAGGGGAGACATCGGGCCGAGTATGCCATGCGCCCGGGCCACGATCGCACTGGAGCACCCGTCTCCGACGTCCTCGCGCCCCCCAAAATCGACCAGCTGCGCGGCTCCGATCTGCAGTTTGCCCAGCGGCCGGCCGCTCTTCGAGGGCCCGACGCAGCCGGAACCGCAGGAACGCGTTGTCCCCGGCGCGGCCGAGGCAGGCCGGACAGAGCTGGGCCCAGCCCTCGAGGTCGGCGGGTGCGCGCGTCTCGTGATGCGTACCGCACCACAAACAGTCGAACGAGGCGCGGAAGGGCACGAGGATCAGGCGGGCGGCGCCGCGGCCGAGGCCGAAGCCGCGGCGTGCGTCAGGCCGGTTTGGCGGCGTCCACCATCGCCCGGGCGGCAGCACGGTCCACGAACCAGGTGGCGTCCATCTGCGTGTAGCTTGCCCACTCGCTCGGGACCTGATCCTCGGGGAAGATCGCGTTCACGGGGCACTCGGGCTCGCAGGCGCCGCAGTCGATGCACTCGTTCGGATCGATGAACAGCTTCCGGTCCACGCCCTCTTCGTAGTGGATGCAATCGACCGGGCAGACCGACACGCACGCGAGGTCCAGCACGTCAATGCACGGCTCGGCGATGACATAGGTCATGGGGCTTCGACTCCTATCGCGACGCTGCGCCTCAGCCCGTCCGAGCGGGCTCCCGAAGCGTATCACCGGGGATCCCGACCCATCGCGCTTGACACCGGGCGCGGGCGACCGGATAGTGCGGGCCAGCCGCAGGCGCACGGATCCGAGCGTCCGACGTGCGATCGCGTGTGATC
The DNA here is from genome assembly GCA_016191425.1 of Chloroflexota bacterium. Taxonomy (GTDB): domain Bacteria; phylum Chloroflexota; class Limnocylindria; order Limnocylindrales; family CSP1-4; genus UBA5189. Next base: position 2,842 of record JACPOR010000023.1, read on the forward strand.
CAGCCCGCGAAGCTCGCGAATTGCCTCCCGCTCGTCCCGCTCATCGACGAGACCCGCACGAGGAGCCGCTTGGCCGTCACCACCGCCGCCCAGCCAGCGACCACCCATCCGACGACCGACGCCGGGGCAGGCGTGCCCGCCGTCCGCCTCGAGGGCCTGGTCAAGCATTTCGGCAACGACGCGGCGGGGCGTCGCGTGGCGGGCGCGACCGGCGCCCCCGTCAGCGATGTCATCGTGGCCGTCGCCGGGATCGACCTCGACATCAGGGATGGCGAGTTCTTCTCGATGCTCGGCCCGTCCGGCTCGGGCAAGACGACCACGCTCCGGATGATCGCCGGGTTCGAGCTGCCGACCGCCGGCCGGATCCTGCTCCACGGGGAGGACGTCACCAACCGTCCCCCATTCGATCGGGACGTCAACACGGTCTTCCAGGACTACGCACTCTTCCCGCACATGACCGTCGGCGACAACGTCGCCTACGGCCTGGTCGTCCGCAAGGTGCCGAAGGCGGAACGCCAGGCTCGGGTCGCGGATGCCCTTCGGATGGTCCGCCTGGAGGGTTACGAGCGGCGACGGCCCGGCCAGCTCTCGGGGGGGCAGCGACAACGCGTCGCGCTGGCGCGCGCGCTCGTCAATCGGCCGCGCGTGCTGCTCCTCGACGAGCCCCTCGGCGCGCTTGACCTCAAGCTCCGCGAGGAGATGCAGATCGAGCTGAAGTCGATTCAGCAGGCGGTGCGGATCACCTTCATCTACGTGACCCACGACCAGCAGGAGGCGCTCACGATGAGCGACCGACTGGCGGTCTTCAACCGGGGCCGGATCGAGCAGGTCGGCACGCCGGCGGACGTCTATGAGCGGCCGGCGACGCGATTCGTGGCCGGCTTCGTCGGTACCTCGAACCTGCTCGCCGGCGAGACGGCCAGGGCGATCATCGGGTCGGACCGCACCTACACCGTGCGGCCGGAGAAGATCCGCCTCACGGACCCGGACGCGGCGCCCGGCCCGGACGAAGCCTCGGCCACCGGGACGATCCGCGAAGTCGTCTACCTCGGCCCGGATACGCGGTATATCGTGGCACTCGATGCGGGCGGCGAACTTGTCGTCACCCAGCAGAACCTCGCGACCTCATCGATGGAGGCGCTCTCGGCCAAGGGGCGGGCGGTCCGTCTCACCTGGAAGCGCCAGCACAACCTGCCCGTCGGGGACGGGTAAGGCCAGGGAGCCCCGCCGAGCGACGGCGGACAGGGAGGTCGCGCGGGACGCGACCGGAGGAGGAGCATGAGCAGCAGAAGGTTCCTGGTGTTCGCGGGCATCGCGGCGCTGATGTCGGCCGCCTGCAGCGGTGGCGGGTCGCCGAAGCCCTCGTTCAACCTGCCGACCTCGATCGGCGACGGCGAGGGCCAGGTCAGCGTCCTGGCCTGGCCGGGGTATGTCGAGAACGGCAGCACGGATCCGGCGGTTGACTGGACGACGCCGTTCGAGGCCGCGACCGGATGCAAGGTCAGCGTCCAGGTGTTCGGAACCTCGGACGAGGCGTTCGGCCTGTTCTCGACGAACCCCGAGAAGTACGACGTGATCAGCGCCTCGGGCGACGCCAGTCTCCGGCTGGTGCGTGCCGGATACGTCCAGCCCGTGGCCGTGGATCTCATCCCGAACTACAAGGACATCTTCCCGGCGCTCAAGAACAGGCCCTACAACACGGTCGATGGCGTCAACTACGGCGTACCCCACGGGCGGGGCTCCAACCTCCTGATGTGGCGCACCGATGAGGTTGCGAGCGCGCCGTCATCCTGGACGACGATGTTCGACCCGAGCTCGCCGTACGCGGGCAAGGTCTCCGTCTACGATGCCCCGATCTACATCGCGGATGCGGCCGTCGTCCTGATGACGACCAAACCCGAGCTCGGCATCAAGAACCCGTACGCCCTCGACGACACCCAGTTCGCCGCTGCCGTCGAGCTGCTCAAGCAGCAGAAGCCGAACATCGGACAGTACTGGGTCGACTACACCAAGCAGATGGATGCCTTCCGGGCCGGCGACGCGGTCATCGGCACGACCTGGGAGGTCATCACGAAGCTTCTCCAGGCGGAGGATCCGGCGGTGCCCGTCGAGGTCGTCAAGCCGGTCGAGGGTGCCACCGGCTGGTCGGACACCTGGATGATCAACAGCAAGACGAAGAACATCAACTGCGCCTACAAGTTCATCGACAACATCGTGTCGCCGGGCGTGAACGCGCAGATCGCCGAATGGTTCGGCGAGGCCCCAGCCAACGCCAAGGCCTGCGATGAGACGGCCGACCCGGGTTTCTGCGAGGCCTACCGCGCCAACGACGATGCGTTCTGGCAGGACGTCTGGTACTGGCAGACACCCGAGGCGAAGTGCGTCGATGGACGTACGAACGCCACCTGCAAGGACTTTGATGCCTGGGTGAAAGCCTGGACCGAGATCAAGGGCTGACCCGCTTCAGCCGTCAAGGACACCCCCCGGCGCCCGTCGCCGGGGGGTGCACCGTCTCCGGAGTGACATGATCGGCGCCACTGATCGCTCCACGCCTGGCACGATGCGCCGCCTCGCGGGCTGGCTGGACCGGCACGCCCGCGTTCGGCTCGCGATGCTCCTGGCGGCGCCGATGGGCTGGCTGGTCCTCGCCTACCTCGGGTCGCTCGTCCTCCTCTTCGTCAACGCCTTCTGGTCCCGGGACGCGTTCACCGGACTGGTCGAGCGGCAGTTCACCCCGGACAATTTCATCGAGATCTTCACGAATCCGCTGTACCGGAACGTGACGCTGCGGACCTTCGGCATGGCCGTGGCGGTCACCCTCACCTGCGCCGTCATCGCCTTCCCGATCGCCTACTACATGGCGCGCGTGGCCTCGCCGCGCACGAGAGGCCTGCTCGCGGTGGCCGTCGTGATGCCGCTCTGGGCGAGCTACCTGGTCAAGGCCTATACGTGGCGGCTGATCCTCTCGAACGACGGCGTCCTGAACTGGCTGCTCGAGCCGCTGGGGCTGCGCGGGCCGGGCCTTGGCGAGAGCGTGGTGGGCCTCTGGCTCGTGTTCACGTATCTCTGGCTTCCATACATGATCCTGCCGCTGTACGCCGGCCTGGAGCGCATCCCACACTCGCTCCTCGAGGCGTCGGCCGATCTGGGCGGGCGAGGCTGGACGACGTTTCGGCGGGTGATTCTGCCGCTCGTTGTGCCGGCGCTGGTCGCGGGCTCCATCTTCACCTTCTCGTTGACCCTGGGCGACTACATCGCGCCGAGCCTGATCACGACCACCCAGTTCATCGGCAACCTCATCTTCCTGAACTTCGGCGTCCCGGATCTGCCGTTCGCGGCCGCCCTGTCGCTCGTCCCGCTCGCGATCGTGGTCCTGTACCTGCTCGTGGCGCGCCGTCTCGGCGCGTTCGAGGCACTCTGATGGACCGGCCGGCCCGGATCGTCCTGCGCCTGGCCACCGTTGCCGTTCTCCTGTTCATCTACGCGCCACTGACACTCGTCATCGTCTACGCCTTCAACCGGAGCGGGACGTCCGCCTGGCCACCGGCCGGGCTCACCCTGGACTGGTTCGCCGATGCGATCGCCAATGCGGGTCTCCGTCAGGCGCTCCTGACGTCGATCGGCGTCGCGCTCGGAGCGACCACGATCGCGCTCGTCCTCGGGACGCTCGCCTCGCTGGCCGTGGCCCGCCACCGCTTCTTCGGGCGGGAGACGATCTCGTTCGTCGTGATCTTCCCGATCGCGCTCCCCGGCATCGTGACCGGCATGGCCCTCAGCACCACGTTCGCCACGACGGGCCTGCCCCTCGGGCTCGTTGCGATCATCGTGGGCCACGCCACGTTTTCCATCGTCCTCGTCTACAACAACGTCATCGCCCGGCTGCGACGGATGGCCCGATCGCTCGAGGAGGCCTCGAGCGATCTCGGGGCGGACAGTTGGCAGACGTTCCGATTCGTCACCTTCCCGACGATCCGCACGGCACTCCTCGCGGGCGGCTTGCTGGCGTTTGCCCTTTCGTTCGACGAGGTCATCGTGACGCTGTTCACCGCGGGCGGCCTCAAGACGCTGCCCATCTGGATCTTCGAGAGCTTCCGGCTCGCCCGCCAGGTATCGCTGGTCAACGTGGCCGGGCTCGTCGCAATCCTCCTGTCCGTGATCCCGGTCTATGTCGCCTCCAGGTTGACCCAGGGCTCCGGCGGCGTCACGGGCGGGAGGACGTGAGGGGACCGGCCCGGGCCGCGACGCGCTACGATCTGACCGTGGCCGATTCCCGTGATCCTGTGGCCGTTCGTGCCGCCCTCGTGGGCGAGGCCGCGCGCCTGCGCGCCGAGCTCGGCGAGCCGATCGAGGGGCCGGGGCAGATGACGTACGGTTCGCAGGCCGCTGCCGCGACCCACGTCTTCGAGCAGCAGCGGGACCTGGCCCTTCGTGACCGTGAGCGGGCCCAGCTCCGCCAGGTCGAGGAGGCGCTCGAACGGCTGGACGCCGGCGCGTACGGCGTTTGCCGGAGCTGCGGCAAGCCGATTGCGCCCGAGCGGCTCGAGGCGATCCCGTGGGCCGCGACGTGCATCGACTGCGCGCGAGCGGCGCGCTGAGCGGCGCGAGCCACCGGACGGGGTGACCGGGGCTGGGGCCAGCGGCCCCCTGCCGCTGGTGGGGATCGAGGCAATCCGCGCGGCCGCGGGCCGTCTGCGCGGCGTCGCCATTCGGACGCCGCTCGTCCCGTTCTCGGCCGGCCCACCGCAGGTGCTCCTGAAGGCCGAGTCCCTCCAGCCGATCGGCGCGTTCAAGATCCGCGGCGCCTACAACGCGATCGCCCAGCTGACCCCGGCCGAGCTGCGACGTGGGGTGGTGGCCCACTCCTCCGGCAACCACGCCCAGGGACTGGCGCGCGCCGCCCGCCTCCTCGGGACCCACGCAGTCGTCGTCATGCCGTCCGACGCGCCGGCGGTGAAGCGGGCGCGGGTCGAGGCCGACGGGGCGGAGATCGTGACGGTGGACCCGGAGAGCGGCGCCCGCGAGGCGATGGCGACCCGGCTCGCCGAGGAGCGCGGCCTCGTCCCGATCCCCCCATATGACGACGACCGGATCATCGCGGGCCAGGGCACCTGCGGCCTCGAGATCGCCGAGGACGTCGACGACCTCGCGCTCGTCCTCGTCCCGATCGGCGGCGGCGGACTGGCCAGCGGCGTGGCGGCCGCGGTGAAGGCCATTCGTCCTCGCGCGCGGGTCATCGGCGTGGAGTCGGAGCTGGCCGCGGACGCGGCGGAATCGCTCCGCGAGGGCCGGATCGTTCGCTGGGACGGCGCCCTGACGTCGCGCACCATCGCGGACGGGACCCGGACCCAGGCCATCGGGCAGCGGCCGTTCGACCACCTGTCCCGGCTGCTCGACGGGATCGTGACCGTGACCGAAGCCGAGATCGCCGCCGGGGTACGGCTTGCCGCGGAGGAGAGCCGGCTCGTCGTCGAGCCGTCGGGCGCACTTCCGATCGCGGCTGCTCGATTCCATGCCGCGGAGCTCGGCCTCGCGGGGCTCGCCGGCACCGTCGTCGCCATCGTCAGCGGTGGAAACGTGGACCCGGCGCGGTATCGCGAGCTGCTCGCCTCGCCCGTTCCCGGCTGATCGGGCTCGCCCGCCACCCGGCGCAGGCGGAGGGCGGCCTCCCGCTCGAGGCGGGCGCGCGACGAACCGCAAACGGGCCCACGTGACGAACGGCCCTCGGGTATCATGACAAATGGCCTGTCTCCGTGACGGGCCGCATTCGCGTCCCGCCGGAGGGTCCGTCCCGCCCCGCCGGCATCGTTCCCGCCGAGCAACCGAGGACACCCGATGTCGAGTACCCCCAGGAAGCGGCCCGCGCCCGACGCCCTCGTTGCCGGTGTCGTCGTCGCCATCCTGATCGCGCTCGTGCTCGCCGTCTTCCTGACCGGCCTCGGCTCCACCCTCTATCCGCCGAAGGCGGCGACCTCGCAGGGCCGGGAGATCCGCGGGCTCTACGACATCGTTTTCGCCTTCGCCATCGCGATCTTCATCGTCGTCGAGGGCCTGATCGTGTGGAGCGTGCTGCGCTACCGGCGCCGACCGACCGACGTCGAGCTGCCCGCGCAGACGCATGGGAACAACATTGCCGAGGCCATCTGGACGCTCGTCCCGACCGCCATCGTCCTGTTCCTCTTCGTCATCTCGTGGCAGACGCTCAACAGCGTCGACGCCGTGAGCGCGCAGCCGGACGTCCGGATCCATGCCATCGCCGGCCAGTTCCAGTGGCAGTTCGAGTACCTCGACGGCAACGGCACGAAGGTGGCGACCCAGCTCGCCCCGGAGTACAGCGCGGACACGGGCGAGGGCGGCATGGCCGTCCCGGTGGGCCGGTCTGTCCAGGTCACGCTCGACAGCCCGGACGTGATCCACGCCTTCTACGTCCCGAGGTTCCTGTTCAAGCGTGACGTCGTTCCCGGCCAGACCAACCGCTTCGAGTTCACCGTGGACCCGAAGGAGGCCGGCCAGGTCTTCCGCGGCCAATGCGCCGAGCTGTGCGGCGCCGGCCACCGGCGGATGCTCTTCGAGGTCATCGCGCTGTCACCGGCCGATTACGACACGTGGCTGCAGGCGCTCATCGCCAAGAGCAACGCCACGCCGGCGCCGCCGCCGAGCGGCACGGTCCTGAACGTCGTGGCCAAGGACATCGCCTACGACACGAAGGCCCTCGATGTCGCCGCCGGGACGCCCTTCGCGATCACGTTCTCGAACCAGGACCCGTCGGGCGTCACGCACGACATCGACATCCGGGACGCGAACGGGAACGTCCTCGCGAACCAGGAGCCGATCAACGGCGGGACGTCGGCGAACTATGCCTACCCGGGTCTCCCGGCCGGAACCTACACGTTCATCTGCTCCGTCCACCCGATCCCGGCGATGACCGGGACGCTGACAGTCAAGTAAGGAGCCCGGCATGGCGACCCACGCCCTGGCCCCCGACGCCTCGGCCTACAGTCGGGGTCTCCTGTACGAGTGGTTGACGACCACCGATCACAAGAAGATCGGGATCATGTACGTCATCAACTCGTTCATCTTCTTCCTGATCGGCGGCGTGCTGGCGCTCGTCGTCCGGACCGAGCTCGCCCAGCCCGGGCTCCAGTTCCTCACCGACGAGCGCGTGTACAACGAGATGTTCACGATGCACGCGACGTTGATGATCTTCCTGTTCGTGATCCCGATGCTGGCGGGTCTCGGCAACTACGCCGTCCCGCTGATGGTCGGAGCACCGGACATGGCGTTCCCCCGGATCAACGCCCTGTCGTTCTGGATGCTCCCGCTCGCCGGGATCCTCCTGGTCTCCAGCTTCTTCACGGGCGGTGCGGCAGCGGCCGGTTGGACGTCCTACCCGCCGCTGTCGGGGGAGGGTCCCCTCAACTCACCCGGCGCCGGTCAGGACCTGTGGATCGTGGGGCTCATCCTCATCGGCACGAGCTCGATCCTCGGCGCGATCAACTTCCTGGTCACGATCTTCAAGATGCGAGCCCCGGGCATGACGCTGTTCCGGATGCCGATCATGGTCTGGACGATCCTCGTCACGAGTGTCCTGGTCCTCATGGCGACGCCGGTCATCACCAGCGCCCTGGTGATGCTGTTCATCGACCGGAACTACGGCGGCACCTTCTTCGACCCGTCCGGTGGCGGAAGCGCGACCCTCTACCAGAACGTCTTCTGGTTCTACTCGCATCCGGCGGTCTACGTGATGATCCTGCCGGCGATGGGCGTGGTCAGCGAGGTCCTGCCCGTCTTCAGCCGGAAGCCGCTCTTCGGCTACAAGGCGTTCGTCTTCGCGACGGCAGCCATCGGTGCGCTCGGGTTCTCGGTCTGGGCCCACCACATGTTCACGACCGGCTCCGTCTTCCTGCCGTTCTTCAGCCTCCTGACGTTCATGATCGCGGTCCCGACCGGCGTGAAGATGTTCAACTGGGTCTTCACCCTCTTCCGGGGTCAGCTGACGTTCTCCACCCCGCTGATCTTCGCCATCGGCTTCCTCACGATGTTCCTGATCGGCGGGATCAACGGCGCTTTCAGCGCGTCGGTCCCGGTCGACTTCGCGCTTCACGACACCTACTGGATCGTCGCCCACATCCACTACGTCCTGTTCGGCGGCTCCGTGTTCGGGATCTTCGCGGGCATCTACTACTGGTTCCCCAAGATGACCGGCCGGATGCTGGACGAGGGCCTCGGCAAGATCCAGTTCGTCCTGATGTTCGTCGGCTTCAACCTGACGTTCTTCCCGATGCACATGCTCGGGATCCAGGGCATGCCGCGCCGCATCGCCGACTACGCGGCGAACGCCGGCTGGAACGACTGGAACCGGGCCGCGACCATCGGCGGATTCGTCATCGCCCTCTCGATCCTGCCGTTCATCTGGAACGTCTTCGTCTCGCTCCGCAACGGGAGGGTCGCCGGCGACGACCCGTGGGAGGCGAACACCCTCGAGTGGGCGACGACCTCGCCGCCGCCTCCCTACAACTTCGATCGGCTGCCGGAGATCCGTTCCGAGCGACCGCTGTTCGACGCCCGTCACGGGCGCATCGGGCACTGACCGGGCATTGAGAGGGAACCCATCGCCGTGACCGCCGACAGCCACGCCCTCACGACCGGCGAGCACACCTCCGTCGCGGGGCTCGCCCACGACCGCCGCGGGATCAGCAACCCGATCCTCGGGATGCTCCTGTTCATCACCTCCGAGGTGATGTTCTTCGGCGGCCTCTTCGCCGCCTACTTCAGCACTCGGGCGGCGAACAAGCCCTGGCCGCCCGCCCAGTTCAGCGAGATTCTCAATCCGTTCTCGCTCATCCTCGTCGCCACAGTCATCCTCATCGCGAGCTCGTTCACCTGCCAGCTGGCCGTCGCGGCGATTCGCCGCGACGACCGTCGGGGCTTCCTTCGCAATATGGCCGTGACGTTTGTCCTGGGCGTCCTCTTCCTCGTCCTCCAGGCATACGACTACAGCCTCCTGTTCGGTGAGGGGATGACCATCGGGTCCGGACCGTTCGGGACGACGTATTTCACGCTCACCAGCTTCCACGGCGCGCACGTCTTCGGCGGGGTGATCATGCTGGGGGTCATCCTCTACCGCGGCATGAGCGGCCAGTTTTCGGCTCGCCACCACGACGCGGTCGAGGCGGCGTCGCTGTACTGGCATTTCGTCGACGTGGTCTGGATCCTGCTGTTCACGATCCTCTACTTCCTGTAGCAGGAGGCGAACGAGACATGCATCCCCTCCGCCACCCGCGCAACGTCCTGATCATCGGCGCTGCCTTCGTGTCGCTTGCGGCGCTCTTCGCGCTCGGTGCCGTGCCGCTGGGCTACAAGATCGAGTGGGCCGGCGTGACGATGCTCGCGGCCCTGGGCATCGCGATGGCGCTCATGGCGTATGTCCTGATCGCCGGATCGTCCAGGGATTGAGGCCGGCCCGGACCGCATGGACGCGCTCTGGCAGTCGATCCTCGACCTCCTGTCGCAGGTCGTCATCCCGGACTGGGGCAAGCTGATCAAGCTGCTCCCGCTCGGCCTCGCCGGGCTGACCGTTCTCTGGTTCGCCTGGACCATCCGCCGGTTCGCGACGGCCGGCCCCACGCGCCGCGCCCCGGCGCGGCTCACGCCGATCGCCCCGCCGGACCTCCACATGCCGGGTCCGTCGTACGCGCCGCTCATCGCCGCGGTCGGCACGGCCGCCCTGTTCGGGGGCCTCGTCATCGGCGGCCCGGCTGTGCTCGCCGGGGCGACCGTCCTCGTCCTCGCGCTGCTCTACTGGGGCGCCGAGGCGATCCGCGATTTCGAGCGGATGACGCGGGCCGCGCGGCCGGAGACGCTACCGGCCGTCGTCCACGCCGGTCCGCCTCCCGGGGTGCACCTGCCCGGCCCGTCCTTCCGGCCACTGGTCGGTGCCATCGGGACGACCGCCCTCATGGCCGGCCTCGTCTTCGGCGGATGGGTCCTCGCTGCCGGCGTGGTCATCCTCGTCGCGACGCTCGTCGGCTGGCTCGTTGACGCCCGTGCCGAATACACCAAGACCGTCGAGGCTGACCGCACCGGCCACGTCGAGAACATCCCGGAACCTGGCTGGCCCAGACGGTTCTTCCAAACCGCCGCGGTGATCTTCGTGCTCGCCGTGCTCATCCAGACCGGGGTCATCCCGCCGAGGGGCGGGGACGCCGAGGGCGCGTCAGGGGGCGCGCCGGCCAGTTCAGCGCCGGGCGTGGCGCCGGCGACGAGCTGGACGATCGTGGCCAAGGGCATCGCGTTCGATCGGCGCGAGATCGAGGTCCCGGCGGATACACCGTTCACGATCACGTTCGACAACCAGGACCCGTCGGGCGTGGTCCACGACGTCGATATCCGCCAGGCGGACAAGACGACGGTTGCTCGGAACCAGGAAGTCGTCAACGGCGGCGCGTCGGGGACGTATGCGTACGAGGGACTCCCCGCCGGGACCTACGTCTTCATCTGCTCGATCCATCCCATCCCGCAGATGACCGGAACGCTCACCGTCAAGTAGGGGGCCGGTCACGGCTGTTCGAATCGATCCACGGCGACGGCCGATCCTCGTCGGCCTCGCCCTCGCGTTGCTCGCCACCGCGGTCGTCGTCGCCGTCGTCCGGCTTCGGCCCTTGTTCGAACCCGTCTCGGCCGGGATCGCACGGGGCGAGACGG
>JACPOR010000011.1:0-28590 GCA_016191425.1 Chloroflexota bacterium
TCTTCGCCTGGTACAACGGCGAGCACCGTCACTCGGGCATCGGGCTGCTCACCCCGGCGATCGTCCATGCCGGCCGTGCACCGGAGGTCCGGGCCGCCCGCGCCACCACGCTCGAGGCCGCCTACACCGCCCATCCCGAGCTGCGCGTCCGAGTCAACGCTGTCATGACCGCGCGTCATCCCGTGCGGCACCCACCGGGCGACCATACGGAGTCGCCCTTGCGACGGGCGTGAATCCAGAGGGACAGGAGATCGAGGGAGGGGAGGTGGTGGAGATGAGGGGACTCGAACCCCTGACCCCCGCGATGCGAACGCGGTGCTCTTCCAGCTGAGCTACATCCCCACCGGGGCGTCGCAGCACGCAGAACGGCTGGACGGGCCGAGAGTGTAGCACGAGGTCTGCGGATATCCGGACAAGGGTCCGGACGAGCCGATGGTCGCCGGCCGCTCCAACTGGCTCTTGATTCATTCGAACAGATGTTCGATACTGAACATCTCATGACCACGCTTTCCCCGGACGTGACGGCGGCTCTCGCGACCCTGCAATCGCGCTGGGGAGCGGTCGCGCCGCGCGCCGCCGGGAGCCCGCCCGCGCCGCGGTCCGCCGGGAGCCCGCCCGCCGGCCACGGGACAACGATGGGATCGCTCGCGATGGCGCCGGTTCCCGTCTTCGTGCCGGGAGGGCCCCTGGACCCGGGAGGGCCCCTGGACCCGGGAGGCGGTCCGAACCCGGGAGGCGGTCCGAACCCGGGAGGGGACCCTGCGCACCTCTACTCCACGGGGTTTCCGGCCCTTGACGCCATCCTCGGACCCGGCGGCCTGCCGCGCGGGATGGGCCTCTCGCTCCGGGGGGATCTCTCGAGCGGGCGGACCACCATCGCGCTGCGACTCGCCGCCGAGGCCCAGGTGAACGGTGCCATCGTGGCCTGGCTGGATCTCGCTGGGGCCTTCGATCCCGTGGAGGCCGTGGCCCGTGGCATGCAGTTGGAGTGGCTCGTGGTGCTCACGCCGGCCGGCCCGGAGGAGGGCCTGGCGATCGCCGGGTCGCTCCTGTCCAGCCGGACGGTGGACCTCCTCGTCATGGACCTGCCGCCTCGCCCGGATGGGGCGTCGCGATTCGCCGATCGACTCGGCCGGCTCGCCGCCCTCGCCCGCCGGGCAGGCATCTCCCTGCTTGTCCTCGAACCGCCGGGGCTGGTGAGCCAGGTGGCCGCTGCGGTCGGGGAGGGGACGGGGATCCGTCTCGAACTGGTCCGGCGAGCGTGGATCCGGCTCGGGGGCGATGTCGTCGGACAGGCCACCGATGTCATCGTCGCGCGCAGCCGGGCTGGTCCGCCGGGAGGGCGGACCACGCTCCGGATCCTGTACGCCGATGGCGGGGACCGGGATGCGTGCCTGCGCCAGGAGATGCTCCTCAGGGAAGGCTCGCCGGCCGAGGTCAACCCCCGCATCGGGGTCCCCCGCGCCGGCACGAAGCCAGCCGCCGGTCACGCGAACGCCGCCGGTCACGCGAACGCCGCGCTGAGAACCCTCGCCGCCTCCGCCCATGCCCCCGTTCCAGTGCCCGGGACGACACGCCATGCGACTCCTTCATTGCTATCGACCGCACCTCCTCCTCGACCTGGCCAGGGAGCGCCGGACGGGATCGGCAAGCCCGAATCCCGCCTCCCCCTTCGGTTCTTGGCCGGCGGGTCCGATCGTCCTCGGGGGCCAGCCGTGGGTCGCGGGAACGGTGCTGGACGCGAATCCGGCCGCCCGGCAGCTCGGCGTTCGACGTGGGATCCCGCTCGGGTCGGCCCATCGCCTCGCCCCGGAGGCGACCTTCCTGGATCCGGAACCGGAGGCTGATCGAGCAGCGATCGAGGCCGCTTTCGAGGTACTCGCGACCTTCAGCCCGGCAATCGTCGGATCGGCGGATCCGACAGACCAGGCATTCGGGCTGCTTGAAGTGCAGATCGACGGTCTCGAGCTCCTGTGGGGCCCTGAACCGATCCTCGTCGAGCGAATCGGTGTGGCGCTCGCACCAGCGCTCGCAGGGAGGCCTCGATCCGGGATCGCCGGCACGCGCTTCGCGGCAATGGTCGCCGCCGCGGCTGCGGAACCCGGCGCCCTGGTCTCGGTGTCGCCGGGCGAGGAGGCGGGGTTCCTGGCTCCCATGCCAGCGTTGCTGCTGACCCAGGACGCGGAGATCCGAGGCCGGCTGCGACGGTTCGGGCTCCGGCGGATCGGCCAGGTCGCGGAGCTCGCCGGGTCCGCGCTCGTCGCCCGGTTCGGGATGGAGGGAGCCCGGATCGGGGCTCGCGCCCGGGGAGAGGAGACGGATCCGTTCCGGCCTCGCCGGGCGCCGGAACGAGTGGCCCTCGCCCTGTCCATCGAGCCGCCCGTGGCGGAGCTGGAGGCCGTCCGGTTCGTCCTCCACCGGATCGCCACGACACTCGCCGCGAACCTCGTCGCCCGGGGGCTCGCGGCCGCGCGCGGGCAGGTGCGCCTGGAGCTGGACCTGGCGTTTGCGCGCGCGGGTACGCCCGGCGAGGCGGTCGTGGAGACGCGCTTTCCGGAACCGACCGCGGACGCGGAGGCCATCGAGCGCCTCCTTCTCGCCCGCCTGGAGCGAACCCCGCCGTCTGCCCCGGTCTCCCGCCTGGAGCTGGAATTGACCGGAGCGGAGCCGGCGGAGGGCCAGCAACTGCCCCTCTTCATTCCCCAGGCCCTGCGAGGCGCGCGGCTGCGCTGGCAACTTGCCCGCCTGGCGCTGACCTATGGGGAGGATCGCATCCGAAGCGTGATCGTCACGGATCCCGAGGCGCCGCTGCCCGAACAGCGTTGGGCCTGGCGTGCCGTTGCCCCCGGCAGCAGCGGGACGGTCCGATGACGCGACTGTTGCGTGCGCATCCGCCCATCGAGGCCGAGCTGGATGCAGATGGTGGGCTCGTGGCCATCAGGTGGGCTGGTCGTCGGGAGCCGGTCGAGGTCTGCAACCGGTGGCGCGTCGACGAGGCGTGGTGGCGCGAGCCGATCGCGCGGGACTATTTCAAGGTTGTGGGGACGCGCTGGCTCGCGCTCGTGTACTACGACCGCATGGCCTGCAGCTGGCACCTGGAGCGGCTCTACGACTGACCGTCCATCGCCCTCGACATAACACATCGCCCTCGACATCGCACCGCCGATCGGTCCACCAAACTCAATGCGACGGCACGAGCACGGTGGTCAGGAACAGCATCACGAAGAGCCCGACGACGAATACCAACGCTCCCACGTCACGCGGCTGAGCCGTCTGCACCACACACCCCCGAGAACTGTTGAACCGGTCCCGGTCGGTTCACGTGCGGAGTGTAGCTGCGAATTACCTGCCGTGCGCATGAATTTTCACGAATGTGGCGCGGGCCTGGCTCAGGCGGCAGCCTGCCAGGCAAGGAAGAAGAGCAGGGCGACCAGGCCGATGAGCACGGCCGCCAGCAGGGCGGCGCCGATCACGTCTCTGGCCCTCGGCTCCATGCCGTCTCCTTCCGTTCCAGACGAAGGAGTACATGCTACCCCGGAGCATGGGAGGACCCCGCCGCCCCCAGATGCGACGGGGTCCTCTGCGTGGTCTGATCACCCGCTCACCAGGCGATCAGCCGATCGACGACCGGTCGTGGTACCGATCCCCGAGCTCGCCCGAGCCGCTGCCCGAGCCGCTGCGTACCCTGGGTCAGCTTCCTCCGGTCCCCGCAGCGAGTGCCGCCGGGAGGAGGACGAGGATGAGGAGACTCACGATGGCGATCATCGCGGTCATCCTCGTCACGACGGCGGCAAGGGCCCGAAGGGATCGGAAGTCTGTTCCCATGGCTTTCTGACGCGGATCTCCTCCGCGTTGTTGCGGGACCTGTCGAGAGCCGCTGCTGCTATCGATTTCCTGAACAGAACAGATGTTCTATGATGCTCGTCCAATTCGCCCCCCAAGCGGGACACTCTCGTGGCTCATTTCCCCTACGCGGAGCTGCACTGCCACTCCAACTTCTCATTCCTCGACGGCGCCTCACCGGTCGAGGACCTCGTGGAGCGGGCAGTTGAGCTCGGACTGAGCGGGCTCGCCATCACGGACCACCTGGGCCTCTACGGCGTGGTTCGCTTTGCCACGGCCGCGGAGGGTCGCGGCCTCCACCCGATCATCGGGCTCGAGGTGGAGCTCATCGATGCGGCCGTGCCGGATCCGGCCGGGATCGTGGTTCCCGGGCGGCGGCCCATCCAGCGTGGCCATGGGCGTGGTGCCATGGCCTCGCTCGCCGCGTTGGATGGGCCCGCACCGACGGCGGGGGTCCCGGCCCGGACGCGGCCACAGCGGACCAGGCTGCCGGGTCATCGGGCCATCTTGAAGGAGGATCTCCGCGGGATCGGGGAGCGGCAGCGGGGCCCGCATCTTGTGCTGCTGGCGCGGGATGCCAGCGGATACCGGAGCCTCTGCCGACTGGTGTCCCATGCCAATCTCGCTGGGACCAAGCGCGTTCCACGCTTCACCCAGGCGCTGCTCGCTGAGTACACCGAGGGGGTGCTGGCGCTGTCCGGATGCCGGGACGGCGAGATCGCACGGCGGCTTCTCGTGGGAGATCGGGCCGGGGCACGGGCCGTCGCCGAACACTACGCGGGCCTCTTCGGGCGCGGTAATGGCGCGGCCACGAGCGGCCGTGGTCATGGCGCGGCCACGAGCGGCCGCGGCGATGGGCCGGCATCGAGCGGTTTCTTCCTCGAACTCTCGCACCATCTCCTGCCCGACGACGACTGGCTCGTGGCCGAGACCGCGGCCCTCGCCGCCGATCTCGGGCTGCCGGTCGTCACCACCAACGACGTGCATCACGCCCGACCGGAAGATCGTGAGCTCGGCGACGTCCTGACGGCCATCGCCCATGGTCGGACGCTGGATACGCTCGCGGACCTCCGCCGACCCAACGGGGAGTCGTACCTGAAGTCGGGCTCGGAGTTGATGGCGATGCCGCCCGGGGACGCGGCCTTCGCGCGGGCGGATCCGGCAACGGCACGTGCCTGGGTCGAGGGCATCGCAACGGCAGTCGAAGTCGCCGCCTCGTGCACCGTTGACCTCGGCTTCGAGCGCTACCGCTTCCCGGGGTTCCCGGTTCCGGCCGGAGAGACGGCCTTCAGCTACCTCGTCGAACTCTGTCAGGCCGGGGTGCGGCGGCGGTATCACCCGGTCTCGCCGCCGGTCGTTCGGCAGCTCGCTCATGAACTCGATGTGGTCGAGAAGACCGGGCTCGCCGAGTTCTTCCTCATCTGCTGGGACCTGATGCGTTTCGCGAAGGAGCGGGGAATTCCGGCCCAGGGCCGGGGCAGCGCGGCGGATTCGATCGTCGCCTATGCGCTCGGGATCACCAGGGTGGACCCGATCCGCCATAACCTGCTCTTTGAGCGGTTCATCAACGAGGGCCGGACCACGTACCCGGACGTGGACATCGATTTCTCCTCCGAGCGCCGGGAAGAGGTCATCCAGTACGTCTACCGGCGCTACGGGCCCGAGCACACGGGGATGGTCTGCAACCTCGTGACCTACCGGGCCCGGTCCGCCGTCCGCGAGGTCGGATATGCGCTTGGGTTCCCGCGGCCGCTGGTGGATCGCGTGGCGAAGGCGCTCGAGACGTACGACAGCGTCATGGTCCGGCGGGACCTGGAGGCAGACGGCGGGTTCGCCGAGTTCTTCCGGCGCCATGGGGAGGATTCCGGACCGGCCGCGGCTGGTCCCGAGGCCTCGGCAGCCCGAACCCGCGAGCGCGGGCTCACCGACGCGATGGGGCAACTCAACGTGCGGCGCACGGCGGCGGCCCCCAGCGGCGCGGCGTCAGATACGAACCCGGATCGTGTTATCGCCGGATCTGGCCCGGATTCCCGTCACCTACGAACCGGGTTCGTGGTAGATACCCCGACGCCCGCCGTCGACGGGGGTTCCTCGTCATCCGGCGGCCGGCTGAGCGTGGATTCGGCCGCCAGCGCTTTCCCGGCCCCCCGACGGGTCGACGGAATCGAACCTACCACGATCGGGGATCGTATCTGGGTCGAAGGTGAGACCCGGAGCACCGGTCCGCGACGCCTATCCGGGACGTGGGCAATGGCTGAAGGATCCAAACCATCCGTCCGGGCCGGAGGGTCGTCGGACGATGAGGGTGGCCCGGGCGATTCCCCGGCGAGCGTCGCGTGGTTGCGGGCTGGCCGCGGCACGGGCTACGGGGTCGGCCGCGGCACGGGCTACGGGGCTGGCCGCGACACGGGCTACGGGGCTGGCCGCGGCACGGGCTACGGGGCTGGCCGCGAGCAGCCAGGACAGGCAGTCCTTGGCCCGGGCACTGTCGACGGCCGGTCGATCGATCCTGAGTCTGGCGCGGTGGCACCTCCTGGCCGGCGGACGGATCGGTTGGGCCGGCCGGAACGCTGGGACCCGCCATCGCAGCCGGTCGCGGAGATGACTCGGAGCGGGCCCAGCTCCGTCGCGCACGTGGAACCGGAGCCGCCCGCCCATCCCCGTGGCGGCAGCACGATCGGGATGTCCGACTGGGAGCGCTGGCTCGAGTTCTGCGCTCGCATCGATGGGTTTCCCCGCCACCTCTCCATCCATTCGGGCGGGATGCTCGTCACGGCGGCACCGCTCATCGACATCGCGCCGCTCGAGCGGGCGACGATGAAGGACCGCGTCGTCGTCCAGTTCGATAAGCGCGATGTCGAGACGCTCAAGCTCATCAAGCTGGACCTGCTGGGTCTCGGCATGCTCGCCGCGATCGACGAGACGCTCCAGCTCATCGAATCCGACTGCGCGACATGCATCGACCTCGACGCGATCCCCGAGGACATCGAGGAGGTCTTCGCGATGCTCCAGGCCGCCGACACGGTGGGCGTCTTCCAGGTCGAGAGCCGGGCCCAGATGCAGACGCTCCCGAAATCGAAGCCCCGGATCCTGGACGACCTCGTGGTCGAGGTCGCGATCATCCGCCCCGGTCCGATCCAGGGCAACGCGGTGCACCCGTACCTCAGGCGCAAGCAGGGCCTCGAGCCGGTGACCTACCTCCACCCGAGCCTGGAGCCGATCCTCGCCGAGACGATGGGGGTGATCCTCTACCAGGAGCAGGTCATGAAGGTCGCCATCGAGGTCGCCGGGTTCACACCGGCGGGCTCGGACGGCTTCCGTCGGGCAATGGGCACGTGGCGCTCGACGCGGGAGATGGAGAAGCTCCATCGCCAGTTCATCGAGGGCTGCCTCCGCCAGCCGGGGATGACCGAGGAGACCGCCGAGGAACTCTTCCGGCAGGTGGCCGCGTTCGCCAGCTTCGGGTTCGCCAAGAGCCACGCGGCGGCGTTCGCCCGGACGGCCTACGAATCGGCGTTCCTGAAGCTGTTCTACCCGGCCCAGTTCCTGGTCGGGCTCATCAACGCTCAGCCAATGGGCTTCTACCCGGTCGAGGTCCTCGTCAACGACGCGAAGCGGCACGGGGTGGCGATCCTGCCGGTCGATATCAACGCCTCGTCCTACAGGACGGCGACCGAGTGGGCCGGTCGGCCGGGCTGGGCGCTCGCCGGTCAGGCCGGGGATCCCCCGGCGCCCGGGGAAGCGGGGCCCCACGATATGGACGACGGCGAGCCGATTCCCGAGGGTGCCGGGATCACGGCGCGGCCGCGACCGGTGCGGTCATCGGCCTGCTTCAATCCGACCACGGCGGTGCGTGATCGATGGGCCGCCGAGAGCGCGGTCGGGTGGGGCGTGCGCCTTGGCCTCCATCTCGTGAAGGGGGTGGGGGAGCAGCACCGGGCGCTCCTCGACCGCGAGCTGGCACGTGGTCCGTACACCTCGCTGGCCGACGTCGTTGAGCGGACCGACCTGTCCGAGGAGACGATCGAACGGCTGGTCCGGACCGGCGCACTGGACTCGCTCGGCCGGCCGCGACGCGAACTGCTCTGGCAGCTCCGCGAGGTCGCCGGCGCGTCCCGTGCACGCGCGAGTAGCCATGGCCCCCGAAGTGGCCATGGTCCCCGAAGTGGCCATGGTCCCCGAAGCGCGGAGCGGGCGCGCGGGAAGCGGTCGGTCGCCGCTCACGGGAAGCGATCGGCAGCCGCGGGGCGGCCGATGGACCTGCGCCTCCCCGCCACGGATGCCCCGGCGCTCCCGTCGATCACCGAGCCGGAGCGGGTCGGGGATGCCTATGCGGTGGTGGGTCTGGATGCGCGTCGCCAGGTGGTGTCGTTGTTCCGGCCGGCACTCGAGCAGCTTGGCGCGGTCACGAACGCCACCCTCGCCGACCGGCGCCCGGGACCGGTCCGAATCGGCGGTCTCGTCGTCACCCGCCAGCACCCGATGACCGCCAAGGGAACGGTCTTCCTGGCCCTCGAGGACGAAACCGGCATGGTGAACGTCACGCTCTGGCCGGACACCTGGGCGCGGCTCCGTGGCATCGTCCGGAGGCACGCGCTCCTGCTCGTGGATGGCGACCTGCAGCGCGAAGCCTCGGTCGTGAACGTGGTGGCTCGCGAGGTCCGGCCACTGCCCGATGTCGCCACGGCCGCTGGCGGGCCGGCCCGCCCTGCGGGTATCCGCCAGCTTGGTCATGCCGGGATGCGCCGGCTCGGCTGATCAGCTCCTCGCTGCCCTGATCAGCACCCTCGCCGGGTCGATCAGCTCCTCGACGTGCGCTTCGTCTTCGGTCGCTCGGCTCCCCGGCTGCGGGCACGCTGGGCACTCGAGTACGAGAGGAACCGCCGATACCAGGCCGCCCCGGCTGCGAAGAAGATGCCCGACAGCGGGCCGACTGCCACGGCCGAGGCGAGCAGCTCCTGCTGGCGCGTCGCGGTGACGGGGTCCACGCTCAGAGCCGGCAGTGCGCTGTACACGAACACGGCATATCCGGCCACGTCGATCACGGCAATGATCAGGCCGAGCAGATAGCTGGCGCGCTTGGCGAAGAAGCCCGTGATGAAGATCGGCGCCATCGCCGGCGGTAGAACCATCAGCTGGAAGAAGAGTCCAGCGGCCGGGTTGTCCGGCGCAAGCGTAAGTGCTCCAGCGCCCACGACGACCAGGGCCAGCGGAACGAGGAAGGCACGCGTCCGCAACAACCACGGCAGCGCCGCGATGTCCGCGCGAAGGTCCGGTCGATGCCATGCGGCACGCATTGAATCGGTGAAGCCGACTGGCCGTGCCAGATTCGCGGGCCGGTCGGCAGCGGATCCGCGCCGGGCGGCAGGCGCGCTCGCTGCGGGTGACTGGTCCTCGGATTCCGAAGGAGACGGATCTTCCTGCGCCAGGCGATAGCGGCGACGGGCGTCGGCGCGGTCGGTGCGTTTGGCACGGGCCACGGGCTCTCCTCGCAATAACGGAAGGTTGGCGGCGGTCATGCCGCGGATGGGTGGGCATCGTACGCGGATCGCCCGGCGCGTGCCGGATCGGCCCGATGAGGGCGCGATGATGGCCCGTTGATGTCCCGGTGAGCCACCGTGAATGGGTGACTGGTAGAACCGTCCGGTCGTCCCGCCAGCGGCACCTACCCGCCCGAGTCTGCACCTGCCCCGCCTGTCTGCCCGCCCGGAGGATGCTCGGTGGAACGCACTCGCGCGGTGGTCGTCCCTGCCCTTCTCGCCCTCTTCGCGGTGCTGACCGCCACGATGGCCCTCGCCGCGCCATCGCTCGAGTGGGGGAGCGTGACCGCGTCGGTGACCTGGCCGACGTCGACGCTCGTGATCTCGGAACTCCAGACGGGCGGTGTCTCCGCGTCAGACGAATTCGTCGAGATCGCCAACGTCGGGCCGGCCGCCGTTGACCTCCGCGGCGTGGAACTCGTCTATGTCACCTCGACCGGCGGGACCGTGACCAGGAAGGCCACCTGGTCATCCGCGACGATCCTCGAGCCGGGCCGTCACCTGATGCTCGCGAACGCTTCGGGCGTGTTCATCTCGATGGCCGACTTCGGATACAGCGGTGGGTTTGCGGCCACCGGCGGGTCCGTGGTCCTGCGCCTCGTCGGCGGGGCGCCGTTCGACGCGCTTGGCTGGGGTGATGCCACCAACGCCTTTGTCGAAGGGACCGCGGCCCCGGCGCCGGTGGCGACCCAGAGCCTGGAACGGCTGCCGGGAGGTACCTCCGGCAACGTCATCGACTCGAACGACAACGCGCTCGACTGGTTCGTTCAGGCCGCGCCGAATCCGCAGAACCTTGCCGCTCCGCCCGTTCCAGCGCCCGTGTCCTCGGCAAGCCCGCCGCCCCCGACTTCGACGCCGACCTTCACGGCCCTTCCGAGCCCCGAACCGACGGTTGCCGCGTCGCCGGATCCCACACCCGGTCCATCGACGACCCCGACTCCGATTCCGACCGCCTTGCCGACGCCCACGGTGGCCCCGTCCCCCTCCCCGTCACCGATCCCGACAGCCGCGCCCAGCCCCACCGTGGACCCGACCCCGACCCCGACCGCGACTCCCACGCCAACGCCCACACCGTTGCCAAGTGCCTCGCCAAGCCCGGCCCCGACGCCTGCCCCGACTCCGACTCCCACACCGACCCCGACCCCGACGCCTGTCCCGACTCCGACTCCCACACCGACCCCGACCCCGACGCCTGCCCCGACTCCGACTCCCACACCGACCCCGACCCCGACGCCTGCCCCGACTCCCACGCCAACGCCAAGTCCCTCGCCCACCGCCGCGCCACAACCGCTGCCGATCGCGGATGCCCGTGCCCTGTCGGCGGGTACGGTCGCACTGGTCGAAGGCGTCCTGACCACGGACCTGCCGGCGCTCGAGTCGGGCCGGGTGGGGTTCGTCCAGGACGATTCTGCAGGGATCGCCGTATACCTCGACACCGTGCCCGCGACACCCATTCCCGCCGGCACACGAGTGCGTCTCACCGGCACGATCGACGAGCGCTACGGCGCCCGCACGATTCGCGCCGCGACCACCGCCGTCACGATCCTCGGGATCGCCGAACTCCCCGTGGCCCGTGACGCTTCCACCGGCAGCATCGGGGACAGCCTCGAGGGGCTGCGGGTTTCCATCTCCGGCACGACCGCCGGTTCCGCGACAGCGTACGCCGATGGGCCTGGCTACCTCGTCGACGATGGGACCGGTCAGGTTCGCGTGATCGTCAGCCCGGTCGCCCTCGGTGGGTCGACGCTCGCCTCGGGGACATTCGTCATCGCCATCGGCCCGGTGGGCCAGCGCGACAGCACGGGAACGGGCTCGGGCGGCTACCGGATCAACGCCACGCTTGCCGGGGAGTTCGTCGCTGCTGCACCCCCGTCGCCGGCACCTTCCTCGAGCCCGGAGCCGACGCCGGAACCGACGGTCGACGTGACGCCGTCCTCGAGCCCGTCGCCGTCCCCGAGCCCGTCGGCTGCCCCGTCGGCGAGCCCCGGCACCAGCCCGCCTCCTGACCCGAGCCCGTCGCCGTCACCGAGCCCCGCTCCCTCGCCGACGCCAGGCGCCGCGACGCTGACGATCGCGGAGGTCCGCGCGCTGGCCGTCGGGTCGAGAGCGTCCGTCCTGGGTGTCGTCATTGCCGAAGCCGGTCGGCTCGGCGCTCCGCCCGTCATCGCGATTGCCGATGCTACCGCCGGTATTGCCGTCCGACTGCCGGACGGCGTCAAACCTCCGGCCCGGGGACGCCTCCTGCTTGTCACGGGCGCGACATCGGCCCCCTATGGGCAGCTCGAAATGCGCCCATCCGGGACGGGCGTGGTGGACATGGGGATCGGTCCCCGTCCTGACCCGCTGCCCGTGGTCGGTTCCGAACTCGCTGAACGCAGCGAGGGCCTGCTCGTCACACTCACGGGGACCGAGACCGGCGTGACCCGCCGGAGCGCGACCGGTGACATCACGATCGACATCGTCGATGCCGCCGGAACCCGGATTCGTGTCCTGGCAGATTCCTCCAGCGGCATCACAACCGCCGATCTGCAATCCGGCGTGGCGTACCGCCTGGTCGGGATCGTTGGCCAGCGGGCCACCAAGCGGGGCGCCCTCGACGGCTACCGAGTCTGGCTCCGAGATCGAGCGGACGTCGGCACGCCCGGCACCGGTACGCCCGGCACCGGCACCTCCGGCACCGGCACCTCCGGCACCGGCACCTCCGGCACCGGCTCGACACCAGGACAGGACCCGCCAATCTCGATCGCGGCCGCGCGAGCGATGAGCGACGGGAAGGCCATCGTCATGGGGGTGGTCATCGCCGGCCCGGGCCTCCTGGACGCCGGCGGTCGACGGGTCGTGATCGAGGACGCGACCGGCGGGATCGAGGTCCTTCTCCCCGCCAACTCGACGGGCGTCGCGAGCGGAAACCGCATCCGCGTGGAGGGAACCGTCGGACGCGCATGGGGAGCTCCCCGGATCAACGCCGCTTCCGTGACCATCGTCGATGTCCGCGCCGAGATCAGTCCGGTGCTGCTGATCGGGTCGCCGGATGAGGCCCGGGAATGGCGGCTCGTTCGGGTGGCCGGGACCGTCACGAAGGTCACCCGGCTCGGCGACCGTTGGAAGGCCGACCTTCGCGTCGGGTCGAGCGATGTCCTCATCGCCGGTCTGACCGGCAGTGCGATTCCATCGACCCTCCTCGTCGAGGGGCGAGCCGCGACCATCACCGGGTTCGTCCATCGTCCATATCCGACGGCGACGGACCGACGCTGGGCCGTGACACCGCGGGGGACCTGGGACATCGCCCTTGGGCCACCGGCGACACGGGGGTCGGATGTCCAGGCGTCGCCGGCCGGCGCCCGATCCGTGACGGCGTACGCGCGCAGCGGCGTCGAAGATGGCACGCCGCCTGATGTCGACGTCGCGACACTCCCGGATCACGCCGGGTCACTCGTTCGGGTCGGCGGCCTGGTCGGCGGCCTCACCCCGGATGGCTTCATCCTCGATGACGGCACGGGGCTCGCGAGGATCAACCTGACGGGTGAGGCGGCCCCGTTCCTTCCCCTGATGCGCCGGGGCGATGCCATCGGCCTCGTCGGGCGCGTGGCGGTTGGCGCCGACGGAGCGCGAATCACTGTTGACGATCCGGCCGGGCTCGTCCGGCTCGGGTCGCTGGGCGAGGTCGTTCCGATCGCGGCCATTGCCCCGGTGCCGCCGCCAGAGACACGGTCCAATCCGATTGGTGACCGTGCCTTCCCCGGCAGAAACGGGCCCGACGGAGCTTTGACGTGGGTCCTCCCTGCCGGGATGCTCACCGTCCTCATTGCGCCGTTTGGCGCGTCCCTGCTCCAGCGCAGGCGGGCCCGGCGGCACCTCCTCAACCGGATCTCGGGCCGGCTGGCGGGGCTCGGATCAGGGCTGCCCCCTCCCGAGAACGGCTGACGGCTGTGTCCAGGGTGGGCGATTCACGTTCGGGCGTGCTTGACGCCCGTTCAAACGTCCGTCTACCCTTGCCCGAGCCTCGCGCCGCGAGGCGGGCGCCACGCACGAGGGGAGAAGGGCTTGCCGAACGCGGACCACCGCGTCGCACTCCCGGCCGGGGAGCGGCAGTACCACATCGATCTCGGTCCGGGCGAGCTGGCCGAGTACATCCTCCTCCCCGGCGACCCCGACCGAACCGCCCGCATCGCCAGCCGCCTCGAGTCGATCGAGTTCGAGCGCAGGAACCGTGAATTCGCCTCGGTCACGGGGATGTACCAGGGCCTCCGTGTCTCGGTTGTCTCCACTGGCATCGGTGCCGACAACGTCGAGATCGTCATCGCCGAGATCCTCGCGATCACGGAACGGCCCACCTTCATCCGGGTCGGGTCGAGCGGCGGGCTCCAGCCGGAGACCCTGCCCGGCGACCTGTGCATCACCTCGGGAGCCGTTCGCCTCGAGACGACGACGAGCTGGTACGTCTCGGACGGCTATCCGGCGGTGGCCCATCACGAAGCCGTCGGCGCCCTCATCGAGGCGGCCCACCGGCTCGGGTATCGGTACCACGTCGGAATCACCGCGACGGCGCCAGGGTTTTTCGGTGCGCAGGGACGACCGATCCCACAGCTTCCCATCCGATACCCTGACCTCGCATCGGAGATGACGCGACAACGCGTCATGAATTTCGAAATGGAGGCGTCGGCCGTATTGGTGCTCGCGGGGCTTGCTCGATGTCGAGCCGGCGTCGTGTGCGCGGTATTCGCTCAGCGGACCACCGGCGACTTCGTCACCGGGGACGCCAAGCTGGCGGCGGAACATGCCTGTGTGGAAACGGGGCTGGAAGCACTCCGGGTCCTCGCCGACATGGACCGTCGGAGGGTCGAAGCCGGGGCGGATCGCTGGAGACCGTCTCTCGGCGCGTGATCAAGATCGCGACTCCGGGCGGACGCCCGGGGCGCACGGAGCCCAAGGAGGAGTGGAAATGGCGCAGGCCTATTGCGTGAAGGACAAGATGAAAGTCGAAGTCCAGAACCCGGTTCAGATCACGATGAAGAACGGCAAGCCGGCCCTCTCGGGCACCTGTCCGAAATGCGGCACCAAGGTGTTCAAGATCGGCGGCTGACGCCTCCCGCGTCCTGAACCTTGAACCCCCCGTCGGAATTCCGGCGGGGGGTTCTGCATGCTCCGGCGATATGCTCCCGTGATGCGCCATGACCGCGGCCCCGTCCTTGCGCTCGACCTCGGCGCAACGCAGATCCGGACGGCGGTCGTGGGCGCCGATGGCCGGGTCCTGGCCCGAGCCGGCCGTCGTACGCCCGTCAACGTGGGTCCGGCGCCGCTGATCGAGGCCTGCATCGCCGAGCTCCGGCGCGCTGCTGCCGCGGTCGCTCCCGAGGTCGGCCGTTCACTGGTTGGCCTCGGGCTGGCAGCACCCGGGCCCGTCGATCCGACGACGGGCATTCTGGTGGAGCCGCCGAACTTCGGACCGGGCTTCCGCGACGTTCCGTTTCGTGATCCCATCGCGGCCGCGCTCGGATTGCCGGCCGCGCTCGAGAGAGACACGAACGTGGCGGCGCTGGCGGAACTGGAGTTCGGTGCCGCGCGCGGCGCGCGGGACTTCCTCTACGTCACGATCTCGACCGGGATCGGTGGATCCATCGTGATCGGCGGGCGAATCTACGGTGGACCGGACGGAGTGGCCGGAGAACTCGGCCACATCCCGGTGGACTTCGACGGCCCCCCCTGCGGGTGCGGCGGCCGCGGGCACATCGAGGCGCTCTGCTCGGGGAGCGGCATCGCCCGCCTGGCGACGGAGGCAGCCCGTGCCGGTCGATCCCCGGCCCTCGCCGCCCGACTTGCTGCACGCGCGCCCGGGCCGCTCGAGGGCCGCGACGTCGGTGAGGCCGCGGACACCGGTGACCAGGAAGCCGCGGCGATCATGGAGCGCGCCCGCCGGGCCTTTGCCGCGTTCATCGTCGGTCTCGTGGATGTCTTCGCGCCGGAGCTGATCGTCGTCGGTGGCAGCCTCGCCGAGGCACAGGGGGACCGCCTCCTGGGGCCCGCCCGCGAGGCAATCACGAGGACCGCGTTCCGGATCCCGCGAGAGCGTGTGCAGATCGTGCCCGCGGCGCTCGGCGACGACGTCGGACTCGTCGGCGCGGTCCCGCTGCTGGCCCTCGCAGGACGATCCCCACTGGACGACAGAAGTCCCTGACACTCCGTCCTCCCCGGCTGCCGCCTGTCTGACCGAGTACGACAGCGCCATCGAGCCCGGCGCCAAGGGCGCCGTCCGTCGAAAGGCACATGAGCCTCGACGGCAGGTCCGCAAGGGCCGTCTGTCCCGAATTGCCACCCGTCCGGAGGACGGCGTCGCACCGTCCGGTGGAGGGCGTCGCGAGGGCCCTCTGCTAGACTCCGGCCGTACCTGACACCGTGCTCAACCCGGGGTTCGTCCTGGCGTCGAAGGCGACGCGCAGTCACCCCGATGGAGGTTCCATTTATGGCTGTTCGCGTCGGCATCAACGGCTTCGGCCGCATCGGCCGCCAATCCCTCAAGGCTATCCTGGAGCGGGCTCCCGGCGTCGAGGTCGTGGCGGTCAATGATCTCGTCGACACGAGCATGAACGCCCTGCTGTTCAAGCACGATTCGACCTACGGGGCCTATCCCGGCACCGTCGATCACACGGACGATGCGCTGATCATCGACGGCCACGAGATCAGGGTCCTGAAGGAGCGCGACCCCGGCGCCCTGCCCTGGGGCGATCTCGGGGTCGACATCGTCCTGGAGTCGACGGGTCTCTTCACCGACGCGGAGAAGGCGCGGGCCCACCTCAACGCGGGTGCGAGGAAGGTCGTCATCAGTGCCCCCGCCAAGGGCGAGGACATCACGATCGTCCTCGGCGTCAACGATGACAAGTACGACCCTGCGACCCAGCACATCATCAGCAACGCGAGCTGCACCACCAACTGCCTCGCCCCGGCGGCCAAGGTCGTCCACGACCTCGTCGGCATCGAGCGCGGCCTGATGAACACGATCCACTCGTACACCAACGACCAGCGCATCCTGGACGTGGCCCACAAGGATCCCCGTCGCGCCCGGGCCGCCGGCCTGAACATCATCCCGACCACGACCGGTGCCGCGAAGGCGCTGGCCCTCGTCATCCCGGATCTCAAGGGCAGGTTCGACGGCTTCAGCCTGCGCGTGCCCACCCCGACGGTCAGCGTCGTGGACTTCACGGCCACCGTGCGGCGTGAAACGTCGGCCGAGGAGCTGAACGCGGCGTTCCGCATCGCGGCCGCCGGACCGATGGCGGGGATCCTCGGGGTCTCCGATGAACCCCTCGTCTCGTCCGACTTCCGCGGCGATTCCCGCTCCTCGATCATCGACGGCGCGAGCACGATGGTCCTGGGTGGCGACTTCGTGAAGGTCATCGCCTGGTACGACAACGAGTGGGGCTACAGCTGCCGCTGCGCCGATCTCATCGAGCTGATCGCGTCGAGGCTCCCGGCCGCCGCCGCCGCGTGAGGCGCAGGGCCATCACTCCGCTCAACTCCGCACGCCAACGGGCAGGGACAACATGGACAAGCTGACGATCCGCGACGTCGATGTCGCCGGAAGACGTGTCTTCCTGCGTGTCGATTTCAACGTGCCCCTCGAGGATGGCAAGATCACCGACGACTCCCGGATACGGGCGGCCCTGCCGACGATCCGGCACCTCCTCTCGCATGGGGCCAAGGTGATCCTGGCCAGCCATCTCGGGCGACCGAACGGCAAGGTGCACGACGGCCTGCGGCTGCGTCCGGCGGCCGAGCGGCTGACCCAGCTGATCGGCAAGAACGTCGCGGTGACCGGCGACGCCCTCGGAGTCGGGACGGTCGACGCCATCAAGCGCCTTCGGCCGGGCGAGTTGATCCTGCTCGAGAACCTCCGCTTCCACGCTGAGGAGGAGAAGAACGACCCGGCATTTGCCGCCCAGCTGGCCTCGTACGCCGACATCTACGTGAACGACGCATTCGGGACCGCGCACCGGGCCCACGCGTCGACGGTCGGGATCGCGAAGCTCCTGCCGGCCTACGCCGGATTCCTGATGGAACAGGAGATCGCCCAGCTTTCCAACCTCCTCGAGTCACCGGCCCGACCCTTCGCCGCCATCGTCGGCGGGGCCAAGGTCTCGGGCAAGCTCAACGTCCTCGACAACCTCATGTCCAAGGTCGATGTCGTCGTGCTCGGTGGTGGGATGGCGAACACCTTCCTGCTCGCGCAGGGCAAGTCCATCGGCAAGAGCCTCGCCGAGCACGACATGGTCGACGAGGCCGTACGCGTCCTCGAGTCCGCCGAGGCGCACGGGGTCCACGTCATCCTCCCAGTCGATGTGATCGTGGCCAAGGAAGTGACCCGCGGGACCGAGTACAAGACCCTCCTTGCGGACAAGATCCCGGCCTCATGGCACATCGTCGACGTCGGTGCCGCGACGCTCGAATTGATGGAGGACGCGCTGCGCGACGCCATGACCGTGTTCTGGAACGGACCGCTCGGCGTCTTCGAGATCCCGTCCTTCGCCCATGGAACCAAGGCCATCGCACGGTTCCTGGCACAGCGCTGCGATGACGGGGCGACCGTCGTCGTCGGCGGCGGGGATTCGGTCGCGGCCATCCAGCAGCAGGGGCTCGCCTCCCGGTTCACCCACATTTCGACCGGCGGTGGTGCCAGCCTCGAATTCCTCGAGGGCCGCGAGCTGCCGGGCGTGGCCGTTCTTCCGGATCGGGGTGCCGCGTGAGCGTCGACACGTCCATCGCCCTCGTCGGGGCGCGTGAGATCCTGGACTCCCGGGGTAACCCGACCATCGAGGTCGATGTGCTGCTCGCCGACGGATCGGTGGGTCGGGCGGCTGTGCCGTCGGGTGCCTCAACGGGCGCCCACGAGGCCGTGGAGCTTCGGGATGGGGACAAGGGCCGGTATGGCGGCAGGGGCGTGAGGAACGCGGTCGACCACGTCGTCTCGGAGATCGGACCCGCGGTCGTCGGCCTGGATGCGGCGGATCAGGCCGGGGTGGATCGCGTCCTGATCGAGCTCGACGGCACCCCGAACAAGGGGCGACTTGGGGCGAACGCCATCCTCGGGGTGTCCCTCGCCTGCGCGCACGCAAGCGCCGCAGCCCTTGACCTGCCGCTCTATCGATATCTCGGCGGGATCGGCGCTCGAACGCTGCCCGTACCGATGTTCAACATCCTCAACGGCGGCAAGCACGCCCAGGACTCCACGGACTTCCAGGAGTTCATGGTGATGCCCATCGGGCTGCCGACCTTCGCGGAGGCGCTGCGGGCCGGCGCGGAGATCTTCGCCGCGCTGCGGAAGCTCCTCCACGATGGCGGCCACGCAACCGGGCAGGGCGATGAGGGCGGCTTCGCGCCATCCCTGCCGTCCAACGAGGCGGCCCTGGAGATGGTCGTCCGGGCCATCGAGTCGGCGGGCTATCGTCCCGGTGACGACGTGGGAATTGCGCTCGATCCCGCGACCACCGAGCTCGTGGAGCCGGGTAGCGGCCAGAGCGGCGCGCCTCCCCGGTACGTCCTCGCCCGGGAGGGGCGGACACTCGACTCCGGTGAGCTCATCGACCTCTGGGACGACTGGGCGGCCCGCTATCCCATCGTATCCCTCGAGGACGGTCTGGCCGAGGATGACTGGGCGGGCTGGAGCTCCCTGACGCAGCGCCTCGGCGGACGTATCCAGCTGGTCGGTGACGACCTGCTCGTCACGAACCCGGAGCGGATCCGGCGCGGGATCGCGGAACGGTCGGCGAATGCGGTGCTCATCAAGCTCAACCAGATCGGCACCATGACGGAAACGGTCGACGCGATCGAGACGGCACGGCGGGCGGGCTGGGCCACGGTGGTATCCCATCGTTCCGGGGAGACCGAGGACACGACCATCGCGGACCTCGTGGTCGCGATGGGGACGGGCCAGATCAAGGCGGGAGCCCCCTCGCGATCCGAGCGTGTCGCCAAGTACAACCGCCTTCTGCGCATCGAGGAGGAGCTGGGCGACGGTGCGTCATTCCTGGGCCGGGCTGCTCTCGCGGGCGGCACTCCCGGGGCGACGTCTGCCACGTGATCATCCGGACCCTGCCGGCCCGCAACCCATGCTGAGTCGCGTCGTGGATCGAGGCGCGATCACGGCGGCCTTCGTGGGGATGGGCATGGCGCTCACCATCGGGGTGAGTTTTCTGCTCATCATCCCGGTCGAGCCCGTCTACTGGGTCCTGTCCGTCCCCGCGGGCATGCTCATCGGCTACTACGCGAATGCGCGCTCCGGCAGAGGCCGCGGTGCCTGGGGACACGTCCTGGCCAACGCACTGTTCGCCGGTGCCGTCACGGGCCTGACGCTCGCGGCCCTGATGCTCGGCGTAAAGGCCCTCTTCTTTGCCGCTGACGACGGCTTCCGGGATCCGGGGCTGGGTGGGCGAGTCTCCTGTCAATCCGGCGCCGATTGCGTCTACCGGCGCTACCTGGAACAGCAGCCCGAGGCCCTGGCCAAGGCTGGCGTCGGTGATGCGGCCACGTTCTCGACCTACTACTGGGCCCAGCAGTGGTCGACAGCCGAGATGCTGATCCTGCTTTCGACGTCATTCGCGGCGGTGGGTGGCACGCTCTATGGGGTCACGCGCACCAGGACCGCGTAGCACGCGCACGTTCCACCGCCCCTGGAGACGCGTATTCACGTCCGGCCGCGCCGCATTCCGAAGATCCGTCCCGTTCCGGAGTAGGCCCTGTTCCGAAGATCACCGATCGGGCCCGGAATCGCAACGCCCCGGACGGTGCCGGGGCGTCAGATGCCAGGGCGTCCTCGCGGTCAGGCCTTGCTGACCTTCCTGGCCGGGGCCTTCTTGACGGCTGCAGCCTTCTTGACCGCTGCGGCCTTGGTCGTCGGGGTCGCCGCCTTCGCCGGGGTCGCCGCCTTCGCCGGGGTGCTCTTCGGCTTCGGGGCTGCCTTGATGGCTCTCGCCTTCGTGGGTGCAGCCTTCGGCGCGGCGGTTGCGGCAGCCGCCTTTGCGGCAGTCGCCTTTGCGGCGGCAGCACTCGCGGCCGCCGCGGCCTCGGCGCGGCTCGATTTGCTGAGGGCGGCTCGGGCCTTGCCGGCAGCCGTCTGGGCACCCTTGGCCTTGCCGGCCTTGCCGGCGGCGATGCGCGCCTTGGCGGCCTTCTGTGCGGCTGCCTTGCCGATGGTCTTCGCAACATGTGGTGCCGCGGCGGCGGTTCCGGCGACGGCCGCGTTCACCTTGCGGACGAGTCGCGACTTGCGGCGCGCGGCGGCGTTCGGGTGAATGGCGCCGACCCTGGCCGCGCGATCCAGCGCGCTGATGGCGTCAGTGAGGGCTGCCTGCGTGTCGATGCCCTCGGTCGGCGTGGCCGCGGCGGTGAGGGCGTTCTTGACGAGCGTCTTCGCGGCGGTGCGGCGTGGTCCGAGGATCGCGTGCCGGCGCTCGGCGGTTCGGACGCGCTTCAGGCCCGACGGGGAGCGAGCGCCTGTCCATGTCCGGGGCGTCTTGGCCAAGGTGCGAAACCTCTCATGCGGGATCTGGGCCGATGGGCGCAGGCGCAGGGCGCCGGGCGCGAACGCGGATGGTACCAGAGTCCCGCGATGTCGGCCGGCCGCTGTCAGTGCTCCGTGAATGTGGCAGTGCCAACGGCTCCGTGATCTTGACAGGCGCGAGCGCCTCGCACGGGTCCAGCCGTGTCCCTGTCACACTGCGCGGCGATGATCGCGATTGTGGGCGGCCTCGGGGCCGCGATTTCCTGGGCCATCGCAACGCTCAGCTCGTCGCGTTCAAGTCGAATGATCGGCCCGATGTCCGTCCTGGCCTGGGTGATGATCGTCGGTTTCGTGGTCAGCATCCCACCCACGATCGCTTCCCTGCCGACGCTCGCGCCGATGTCGATCCCGCAGATCGCCGGGCTGGTCGTCAACGGCGTGTCCTACACGGGCGGCCTGCTGCTCGCCTATCAGGCCCTGGTCATCGGGCGTGTCTCGATCGTGGCGCCGATCGTCTCGACCGAAGGTGGGCTCTCAGCGCTCGCGTCGGTCGTCCTCGGGGAGGTTCTCGGAGTTCCGACGGCGCTCGTCCTCGGCGCGATTGCGATCGGCGTCGTCCTGGCCTCGATCGACCGGCGGGCGGACGAAGTCGCGGCCACCGGTGCGCCGGCCGTCGCGTTGGATGTGGATGATCCTTCGGCGGTGGTCCCGGCGCCCACCGCCCCCGAACCGGCCGCGGTACCTCGTCACGGGCGGGAGGATGCCGCGGCAACTCGGCGGAGCGTGCTCCTGGCCATCGCCGCCGCCGCCGCCTTCTCCATCGGGCTCATCACCAGTGCCCGGCTGGGCGATGTGCCGATCAGCTGGATCCTGCTCACCTCTCGCGCGGTGGGCGTCGTGCTCATCGCCCTGCCTCTCGTGGTGCGTGGTCGCCTTCGCATCTCGCGCCGAGCGCTGCCGCTCGTCGTCATCTCCGGCGTCCTGGAGGCCGTGGGCTCAGCCCTGTACGTCACCGGAGCGCACGCAAGCCCGGCCACGGCAGCCGTCCTCAGCTCGCAGTTCGCGGCGATCGCCGCGTTGTCCGCCTTCGTCCTGTTTGGTGAGCGATTGGCACGTGTCCAGCTGGCCGGGATCACCGTCATCGCCATCGGGATCACTGTCCTCGCCATCGTCCGCGCCTGAGCCGTCCTGGCGGCGGCGCGTCCGGTGGGCGCCCCATCCGTTCGTTCCGGTGCCCCCTCAATCTCGCTCCTCGATCCGCTCCCAGCCGGCTGGCCCGCGACCATGCAGTTCGCCGAGCTCTATGTCAAACCACGCCCCGGCAAGCACGAGCGTGCCGGAGGCCTCGCGCGATCGGATCCACGGGAACGTGCGGAGGTTTGCGATCGACTGTTCAACAGAGGCGCGTTCAAGGGCCAGGCTGAGCGCCGCCGGGTCTCCGGACGCAGCAGCCTGGTGGTTCGGGACGAGTGCCCGGATGCCCTGGACCCATGTCCCGATGAAATCCGTTGAGGACAGCGGCGCGGCATCGGCGTGAGCCGCCGCGATGCCACCGCACCGGCCGTGGCCCATGACGATGATCGAGGACACCCCTAGGGCCAGCACCGCGTATTCGAGCGCCGCGCTTGCGGCATGGGCCCGCTCATCAGGAGCGTAGACCGGCACGAGCGCGGCGACATTCCGGACGACGAACAGCTCGCCCGGGCGCGCATCGAACACCGCCTCGGGTGCCGACCGTGAGTCGGAGCACGCGATGATCATCGTTCCGGGACGTTGCGGGCCGGCCGCAAGGGTTCGATAGCGCTCGTGTTCGACCGCGTACCGACCGGAGCGAAATCGTCGATACCCGTCGATGAGATCGGACGGCAGGGCGGGCAGGCTGGAATTCATGGCGAGTAGCTCATGCGGTCGCCGAGCCTAGCTCATCCGGTCGATGGCGCGTCGCCGGACGGCGGTCAGGCAGGTGGGCGGCGGGCACGAGCGCGCCCGTGGTCAGGCGCTCGACAATGGGCCATCGAGGCCGACCCGCTAGACTCCCGCCCTGTGTCGATCCCGCAAGCCCGCCTTCGCAACTTCTCGATCATCGCCCACATCGATCATGGCAAGTCCACGCTCGCGGATCGGCTGCTGGAGGCGACGCACGCCATCGATCCCCGGCAGATGACGAGCCAGGTCCTCGATTCGATGGACCTCGAGCGCGAGAAGGGGATCACGATCAAGGCCCGGGCGGTGCGCCTCGAGTACACCGCGAACGATGGCCTCGTATATGGGCTGAATCTCATCGACACGCCCGGACATGTCGACTTCAGCTACGAGGTGAGCCGGAGCCTCCAGGCGTGCGAGGGCGCGATCCTCGTGGTCGACGCGGCCCAGGGCATCGAGGCCCAGACGCTCGCCAACGTCCACCTGGCCCTCAGGGAAGGCCTCACGATCGTCCCGGTCCTCAACAAGATCGACCTTCCGTCCGCCCAGCCCGACGTGGTCATGGAGGAACTCGAGAGCGTCCTTGCCATCCCTCGCGAGGAGGTCATCCTTGCGTCGGCCAAGGAGGGGATCGGGATCAGCGAGATCCTCGAAGCCATCGTGGCCCGCATCCCGGCGCCGAAGGGCGACCCGAGCCTGCCCCTCCAGGCGCTCGTCTTCGATTCCCATTACGACCAGTACAAGGGCGTGATCGTCTATGTCCGGCTGGCCCAGGGAACGCTGCGCGATCACGACCGGGTCCGGTTGATGCAGTCGGGCGCCGAGGCCGACCTGCTGGAGCTCGGCTTCTTCCGGCCGGCGCTGGTGCCGGTCGCCGAGATCCACGCGGGTGACGTCGGGTACGTGGCCACGGGCCTGAAGAACGTTCGCGAAGCCCAGGTCGGCGACACGATCACCTCGGCCGTGTCGCCCGCGAGCGAACCGCTGCCCGGTTACCAGGAGGCCAAGAGTCTCGTCTTCGCGGGCATCTATCCGCTGAGCGGCGAGGATTACCCGCTCCTGCGCGACGCCATCGAGAAGCTCCACCTCAACGACGCCTCCTTCACGTACGAGCCCGAGAGTTCGGTGGCGCTGGGGTTCGGCTTCCGGTGCGGATTCCTCGGCCTCCTCCACATGGAGATCGTCCAGGAACGGCTCGAGCGCGAGTTCAACCTCGATCTCATCGCCTCAGCGCCATCCGTCGAATACCAGGTCGTCATGACCCATGGTCGTGGTTCGATCACGATCGACAACCCGGCCCACCTCCCCACGATCTCGGAGATCGAGGCGATCCTCGAGCCATGGGTCCTCCTCTCCGTGGTGACCCCGTCGACCTACATCGGGCCGCTCATGGAGCTGTCCACGAATCGGCGCGGCAGCTTCATCGGGCTCGAATACATCGATCCGGTCCGCGTCCTCATGAAGTTCGAGCTGCCGCTCGCCGAGCTCATCGTGGATTACTTCGACCAGCTCAAGACGCGGACCGCGGGCTACGCGTCCATGGACTACGAGGAGATCGGCTACCGGGCAGCCAACCTCGTCAAGCTCGACGTCATGGTGGCGGGCGAACCCGTGGACGCGCTGTCGATGATCGTCCACCGAGACAAGTCCGTGGCCATCGGCCGGACGCTGGCCGAGCGCCTCAAGCAATTGATCCCGCGCCAGATGTTCGAGGTGCCCATCCAGGCGGCCATCGGATCGAACGTCATCGCGCGCGAATCCGTCCGGGCGATGCGCAAGAATGTCGTGGCCAAGTGCTACGGTGGCGACATCACCCGCAAGCGCAAGCTGCTCGAGAAACAGAAGGAGGGCAAGCGCCGAATGAAGCGTGTCGGGTCAGTGGAGATTCCCCAGGAAGCCTTCCTCGCGATGCTCCGGACGGACGAGAACTAGGGCATGGAGGAGACGCTCCGAACGCTCGTGGCGTTCGGCCTGACCCTGCTCCTGGTCATGCTCCGGCTCGAGGCCGAGAGCTTTGGCGCCGCCGAGTACGACGAGCCGATCGCGGGACAGCCTCGTTCGATCGTCCGGCGCATCGGCTGGTACGCCGTGGGCCTGGGTGGTGTCGTGGCGATCCTCCTCATTCATCCGGCGCCCGCGCGGGATCTCTTCGTGACGGGTGGGGGCGGCGACGGCGTCGTGCTTGGCTCCGTGCTCGCGGCCATCGGAGCCAGCCTCGCCGTGGCCCTCGCCTGGCAGCGCTATCACTACGTTCGGCTTCCGGACCTCGCGCAATATCCGGGCGCTCTGCTCAACGAGGTTGCAACCGCCCTTTTCGACGAGGCAGTGTTCCGTGGGGCATTCCTCGGCTTCCTGATCGTCGCGGGCGTGGACCCGATCCTCGCCGTCGTTGCCCAGGCGATCACCTACACGCTGGCCACCCGCCTCGGCGCGCCCGGTCGGGACCGGTCGATGTTCCTCTTCTCCCTCGCGATCGGGCTCGTCGCCGGCTGGGCGACCCTCCTGACCGGCGGGATCGCCGCCTCGCTGCTCGGCCATGGGGTGACCCGCGTCGCGATCTTCCTGACCACGGGCCACCCCGGGCAGCCCGCGCCTCGGGGCACGGAGGTCGAGGAGATCGAGCGGCGTCGACGCGCGCCAGAGGGCTGGCGTGCGGTTGGCGGCCGGGACGCTACCAGCGATCGATAGGGCGCGTAACGGGACGGGCCCGGCGGCCCAGTCCGGCCCGGCGGCTGATCCCACGGCACCCGGCCCGGCGGCTGATCCCACGGCACCCGGCCCGGCGGCCCACGCCGGCCCGCCGGCCCACGCCGGCCCGGCGGCCCAGTCCGGCCCGCCGGCCCACGCCGGCCCGCCGGCCCAGTCCGGCCCGCCGGCCCACGCCGGCCCGCCGGCTGATCCCACGGCACGTGGCTCGGCCTCGGAGCCGAGCCTGCTCCCGGCGGTGCGCCCACCCGAGGCGCTCTACATCCACGTTCCATTCTGCGTCTCGCTCTGCCCATACTGCGACTTCGTGGTGGTCGCGGGTGCGGCCACGCGCGGACCACGCAATCGCGTCACGGCCTTCCTTGCGGCGCTCCGACGTGAGCTGGACCTCCGCGCCGACCTGGCGGACGCGCGTTGGGGCACGCCCGGCAGCCTGTCGCGCCCGCCCCTTGGATCGCTCTACTTCGGCGGCGGGACGCCATCGCTCCTGCCAGGCGACGAAATCGCCGGAATCGTGGAGATCGTTCGGCTCCGCTTCGGGCTGGCGTCCGGGGCCGAGGTGACCGTCGAATCGAATCCCGGACCGGACGAGCGGGGCGATGCGCGCGCGCTCGCGGACGCCGGGGTGACGCGGATTTCGTTCGGTGCCCAGGCACTCGACGACGACACGCTACGTTCCCTGGGGCGACGGCATCGCGCCCGGGACGTGCGGGAGGCCATCACCGATGCCCGGGAGGCGGGCATCGCGTCGGTCAGCCTCGACCTCCTGTACGACACGCCCGGCGGTACGCTCCAGGCCTGGGTGGGTACCCTCGACAGCGCGCTGTCCCTCGCCCCGGATCATCTCTCGCTGTACGCGCTGACCCTCGATGACCCCGATGCGGAAGGGCTCACCGGCCCGACGGGTGACCACCTTCCCGTGGCGCGAGGCGCGCGCAGGTGGCGGGCAGACGCTCGGGCGCGACAGGATGACGACCGGGCCGCGGCGATGTACGAGCACGCGGTGCACCGTCTTGCCGAGGCCGGCTTCCACGGCTATGAGATCAGCAACTGGGCTCTGCCCGGCCACGAGAGCCGGCACAACCTCGCGTACTGGGAGCGCCGCCCGTATGAGGCGGTAGGCCCGGGCGCCCACGCGTTCGATGGGGCCGCCCGTCGTTGGAACGCGGCGCGCCTTGATTCATATATCGCGGCGCTCACGTCACCGCCGGGCGTGTCGGCCCAGTTGCCGCCCGGCGGCACCGAGGCGATCAACCCGGAAGCATCGGCTGCTGAGCGAATCATCCTCGGGCTCCGGACCTCGCACGGCGTCTCGCTGTCCGAGTCAACCAGACAGCCGCTTTCGGACCATTTCTCCTGGGCCCGGGACGCCGACCTTCTCTCCGTGACCGCGGACGACAGGATCGTGCTGACCACAAAGGGCCGCCTCCTCTCCAACGAGCTGTTCAGCAGGCTCGTCTGACCCGCTCGGACCGCCGCGCGCCGAGGAGACGCGTAACGGCGCTCTCCGGCCGTCAGTCCGCGTCGAGCAGCTCCAGCACCGGGGCCATCGATTCGAGTGCGGCGGCCGCCTGCGGGTGGAGCATGAACTCGAGTTGGGTGAACCCTGCGGCACGGAACGACCGGAACGCGTCGGCGATCTCCTCGGCCGAGCCACTGATCATCGTGCCGAACGCGCCGGTTGCCCCGACGGGCTCCAACGGTGCCACGATGACCCCGGCTGAGCGGCCGATGGTCGCAGGATCCCGACCGACCTCGGTGCAAGCCGCCTCGAAGTCGGCTATTCGCGGCCCGAGCTCCGAGACATGGCTGCGCTCCTGCGCGTAGCAACTCCAGATATCGGCCAGCCGTGCCGCGTGCCGATAGCCCTTGGCACCGTGCGCCGCGAGCATGATCGGGATGCCGTTCGGTCGCGGTCCCACCGGCAGCTGCTCCAGGTCACGGGCCACGTGGTAGGTTCCCTCGAAGTCCGCACGGCCGCCGCGGAGCAGGGGGACGATGATCTGGAGTGCCTCCTCGAACCGATCGTAGATGTGATCTTCGGGGAGTCCGTGGGCATGCGCACCGCTTCCGGCATGACCGGCGCCGAGGCCGAGGACGAAGCGGCCTCCGCTGATCTCGTCCATCGTCTCGACTGCCTTGGCCGTGATACCCGGGTTGCGGTGCAGCGCGGACATGACCCAGGTCCCGATCTTGATTTTCGAGGTCGCCACGGCGAGTGCGGCGGGGATGGCGACCCCGCCGTCCCAGAATCCATACCTCGGGCCACCCTTGACGAGGCGCCCGAGGAGTTCGTCGGGACTCCACAGCGTATCGAAGCGCAGGGCCTCGGCTCGGAGAGCGAGGTCGAGGATCTCGGCCCAGCGGACCGTCCCTCCGTCCGTGGTCGATCGCCAGGAGCCGAGTACGACGCCAATCTCGAATGAGCGCATGGGCCCTCCACCACTACACGCCGAGTCTAAACTCAGCAGGTGACACTTTCACTGGCCGTCGACAAACGGTCGCGGAGGACGTTGACGCTCGCGCCGGTCGCTGCTACCATCCCGGCTATCGTTAGCACTCTGGCATGGAGAGTGCTAACAACCGATCCGCAACGGGAGCACCGGCCTTGGTGCGTCGAATACGCCGCTCCATCGGCCCGCTGGATCTTCGCGCTCAGGCGATCCTCCGGGCCGTGATTGACGAATACGTCGGATCCGCAATCCCCGTGGGCAGCCTCGCTCTGGTGGAGCGGTATGGCCTTGGCGTGTCCAGCGCCACTGTCCGGAACATCCTCGCCGAGCTGGAGCTGTCCGGTCTGCTGACCCATCCACACACCTCGGCCGGGCGAATCCCCACGGATGAGGGCTACCGCTGGTACGTCGAGACGATCATGGACTCTGCCCTCATGCCCGAGGTGGAGCAGCTGATGATTCGCCACCAGTTCGGGCAGGTCGAATTTGCCAGCGAGCACTGGTTCCGCCTCGCGGCGTCCACCATCGCCTCGCTCACCCAGGCCGCCGGCATCGCAACGCCCGCCAAGCCGGCCGCCGCGCATGTTCGACGCGTCGATCTCGTGGCCATCAATGACCGTCTCGCCAGCCTCGT
>JACPOR010000011.1:28608-53801 GCA_016191425.1 Chloroflexota bacterium
AGGTGCTCGTCAACATCGAGGTCGGTACGACCCAGGACACCCTGACCGCGGTCGCGGCGAGCCTCAACGAGCTCGTGAATGGACGGACGGCGAATGAGATCGAGCGGGCGACCGGTCGTCTACGCGACGACCGCCCTGAGGTGGACCTGATTCGCCGCGTCGCGGATCGCATCGTCCGGACCCTGCGCGAGTACGACACCTCGGCCGTCGAGGAGATCGTCAGCGACGGCCTGCTCAACGTGATGGGTGCGCCGGAGTTCGCGCACAGCGACAAGCTTCGACGCGTCTTCTCCGCGCTGGAGAATCGAACCTACCTCGGCGAGCTCGTCGGCAGCGTGGCTGCCACGGGCGACGTGTGCGTCTACATCGGCCACGAGAACGTGCCCGCGGACATGCGCGAGGTCGCCCTGGTTCTGGCCCCGTACGGGCGGCCCGGACGGGCCGTCGGTGTCGTCGGCGTCCTCGGCCCGACACGCATGGCCTACCCACAGGCCATCGGCACGGTTCGGTTCGTCTCCGGGCTCATGAACGAGCTCATCGACCACCTGTACGCCTGAGCCACAAGATTTCGAGGACCAATGGACCGACGCTCTCGCGCGCAACAGCGCGCCGACGACATCGATATCAGCCCAACGAGGCTCCTTGCCGAGATCGAGCGGATCACCGGCGAGCGAGACGCTGCGCTCTCGGAGAAGGAGGAATTCCTTCTCGCGCTCCAGCGTGAACGGGCCGAGTTCACGAACTACAAGCGCCGCACCGCCGAGGAGCGTCAGGCGATGATCGGCCTTGCCGGCGAGGGCCTCATCAACAAGGTCCTCATGCTGGCCGACGACTTCGACCGTGCGATCGAGGCGCGACCGGCCGGCAGTGCGGATGACCCGTGGTTTGAGGGTATCGCCGCCATCGATCGAAAACTTCGCCAGTTGCTCGAGAGCGAGGGCGTCTCACCGATCGCCACGGTGCCGGGGACGCCGTTCAATCCCCGGGAACACGAGGCCGTGGCCGGCGTGCCGGGCACGAACCATCCCGATGGCACGATCGTCGTGGAGATCCGGCGCGGCTACCGGCTGCGGGACCGTGTTCTGCGCCCGGCGCTGGTCGCGGTGGCCGCCGCAGCAGAGCCGGGCGCGACTGAGCCAGGAGCCACCGAGCCAGGAGCCACGGCGCCAGGCGCGGCTGAGCCGCCCGCCTCTCGGTCAGCCGCCACTCGTCCCGGTCCCGCCGGGCCCAATTCCGACCACCCCATCCACTGAATTCGATCACGAACAGGAGCCATCACGTGGGAAAGATCATCGGCATTGACCTCGGAACGACCAACTCGGTCGTCGCCGTCATGGAGGGCGGCGAGCCGACGGTCATTGCGTCCGCCGAGGGCGGGCGGACCATCCCGTCCGTCGTCGCCTTCACCAAGACCGGCGAGCGACTCGTGGGCCAGCTGGCCAAACGCCAGTCGGTCACGAACCCGGAGAACACCGTCTACTCGATCAAGCGCTTCATGGGCCGTCGCTGGGACGACCCCGAAGTGAAGCGGAGCATCAAGCTCGTTCCGTACAGTGTCGAGAAGGACTTGAAGAGCGACGGGATCCGGGTGAAGCTCGCGGACGGCAACGCGTACTCGCCGCCCGAGATCTCGGCGATGATCCTGCAGAAGCTCAAGGCAGACGCCGAGGCGTACCTGAACGAGAAGGTGACGGAGGCGGTCATCACCGTCCCGGCCTACTTCGACGACACGCAGCGCCAGGCGACCAAGGACGCCGGCCGGATCGCCGGCCTCGATGTCAAGCGCATCATCAACGAACCCACCGCATCGGCGCTCGCCTACGGCCTCGACAAGAAGCACGACGAGAAGATCGCGGTCTACGACCTGGGTGGCGGTACGTTCGATATCTCCATCCTCGAACTCGGTGATGGCGTGTTCGAGGTCAAGGCCACCAACGGCGATACGCACCTCGGCGGTGACGACTTCGACCAGCGCGTCATCGACTGGCTGCTGGCCGAGTTCAAGAAGGACCAGGGGATCGACCTCGCCAAGGACGCCCAGGCCCTCCAGCGCCTCAAGGAGGCCGCCGAGAAGGCCAAGATCGAGCTGAGCTCGACGATGTCGACCGAGATCAACCTGCCCTACGTCACGGCTGACGCCTCAGGGCCGAAGCACCTCGTGATGACCCTCTCCCGGGCCAAGCTCCAGGACCTCGTCGGTGACCTCGTCGAGAAGACAAAGGGCCCCGTGCTCGCCGCCCTCAAGGATGCCGGGCTCAAGCCCGCCGACATCGACGAGGTCATACTCGTCGGTGGCATGACCCGTATGCCCGCGGTGCAGGAGCTCGTCAAGAGCCTGTTCGGGAAGGAGCCGCACCGCGGCGTCAACCCGGACGAGGTCGTCGCCGTCGGCGCGTCCCTGCAGGCCGGTGTGCTCAAGGGTGAGGTCAAGGACGTCCTGCTGCTCGACGTGACCCCGCTGTCCCTGGGAATCGAGACGCTGGGTGGCGTCATGACCCGCCTCATCGACCGGAACACGACGATTCCGACCTCGAAGTCGCAGACGTTCTCGACGGCTTCCGACAATCAGAGCCAGGTCGAGATCCACGTCCTCCAGGGCGAGCGCGACTTCGCGGCGGACAACAAGACGCTCGGTCGGTTCATCCTCGACGGGATCCCGCCGGCCCCACGAGGGATCCCCCAGGTCGAGGTCACCTTCGATATCGACGCGAACGGCATCCTCGACGTCAAGGCCAAGGACCGGGCGACCGGCAAGGAACAGCAGGTCCGGATCACTGCCTCGTCCATGCTGGACAAGGCTGCTGTGGACCAGATGGTCCGCGACGCCCAGGAGCATGCGGAAGAGGACCGCCAGCGACGCGAGGAGGTCGAGACCCGCAACCAGGCGGAGCAGCTCACCTACCAGGCCGAGAAGACGATCAAGGATCTCGGCGACAAGGTGTCGTCCGAGGATCGAGCGGAGGTTGAGACGAAGGTTGCCACCCTGCGTGAGTCGCTCAAGGGTGATGACCTGGATGTCGTGAAAGCCGGAGCCGAGTCGCTCGCCGAGACGCTGTCGCGGGTCGGCACCGCCGCCTACCAGGCGGCCTCGG
The DNA here is from genome assembly GCA_016191425.1 of Chloroflexota bacterium. Taxonomy (GTDB): domain Bacteria; phylum Chloroflexota; class Limnocylindria; order Limnocylindrales; family CSP1-4; genus UBA5189. The sequence goes on from JACPOR010000011.1 coordinate 31,701, forward strand.
CAGCCGACGCCGACGGCGGCGGGTTCGATCCCACCGGCCAGGGGGGCAAGGGAGGGTCCGCTGGGTCCGCTGGGTCCGCTGGGTCCAGCGCCGACGATGCGCACGGCACGGGCACTGGCGCTGGCGCCGGCGAGGAGACGGTCGAAGGCGAGTTCAAGGAGGTCTAGGGGGAACTACATCTAGGCTTCGGGGACTCGCGGGTACACACCTGCCAATCGCGACAGCCGGCTTCGTTCGTGGCGCGGGGAAGCAGCACTCGTGGCAGCGCGCCACGATGCCCGGGCGGGCGCGCGAGACCGGCGGGCTCGACCCCGACAGCCGGCTTCGTTCGCGGCGCTGGGAAGCAGCACTCGTGGCAGCGCCACGATGCCCGGGCGGGCGCGCGAGACCGGCGGGCTCGACCCCGACAGCCGGCTTCGTTCGTGGCGCTGGGAAGCAGCACTCGTGGCAGCGCCACGATGCCCGGGCGGGCGCGGTGGCAGTGACAGCCAGCTTCGTTCGCGGCGCGGGGACGCAGAATTCGTGGCAGCGCCACGATGCCCGGGCGGGCGCGGTGGCAGTGGAGGCTGGTGTCCACGCGGAGGCTCGTGCCCCAGCGGAGCCCGCCCCAGCGGAGGCTCGTGCCCCAGCGGAGCCCGCCCCAGCGGAGCCCGCCCCAGCGGAGGCTCGTGCCCCAGTTGGGGGCTCGCGTACCAGCGGAGTTCCCGCTCCCGTTGGGGCTCGTGTCCAAGCGGAGGCTCGTGTCCAAGCGGAGGCTCGTGCCCCAGTTGGGGGCTCGCGTACCAGCGGAGTTCCCGCTCCCGTTGGGGCTCGTGTCCAAGCGGAGGCTCGTGTCCCAATGACTCAGGAGAATGTTCGTCGCGGTCTGTTTGTCAGGAATGACCGGGACGCCTACCTGTCAGCCCTATCTGCAGCGGGGTCGCAGAGCTGAGTAGGGTCTCAGAGCCAGCAGCGGGACCCCGGACCCGGACCCGGTGACGACCAGTCGCGTGAGTACTGCCTGACAGGAACATGAGACCGCGCAGCGGGTGACTTGGGTCCGGAGACCTGAGGGCCTGGCGCAGCCCGGTTCCTCGATCGGGCAGGGCCGCGTCGAACGTCTCGGCGTGGGAGGCAACGCGTCGGCGCGATGTCCTGTCCTCGGCCACGACCAGCAGCCGACCTACGGCAGCAGCCTTCCATCCAACCTGGCCCGCAACGCGAGAACCGAGCCGCGCCTTGCGATCGAGTGCCGCAAGCATGGCCTGCAGGTCGGGGACGACGGTCTTCGCCTCGACGACAAGCACAACGCCGGAATCCCGGTGCATCGCGAACACATCCAGGGATCCCCGTTCGCCGCCAATCGAGAACGTCACTTCAGTCTTGCAGTCCCAGCCCTGGCTTCCGAGCCGGTCGATGATCCGTTCGACAAGCCTCGCGTGATCCTCATCGAGCAGCCGGTCGATGGCCTCGCCATTGAAGTCGAGGCGGACAGAGACGCGTGCCCCGAGCGCGTTCGTGACCCGCTCGAGCGTTCGGACCGTGACCCGGTCGGCTCCGCCGCGCTCGATTCGCGCTACGAGCGACTGCGACACACCAGCGCGACGCGCGACGTCGAGCTGTCGCCAGCCGCGCCGCCGCCGCAGGGCGCGGGCGCCTCTGCCGAATCGAATGCCGTCCATTGCGGAAATGATGACGTTCGGGACTGCACGCCGGCTTGCGCAGGGCCAGACCAGGCTCCGGCGGATGACACTCCGGCGGATGACACTCCGGCGGATGACACTCCGGCGGATGACACTCCGGCGGAGGATCCCCGGCTGGCGCGGTAGCATTCCGAGCCCATGCCCACCGACGCACCGTCCCCGCCGCTGATCCGCGCGCGTGGCCTGACCAAGCGGTTCGGCTCGTTCACCGCGGTCGACGCCATCGATTTCGACGTCGCCCCCGGCGAGGCCTTCGGGTTCCTGGGGCCGAATGGCGCCGGCAAGACGTCGACGATGCGGATGATCGGCTGCACCTCGCCCGCGAGCGGCGGAACGCTCACCGTCCTCGACATGGATCCGGCGACCCGGGGTCCGGAGATCCGGGGCCACCTCGGCGTCGTGCCCCAACAGGACACGCTCGACGAGGAACTCACGGTCCGCGAGAACCTCGTCATCTACGGGCGGTACTTCGGGTTGAGCCGGGCCGAATGCGGTCGCCGTGCCGATGAGTTGCTCGAGTTCGCCCAGCTCACCGAGCGTCGTGACAGCCGGGTGGAGCCACTCAGCGGCGGGATGAAGCGTCGCCTGACGATCGCCCGGGCGCTCATCAACGAGCCCGACGTGATGCTGCTGGACGAGCCGACGACCGGCCTGGACCCGCAGGCACGACATCTGCTCTGGGATCGCCTCTACCGGCTCAAGCAGCGAGGTGTGACGCTCGTCCTGACGACCCACTACATGGACGAGGCCGAGCAGTTGTGCGATCGCCTGGTCATCATGGACAAGGCCAGGATCGTGGCCGAAGGATCTCCCCGCCAGCTCATCGAGCAGTACAGCACGCGCGAGGTCGCGGAGCTCCGGTTCCCGGTCGGCGTCCAGGAGACCCTCGATGGCCAGCTCGCCGGGCTCGCCGACCGGATCGAGCACCTGCCTGATCGACTGCTCCTCTACGCGAATGACGGCGAAGCGGTCGCCGTCGCCGTGCACGACCGCGGCCTCCGGCCGGAGACGGTCCTCGTCCGCCGGTCCACCCTTGAAGACGTCTTCCTGCGGCTGACGGGCCGGACCCTTGTCGAATGATTGAGCCCGGGCGATGAGCGCTCCCTTCGATGAGCCGGGGAACGCGACACGACAGTCGGTTCTCGTCCGGCCGGTTCCGCCGTCGGCGCTGGCAGCGGCGGGCCGTGTGTTCGAGCATCGGGCGTACCAGTATCGCCGCGCCTTCCGCGGCTCCCTGGTGACGTCATTCGTGAACCCGACCCTGTTCCTGCTGGCGATGGGCCTTGGTCTGGGCAGTTATGTCAACGCTCGCAGCCCCGATGCGTTTCACGGAGTGACCTACCTGCAGTTCCTCGCGCCGGGGCTTCTGGCCGGCGCCGCGATGCAGGTCGCGATCTTCGAATCAACCTTCCCGGTCATGATCGGCCTGGTCTGGCGTCGGCTCTTCCACGCCATGTACGCCACACCGATCGGCCCCCGCGCCGTTGCCGTGGGGACCCTCGCCTGGATCGCCTTCCGGTTGACGCTCGTCACCACGGTCTTCATGTTCGTGAGCACGCTCTTCGGCGCGGTCGTGTCGCCGCTCGGGCTGCTCGGGATTCCGGCGGCCGTGCTGACCGGCCTCGCGTTCGCCGGCGGGATGGGTGCCTTCATGGCCACGCGGCGTACGCCGGAGGCGTTCAACGCCATCTTCCGCTGGGTGATCACCCCCCTCTTCCTGTTCAGCGGAACGTTCTTCCCGGTGGACAGCCTGCCCGCGGCGATCCAGCCGATCGCCTGGCTGTCACCGCTCTGGCACGGGGTTGAGCTGGCACGAGGAGCGATGCTCGGCACCGTGCTTGACGACCCGCCGCGGGCTCTCGTGCATGTGGCGGTGCTTGTTGGCCTGGTCGGGATCGGTGGTTCGCTCTTCGTCCGGAATGTCCACCGGAAGCTGGCCGCGTGATCGCGGCGATCATTCGGCCGAACACGGCGGCTTTCCCTGTGAACGAAGGCGTCCGGTGAGCGCGGCAACGGCAGTTGCCACTGGACAGCCCCGGAGATCGGTTCCGCGCGCCTGGCACCTGATCGAACGCAACCTCTTCGTCTACCGACGGACCTGGACGATCATCGTGTCCGGGTTCTTCGAGCCGCTCTTCTACCTTGTGGGCATCGGGTTCGGCCTTGGCCGGCTTGTCGGCGACGTCACGGGACCAGCTGGGCAGCCCATCCCCTACGCCGTGTTCATCGCGCCCGCGCTCCTTGCGACCGGGGCGATGAACGGCGCCGTCGCCGAGGCGACCTTCAACTTCTTCTTCAAGCTGAACTTCAACCGGACGTTTCAATCGATCCTCGCCACGCCGCTCAGCGTCCGCGACGTCGCGGTCGGTGAGATTGCGTGGGCCCTCATCCGCGGCGGGCTCTATGCGATCGGGTTCATGATGGTCATCGCCGTGCTCGGTCTGGTGCGCTCTCCGTGGGCGGTCCTCGCCGTGCCCGCAGCCCTGCTCCTCGGCTTTGCGACCGGCGCGGTCGGCATGGCCGCCACGTCGTTCATGCGCTCTCCCACCGATTTCGACTTGATCAACATCATCGTGCTGCCAATGTTCCTCTTCTCGGCCACGTTCTATCCCATCGAAACCTATCCGGAGGCGATCCGCGGGATCGTGGCCTTCACGCCGCTGTACCAGGGAGTGGCACTCATTCGGGGGCTGACCGTGGGCGTCATCGGTCCCGAGATGCTCATCCACGTTGTATACCTGCTGGCGATGGGGTTCATCGGGCTGTGGGTCACGTCCCGCCGCCTCGATCGGATTCTCCTGAAGTGACGACCTCGTCGGGGTCGGGTTCGGGGTCGATGTCGGGACCGGGGTCGGGGTCGGGACCGGCCAACGGGGACAACCGGCTTGTCGCGCTCGATGCGCTCCGGGAGGAGATCATCGACTGTCGCCGCTGCCCCCGGCTGGTTGCGTGGCGCGAGCAGGTGGCCCGCGAGAAGGTCGCCCGCTTCCGGGACGAGACATACTGGGGTCGGCCGGCGCCCGGGTTCGGCGATCCCGATGCCCGGCTGCTGATCATCGGCCTGGCCCCCGCCGCCCACGGTGCCAACCGAACCGGTCGGGTGTTCACGGGCGACGCCTCCGGTGACTTCCTGTGGTCCGCCCTGCATGCGGTCGGCATGGCCGATCGGCCCTCGAGCCGACGGGCCGACGACGGGCTCACGCTCGACGGCGTTCGTATCGTAGCCGCGGTCCGGTGCGCGCCGCCCGCAAACAAGCCGACGATCGAGGAGCGGGACACCTGCGCCCCATTTCTTCGGCGCGAACTCTCGATCCTCGATGAGGTCCATGTGGTCCTGGCGCTCGGCCAATTCGGGTGGGACGCGGCCCTGCGAGCTCTGGCTTCCGAGGTCGAGCCGCTCCCGACGCCACGCCCTCGCTTCGGGCACGGCGCGACGGTCGCGCTCGGCCGCCGAACGCTCGTCGGCTCCTACCACCCGAGCCAGCAGAACACGTTCACCGGACGACTCACCGTGCCGATGTTCGAGTCGGTCCTCGCCCTGGCTCGCGATCTGGCCGCGACCTGATCGGCGGGCGCTCAGCCTGCCGCGCCCTCATCGCCGGGGATCAGACAGCCGACGCGCTCAGCCTGCCGCGCTCTCATCGCCGGGGATCAGGCAGCCGACGCGCTCCCGGCTGCCCAGGCCTCGACGGACGTATCGCGCCGCCGGAAGACCACGCCGGGAAGGGCCGTCGCGGGCGGTTCCTCGCGGCGCACGCTGGCCGAGACCGTGTCGGAATCGAAGACCACCGCGACCGTCAAGGGTGGGTTGCCAACGGCGCGGAGGGTCCGCCGACCGGCTTGCGATTCCGTTGCCGCGCCGCCCTCCCGTAGACTTCCCGCTGCATGGCTACGACCACCGACTACTACGCGACACTCGGCGTCGATCGCGGCGCGACCGACGGCGAGATCAAGAAGGCGTTCCGTAAGCTCGCCCAGCAATGGCACCCGGACGTCAACAGCGATCCGGCCGCGCATGCTCGCTTCACGGAGATCAACGAGGCGTACCAGGTCCTGTCCGATCCGGAACGTCGACAGCGATACGACGTCTACGGCAAGGTAGGGGTCGAGGGCGATCCCAACCTGGCCGGCTTCGGGGGTTTCGCTGACATCTTCGACGCGTTCTTTGGCGGGGCGGCGGGTGGCGCCGGCCGGCGAGGGCGTCCGTCGGCCGGTTCGGACCTCCGGTATGACCTCCGGATCACGTTCACCGAGGCCGTCCTCGGAACCGAAAAGGAGATCGAGTTCCCGGTCCTCGGGCGCTGCGGGACATGCGAGGGCTCGGGCGCCAAGCAGGGGACCGAGGCGATCACCTGCCCCGAGTGCAAGGGTCGGGGCGAGGTCCGATCGATCCGCCAGACCATGCTCGGCCAGATGGTCAACGTGACCACCTGCCCACGCTGCCACGGCGACGGCAAGATGATCGAGCGTCCCTGCGAGACCTGCCGGGGGGATGGCCGGACCGAGGGCAAGCGAGTCCTGCGGGTGTCGGTTCCGGCCGGCATCGATGAGGGCCACCAGATCCGCCTCTCCAACGAGGGCGAGGTCGGGCCCCGTGGTGGACCTGCCGGGAGCCTCTACGTGGCGGTCCACGTGGCTCCCCACCCCACCCTCAAGCGCGACGGCACCGAGCTCTAAGCGCGAAGCGCTCCACGCCTACGCCGAGGCGTCCGGCGAGGTGGTCGCTGACGGCGGAGGGATCCTCGATCGCGTCCGTGGCGCGCTCGGCTAGGAAGGCCTCGGCAACCTTGCCGGCGGCACCGGGCGCGGCATCCCCGGCGGCATCCCCGGCGGCACCGCCCTCTGCTTCGCCCTCTGGATCGCCCGCGGCACCGCCCTCTGGATCGCCCGCGGCATCGCCCGCGGCACGTTCGGGGGCGCTCCCGCCCGTCTGGATGGAGCTCGCCGTCGAGGCCGACATCGAGGCGGTCGAAGCCGTCAGCGAGATCCTGGGCCGCCTGGCCCCGGGTGGCACGAGCGTCGAGCCGGCGTTCGACCTCGTCGACGAAGGCCTCGGGGCTCGCATCGATCCGACGCGCCCGGCCACCGTCCGGGCCTACGTGCTGGCGACCGATCCGGAGGCCGGACGGCAGGCCATCCGCGAGGCGGAGGCGGCGCTCGCCCATCTCCAGGCATTCGGACTTCGGCCCATCGGGGACCTGCGATCCAGGCGCATCGATGAGGCAGACTGGGCCGACGCGTGGAAGGCCTACTTCCCCGTGATGCGGGTCGGGTCGAGGCTCGTCATCAGGCCGACCTGGCGCCGGCATCGAGCCCGTCCGGGGGACCTCATCCTGGCACTCGACCCGGGAATGGCATTCGGCACGGGGCTGCACCCTACGACCCGCCTGTGCCTGGCCGCGATCGAGCGAGCGGCCGACCGAGGTGAGATCGAGGGTGCCCGATCCCTCGACGTCGGCTGCGGGTCGGGGATCCTGGCGATTGCTGCCATCCGGCTCGGAGCCGAGCACGTGCTGGGCCTCGACATCGATCCGGTCGCCGTCACCGCGACGCTCGCCAATGCTCGCCGCAACCGCCTCGTTCGCCGGATCTCGGCCCGCGTCGATTCGCTGCCGAGCGGCGCCCCGCCGCACGACCTGGTCCTGGCAAACCTCATCGCCAGCGTGATCATCGAGCTTGCCGGCAGGCTGCGCGATGAGCTCCGGCCGGGCGGAATCCTGCTGGCGTCTGGCATCTTCGCCGACCGGGAAGAGGCGGTCGCGATGGCGCTCCGGGATGCCGGCCTCGAAACGTTCGAGCGTACGGTGGAGGGCGACTGGGTCGCCCTGGCCGCCCGTCGGCTCAACTGAGAGGGCGCCCGTACAATCGCCCGGATGCCATCCTCGCTTTTCGCGGCAACGCTCGTCGTGCACATTGTCCTGGCGGTCTCGCTCTTCCTGCCGGCGGTTCTCCTGCCGTTCGCCCTCCGCACGCGCCGGGCGGCCGCCGAATCGGCCAGCGGCACCATCCGCGTCCTCCTCGCGATGCAGTCCCGGGGAACGGTCGTCATCGGGATCGGCCTCGCCGTCACCGGCCTCGCCCTCCTCGGCACCCTCGGGCTGACCCTCCTCGGGCAGCCGTGGCTGGTGGTCGCGCTCAGCATCTACGTGCTGAACCTCGTTCTCGCCTTCTTCGTCCAGCGCCCGAACCTGCGACCCTTGCTCGGCATTCGGGGGTCGGTGGACGATCGCATCTGGGTTTCCCGGGCGCGGCGACAGCGGTATGTTTCCTATGTCATGGCGGGCATGATCGGCACCATCGGGTTCCTGATGAGCACGAAACCGGCGCTCTGGTGATTCGATGACCGAGTCGCGGATCGCCGACTGCCTGTTCTGCCGGATCATCGCCGGCGAGTTGGCGGCCTCGAAGGTCCACGAGGACGATGCCGTCGTGGCCATTCGCGACATTGCTCCGCGGGCGCCGACCCATATCCTCGTGATGCCGAGAACGCACATCGCCTCGGCGGCCGATCTCACGCCCGCGCATGGGGAACTCCTGGGACGGATCTTCGGCGTTGCCGCCGACCTGGCCCGCGAGCAGGGAATCGCCAAGCGGGGCTATCGCATCACCACGAACGTCGGGGCGTGGGGTGGCCAGTCCGTGGATCATCTCCACTTCCACCTGATGGGCGGTCGCGCGTTCGAGTGGCCGCCGGGATGAGCGACCCCTGGCCGCCGCGACCCCCGGAGCCGGCCGAAACCCGTCCGGCCGGTCGTCCGAGCGCGGGCGACGACGGTCAAGTCGAGGCTGACCCTCCGCTCGCGGCGGAACCCCGTCCTTCCCCGAATCGGCGTGCCCTGACGTTGACGATCGTGATCGTCGCGATCCTGCTCATCTTCAGCGGCATCCTTGCCGGCAAGGTCGCTGCACCCGGCGCGCCGACCTTCCCCCCGGTCGGGGCCTCGACGAGCCCGGCCGGCGCCGTCGCGCAGGCGACGCGGGCGGGCGTCGTCACCGCCCTCAGTGCGGCGAACCTGCAGGTCGAGGACATCCTCGCGCCCTATCGTCCGGCAGAGGCCCCACGACTGGCAGCGGCGCCCCGCCTCGTCGTCCGGGCGGTGATCCCCGCCGACCCAGATCATGGCCGGATTGTCATCTACGAGTTCCGCTCCACCGCTGACGCCACGACCGCCGCCCAGGAGCAGGCCGCCTACATCGCCAGTGGCGTCGGGCGCGTCCAGTTCCCGACCGGTACGCAGTTCGTGCTCCGTGTCGTTGGCCCGACGGTCGTCTTCTACGCCTGGTCCGGATCCGGTGTGCCGGATCCAACCCGGGCCGCGGCGATCGCGACTGCTCTCGAGACCCAGGGCTTCGGAGTGCCCATTCCAGGCTAGGGCTAGGATCGAGGCCAGCGATCAGGGCGCCGTCATCCATCCACCGGCAGGGGAGCCTCCACGGTGGCCCATGCGCGGACCCGATCCCGGCGCACCTTCAGGGTATGGGTCCGCGGGAAGTCCTCGTCCGGCCACAATCGCCAGCCCGACACGCGCTGCTGTGGACCCAGGGTGAGGTTGGCCGCCTTGACTGCAGCATCGATCCGATCCCTGACCGCCAGCACGTCGTCCGCCAGCCCGCCTACCCGCCCGCCCGGGGCGTCCCCGCCCTGCGGGAGGCCGTGCGTGCCCGGCGCGAGGACGATCGCCTCGATCCGGCCCGGACGCGACTCCAGGACCACCGAATCACGGATCCCCGCGATCCGGAGGGCATTCTCGATGTCCTCGGGATAGACGTTGAGGCCGTTCGGCAGGACGATGATGTCCCTGATCCGGCCCGACAGGATCAGCCGCCCGCCGTCGTCGAGATGGCCGATGTCGCCGGTCCGATACCAGCCGTCGGGCGTGAAGGCCTCGGCAGTCATCCCGGATGCCTGCCAGTAGCCATGGAAGAGGGTCGGCCCTCGGAATTGGATCTCGCCGCCCTCGGCGATGCGCATGGTGATGCCTGCCGGCGGCCGACCGACCGTCCCCGGAACGTGGTCATCGAGCGTCGTGCACGAACCGGTCCCCGTCTCCGTGGATCCGTAGCCCTGGAGGACGATCACGCCGAGGTCCTCCCAGCCCTGTTGCAGCGCTGGTGGCAGGAAGGCGCCCGCAGAGACGAACAGCCGGAAATGGCCGCCGAACTGCGCGTGCACGCTGGCGAAGAGTCGAACCCGGACCCAGCCCGGCAGATGCCGGCCGATCGCGCGAAGGCGCGTGAACGAGGCTGTCCTTCCCCGCTTGTCGACTTCGCGCTCGATGGCACTCCAGAAGAGGTCGAGAACCTGTGGTACCACGATCAGCGACGTCACCCGGTGCTCCCGCAGGGCATCGAAGATCACCCGCGGGTTCCGGCTCCGCACGTAGAGGATGTCGGCGCCGACGGAGAGGGCGTAGAAGAGCCCGACTGCCTGCTCCAGGAGGTGGCTGAGTGGCAGCAGGGAAACGATCCGGTGCTCCATCCGCGGGACGATCTCGTAGAAGGTCCGGATCGACGCCGTCACGTTGTCGTGGCCGAGCATCACGCCCTTCGGCGTCCCGGTCGTCCCGGAGGTGAAGATCAGCTCCCAGATCTCCTCCGGTCGAGGTCGGTCCCAGGCAGATACCTGGGCCTCCCAGTCCCCGGGCCAGCCCGGATCCGGGTTCGCCGCGAGCGTCTCGACCGTGGTGGTCGGCAGGTTCTCGAGGTGGGCGTCCCGTGGATCGGGCGCGTCCCGGCCGGTCCCGAGGATCAGGTGCCTCGCGCCCGATGCCGCGACGACCCCCTCGATCGCGTCGGTGGACATCCTGAGATCCAGCGGCACCGCGATGAGCCTGGCCCGCATCAATCCGAAATAGGCGGCCGCGAGCTCCGGCGTGGACGGGGACCAGGTGAGCACGCGGTCGCCCGGCTCCAGGCCGAGCGACCTCAGGCGCCAGGCGACCATCCGCGTCCGATGGTCGAAATCGCGATAGGTCCAGGCGAGCCGTGACCCATCATCGCGACGGATCGATAGCGCCGGACGATCGCCAAACCTGGTCACGGCCTGGTCGAGCAGGTCGAGCAGGGTCTGCATCTCCGTCATGGCCGGGCCCGCGGGCCTGGCGTCCGGTCGCCGGACAGGGCCAGGCTGCTCCAGTCCGCCCCGACCTCGATGACCTTTCCGGCCACGGCTTCGGCGGTTTGCAGCCGCTCGGCAATGAACCGGGCGATCGAGTCGCGCGTGGCCACCCCGAACACGAGCAGGTTGCGACTCTGAAGCGCTCCCATGGGCGCAGCGTAGCCGACCCGCGACCTCAGCCCTGCGAATACGGGGTGTTTGACCCCCCGGACGGCCTGTGCGACACTCCGGCGGCTCTTGCGTCCGGTGCAGTCGCGCACCTTCCACCGTGAGCACGCATCGGGTGTCGTTGGGTTTCGACGCCGAAATTGCGAACACGAAACGATCAGCCCGAGGAGGTGTATCCGGATTGGCAGAAGTCCGAGTGGGCGAGAACGAGACGTTCGAGAGCGCCCTGCGCCGCTTCAACAAGAAGATCCAGCAGTCTGGCATCCTCGCTGAGGCTCGCCGTCGCGAGCACTACGAGAAGCCGAGCGTGAAGCGCAAGCGCAAGGAAGCAAAGCGACAGAAGAACGCTCGAACGCCGCAGGGCTGATCGGCCGGACGGCCGGGACCGTCCGACGTGCGCCTCCATCGATGCCGACTGCATCGACTCCGGGGCGAACCGAACCGACCACCCGGCCTGCCCGTCGAAGCCCCGAGGGTGTTCCCGCCCGAGGTGCCGTTTCCGGTGACGCTCCGAGATCGACTCCGCGCCGAGACGACCGCCGCGATGCGGTCGGGCGACGCGCTGCGCCGCGACACGCTCCGCATGGCGAGCAACGCCATCTACAACGCCGAGAAGCGCGATGGACGCACATATGCCGAGGATGAGGTCGCGGTGATCCTGGCCAGGGAGGTCAAGACCCGCCGCGAGAGCATCGAGGCGTTCGAAAAGGGCGGCCGGCCCGACCTCGTGGCCAAGGAGGCGGCGGAGATCGAGATCCTCAAAGCATTCCTGCCCGAGGCCCTGTCCGAGGACGAATTGACCGCCCTGGTCCAGGAGGCGCTCGCCGCCACAGGGGCCACATCGCCTCGTGACCTGGGCAGGATGATGGGCTGGCTTGCTCCTCGAACTCGTGGTCGGGCCGACGGCCGCGTACTGAGCGGCATGGTCGCGAGCGCGCTCGCCAGGGCCGACCTGGCGCGGCATGACCGGGCCGATCACGTGCCGGAGGGCGAGCAGGGCTGACGTGCTCGCTCATCGCGGAACCGAGGCGGTCCGACTGACCCGGCGTGCGGCCGGTCGCCTGGCTGTGGCCGCGATCGGCCTGATCGTGGCCATGACCATCATCCTCGGCGCCGACTTCTCCCCGCAGGTTGTCGCCGTCGAGGTCGGTGCGCTCGTCCCGAGCGACATCGTCGCCCCTCGTGCGATGACCTATGAGAGCGTGACGCTCACGGCGGCGGCCCGGAAGGCCGCCGCGGACGCGGTGCCGCCTCAGTACGACTTCACGAGCGAGCGGGCGAGTGCGATCGCCGATGCCCAGAGCGCGGCCTTCACGAGCGCCATGCGCCTGCTCGACACGGCGTTCGACCCGGCCACCACGGACGTCCAACGGGGCCTGATCCTGGAACGGGTCGCCGGCGACCTGCCGCCGGCATCGGCCGAGTTCGTTCGGACGATGGAGGCGGCGCGCTGGGTGGCCATCCGGACGGAAGCGGCCCGTATCCTCGACAGCACGGAACGCTCGGAACTGCGTGACACCGAGGTCGCACTGGTCAAGGAGCGCCTGTCCGAGCAGATGGCGGGCGGCCTGTCCCAACCGGAGCGCACCCTCGCCGCCGATCTCATTGCGCCTCTCGTCGTTCCGAACAGCTCGTTCAGCCAGGAATTGACGCAGCAGGAACGGGATCGGCAGGCCGGCGCCGTGGCGCCCGTCACCGAGACGTATCTCAAGGGCGAGATCCTCGTCCGGGGAGGGACGAAGTTCACGGAGCAGGACGCGACACTCCTCGAGGCGTTCGGTCTCGACAAGGCGTCCACCAACGCCACGGACCTTGCCGGCTGGCTCGTCCTGAGCGCGCTGCTCGTGACGCTCCTGCTCGGCTGGATCTGGCGCTTCCGGCGAGGGTTCTGGCACCGCAACAACGTCCTGATACTCATCAGCCTTCTGCTCCTGTTCGCGACGTTCGCGCTCCAGCTCACGGCCGGGCGCGCTGCCCTGCCTTTCGTCGTGCCGCTCGCCGCCATCCCGATCCTCATCGCGGTCCTCCTCGATGCCGAGGTGGCAATCGTGCTGAGCGCGCTCATCGCGGTCGTGGCCGGGGCCGTCAACGGGCCATCGCTCGAGCTCGCGACATTCGTGTTCTTCGGGGGCCTGGCCGGCGTGCTCGGGGTCCGCCGTGGCGACCGGCTCCAGATGTTCCTGCAGGCAGGCGCCGTGGCCTTCGTGGCCCAGGCTCTGGTCGTGACCGCGTTCTCGCTGCTCGGTGAGCGCGATCTGACCGGAATTGTCCAGCTCGTCGGCGCGTCCGCGCTGAGTGCCGGCGGCGCCGCGGTCGCCGCGGCCGGAACATTCGCCGTCCTCGGCAACGTCTTCGGGATCCTCACCGTCTTCCAGCTGCTCGAGCTGGCCAACCCGTCGCAGGCGCTCTTGCGGCGTCTCCTCATCGAGACGCCCGGTACCTATCACCACTCCCTGATGGTGGGCAATCTCGCCGAACGGGCAGCCGAGGCCATCGGGGCCGATCCATTGCTGACGCGCGTGGCGGCCTACTACCACGACATCGGCAAGCTGGCCAACCCGCTGGGGTTCATCGAGAACCAGGCCAGTGGCGAGAATCTCCACGACCAGCTCTCCCCCGAGGATTCGGCCCAGCTCCTGAAGGCCCACGTCGCCGACGGGATCAACATTGCCTACGAAGCGCGGCTGCCGAAGGCGCTCATCGCCTTCATTCCGCAGCACCACGGGACGGCCATGATCAGCTTCTTCTACGCGAAGGCCCGCGAAGCGGCGGCCCAGCCGTACGGCGGGCTCAAGACCGAAGCGGGCAAGCATGCGGCCGACGGAGTCGACATCCGAACGTTCCGGCATGCGGGCCCCAAGCCGCAGTCCCGTGAAGCTGCGCTGATCATGCTGGCGGACGGGGTGGAGGCCTCAGTACGGTCCCTCACCTCGCGAGACGAGGCGGCCATCCGGGGCATGGTCGCCAGGATCATTGCCGATCGCATGGCCGACGGCCAGTTCGACGAGTGCGACCTGACGTTCCGCGATCTGAGCCTCATCGAGGAGGCATTCGTCCAGCAGCTCCTCGGGATGTACCACCAGCGCGTGGCGTACCCGCAGAGCAAGATCGTGGAGCTCGAGGCCCGACGCGCGGCGGCCGGCCGCGCTGCCTCGGGCGGCGGCGGGGGATCGGCGGGTCGTGGTGCCTCCGGTAGTGGTGGTGCCCCGGGGGGTGGTGCCCCGGCGGGTGGGAGTGCCTCCGGCCTTGGTGGTGTGCCGAGCGGTGGCGGTGCCCCGAGCGGTGGCGGTTCCCAGAGCGGTGGCGGTGACGAGGGCTCCGGTCGGCCGGGCTTCCGCGGCTCAGATGGCTTCCGCGGCTCAGATGGCTTCCGCGGCTCCGATACTCGAACACCCCCCAGCAGCCGGTGACACGACCGCACCTCATCGACGGCTGGCGGATCGAGATCGCGGTCCGCCCGGGCGTTCCGAACGTGCTGCCCCGCACACGGGTTGCGAGCATTGTGGTTGCCGCCCTTCGCGCCGCCGGGGCGCCGGATGCGGCGTCGCTTTCTGTCGTCCTGACGGACGACGAGGAGCTCGCGGAGCTCAACAGCACGCATCTCGGGCATGAGGGCACGACGGACGTTCTCTCGTTCCCTCTCCTCCCGCCCGAGTGGTTCCCGGTGCATCCGGGTCGCGACCGGCCCAGCCGGGTCGGGCGTGCGGACGCGTTCGTCCTTCCTCCCCGCGCTCGCGTGCACCTCGGCGACATCGCGGTTTCGGTGGAGCGGGCCATCGCCCAGGCGGCCGAGGGTCGCGGCGGCCAGACGGGCGACGTGCATTGGTCCAGGGCCGACGAGCTGGCGCTCCTCCTCACCCACGGAACGCTCCACATCTGCGGCTGGGATCATGCGGAGCCCGCTGAGGAGGCCGCAATGCGGGCCCTTGAGCGTCGCCTGCTGGCCGTCGCGGCACGCGGCGAATAGTCTCGACGCAGGCGCCCGCGCCGTCTTCGGGCGGCTCGCTTCGGGTGGCCCATGGCTCCGGCTGGAAAGCGGCGACCACGGCATGTGAGCCTCCGCCGAGTACCATCAACCCAGTCGTGCCCTCGAAGATCGTGGTTGGGCTGGGAAATCCCGGCCAGCAGTACGCGCAGACCCGTCACAACATCGGCTGGATGGTCGTTGACCGCCTGGCGGACCGTGCCGGCTGGTCCGGCCGTGCCCGGAACAAGGACGCGGCGGCGACCGTGGGTGGACGCTACAAGGGCCTGGACCTCCTCCTCGTCAAGCCTATGACGTTCATGAATGAGTCGGGCATCGCGGTCCGGAAGATCCTCGCTCGCGACCGCGCGCCGCTGCGCGAGATGCTCGTGGTGGTGGACGACTTCTCCCTTCCGTTCGGCAAGCTCCGGTTTCGCGAGGGCGGAGGGCCGGGTGGGCACAACGGCTTGCGATCCATCATCGACGAGCTCGAGACGGAGCAGTTCAGTCGACTGCGCATCGGCATCGGCGAACCCAGTCGCGGATTCGTCGACCATGTCCTTTCGACCTTCGGGCCCGAGGAGCGTCTCCGCCTGGACGAGCTCCTCGACGCGGCGGCGGATGCGATCGAGGGCTGGGCTCGCGACGGGGTGAACAGGGCGGCGAATCGCCACAACGCGTTCGAGCTGCGGCCGGCAGATGCCGATCTCCTTGCCCCGCCCGGCGAGATCGGTGGACCACCGGACGCGGAGGGGGTGCGCCGCACGAAGACCGGCTGGCGCAAGGTGCGGCCCGAGGCACCTGAGTGACGGCAGAGGCATGCCAATGAATGGCAGACGTGGCCGAAGGACGACGGAGGCACCCGAGTGACGATGGTACCGCTCCGCGGGCGGCGGGGTTGGGAGCGTCGCGTCGACGCACGCGTCGAGCAGGCTTCGGCCGATCGATCCGCTGCTCGAACCGCCGAGGCCAACGCTCGCGGCCCCGGCCACGAACCGGCTGATCGCCACGGCGCCGGCCGACGCCTTCCCGACCTGTCGGGACTGCCGCCGCTGCTGGCCGCATCGGGTGCATTTCAGGAGCTGGCCTCCCGGCTGAGCCTGGGGCTCGGATTGGGAACGAAGCCTGGCGGCAGCCACGCGAGCCTGACCGGCGCGGCCACGAAATCCGGCAGCCACGCGAGCCTGACCCAGGTTCCCCACGGGGCAAAGAGCTATCTCGCGGCCGCGTTCGTCCTGTCGGTGGGCGAACGGGTCGTGTGGGTGGCGCGCGACGCCGAGATCGGCGATCGAGTGGCTGAAGAGCTGTCCGCGTGGATAGGGGACCCGGGGGCCGTCGCCACCCTGGAGCCACGAACTGCCCTGGCCTACGAACGCAGCGAGCTGGTGGCGGACGAGACCGCGGCGCGAGTTGCTGCCCTGTCCGCCTGGCGGAGTGGCCGCGCCCGGATTCTCGTGGCGAGCGTGCAGGCACTCATCCAGCACACGATCGCGCCCCTGGACCTTCCTTCGCAGCCGAGACAACTCCGCGTGGGAGGACGCGTGACGCAGAGCTGGCTGCTCAGCGAACTCCTGGAGCTTGGCTATAGCCCGGTCCTGGAGGTCGCCGGCAAGGGCGAGTTCGCCCGACGCGGCGGCATCGTCGACGTCTTTCCGCCATCCGCCTCCCTGCCGGTCCGGATCGAGCTGTTCGGCGACGAGATCGACTCGGTCAGGATGTTCGACCCAACCGACCAACGCACCGTCGGCGCGATTGAGGCCGTCAGCCTGCTGCCGGCCTCCGAATTCCTGCTACCGGCGGACGGCTCGGACGCGCTTCGATCGCGCCTCGGCACGCTTGCCGGCATGCTCCCTGAGCGGATGGTCGGCGACCTTGACCGCCTGTCCGGCGCGCACGCGGACGTCCAGCCCGGTGGGTCACGGGCCGCCGAGGTTGGGGACGCCGCGGAGGTCTGGGCCCCGATCCTTGCCCCGCACACGGGGCTCGACCACGTCGACACCGGGACGCTCCTCGTCCTCGACGAACCCGGCGACCTCGCCGAGGCCGCCGACTTCCTGTGGCGACAGGCTGATGAGCGCCGAGCCGAGCTCATCGAGGCGGGCGATCTGCCGCGTCGATGGCCGGAGACACTGCTGTCCCGCCGTGACTGGAAGGCTCGGTTGCGCGGCCTGCGGACCCTGGAGCTGACCTGGGAATCCGTGACCGCCGAGGCCTCGATCGCGCGGGGAGGGACGTCGTCGGGCGACCTGTTCGGCTGGTCGGAGCCGTCGCTGCCGACGGGCCGGGCCGCGCAGCTTGGACGGGCCGTCGACGCGTGGCGATCGGAAGGAGCGGAGACCGCGCCGCGGATTGTCATCGCATCCGATCAGGCGCCGCGCCTCGCGGAGCTCCTCGCCGAGTCCGGCCACGAGTCCGCGGTGACCGCGTCCGTGGTGGAACCCCCACCGCCCGGGGCTGTGGTGCTCGTCGAGCGGAGCCTGAACGGCGGCTTTGCCGGCGGACCCGATGGACTGCTCTTCGTCACGGATCGGGAACTCTTCGGGAACGTTCGCGTCCGCCGGCCCAAGGCGATGCGACGGGTCGTGCCGCGCGACATACTCGAGCGCCTTACTGCTGGCGACCTGGTGGTCCACATCGACCATGGCGTGGCGCGCTACGAGCAGATGATCCGCCGATCCTCCGGAGTCGGCGACGAGCGGGACTTTCTCGAGATCAGCTTCGCGGCGGGTGATCGGATCTACGTCCCGGTCGAGCAGATCGCTCGCATCACGCGGTATTCCGGTGGGGAGCGACCGCAGCTCTCGAAGCTTGGCGGGACCGAGTGGCTGCGGACGAAGCAGCGCGTCCGGAAGGCTGTCGCCGACCTCGCGGAGGAGCTCCTCCGCCTGTATGCCGCGCGCGCCAATGCCCAGGGCCACCCGTTCGCCAGCGATTCACCCTGGCAGTCCGAGATGGAGGCCTCGTTTCCGTACGAGGAGACGCCGGACCAGCTCCGCGCCGTCCTCGAGATGAAGCACGACATGGAGGCCGCGCGGCCGATGGATCGGCTCGTGGTCGGGGATGTCGGCTACGGCAAGACCGAGGTCGCGCTGCGCGGAGCATTCAAGGCGATCCAGGACGAGAAGCAGGTTGCCGTCCTTGTGCCGACCACCGTCCTCGCCGCCCAGCATCACGCCACATTCAGCGCCCGGTTCGCGACATTCCCGGTGGGCGTCGGGATCCTGTCGCGGTTCGTCGCTCCGAGGGAACAGCAGCACACCCTGGCGGGCCTGGCCGATGGTTCCGTGGATATCGTCATCGGGACGCACCGGCTCCTCTCGAAGGACGTCCGGTTCCGCGACCTCGGCCTGCTCGTCGTGGACGAGGAGCAACGCTTCGGGGTCGCGGCGAAGGAGCGGCTGAAGCAGCTCCGGCGCGAGGTGGATGTCCTGACGCTTTCGGCGACGCCGATCCCCCGCACCCTGAACCTGGCCCTCGCCGGGATCCGCGACATGAGCGTCATCGAGACGCCGCCTGAGGATCGCCTGCCGATCCAGACCCGCGTCGCGGAGGCCTCGGCCGGGCTCGTCCGCGACGCGATCCTGCGCGAGCTCGATCGCGGCGGGCAGGTCTTCTACGTCCACAACCGGGTCGAGACGATCGAGGCGCAGGCCGAGCAGCTCCGGGGGATGCTGCCCGATGTCCGAATCGTGGTGGGGCATGGACAGATGCCCGAGGGCCAGCTCGAGACCGTCATGCTCAAGTTCGCCGCCGGCGCAGCCGACATCCTCGTCTGCACGACCATCATCGAGTCGGGGCTCGACATCCCGAACGCCAACACGATCATCATCGACCGCGCGGACACGCTCGGGCTCGCGCAGCTCTACCAGCTTCGTGGCCGGGTCGGGCGGTCGTCGCGGCGCGCCTACGCGTACCTGCTCTACCGGCGGCGCGAGCGGATGAGCGAGGACGCGCGGAAGCGGCTCCAGGCGATCTTCAACGCGTCCGAGCTCGGCGCAGGCTTCCAGATCGCCTTGTCCGACCTCGAGATCCGGGGCGCGGGGAACATCCTGGGTGGCGAACAGTCCGGCCACATGGCCGCCGTGGGGTTCGACCTCTATTCGCGGATGCTCGCCGAGGCCGTGGAGGAGGGCAAGGCAACGCGCGAGGGTCGGCCGGCGATCGTCGAGGCTCCGTCTGCGGTGGTGGACCTGCCCCTGGAAGCGCATCTCCCCGACGACTACGTCCCCGACGAGTCCCAGAAGCTCGAGCTCTACCGGCGGCTCGCTCGAGCGCGCACCCCCGGCCACATCGCCGCGTTCCGCCAGGACGTCACGGACCGGTTCGGCCCGATGCCCCCGCCCGTGCTGCGGCTGACGGAGGTCGCCGAGCTCCGGCTGGCCGCCGAGGGCGCCGGTGTCTCGTCCATCTCGCGGGAGGACGGGCAGCTCGTCGTCCGGTTTGGGGCGGGATTGTCACGCGCGACGGCGATGCGCCTCCTGGGTCCGGGCGCGCTGCCAGGCATCCGCCCATCGGACGTGGCGTTTGCCTCCAACCAGGTCCGCATCCGGCTACCGATGGACCCGAAAAAGGGCTGGCCGCTGACACAGGCGGTCGTGGCCCGGCTGTCCACGGAGCTGGCTGCGATCGAGTGAAGTCGGCTGATGCCGAACGGGATCCAGTCCACCCAAAGGCCAGGCGATCCCTCTGCGAGTGGACGTGCTATCTGCACCCTATGAAAACCCCGTTAGACCTTTCACATAGGGAGCGTGCTTTGCGGCACAGGCTCGTAGTAGGCCCACCGCCTTGACCCACGCTGTATCAAGAGGCCTCGCTTTTCCAAGGCCCGAAGCAGGTTGGTGGCTTCGCTGCGTTGCACCTGGAGGAGATCACGCACGGTTCGATTGTCGACGCGGCCGAATTGGTCGGCGTGTTGCAGGATCAGGTTTCGCTGGGCCTCGCGAGCAAGGCCTCTCTCGCGCGTGTATGCGGCCTCTGCGCCCAAGATGGCCTGCACCCGTGCGCTCAACGCGAACCGGGAACCCGGACCGGATCCGAAACGATCGAGAATCTGCCCGAGACCTTCCTGCAGGATGTCTTGCGCCTCGCGTTCCGTCCGCTGCATCACGCGAGCCAGGGTGGCTCGATCGGCAGGGCCCATTCGCCGAAGGTGGGAGGCCACAAGAAGTTCTTCCACGCGCCACACGCGGCCCCGTTGTTCCTCACCGATGACGAACCGGGCAAATGGCTCGTCGAAGTCCCGCGCATCCAACCGGAGGCGGACGGACGTTCGATCGGCGTCATAGGTGGGCGGGGCCTTCCCGAAGCGCAGCTGATCCTCGAAAATCCTGTCGACGCCAAGGCCAGATCGTTCCATAAGGCGAACCCGATCGAGGAGGTCACACAGTCGACGATTTCGATGCACGGGGGCGTGCTGGATGACCGAGTCGGCGTCGATCCCTTCTGGGAACCCGCCAGGATTCTCGATTTCCACGCGTGACGTTGTCTGCCTTACCACGATGTCGCCCGGAAGCGTGTAGTGCCGGTGGGCGATCGCGTTGACGATGGCCTCGCGCAGCACTCGCTCGGGATAATCCGGAAGTTCCAGATCCTGCGCGCCCATCCGAAGCGTGCGCGTTCGAGCGGCGGCCGAAACTTCGAGCAATAGTTGATCGATCAGACGCAAGACCGGGGCCGACGACACCACCCGCCGCTCGTACTCGGTCGACCCGGTCGGCGTCCGGAGGTAGACAACGTGATGCTGCGGCAGGGTGCTCCGCAATTCTTGCTCCGTGCCGAACACGAGAAGGCCCGCGACAGTCAGGACAGACTCTCCGCTCATCCGGCTCAACGCACCTATTGCTTCGAGCAGCTCGATCGTGCCAAGTCGACGGAGGCGCTCGCCCGCGTCATCGGTGGGAAGCAACTGCCGATAGCGTTGGACCTCGAGCTCGTCGATCCCACTTACGCCTACAGGCGTGAGTGCCGCGCTGAGGTCGAGGGCACGCGTGTCTATCTGGCGTATCACCAAACGGTCCGGCGTCATCGGCACGCATTCAGTTCCGAGCCGTTGAAGGTAGGCCCCACCGCTGGTCGACACCAGGACAGGCGAATGCGCGACCCACAAGGCGATGACGAGCAGTCCGTTCATCTCAATGCCCTGAGCCTCGACAACCTGCGACGGGGAAGTGCCGTGGAATACCTGCTTCCGCAAGGCCTGAGGGTCGCGGAACGTCGTGCCAGAAACCCCGCCGTCGTCATCGATGCCCCACAAGACGAGTCCGCCGTCCCCGTTCGCGAAGCACACGGCGGCGTCGACGATGTCGCGGGCAGCCGCGCGCCCCGCTTTGAATTCAAGACGCTCCGATTCACCCGCGGCAGCCAATCGTCGGAGCCGGGAGGGCGTGAGAGACCCAGGTCGCGGCAGGGCACGGGGTGTCATCTATCTGCACTCTATACGACCATGGGTTACCTGGGCAAGACGGTGCAGATAGGACCGGATAGGCGGGCACGACCCGGTCGACCCGCGCGATCAGGGCTCGCCGGAGCCCGAGTTTTCCGGCCGTCGGTCGTAGATGTCTCTATGCTGCCTCCACCAAGCGAGGGTGATGGATGGCGCCGACAGCAAGGGTCCCTGAATGAAGACCGACGTCCTCTACTACGGCGACAACCTGGAGATCCTGCGGAAGTACGTCCCGGACGCGTCGGTCGACCTCGTCTACCTCGATCCGCCGTTCAACTCCAACCGGGACTACAACGTCATCTTCAAGGACGAGTCAGGGCGCAAGAGCGACGCCCAGCTGCTGGCCTTCGAGGACACCTGGCACTGGGGACCCGATGCCGAGGCGCAGTACGCCTACCTGACGAACACGGCCCAGAATGGCGGCCGTGTCCCGTCGACGGTAAGCACGATCGTCGCCGCCCTGCGCTCGGGCATCGGTGAGAACCAGATGATGGCCTACCTGGTCGAGATGGCCGTCCGCCTCGTGGAGCTCCACCGGGTGTTGAAGCAGACTGGCTCGCTCTACCTCCACTGCGACCCGACGGCGAGCCACTACCTCAAGGCGGAACCTGTCAACCCGAATGAGACACCGTGCTCGTGGGATTACTGAGTCGGCACCTCCTTCTCGATCGGCTTGTTGATCCAGACCGCGACCGGCAGCTCGGGCGGCGTGGGCGGTCGACGGACG
>JACPOR010000003.1 GCA_016191425.1 Chloroflexota bacterium
CGTCGAACAGGACGATCGCCGCCCGCTGGTCGTCGGTGATCCGGGCGAGGGCGTCGTTCAGCGCACGGTGACGCTCAGCCCGGAGCGAGGTTGTGACGGGATCGTCCGCAGCGGTCGCCGGGGGCTGCCATGTGTCGTCCTCGAGCTCGGGATAGGGGTCCGCCGGTCGTCGCTTCTTCAGGCGCTGGGCGTCCATCGCGGCGTTGATGGCGATCCGGCTGAGCCATGAACGGACCGAACCACCGCGGAACTGGCCCATGTTGCGAAACGCGGAGAAGAATGCCTCCTGGACCGCATCGGACGCCTGGTCCCGATCCGGAACCATGCGCACGACCAGGGCGAACAACATGTCCTGATAGCACAGGACGAGGTCATTGAACGCGTCGAGACTTCCGCCCCGCGCCTGCTCCATGAGGATGAGGTCACGCCGCTGGACGGGGTCGTCGGACACCGTGGCCGAGCGACGATCCTCCACGATCTGGGGGGTCCTCCGGGCAGCAATACTGAAGCGGCGCGAGTCTAGCATCGGCCCCCGCTGGACGCGATCGCCCCGTGACTGGTTCCCAACGGCTAGGATTCAATGGCACCACCCCCGGCCGGAGTGGCGGAATCGGCAGACGCGACGGTCTCAAACACCGTTGAGGGCAACCTCATCCGGGTTCAAGTCCCGGCTCCGGCACCACCAACCACCCCGTCTCGGCCCCTCGTCAGCCCGGGATCCCGAGACCTGCTGGATGGGGCGGAACGACCCGAGGGGCCGTGATGACGATCGGAGGCGGCCTGGGCGGAGCGACCCGAGGGGCCCTGGCGGCGATCAAAGGCGGCCCGGGCACACGACCGGCGTCGCGCCCGGCTAGAGTCTCGGAGTTCGTTCCGTCACGTGGAGGAAACCGGTGCCGCGTCCCGAATCGTCGCTGATTGCCTGGCTCGGCGTTGACGAGGCCGGCGTCGCCCACGTCGGTGGCAAGGCGGCATCGCTTGACCGGCTGGCTCGGCTCGGCTTCCGCATTCCGCCGGGCTTCTGCCTGACGACGGCGGCCTTTGGCGCCCAGCTGGCTTCGATCCCCGGCGCCCTGGCCGACCTCGAGGGGCTCGGCGACGAGGCGGTTCGGGGGCGCCTCATCGGCAGGTTCGAGACCGCGCCAGTCGAGGAGGCAGTTGCCCGCGCCCTCGACGAGGCCGTCACGCGTCTCACGACGGAGATCGAGCTACTCGGCGGTCCGGCCCGCTTCGCGGTCCGCTCGTCGGGCATCGGCGAGGACAGTTCCGCGGCGTCGTTTGCCGGTCTGCACGAGACCGAACTTGATGTTCCTCCGGAAGGCGTGACGGGAGCCGTGCGGCGCTGCTGGGCCTCGCTGTGGAGCGCCCCCGCGGTGGCGTACCGGCTACGCCAGGGCCTCGCCCTCGACGGTGGCGGCATGGCGGTCGTCGTCCAGGCCCTCGTACCCGCGTCTTCGGCGGCGGTCGTCTTCACCCGACATCCCGTGACCGGCCGAACGGACCAGCTCGTGATCACGAGCGTTCGTGGCCTCGGCGATGCGATGGTCTCGGGGACGGTCACGCCCGATACCTGGGTGGTGGACCGATCGAGCCTGACCTGGACCGAGTACACGCCGGGTGACCGTCGCAACGGCAGGCCAGGCCCGGCGATCGAGGATGCCGCCCTGCGGGAACTCGCCGCTCTGGCGCTCCAGGTGGAACGAGGGTTCGGCGGCTCGGTCGACATCGAGGCGGCGGCGGCTGGCGGGCAGTGGTTCCTTCTCCAGGCCCGCCCGATCACGACACTGCCCGCCGAGACAGCTCCCGACGTCACCGCGAGCACGTCCCCCACGATCGTGACCGGCACCGCTGACTTCCCGGTGGCCTGGGAGGATCCGACCGATCCGAGCCTGACCTGGGATCGCGACGACATGCATATGCCGTTTGCCCTCGTGCCCCTCTCCGAGGACTACGTCCGAACACTGGGCGAAGGGTTCAACTTTCGGTACACATTCCTCGGCGGCTTTCCCCAGCGTTGGCGGTGCCGCGTGTGGAACGGCTACGCGTATTTCGGTGTCGACTTCAACGCCCCGGAGGAGGAGCGGCCCGGCATCACCGAGCGCTGGCAGGCGGCGATGCACCGCCAGGTCGAGGTCACCGAGGCCTGGTGGCGAGACGAGGCACTCCCGGAGATCCGCCGCCTCGAGGCCGGGATTCGGACGATCCCCGTCGAGGAGCTGGCGCCGGCCGCGCTCGCCCAGGCGTGGGACCGGGCCTGGGAGGCCGTGCGGCGAATGTGGGAGATCCACTTCATCGCGATCGTCGGGCCGTACACGGCGGTCGAGGAGCTTGCGGACTTCCACGATGCGCTCGTCCCCGACGCGCCGCCAGGCGAAGCGCTACGGCTCATCGGCGGAGCACCGAACGAGCTTCTCGACGTCGAGCTCGGCGTGGAAGGGCTTGCCCGAATCGCCCGAACGCATCCCGCGATCAAGGCTGCCCTGACGACGGGCGCGGTGAGCGCCGACGGATCGCGCCGCCTGGTCCAGCCGGCCGAACTCGTGGACCTCGACGGCGGACGGGCCTTTCTTGCCGCCCTGGATACGTTCCTCGAGGTCCACGGGCACCTCGGGCAGGCGTTCGACGACCTGGTCCTGGCCTCGTGGGCTGACGAGCCCGCCATCATCCTCGGGCAGGTGGGACAGCACCTGGTGAGCCCGCCCGAGGAAGCGGAATCGCGCCGCCTCCGCCTGCGAGCCGAGGCGGACGACCTCGCCGCGGCGGTGCGCGAGCGGCTTGCCGGCGAGCCCGAGAAGGTGGCCGAGTTCGAGCGGCTCCTCGGGTATGGGCGCGCGATCGGATCCCTCACCGAGGTCCACAACTACTGGATCGACCGTCTCGCCCAGGCGCGGATCCGGACCCTGTCCCTGCGCGTCGGTCGGCGACTCGTCGCGAACGGGAGCTTCGACGCGCCGGAGGAGATCTTCTACCTGTTCCGGGATGAGGTTCCGGCGCAGATCGAGCGGCCGACCGATGCCCGTCCGCTCATCGTCGCCCGCCGCGACGAGCTCGGGCGGCGGGCGAAGCTCGACCCGCCCAGGATCATCGGGATCGATCCGGGCAAGGTTGGAGCCGATCGCTTCGACGGCGAGCGCTTCACCTCGGACGACCCTCGCATCCTTCGCGGAACCGGGGCGTCGGCGGGAGTTGTCCGAGGGACGGCACGCATCACGCTCACTCCCGCCGATTTCGCGCGACTGCAACCCGGGGACATCATCGTCTGCGCGTCCTCGAACCCATCGTGGGTGCCGGTCTTCACCACGGCGGGCGGGTTGGTCACGAACACCGGCGGCGTCCTGTCGCACGCGGCGGTCGTCGCCCGCGAGTTCGGCCTGCCGGCGGTCGTGGGCACCGGAGACGCCACGACGCGTATTCCCGACGGCGCGAGCCTGGAGATCGACGGCACCCTGGGCATCGTTCGCCTCCTGTGAGCGGCGGGCGCGGCGACCGTCTGCTCACGCCGCTCATGCTGGGCGTGGCGAGCGGTTCGATCCTGGTCCCCCTCAACTCGACAATGCTGGCCGTGGCCCTGCCGGGCGTGATGGACGAGTTCCGCCTCGGGGCCGCCGCGGTCTCGTCCCTGGTCACCATCTATCTCGGGGCCGTGGCGGTCGCGCTGCCGATCAGTGGCTCTCTGGGCGATCGATTCGGCCACCGGCGCGCGTTCCTCGGTGGTGTCGTGGTGTTCGGTATCGCTTCGCTCCTGGCCGTCGCTGCGCCGTCGTTTGTGCTGCTCCAACTGGCCCGGGTGTTCCAGGCAGTCAGCGGGGCGTTCGTCTCGACGAGTTCCGCGGCACTCGTCCGGATCGCGGCATCACCTCGGCGGCGTGGTGAGGCGTTCGGCCTGTTCGACCTGTTGACCTCGACCAGCGCCGCAGCTGGACCGTTCATCGGGGGCGTGCTGGTCGGGGCCTTCGGATGGCGATCCCTTTTCATCGTCGCTGTCCCGGTCGCCCTGATCGCCGCCGTCGCCGTCGGCTTCTGGCTGCGCCCAGCGGCTGATCTCGCCGGTCCCCGGAAGGCGTCGGCGAGTGCGCCGGAGGACGGTTCGGCAGATGCGCCGGAGGACGGTTCGGCAGATGCGCCGGAGGACGGTTCGGCAGATGCGCCGGAGGACGGTTCGGCAGATGCGCCAGCAGGTAGGCGGCTGGCGAATGCGCCGGCAGACGGTTCGGCAATCCGCCCGACGTTCGCCCGGCCTCCGCTCGACGTGGTCGGCCTCGCGCTGCTTGCCACCTGGATCGTGGCCATCCTCGTGGCACTGCGCGGCGATACGGGATTGCCAGGGCTGGTCGCGGCGGTCGCAATCGTGCCGCTTGCGGCGATCCTCGTCTGGTTCGAGCTGGGGCGTCCAGTGCCTGCCGTCGATCCGCGACTCTTCCGCGTTCCGGCCTTCTCAGCGGCACTCGCGGGCATCTTCGGCAACACCGTGGTCCTCCATGCCAGCTTCATTCTCGTGCCGATGCTCGTCGAGCGGTTGCTCGCGGGTTCGGCGACGACGAGCGGCCTCGTGCTCCTCGGTATCTCCGGTGTCGGTGCGCTGGTGGCGCCGTTCGGCGGTCGGGCGTCGGATCGGCGAGGCCGGCGGGCCCTCGTCCTGACAGGCTCGCTGGTCATGACGGCCGGCCTCGCCGGCCTCGCCCTTCCGGCCGGGTCCGGTTCGTTCATCGTGGTCGGCGCCCTGCTCGCCGTCGTCGGGCTGGGCATGGGCCTGTCCGGGTCGCCGCGGCAGGCCGCGGCATTCGAGGCGATCCAGCCCAACCGCGTCGGCATGGCGGCCGGGACTTACTACACCGGCCGGTACCTCGGCGGCGTCGTCGGGGCAAGCATGGCCGGTGCCGTCCTGGCCGCGGGGATCACCGCCGGAGCCATCTCGCTCGGGTTCACGATTCTCGTCGTGGTCGGACTGAGCGTCGCAGCGGTCTCGCGCTGGCTCCCGACCGGTCGCACGACGTCGGCGCCCGGCGCAGGGTGAAATTGGCGCAGGTTCAGGGCGCCACGAGGGCCCCGCGCGAGCCCCCGCGCGATCCCACAAGCAACAAGGTTCCTTGACCGAGCGGGCAGATCTCAGGACCTACCAGCCGAGGTCTCGTAGAGTACCCCGATGACACATTCGTCCTGGTCCCACGTCGTCCACCGTGGCCGCTCATGAGCGGATTCCTGGAGCGGCTCATCAGACCGGGGATCGAAGCACCAACTCCTGACCCTGCCGGCCCGGACCCGAACGCCGGAGAAACCGAAACCGTGCGCCGGATCGTGGCACGGCTCGATTCCCTGGCCCCGGATCGGGCTCGTTTCCTGGCCGGCTTTGCCTACGTCCTTGCGCGCGCGGCGCACGCCGACCTGGAGATCAGCGCCGAGGAAACCGCCGTCATGGAGGCGGCGATCCGCGACCTCGGGCAACTCGATGAAGCTCAGGCCGTCCTCGTGATCCAGATGGCGAAGCTACAGTCGCGGGCCAGGTTCGGCACCGAGGACTACCTCGTGACCCGCGAATTCGCCGGGTTTGCCACCGAGGAACAGAAGCTTGCGGTCCTCAGGGCCGCGTTCGCCGTCGGGGCGGCCGACGACGAGATCTCGAGCGAAGAGGCGCAGACGATCAACGAGATCGCGTACGAGCTCGACATCGACCGGCCGACCCTCAACGCCATCCGCGAGGCGTATGTCGACAAGTTCAGCGCGATCCGCGCGGCCCGACGCCTGGCACGCGCCTAGCACGAATTGCGTCGCGCGGTCCGGATCCACGCCGGGTCGCGTCGAACGAGGGTCAATCGAGCTCGACCTGCGCCGTGCCCTCACCGAGGCGTCGCGTGACCTCCGCGAGCAGCTCCGCGTCGTAGGCCACGGCCTGCTTGAGTTCCATGGGGAGTGCGGTTCCTCCGGGGACCGGTATGTGGACGACGACCCGGGTTTCACCGGGTCGTTCCCGGATCAGCTGGCGAAAGGTCTCCATCGCTCGGACGAGCTGGTCCGCGGGAGCGCCACCGAAGCGGACGTGGAGAACCCGGGAGACGCCGGCGGACTCCACCGGCACGGTCGGCGCGGTCGCATCGGCCACGGCCTGTCGTCGGGCCTCGTCCGGGAGGGCCGGCGAATCATCGTCATCGACCGCCGCCCCCACACCCGCGTGCTCGGTCGACTCATGTGACGTAAGCGGTTCTGCGGGAGCTATCGATGGCAGGGCCACATGAACCTGGGCGTCGGGCCGCAGCGGCGAGACGTATGGCACGTCGGCGCGTCGCGGCGGAGCGGTCAGGGCAGCGGACGACGGACTTCCCGAGCGCGGCGGCGTGGTCAGGGCGGCGGACGACGGACTTCCGGAGCGCGGCGCTGAGAGACGTCCGGCACCTTCGGCTGTCGCCGGCGTCCCGGCTGTGGTCGCGCCTCCAGATCCGTTCCTGTACCCATTGGCATGTCCGTTCGTGGACGGCGTGCCGCGGCCGTCGCCGTTGCCGTTGCCATTTGCCCCCGAAGCCTGACCCGGGCCAGCCGCTCGTCGCCGAGAGTTGGCACGATCGCCGGCGGCCACATCGCGCGCAAACGCCTCCGGCCCTCTCACGACCGCCTCGTCCCAGGGAATGACGAGGTCGGCGAGCAGCGAGACCTCCTCGCCCCGATGATCGATCCGGCCCGCCACGAGGAGGATCGAGCCCGCCGTCCAGATCGGGCCTGTCTGCTCGAACAGCTTCGGGAAGACCACGACCTCGATCGACCCCTGCAGGTCCTCGATCGTCACCACCGCCATCGTTGCGCGAGCCCGTGTCACGATCGAGCGCGATCCGATCACGATTCCACCAACCACGAGCCGCTGACCGTCGAGCGAGTCGTCCTTCAGGTCGGCGGAGTACGCGGTGACGTAGTCCCCGACCCGATCGGCGACCTCGCCCATCGGATGTTCGGAGAGATACAGACCAAGCAGCTCCTTCTCCCAGCGAAGTCGCTCGCGGCCCGGCGCCTCCGGCGTCGGGGGCAGCGGGCGCTCGAGGACGGCCGCGTCGGCCGCGCCCATATCGAAGAACGAGGTCTGGCCCGAGATCCGGTCCCGCTGTGTCGCCTGCCCGGCCGCGGTGGCATCGTCGAGACCGGCGAGCACCTGGGCCGGGTGCCCGAACGTGCCCATGGCGCCGACCTTGGCGAGCGATTCGAGGACCTTGCGATTGGCCAGTCGGAGGTCGATCCGCGTGCAGAAATCCGTCAGCGACCGAAACGGGCCGTCGGCCTCCCGAGCGGCGATGATCGACTCGATCGCGCCCTGGCCGACGTTCTTGACCGCCAGCAGGCCGAACCGGATCGCGTCGCCCTCGACGGTGAACTCGACCTGGCTCTCGTGGATGTCCGGCGGCCTGACCTCGATCCCGAGACGTCGGCATTCCGCCACGGCGGCCGCCACCTTGTCCTCGGAGCTCCGGAACGCGGACAGCACGCTGGTCATGTACTCGACCGTGTAGTTGGCCTTGAGATACGCGGTCTGGTAGGCGATGAGGCCGTAGCAGGTGGCATGGGCCTTGTTGAAGCCATACCGCTCGAATGGCTCGAAGGCCTTGAAGACCGCATCGATCGTCTGGGGCGGCACGCCACGTTCCGCGGCCTGGGTGACGAACTTCTCCTTCTGGGCCCGGAGGACCGACGACTTCTTCTTGCGGATCGCGTAGCCGAGGGTGTCGGCCTCGGGCCCGGTGAAGCCACCGAGCGCGATCGCGGCGGCCATGATGTCCTCCTGGTAGACGAAGATCCCGTAGGTCCGCTCCAGGAACGGCTCGAGCAGCGGATGGAGGTACGTCACGGGCTCCTGCCCGTGCTTGCGCCGGATGTACGCCGGGATGTTGTCCATCGGCCCCGGGCGGTAGAGCGCGACCATCGCGGCGAGGTCGAAGACCGAGGTCGGGCGCAGCTCGCGAACGTACCGGCGCATGCCCGCCGACTCGAGTTGGAAGATGCCGGTCGTCTCGCCGGACGCGAGCAGCTGGAACGTGGCGGGGTCGTCGAGTGGGATGTGGTCCAGGTCGATGTCCACACCGCGATGCGCCTTCACGGTGTCGACGGCGTTCTTGAGGATCGTCAGGTTGGACAGGCCCAGGAAGTCGAACTTCAGGAGGCCGAGATCCTCGATGGCGTGCATCTCGTACTGGGTCATCAGCCCGTCCGAGTTCGTCGCCCGCTGGAGCGGCATGATGTCCGTCAAGGGTTCACGGCTGATCACCACGCCGGCCGCGTGGGTTGACGCGTTGCGGGCCACGCCCTCGAGCTGCTTCGCGAACTCGATGACCCTGCGGACGCCCTCGTCGGCGCCGACCTGCTCCTTGAGCTGGGGGCTGACCTCGAGGGCTTCGTCCAGGCGGATCCCGAGCTGGTTCGGGACGGCCTTGGCGATTCGGTCCACATCGCCGTAGCTGTGGCCCAGGACCCTCCCGACATCGCGGATGGCAGCGCGGGCCAGCATGGTCCCGAAGGTGATGATCTGGGCTACGTGGTCCTGGCCGTACTTGCGGGAGACGTAGGCGATGACCTCGTCCCGCCGGTCATCCTGGAAATCGACGTCGATATCGGGCATCGTGACGCGATCAGGATTGAGGAATCGCTCGAACGGCAAGCCGTAGGCGATCGGATCCACCGGCGTGATGCCGAGCGTGTAGGTCACGATCGAGCCCGGCGCACTGCCTCGGCATGTGGTCTGGATGCCCTGCTCGCGGGCATACCGGATGAAGTCCGCCACGATCAGGAAGTAGCCGGCGTAGCCCATGGACAGGATCACGCCGAGTTCGTACTCGAGCCGCGTCCGGAGTTCCGGGGTCACGGTGCCGTAGCGCCAGGAAAGTCCACGCTCGCATTCCTTGCGCAGCCACGACTCGACGGTCTCCCCGTCCGGGACCGGGAAATGCGGGATCAGGAGCTGGTTCAGGGGCAGCGTGAGGTCGCACATCTCGGCGATCCGTCGGGTGTTGAGCAGGGCCGCGCGCTGATCGGGAAAGAGCGCCTCCATCTCCGCGGCGGACTTCAGGTAGAAGTCGTCCGACCCGAACTTCATCCGACCCGGGGTGTCGAGGTTGTTGCCGGTGCCGACGCACAGCAGGACGTCGTGAGCCGGGGCCTGGCGTCGATGGACGTAGTGGAGGTCGTTGGTCACCACGAGCGGCAATCCCGTCTCCGGTGCCAGGCGCACCAGCTGTTCGTTCAGCCGGCGTTGCTCCGGGAGGCCGTGGTCCTGGAGCTCGAGGAAGAAGCGGCCCTTGCCGAGGATGTCGCCGTACTCCCCCGCCAGGCTACGGGCGAGTTCCCAATCGTCGACTTCCAGCGCCCGTGAGACCTCGCCGTTGAGGCATGCGGACAGCCCGATGAGGCCCTCACTGTGCTTCGCCAGGTGCTCCCGGTCGATCCGTGGCTTGTAGTAGTAGCCGTCGAGGTGGGCATCGGTGACGAGCCGACACAAGTTCCGATACCCGGTCAGGTCCGACGCCAGGAGAATCAGGTGGAAGGGCTGGGCATCGGCCTTGCCCTCCTTGTCGCCCATGGCCCGCCGCGCCACGTACGTCTCGACGCCGATGATCGGCTTGAGGTCGCGGGCCCTGGCCGCCTTGTAGAACGCCACGGCGCCGTACAGGGCCCCGTGATCCGTGATCGCGAGGCTGTCGAAGCCCTGGACTCCCGCCTCGTCGACGAGGTCCGTGATCCGTCCGAGCCCGTCGAGCAGGCTGAACTCCGAATGGGTGTGGAGATGCGTGAAGTCGTTCGAGGCGAGGGTCGTCACGGGAGGTCAATGGTAGCCCGGGAACATCGGCTCGGTGCCACACGCACCAAGGCCGGATCGCTACGAATCGGGCAGGTACGTCCTCATCACTCCTGGGCCCTTGACGTCGACCTGGCGCTGTTCGAACCCGTCGCCATCCGGGAGCCCGCGCGTCGAGGCGGCCATGGGATCCGCCGGTACGTGGCGGTGGACTCCCAGCCCTGTTGCCGGTAGGCTCGACCCATGGATCAAGATGAACTGCTGGAGTCCGCGCCCGCCATGCAGGTCGTGCGGGAGACCATCACGCTGTCCACGCTCGCGGAGATGGCCGAGAGCATGTTCGGGAACCTCGTAAAGGCAGTCGTTGACATCGAGCAGGGCATCATGGCGGTCGGGGCTGAAATGCACGCCGACGAGGAGGCACTGCTCCTCGAGGACGGCTCGCCGCAGCCGAGTCTCTGGGGCATCAACCTCTACCCGGCGCAATTCGGCACGCCCAGGTTCATCGAGTTCGACTCCGTCATCAACATTCGCCCGAGGCAGGGCAACCGCACGCGGTCGGTCGATGACGCGGCTGTGCGCGCGGCGGTCACGTCGATCGTCAACCGATTGGTGGCACGATGACGATGCACGCCGGATTGGCGAGCGGGCGCTGGTGGACGCTCAGCCTCGCGGAGCAGCTCGGCAACGCCGGCGCCGACGTCGGCCGCGCCATCCGGGCCAGGCAGGAAGGCGACCAGGGTCGCTTCGACGCGGCTCTGGATCGCGCGTTGGAACTGCTCGACCTGACGCTTTCGGACCCTCGATGGAAGGGCCCTCGGCTGCGTGAGATCGCCCGGACGCGCGAGGTTGTGTGCGACTTCCTCGTCGGGGACAACGAGTACCGATCCACGCCCGAATTGCTCGACGCCTACTTCCTCGCCTTCGCGATCGCAGCTCGTCGGGACAGGTAGGGTGTCTGGCCGTCGCCATCCGACGCGACCCTGGCGCCGGCGGTGACGCGGAGGCTGGTCGAACACTATGCGACGCGCCCTCGACCGGATGCTTTCCCCGCCCTGGCGACGCTCACCGCGCGAGAGCTCGAGGTGCTGCAGTTGCTGGCGGCCGGTGAATCAAACGCTGAAATTGGCGACCGGTTGGCGCTCAGCGAGGCGACGGTCAAGACCCATGTCGGCCGCG
The DNA here is from genome assembly GCA_016191425.1 of Chloroflexota bacterium. Classification (GTDB taxonomy): domain Bacteria; phylum Chloroflexota; class Limnocylindria; order Limnocylindrales; family CSP1-4; genus UBA5189. The sequence goes on from JACPOR010000003.1 coordinate 10,943, forward strand.
TCCTCGACAAGCTCGGCGTCCGAGATCGCGTCCAGACGGTGATCTACGCCTACGAGTCGGGCCTGGTCGAGCCAGGCGACCGGCATCGAGAGTAGGAGAAACGCGTGCGCGAAGTCGGACTCACGAGGCGCTCATCCTACCCAATCGAAGGAAGCGCATGCGGAGCCGGATGGGCTGACCCAGGCTGACGACCCTGACCGTGGCGACCGGTACCATCGGCGGCCGCGCTCACCCATCTGCCCGGTTGTTGCGGGCCTACGCCGACCTCAAGCTCGACCTCGGTGTCACGGTGCACCACTTGAGCCTGCAGGTGATCGACACGCGTGACGCAATGGACCAAGGATCCGAAGGCACGACCCATGCACCCACGCGACATCAACGTGACGAGCCCCGGGGCGTCCCCGCGTCCCCCGCTTCCCCGGCGTCCTCGGCGTCGGGCCAATGCCATGCCCAAACCGGCGCGAGCCTGATCGAGATGTTCGCTCAGCGTGATTGATCGCCTCCGTCCCGATTCAGTCTCGACCCGAGTCGTCAAGGAGCTCGTGTCGCGCCCGTTGCCCAGTCTGCTCGACGAAGTTGAGTCGGTCGCTCGAATCGGTTCGTACTCGCTCGATGTCCCGACAGGAAGCTGGGTGAGCTCGAGGGGCCTCGACGCGATCTTCGGAATCGACGCCGCGTTCGAGCGGTCGGTCGAAGGCTGGACGACGATCATTCATCCGGCCGACCGCGAGGCGATGGTCGCCTACTTCGCCGGCGAGGTCCTCGGTCAAGCCCACCATTTCGATAGGCAGTACCGCATCGTCCGCGTCGACACGGGCGACGAACGCTGGGTCCACGGACGCGGCGTGCTGGACCTCGACGCGTCCGGGCGGCCGCTGCGGATGCTCGGCACGATCGCGGACATCACGGATCAGCGGAAGTCGCAGGACGCGCTCATCGCATCCGAACTCCGATACGCCGCCATCTTCGAAGGCACCGCCCAGGCCATCCTCATCGCCGAGGTCGCGACACAGCGTCTGCGGTGGGTCAACGCGGCCGCCTGTGCACTGTTCGGCTATACGCGAGACGAGCTCCTCGAGCGCACGGTCAAGGACATCCATCCCCTGCAGCATCTGCCCACGGTGCTTGACGAGTTTCACCAAATGGCGGGCGGTCGCCTCGGAGTGGCGACATCGGTACCTTGTCGGCGCAGGGACGGCACGACGCTGCTGGCCGATATCACCGGCTCGATGGCCATCGTGGACGGGGTGGCGTGCAACATCGGCTTCTTCACCGATGTCACCGAGCAGGTTGCGACCGCGCAAGAGCTGGCTCGACTGCAGGAGGAACGGACCCGGCTCGCCACCGCGGTCGAGCAGACGTCCGACTCGGTGGCGATTACCGACCTCGAGGGCACGATCGTCTACGTCAACCCGGCCTTCGAGCGGGTATCCGGCTATCGTCGCGAGGAAATCATCGGGCAGAACCCACGGATCCTCAAGAGTGGCCGCCAGTCGGCGGCCTTCTATCGGGGACTATGGCGCCGTCTGACGCGCGGGCAGAACTGGACGGGCAAGTTCGTCAATCGGCGCGCCGACGGTGCGGTCTACGAGGTGGAGGCGACGATCTCGCCGATTCGCAGCTCGGATGGCGGGGTCGTGGGGTACGTCGCGGTCGAGCGCGACGTCACGGCGCTCCAGGCTGCGCGATCAAGCCTCGCCAGGGAATTCCGCGAGCGGGCCGCCGTGGCTGCCGCACTTGCCCGCCTCGGGCCAGCCGGGAGTGCCGAGGAAACGGCGGCGGCGATCTGCGACGAGCTTCTCAGCCTGCCAGGCATCGACTTCGCGGCCGTCTTCAATTTCCTCGACCCAGAGCGCGCCATCCCCCTGGCCACGGGTGGACCCGACGGTCAGCCGTTGGCTCCCGGTCGGCCATTGCCAACGGCGCGTGCCGCCTACCTGTTCGAGCGAGCCGGCCAGGGTCCGTGGGCCGAGGCGTGGCGGCCGCGGCCCGCCGACGGGGCGTACGGCCACAGGATGGCCGAGCTCGGCCTTCGGGCGGCCGCCTATGCCCCGATCCGCAACGGCGAGGGCCTGCTTGGCGTCCTCGCCGCGGGGACACGCGACGAGGCGTATGCCGGCCATCTGATCGACCACCTCCCCGTCGTCGGCGAGTTTGCGGCCACGGCAAGCGCACTGCTGAGCGGGCTGCTCGAGCGTGGCCACCGGGAAGAGGTGGTTCGGGAGCGCGTCCGGCGCGCCATGACGGCGGACGGCCTGCGGCCGGTCTTCCAGCCGCTGGTCACGCTCGCCTCAGGCGAGCCCGTCGGCTACGAGGCACTCACCCGCTTCGCCGACGGCACGCCGCCCGATCGGATGATCGTCGATGCCCACGCGGTGGGCCTGGGCGTCGAGCTCGAGATCGCGTGTCTCGTGGCTGCGCTCGATGCGTCCGAAGCCCTCGCGCCCGACTGCTTCCTGAACTTGAATGCCTCGCCCGACGTGATCCTCCAGTCGACCGACCTTGCCGCACTCCTCGCGGGTCGGTCACGCCGGATCGTCATCGAGGTCACCGAGCATGCGGCGATCGACGACTACCCCATGGTCCGCCGCGCCATCGCCGCACTCGGGCCCAGGGTCAGCCTGGCCGTCGACGATGCCGGGGCCGGGTTCGCCAACCTGCGCCACGTCGTCGAACTCGCGCCGCGGTTTCTCAAGCTGGATATCAGCCTCGTGCATCTGGTGGATCGCGATCTGACCCGCCAGGCGATGATCGCTGGTCTGGTTCAGTTCGCGGCCCGGGTCGGTTGCGAGGTCATCGCGGAGGGAATCGAGGAGCAGGCCGAACTCGAGATGCTTCGCGAACTCGGCGTCCCGCTTGGCCAGGGCTACCTGCTGGGTCGACCGGAGCCGCTCCCGACCGGCCGGTGAATCAGGCGCCTACGGGCGAAGCAGGCCCGCGACCGCCGGGGCGATCCTGTCGACCCAGCGTTGGTACTGGGCGCTGCTCGGATGGAGACCATCCGATGCCACGAGAGACCGATCGGTCGCGGCCCGCCGGGAGATGTCGAAGACGTCGATCACGATGATCCCTCGCGCCGCGGCAAGCGTCGCCATGATCTCGTTGTTGGTCCGAATCGCCGCAGCTTGTGTGGTCGGATCGCCGAAGTCCGCGCCGGCCGGCGTGACCGTGTAGTCCGGCGTGGTGACCAGGACGATTCTGTTGGGGCCGACGCGGGCCACGAGGTCGTCCAGGATGGCGCTGAGGTTCCCGCGGTAGGTGTCGGCGGACACTCCCTGCACGACGTCATTGACGCCGATGAGGAGGGTCACGAATTCAGGGCGCAACGCATCGAGCTGCGGCAGTTCCACGGCGATCACATCCTGCGAGGTGTAGCCGTTGACGCCCAGGTTCGCCACCAGATCCAGCGACGGCTCGTTCGGGCCGAGAGACGCCACGAGCTGGTTCGGCCAGCGCGCTTCGAGCGAGACGGACGTCCCGATCGTGTAGGAATCCCCGAGCGCCACGTACCGCAGGTTTGCCCGCTCCGACGTCATCGGCGTTGCGTCTGCGCCGGCTGAGCCGCTGGCCGCAGCGCCGGCTGAGGCGCTGGCTGGGGCGCCGGCTGAGGCGCTGGCTGAGGCGGCGGTCGAAGCGGCGGTCGAAGCGGCGGTCCCACCGCCCGTCGCAGCCCCGGTCGGTGGCCCCGTGTTGTCTCCATCTCGCGCCCCGCATGCGACGAGCAAGGCGGCCAGGAGCCAGATGAGGCGGGTCGTCCGAACCATGGCATCGACCGCTCCCTGTTACGGCAGTCGCGCGAAGGCATCCACGAGGATGTCCTGGAAGCGCGCCGGATCAATCCGGATCCCGACCTCGGCATTGGCCGCCAGGCCATATCGATCCATGCGGTAGGACAGCCCTTCGCAGACCGTCCGCCCGCGGGCCGGCCCGTCCGTGGTGTCCACGCGGACGTTGTAGGCGGCCACGGATACGAGATCCGGGACGGCCAGGTGGGCCACGGCCACGGCGTCGTGGATCGCGGTGCTCGTGCCGCCGTACCACTTCCCCACCCGCTCGATCGCGAAATCCACCAGCTCCGCGGCGATGCGCCCGGCGCCCGTGCCGCACGCTGCCAGTCGTCGTGACGCGGCCCCGTCGAGCGTCGCCTGGTGGGTCACGTCAAGGCCCATCATCGTGATCGGGACTCCAGACCGGAACACGATGTCGGCCGCTTCGGGATCCGCGTAGATGTTGAACTCGGCCGACGCTGTCGTATTCCCCTCCCCGATCGACCCGCCCATGATCGCGAGGTGGGCGATCCGGTCCAGGAGTTCGGGGTGCAGCCGGATCAGCGAGGCGAGATTGGTGAGCGGCCCGATCGGGGCGATCGCCACCGGGACCGGTGACTCCCGCAGGAGCCGAGCCATCAGGGCCACGGCACCTTCGGCGTGCACGGAAGCGGGCGACGGTGGCAGGACGGTCCGGCCGAAGCCCGTCTCACCGTGGATCCCCGTGGCGCGCACCACCGCTCCCGTGAGTGGACCGGCCGCGCCTTCCGCGACGGGGATGTCGGAGCGGCCAAACGCGTGGAGCAGGCGGAGGGCGTTCTCGGTGCAGTGACGGACGTCGGCATTGCCTCCCACGGTCGTCACCGCAAGGACATCCAGCTCCGGCATGGCGACCGCCAGGCCGATCGCCAGCGCGTCGTCCAGCCCCGGATCGCTGTCGATGATCAGAGGCAGCGGCCGACCTGAAGTCCCGACCGGGGCCGTGCGGGTGACCGGCGGCGCGGCGTAGTACGTCGGATGGGCGCCGTGCGCGAAATCACCGAATCCGGGACGTTCCATGCGGGTGTCAAGATTGTTCGTACGGCTGTCCCACTGACGACGGTCCCCGGACGCGGCCAACGAGACCCGCCACGACGATGATCGTGACGACGTACGGGAGGATGCTCAGGAAGACCGTGGGGACGTCCACGCCGACGGTGCCGAGTCGGGATTCGGCGGATCGGGCGAAGCCGAAGACAAGCGCCGCGCCGGCGACGCCGACCGGATTCCAGCCGCCGAAGATCATCGCCGCGATGCCGATGAACCCGATGCCCGCCGACATGCCGATCTGGAACGAGCCGGTCGAGACGACAACCAGGTAGGAGCCTGCGAACCCGGCAACGGCGCCACTCATGGCGAGGGCGCGATACCGGATCCTGAGGACGTCGATCCCGATCGTGGCCGCCGCCTTCGGGTTCTCGCCCACGGCGCGCAACCGCAGGCCCCATCGCGTCCGATAGATCGCGAGCTGCATGATCACGATCAGGATGTACCCGGCGTAGAGGTAGAACGATCCGTTGAAGAGCGCCGGCCCGATCATCGGGATCTCCGACAGGAACGGGATCGGCGTGGCGCCAACGAGGCCCGGCTGATTCAAGTCTGGTTTCACCTGCAGGATCCGGGTGTACATGAAGGTCGTGATCCCCGCGGCGGCGAGGTTCAGGACGGTGCCGGCAATGACCTGGTCGACGTGATAGCGGATCGCCAGGACGGCGAGCAAGAGGCCCAGAAGGAGGCCCGAGATGACGCCGATGGCGATACCGGCCAAGGGATTGCCGAGCAGCGATCCGCCGATCGACGTGGCGGCGGCGCCGAGCAGGATGATCCCCTCGATTCCGATGTTCATGACCCCGGAGCGTTCGGCCAGGATGGCCGCAAGTCCAGCGAAGACGATCGGCAGGGCGAACGACACGGTCGCCGACATGAGGCCGACCAGGCTCGGTGTCTTCCCGCCCAGGATCCCGGTCAGGACCGCGAAGGCCAGGACAAAGAGCACGACCGACATGAGCCGTCGCCAGCTCACGCTCGACGGCGACGTGAATTGAAGGCCCGCGACGATGAGACCCACGACGCCGGCGACCATGTAGGTTCCGCCGACCGGCAAGGAGAGATCCGGCAACTGGATCACGGATTCCTCGAAGACGACCTTGTAGGCCGTGAGCTGATCGGCCGGAACACGGAACAATCCGACGAAGACCGCGAGCAACCCGACCGCGGCGTAGATTGCGGCACGGATGAGGCCGTTGTTGTGAGCCCGTCGATCGGCAGCCGACATCGTGGTTTCGTCCGCCATGCGCGCGCCGGTCATAGTGGGGTCTCCACGACCTGCGGTGTGCTCGGCGCCGTGGCGCTCAGCCGGACCCGGTAGATCTCGCGGACGAGTCGCGGGGCGGCGACGAACATGATGACCAATGCCGAGATGAAGGCGAGGAGGTCAATCGGCACGCCGGTCGCCAGCGCCATGCTCGGTCCTCCCGCACGCAGGGCCCCGAACAGGAGTGCGGCAATGACCACGCCACTGGGCCTCGTTCCACCGAGCAGGGCCAGGGCGATGGCGTCCCAGCCATACCCGGGACTGATCGTCGGGGACAGGTAGTGCGTCGTGCCGAGCACTTCACTGGCACCGGCCAGTCCGGCCAGGCCCCCCGACACGATCATCGCGAGGACGATCGTGCGACCCGCGCGCATCCCGGCGTAGCCCGCCGCCCGCGGGTTCAGGCCCGCCGCCCGGAATTCGAAGCCCTTCGTCGTCCTGAACATCAGCCAGGACGTCCAGACGGCCGCGAGCAACGCGATGATCAGGCCGAAATGAACGCGGATCTTCGGCAGGTCCAGGAGGACCGGCAGCTGGGCCGAGTCCATGACCGTGCGACTGATCGGCGTCGTGCCCCCTTCGGGTTGCAGGATGGGCGACAGCAACAGCGTCAGCATGATCTGTTGCGCGATCGCATTGAGCATGATCGTCGTGATCACCTCGTGGGCACCCGTCTTGGCCTTGAGGATGCCCGGGATGAACCCCCACGCCGCACCGCCGATGACCCCCGCGGCCAGGGCCGCGAGGATGTGCAGCGGACCCGGCAGGGGCACCCAGATTCCCACCCAGACAGCGAATACGGCACCGATCTTGAGCTGACCCTCGGCGCCGATGTTGAAGATGCCGGACCGGAATGCCACCGCGACGGCCAGGCCGGCAAGAATCAGCGGGGTGGTGGCAAGCAGCGTCTCGCTGATGGGTCGAAAGGCGATCCCGATCTTGTTGGCATTGCCGCTGCCCAGCGCCGCAACGATCTTTCCGGGGTCCCCGAGGGCTCCGACGATCAGGGCCCCGTAGGCGCTCCCGACGCGGCCGAGGCTCGCCGCCAGCGTCCCGAGCGGATCGCCCGGAAACGCGGCGTAGAACTCGAGGTCGGAGAAGATGAGGACAACCCCGCCGACGATGAAGGCGGAGATGATGGCGAGGACCGGGAGCTTCAGCCGGCCGAGGAACGTGCGGCCCTGCGGCCTCGTGCTCAGCACGAGGACGACGAGGCCAACGAGGATCTCGACGCCGAGCGCGATGTAGGCCCCTTCGAGGGCGAACTGGACGGCAAACGCGATGGCAACGATCGTCCACAGGATGGTCGCCGGCCCGATCGGCAGGCGCCTCATCGAACGCCGCCCATCAATAGGCCCACCCGCTCTCGAGTCGCCTCGGCGGCGGGCAGGATCCCGACGATCTCGCCGTCGTACATCACCGCGATGCGATCCGCGAGCGCAAGGACCTCGTCCAGCTCCGTGCTGACGATGAGGATCGCCACACCGGCATCGCGCTGCTCGACGATCCGACGATGGATGTACTCGATGGACCCGACGTCGAGGCCACGAGTGGGCTGCGAACCGACGACAAGCTTCACGTCACGCCCGAATTCCCGAGCGACGATCACCTTCTGCTGGTTGCCGCCGGACAGCGATCCGACGTCCGTCATGATCGATGGCGTCCTGATATCGAAGTCGCTGACCGCCTGCGTCGCGGCAGCGGCGACGGCGTCGCGATGCAGGCGGATGCCGCTGGAGTAGGGCTCGCGGTGATAGGCGTCCAGGACGTAGTTCTCGGCAACCGTGAAGCCCCGGATCAGGCCGTCGCGAAGGCGGTCCTCGGGAATGTGGGCGACCCCGAGGTCAGCGATGTAGCGCGGATCCTGATGGATCTCCGTGCCGCTGATGGTGATCGTCCCCGCGTCAACGGCTCGGAGTCCCGTCAGGGCCTCCACGAACTCGGTCTGGCCATTGCCCTGCACGCCCGCGACCCCGACGATCTCGCCCGCGTGGACCTCGAGTTCCACGTGCTTCACCGCGATCTCGCCGCGATCATCTCGGACCTGCAGCCCCTTCACCGCGAGGACGACCTCGCCCCGGGTGACGTCCTTGCGATCGACGGTCAACTGGACCTGGCGGCCGACCATCATCTCGGCCAGGGCGGACTGGCTGGTCTCGGCCGGGGTGACCGTCCCGACCACCCTGCCCAGCCGCAGGACCGTGATCCGATCGGCGATCTCGATCACCTCGTTGAGCTTGTGGGAGATGAAGATGATCGCCGTCCCGGCCTTGGCCAGGCCCCGGATGATCACGAACAACTCCTCGGTCTCCTGGGGCGTCAGCACGGCCGACGGCTCGTCCAGGACGAGGATGTCCGAATGCCGATAGAGGGCCTTGAGGATCTCGACCCGCTGGCGGACGCCGACCGGGAGATCCTCGATCATGGCATCGGGATCCACGTCGAGGCCATACGTCTCCGAGAGTTCGACAATCCGGGCTCGTGCGGCTGGCCGATCCAGGGCCCCGATTGGGCCCCTTGTCACCTCGGATCCGAGGGTGACGGAATCGGTCACATCGAAGATCGGGACGAGCATGAAATGCTGATGAACCATGCCGATGCCGGAGGCGATCGCCTCTGCGGGATCCCGGAAGGCGTGCGGCTTCTCATCGACGACGATCTCGCCCTCGTCCGGCCGATAGAGCCCGGACAGGATGTTCATGAGGGTCGTCTTCCCGGCCCCGTTCTCACCGAGCAGGGCGAGGATCTCGCCGCGATCGACCTCGATGCTCACGTGGTCATTGGCAAGGACCCCGGGGAACTGCTTCGTGATGCCGTTGAGTCGCAGGCGCATCGGTCGGGCCAACCTCGAGCTGCGGGGGCGAGACGCGAATGGTGCCGCCGAACGAGCGGCGGGCGCGGACGAGGGGTCGAGTTACAAGCCGGTCGAGTTACAAGCCGGTCGAGATTACAACGCTCCCCCGGCGTCGTGGACGCCGAGGGAGCAAACGATTCGGGTCGGAATACCGTTACTTCAGGTAGTCGGCGACCTTGACGCTGCCGTCGACGATCTTCGCCTTGAGAGCGTCGACACCGGCGCTCAGATCCGCCGAGACGAGACTCGAGAGATCGTGGAACGGGGAGATCCCGACGCCACCATTCGCGAGCGTCCCGACGTAGTTCGTGCCCCCGATGTTGCCCTGACTGGCCAGGTTGATCGCGTCCGCGACCGCCTTGTCGATGATCTTCTGGATCGAAGTCAGGATCACGCTTTCGAACCCGGGGGCAGTGAGGTATTGGTCCGTGTCGACGCCGATGGCGTAGACCTTCTTGCCCTCGCTCTGGGCCTGCTTGGCTGCATTGAACGAGCCGATCCCCGTGCCGCCGGCGACCGGAACGACGATGTCGGCGCCTTCCTGGAAGAAGGCCTGGGCCTGCTGGTTGCCGAAGTCGCTGTTGCCCCAGGGGTTGTCCGCCGGAGCCATCACGCCCGACTGGGCGGCCGCGTTCCAGCCCAGGAGTTCGACGCTCGTGCCCTTCTCCTGGTTGTAGTAGGCAATGCCTGCGGCCAGGCCGTCCATGAAGACCGTGACCGGCGGGATGGGGAGGCCGCCGTAGGTTCCGATCTTCCCGGTCGCCGATACGCCGGCGGCGAGGTAGCCGGCGAGCATGCCCGCCTGCTCCGTCGCGAAGACGATGCCGGTGACGTTCGGGATGGCCGGGTCGTACGCGAAGTCGACGATCGAGAACGCGATGTCCCCGTTCTCGCCGGCCTTCGTGGCGGTGACCTCACCCATGTTGAAGCCGACCGTCGTGATCTGCTGGCAGCCGTCGGCGACGAACAGGTCGATGTTGCTCGTGTAGTCGGCGTCCTTCTTCGACTCGAGGTTCTTGACCTCGGTTGCGTAGCCGGCTGCAAGGGCGTCCTGGAGGCCCTTCAGGGCGTTGTCGTTGAAGCCCTTGTCGCCGAGCCCGCCGGTGTCGGTCACGAGGCAGGCCTTGAACGCGGCCGGGGCTTCCGTCGGCGCCGGCGTGGCCTCAATGGACGCGGCTTCCGTCGGGCCGATCGTTGGGGCCGCGGATGCGCCACCTCCACAAGCGGCGAAAATAATGGCCACCGACGCGCCGAGCGCGAGCAGCCGATTGAAACTGCGCAATGTGATCTCCTCCTCGTGAGACCGGGTCCCCAAGTGGTGGAACCGGTCGTGGCAGGCACAATACGCTACCGACACTCCGTCCGCAGATCGGAGGCCGCGCGTGCGACCCTATGGTGAGACTTTGGAGCCGGATTGACCAGCCCGTCGGACCAGGATAGCCGGAGCCGACCAGCCGTGGATCGAACCTCTGACCACGCCCGGACCGCCGACATGCTCGATTTCCAGGACGGCCGGCTTGGCATCGAGATGCTGGACGATGCCGGGATCCGCGAACTGTTCCTCGCGGGACCCAGGATCGCCGTGATCGGCGCATCGAACAACCCGATCCGTGCGGCCCATGGCGTCCTGATCTCGCTGCGGCAAGCGGGCTACGACGTGGTCCCGGTGAACCCCAGAGAGGTGATCGTGGACGGGCTGCCTTGCTACCCCACCCTGTCCGCGGCCGTCGCGGCGAGCGGGGGTGTCGACATCGTTGACGTCTTCCGTCGCTACGAGGCCTGTCCGGGGCATGCTCGCGAGGCCGTCGCCGTCGGCGCGCGGTGTCTCTGGCTCCAGCTTGGCCTCGTGAATCGAGAGGCGGGCATGATAGCGGCGACAGCGGGCCTGGCCGTGGTCATGAACCGCTGCACCGTCATCGAGCACGACCGCCTGATCCGAACCTGAATGGAGGCCGACCATGCCCCAGATCCATCTCCACGCCGAACCCGGCGACCACGCGAAGGTCGTCCTGCTGCCGGGCGACCCCAACCGCGCCACCCGGATCGCGGAACGGTTTGACGGTGGGCTCGACGCGAGCCGCCTCGTCACCTCGCACCGCGGCCTGCTCGGCTACACGGGCACCGTGAACGGCGTGCCGGTGTCGGTCCAGACGACGATGATGGGCACGCCGACGACAACGATCGTCGTGGAGGAGCTGCTGATGCTCGGCGTCGAGACCTTCATCCGAGTAGGCACGTGCGGCGGGTTCGGACGGCTGGCCATCGGCGATGTGGTCGTGGCCCTGGCCGCGGCCTCAGCATCGGGGATCGGGGCGACGCTCGGTGCCGGCGAGTCGACCGCGCCCACGGCCAGCCATGAGGTCGTCCTCGCCCTCGCCGGCGCGAGTCGTGCCGCCGGGCTGACCACCCATGTCGGTCCCATCGTCACGTCCGACGTCTTCTACGATCCGCACCCGGATGGCGCCGTGCGATGGGGTCGGCGGGGCTACCTCGCCGCGGAGATGGAAACGGCGGCCCTCTTCCTGCTCGCCATGCGGGAGCAGGCCAAGGGTCGACCCGTTCGGGCCGGCACGATCCTGACCGTCTCGGATGTCATCGTCGATTCCGACCCGAACCAGGAGGTTCGGGCCAACAGCGACGAGAGCTGGTTCCGGCCACCGGAAGACGAGGTCACACGCCGCGTCGACCTGACGATCGGCGCGGCCCTGTCCGCTGCCGCGGAGCTCGGCCGGGCCTGACCCCCTTCCCCCGCAGCTGGGTCCGATCGCCCGCCCGCGGCTTCGCGCCACGCTGGGTCCGATCGCCCGCCCTCTGCTGGCGGCCCCGCTGGCCCGATCGCCCGTCCGCGGCTTCGCGCCCCGCTGCGCCCGATGGTCTGGAGCGTCAGGTGAGCGGCTGCGTCGATCGGTCTGCGCGTCTCGACGCGCCCGACGAGCTTCGACGCCGCGTCAGCGGTCAGGAACGTGCGACAAACCCAGCGCGAAGTCCTCCAGCAGGTCATCCACGTCCTCACAGCCGACCGACACCCGGACGAGGCCGCCGCGCTTCGGTTGCGGGTACACGAGAGTGTGAATGTCCCCGAGGCTCACGCCGATATCGCACAGCTTGAGGTGGTCGGTGAACGCCGCCATGCCCTCGACGCCGCCACGAGGCTGGAAGGCGATCATCGCGCCGCCAGGTCCCTCGATGAGCCGCCGCGCGACGTCGTGGTCCGGATGTGACGGCAGCCCCGGATACCGGACCCACTCGACGGTGGGTTGCCGTTCGAGGTACTCCGCCAGCTGGAACGCGTTGGCCGAGGCGGTTCGGGAGCGAAGGGGCAGCGTCCGGATCCCGCGCATGACCAGCCAGCTCGAGAAGGGGCTGGCCGCCTGCCCGAGGGTATCGGTCTGCATGCGGATGGGATCCAGGAGCACCTTGGCGCCAGAGACGACCCCCGATACCGCGTCGCCGTGACCGGACAGGTACTTGGTCGCCGCATGGAGGACCATGTCGGCACCATGCTCAAGCGGGCGGACGAGTGCCGGGCCGAGGAACGTGTTGTCGGCGATCACGATGAGACCGTGGCGATGGCCGATCGCCGCGAGCGCGTCCTGGTCGGGAACGCGGAGCCGCGGGTTCGTGGAGGTCTCGTAGAAGAGGATCTTCGTCTTCGGCGTGATCGCTGCTTCCACCGCGGCCATGTCTGTCATGTCGACGGCCGTGACGCCGATCCCGCGTCGCGGGAAGTCTTCGCCCAGGAGGACCTGGGTGATCACGAACAGTTCATCCCCGACCACGACGTGATCGCCCGATCCGAGATGGGCAAGCAGCGTCGACGACACCGCGGCCATGCCGGACGACGACACGACCGTGTCCTCCGCACCTTCGATCGCCGCGACCTTCTCCTCGAGCGCGGTTCGTCGGGTTGCTCGTCCGCGAGTAGAAGTGCACGCCGGGCTCCCACGCGAGCGCGCGATCGACGGCATCCTCCTTCTCCGCGGCAGTATCGAACGCGAACGTCGAGGTCACGTAGATGGCCGGCTTGTGGGCGCGCGTGACCGGATCGGGATGCTCGCCGGCATGGATGGCACGTGTCGCGAAGCCCCGGCCGTGTGTTCGTTCGCGCATCGATCCCCCGTTCAGACGCTCAATGGGCGGCGGCCTCGGCCAACCGCACAAGACCAGGTTGGCGAGATCAGGTCGGTAGCGCGAACCCGAGGAAAAGGATCACCACACCCGCGGCGGCGATCAGGGCACCGTTGCGGGCCTGGCGACGAAGAATCGCCATCGCGACCGATGCACCGGTTGTCCCTTTGTCGCGCAGGCCGCCTCGCCAGGCTTCGTACCGGGCGACGTTCCTGTCCTGTTCGCGGAGGGCCTGATAGCGGGACCACGGAGCCCGAGCGCGCTGCATGCCGACGGCGATGAGCAGGACCCCGATGGCCCAGAGCAGGAAATTGAGTGGCCCCATCAGGCAGCACCTCCGTCGCCGAGACGGGCGCGGATCGCCGCCTGCACAACGACGGCATTCGCCTGGCCGCGGGTCTCCTTCATGACCTGCCCGACGAGGAAGCCGATCGCCTGCCCCTTGCCGCCCCGGATGTCCGCGGCGGCAGACGGGTTGGCCGCGATGACCGCGTCGACGATCGCACCAAGCGCGTCGACATCCGAGATCTGGCGGAAGCCACGCTCGGCAACGATCGAAGCCACGGCCTGACCGCTCACGACGTGCGCCTCGAGGACTTCCTTGGCGTTGACACGGGAGATCGCGCCGTCCACGACCAGGCGGACGAGCGTTCCGACCTGCAGCGGGTCGGCGTGCGGTGCAGCCTCCGAAGGCGCGGCGTTCCGGATTCTCAGGTAATCGCCGGTCACCCAGTTCGCAACGGACTTCGGATCCAGGCCGGCGCCCGCCGCAAGCGTCGCCTCGAACAGTCGGCTCGCATCCGGGTCTGCGACCAACACGGCCGCGTCGTATGGGCTGAGCCCGAGTTCGTCGCGGTAGCGGGCCCGGCGGAGCGCGGGAAGCTCCGGAAGGGCGGCCCGAATCTCCTGGAGCCATGCCGGGTCGACGCGCAGCGGTGGAAGGTCCGGCTCCGGGAAGTAGCGGTAGTCGTCCGAGGTTTCCTTGGCCCGCATCCGGTAGGTCTCGCCGCGATCGTCGGACCAGCCCCGTGTTTCCATGACGAGTTCGTCCCCGGCGTCGATCAGGGTCGCCTGGCGTTCGATCTCGAAGGTGATCGCCCGCTCAACGGATCGGAAGGAGTTCATGTTCTTGACCTCGACCCGCGTCCCGAATGGCTCCGTACCGCCTCGACGCAACGAGACGTTCGCCTCGACCCGCATCTGACCCCGCTCCATGTCCGCGTCCGACGCACCGATGGCGCGCAGGAGCAGCTGGAGCTCCTCGGCGTACCGGCGAGCCTGCTCGGCGGTGCGGATGTCGGGCTCGGTGACGATCTCCATCAACGGAGCGCCGGATCGATTGAAGTCAACGAGGCTCAGTCGTTCACCGTTCGAGCCCGGTGCGTGAACCAGCTTCGCCGTGTCCTCTTCGAGGTGCGCCCGGGTGATGCCGACCGTGAACGGGCCTTCGCTCGTGTCCAGGTTGAGTGACCCGCCCGCCGCGAGGGGCAGATCGTACTGACTGATCTGATAGCCCTTCGGCAGGTCCGGGTAGAAGTAGTTCTTCCGATCCCAGCGCGTGGCCGCCGGCGTCCGCGCGTTGATGGCGGCACCGGTGGCGAGAACCAGCTCAACTGCTCGCCGGTTGATCGTCGGCAGCGCGCCGGGCAGGCCCAGGCAGACCGGGCAGGTGTGGGTGTTGGGCTCGGCACCGTCATAGGCCGTCGAGCAGCCACAGAACATCTTCGACGCGGTCTTGAGCTGGCAATGGACTTCGATGCCGATGACGGCCTCGTATCGGTCGAGGGCCGTCGATGCGGAGCTGGATGTGCTGTTGGGGTTCATCGAGATTCAGTGTCGCAGCTACCGTGGTTCCCACGATTGCTGACCGGTCTCCGGTGCCTGGACGATCGCCACCGCCTCGGCCGTCGACAACCGGCGGCCCGAAGCCCACAGGCGCTCGAAGTCGGCCGGTGCCAGGGCCGCGCGCAGACGCGCGACGTGGTCTTCATACTCCGGTGTCTCGTCGAACGACATCCGCGCGCCGCCCACCTCGCGAATTGCCTCTGCGGCCCCGAAGAGGCGCGCCGCCTCGTCCAGCCGACCCTTCACGACGGCCAGGAAGGCCACGTTCTCGAGCTGGTTGGCCACCGCGCCGCGATTGCCCAGGCGGACCCATCCCCCGATGGTCTCGCGATACAGGGCCGCGGCCTGGTCCAGCCGGCCACCGCGCCGAAGCGCGTGGGCGAGGTCGCTCCGTCCCGCGAGGACGAACCGATCGTCGCCGATCTCCGAAAATCGCGCGATTGCAACCTCGTAGGACGCCTGCGCCTCGTCGGTCCGGAGGGCATACCCGAGCATCCGGCCCTGCGCGAGCGCGGCCGCGCCCATCGCATACGGATTCCCCGATCGGCGGGCAGCGTCAACTCCCTTGGTTACGAGCGCCTCGCCGGCCCCATGATCGGTGATCCAGAGGGTTGCCCCGGAGAACCCGGCTGCCATCGAAAGGGCCCACCACGAACCGCTTCGTTCAGCCAGATCGGTGGCCTCCGCGAACAACGACGGGATGCTGGCATCTGCCCCGATGAAGACCGACGACACGGCCTGCCCGGCCAGGGCGAAGAGCAACGCCGACTCGTCACCGCTCGCGCGCCCAAGAGTCACGGCATCCCGCGCCCAGTCGACCGCCTCAGCAGCCCGACCGGACGCGCCCCACAGCCAGGCTGCCTGCCCGAGCAACCACGCCGCCAGCGCCTGATCCGCTGGATCGACCCCGGGCTTGCCGACCGTCATCGCACGGGCGATCTCGATCGCGGCAACGGTCCGCGCATCGTTGTCCGCCGACGCGACGCGCACGGCCCAGTAGGACAGAAGGTCCCGAGCCATTCGGACGGCTTCCCACGGCGCCGCCTCGAGGCCCCATTCCATGGCGGCACCGAGGTTCTCCGCGTCGGCGTCCATCCGGTCGAGCCAGTCGACCATGGCCGGCCCGGTGAGCTCGGGCTGGGCCGCAGCCGCAAGTGCGGCGAACGCAGCGAACTGCCGATCCGCAACGGACGCAACTTCGCCTGACTCGATGAGTTTCTCGCGCGCGTATTGCCGGATGGTCTCCAGCATCCGGTAGCGTGTCGTCGGCCCACGGTCGACGAGGACGAGGGACCGATCGACCAGCCGGGACAGCCCGTCGAGGAGTTCGATCTGGTCCATGGTTCCGGGTCCGTCGCCGACGACCTTCGCCGCCGTGCCGGCGGTCCAGCCACCGGCGAAGATCGACAGCCGCCGAAGCAGACGCCGATCGTCCTCGGTCAGGAGGTCCCAGCTCCAGTCGATGAGCGCCTGCAGGGTCTGCTGGCGAGGGACTGCGGTTCGGCGACCGCCGGCCAGGAGACGGAAGCGATCCCCGAGCCGGAGCGCGATATCATCGGTCGACATCGACGACACCCGGGCAGCGGCCAGCTCGATCGCCAGGGGAATTCCATCCAGGCGTCGGCAGATTTCCGTGACGCCGGCCACGTTGTCGGGCGTGAGCGCGAATCCCGGATCGACCGCCATTGCGCGTTCCGAGAACAGCCGGACGGCTTCGGTCGCGGCCGCCGCCTCGAATTCGTCCGGCGCGAACGTCAGCATGCCCGTACGTTGGCTGCCCATCGGAGGACACGAGAGCGACTTAAGCTGGTGGACCGCCTCACCCGAGACCGCAAGGGCCTCGCGGCTGGTCGTGATGATGCGCAGACGGGGAGCTGCGGCCAGCAGCCTTCCGGCCACGGTCGCGACGCCATCGACGAGGTGCTCCGCGTTGTCGAGGAGAAGCAGCAGCTCCTTGTCCGCGAGAAACGCGGTGATCGTGGCCGTGGTCGGTCGGCCGGGCACCTCCGGGGTACCGAGGGCCCGGGCGATCTCCGACGCAATCTGCGATGCATCGGTCAGCGGCGCGAGCTCAGCCAGCCACGTGCCATCGGCAAAGCGATCCTCCAGCGCCGCGGCGGCCTCGAGCATCAGCCTCGTCTTTCCGGTGCCGCCCGTTCCGATGAGGGTCACAAGGTGGTGGCGCCCGACAAGGGCCTTCACCTCGGCCAGATCGGCCTCGCGTCCCACGAAGGACGTGACCTGAACGGGCATGTTGGACCGGTGGGTGCTCAGTGAGCGGAGCGGCGGGAAGCTGCTCGAGAGGTCCGGCGCGACGAGCTGGAAGATCTGTTCCGGCCGGTCGAGGTCGCGAAGTCGGTGCGATCCAAGGTCGAGGAGGTCCAGGGTCGCCGGAAGACGGTCGCGGACGAGGACGGCGGCAACCGCGGACAGGATGACCTGCCCACCATGGCCGATGCCGAGGATCCGGGCAGCCCGATTGAGGGACGGGCCGAAGTAATCGCCGTCGCGCGACTCCGCCGCGCCGCTGTGGATGGCCATGCGCACGCGGAGCGGACCCGTCTCGGCCCAGTCCGCGTCTCGAAGGCCGCGTTGCGCCGTCACTGCCGCCTGGATCGCCCCGAGTTGGTCGGCGAAGACGGCGAGCAGTCCGTCGCCCGTCGTCTTGATGACCGTCCCGCGCGATTCCTCGACCGCCGTGCGAAGCAGGCCGTCATGCAGGGCCAGTGCCGGGCCCATCGCCGCAGCCTGCTCTTCCCACAGGCGAGTGCTGCCTTCGATGTCGGTGATCAGGAACGTCGAAACCCCCGCCGACCCCGAGACGGGGACGTCGGAATCTGGGACGGTGAGTGTCTCGGCCATGGCAGGTGCCTCGTTACCCAGTGCCGACTTGTACTCGCCCGGCGAACCGGCCGATGCGCGCGAGCGCTTCCTCGAGCTTCTCGTAGCTCGTTGCGTAGCACGCCCGAACGTGACCCTCGCCGGACGGCCCGAAGGCACTCCCCGGCACGACGGCGACGTGTTCCTCCTCGAGCAGCCGCTGGGCGAATGTCTCCGAGTCGAGCCCCGTGGAGGTGATGCGCGGGAACGCGTAGAAGGCTCCGCGCGGCTCGAAGGTGTCGAGGCCCAGGGCGTTGAAGCCATCGACCACCAGGCGCCGTCGCCGGTCGTATTCGGCGAGCATCCGCTCGACGTCCGGTTCGCCCTCGACCAGCGCGACAAGCGCAGCGTCCTGGGCCACCGTGGGCGCGGACATGATCCCGTATTGATGGACCTTGACGATGCCCTCCAGGATGCCCGCCGGCGCGGCCAGCCAGCCCACCCGCCAGCCGGTCATCGCGTAGGCCTTGGAAAAGCCACCCATCAGGATCGTCCGCTCGCGCATGCCGGGCAGGGATGAGAAGGCCCGGTGGGTGTACGACCCGTAGGCGAGGCGGTCGTAGATCTCGTCGCTGTAGACGAGGAGGTCGTGGCGGACGGCGATCTCGGCGAGCGCATCCTGGATCTCGGGCGTGAGGACCGCGCCGGTCGGATTGCACGGATAGCCGAGGAAGAGGGCCTTGGTCCGCGGCGAGATGGCCGCTTCGACGGCGTCCGGATCGAGGGCGAAGTCAGCCTGGAACCGAGTAGGCACGTGGACCACGATTCCGCCCGCGAAGACGATGGCCGGCACGTAGGCCACGTACGACGGCTCGTGGAGGATGACCTCGTCGCCGGGATCACAGGTCGCCCTGAGGGCCAGATCGACCGCTTCCGACGCGCCGACGGTGATCAGGAGCTCGGTCGCCGGGTCGTAGTGGACGCCGTACCGCCGATCCAGGTGGCTGCTCAGAGCCCGCCGGAGTTCCACCGTGCCGTAGTTCGAGGTGTAGTGCGTCCGGCCCTCGCGGAGCGATTCGACGCCGGCCTCGATGATGTGGCGCGGCGTGTCGAAGTCCGGCTCGCCCACGCCGAGGCTGATGACGTCCGTCATGGTGGCGAGGATGTCGAAGAAGCGGCGGATACCGGACGGCGGCACGTCCCGGACGCGCCGCGAGAGCGCCCGATCGGCCAGTGCTGGACGCGCATCCGTCGTCATGGCTTCACAGGGTACGCGGGGCCACCACTTCAGCGAGCGGCACGTGCGGCCGCCCGCTGCGCCGGCGTTGGACCTGACGCGTCGTCGGCCAGCCCGAGATCCGTCGGTTCCTGGTCCCGCCACGTCGCCGCGGCCGTCACGCCCTCGAAGGCGCGGGCGGCCCGGAAGAGCACCGGTTCGCTCCACGCCGGGCCGATGAGCTGCAGCCCGACCGGCAAGCCTTCCGACAGGCCGCAGGGGATGGATACACCGGGCAGTCCGGCCATGTTCACCGGCAGTGTGCAGGCGTCCGAGAGGTACATCGAGACGGGATCCGCCAACCGCGCCCCGAACCGGAACGCCACCGTCGGGGAGGTCGGGGCGACGAGCGCGTCGATGCCGGTGGCAAAGACCCGGTCGAAGTCGCGCTTGATGAGCGTCCGCACCTTCTGGGCCTTCACGTAGAACGCGTCGTAGTAGCCGGCCGACAGCGCATACGTCCCGAGCATGATCCGGCGCTTCACCTCCGCGCCGAAGCCCTCGCCCCGGGTGGCAAGGTAGTCGGCGATGAAGTCCGCTGCTTCCAGGCGCCGACTCTGCCCAAATCGAACGCCGTCGTAACGGGCAAGGTTCGCCGACGCCTCGGCCGGGGCCACGATGTAGTACGCGGCGAGGCCGTAGTCCGTGTGCGGCAGGCTGACCTCTTCGACGGTTGCGCCGGCATCCTCGATGAACGCGACACTCTCGCGGATCCGTCGTTCGACGTCGGGATCCATGCCGGCGACGAAGTATTCGCGCGGTAGGCCGAACCGCTTGCCGCGCAGCCATGCCGCGGCCTCGTCGTCCGACGCCGGCAGCTGGAGCAGCTCGTCCGGAACCGGAATCGGGGCCGAGGTTGAGTCGCGCTCATCGCGCCCCGCAATGGCATGCAGGAGGGCCGCCGCGTCGCGCGCGTTGCGGGCGAAGGGACCGAGCTGGTCCAGCGACGAGGCGAACGCCACGATCCCGTAGCGGCTGACCCGGCCATAGGTCGGTTTCATGCCCACGATGCCACACAGGGCGGCCGGCTGGCGGATGGAGCCGCCGGTGTCGGTACCCAGCGACAACGGGGTGTGGTGGGCGGCCACGACCGCGGCGGAACCGCCGCTGCTGCCACCCGGTACGGTGTTCAGGTCCCACGGGTTGCTGACGGGGCCATAGGCCGAGTACTCGTTGGACGAGCCCATCGCGAACTCGTCCATGTTCGTCTTGCCGAGGAAGACCGCCCCTGCGGCCCGCAGCCGCTCCACGATGTGCGCGTCGTAGGGCGAGCGGTACCCCTCGAGGATCCGGGAGCCGGCGGTGCATTGGCCACCCTCGACGCTGATGAGGTCCTTCAGCGCCACCGGGATACCGTGCAGCGGGTGCAGCGCCGCGATCGCCGCCGGTCCGTCGCGCCGCGCGGCGGCGAGCCGAGCGTCCGTGGCGTCGGCCTGGGCCAGCGCGGCTGGCCGGTCGATCGTGAGCCAGGCGTTGAGGGCACGATTCTGGCGCTCGGCAGCCTCCAGATGGGCGACCGCGAGGTCGCGGGCGCTGACCGAGCCGTCCCGGAGCGCGAGCGCCATCTCGTGGGCAGCCTGTCGGGTGAGGTCGGTCGTCATCGGCGTTCGGTGTCCGTCGGTCAGTCGGCTTCGCCGCCGAGGATCGGCGGCACGACGATGAACGCGCCCCGGTGTTCCGGCGCGTTCGCAAGGACCGCGTCGCGCGGCAACGATGGCGTCACGACGTCGTCGCGCAGGATGTTCTCGAGTTCGATGGTCTGGGCCGTCGGCGGAATGGCGTCCGTGTCCAGCTCGGCCAACTTGGCGTACTGGTCGAGAATCTGATTCAGCTGCCCCTGGAGTCGATCAAGCTCCGCTGGCGACATGCCGAGGCGGGCGAGGAATGCGACGTGCTCGACTTCCGAGCGAGAGAGACCGGCCACCCGCGGATGATAGCCGAGCGGCCGGCCCTTCCCGGCTGCGAAACGCTCCGGCTGCGAAACGCTCCGGCTACGATCACGCGATGAGGACGCCGACGATCCGACCGATGCTGCCGTCGGACGTTCTCGCTGCGACCAGGGCCCTCGTCGACGACAACTGGGGCGACCGCCACGGCTGGTTCGAATTCGCGACGTCGCACGCGGCCTGCCGGGCGTTCGTGGCCGAGGCGGAGGGTGACATCGTCGGGACCGCCGTCGGGACAGCCAACGGACCGGCGGGCTGGATCGGGACGATCTGGGTCGATCCTGACCACCGGCGGGCAGGGCTCGGCCGTGCCCTGACCGGGGCGGTCATCGACGCCCTCGACACGGCCGGCTGTCGGACGCTCGTGCTCGTGGCCACCGAGCAGGGACTGCCGCTGTACGAGGGCATGGGCTTCGTCCAGCAGGCGCGCTACGAAATCCTGGAAGCCGCCGGCCTCGATGACACCGCCCCCGCGGATGATGACGTTCGGCCGTTCGCGCCGGCGGACCTGCCGTCCATGCTGGCCCTCGATCGCGAGGCGACGGGCGAGGACCGGGCTCACGCCATCAGACGATTCGCCGCGCCCGACAGCACGAGGGTGTTGCGCGTGGCCGGTATGGTTCGGGCGTTCGTGATCCGGGCCCCGTGGGGCGGCGGCGCAACGATCGCACCGGAGCATGCGTCAGCCAGACGAATCCTCGACGCACGGCGACGCGCCAGCGGCCCGCATGGTCGCGTCCGTGTCGGAATCGTGACCATGACGGGCTCGGATGGGAGGGTCAGGGACACCGATCGGAAGAGGATCGCCGCGCTCGGCCTGCGGCCCGTCTGGTCGGCGCCGCGGCTCGTTCGTGGCGAGCCCCTCGCGTGGCGGCCCGACTGGATCTGGGGCCAGTTCAATCACGCGATGGGCTGATCCACTCGCGTCGAAGTGGGGCCGGGACGACCAAAGTCCCACGCCGATCCGGCGCTCGGGTGATGGTGGCCAGACGCACCGTGACGGATGCTCAGTCCAACGAACGACGTGCCGGTTGGCGGTAGAGGTGCCCGTGACGATCCAGATTGCCTGTCTCTCCTGCGGCACGCCCGCACGATCCGGTGGAAGCACCTTCTGCGCGCGCTGCGGGCTCCGCTTCGGTGCAGCGCCGCCATCCCATCTGGAGCTGCCCGTCTGCCCCATCTGCTATCGCTCGGCCGACGATGACGGCCGCTTCCCAAGCGCAGCGGGGCCCGGCCTTCGGCTCGACATTCCTCGCCACGTGGAGGAGCACGACCGACACCCGGTCGGCGACGACGACTACCTCGAGAGCCTTCGCGAGGGATCGCGCATCCGGATCGGAAGGTGGACCGCGCCCTTTGACCTCGTGCGTCGATACCTGGTCACGGGCGCCCTCGACGGAGGCCGACGCCGCCAGTTCGAGCACGACCTCATCGTGACAGCCATGACCCAGCTCGCCCGCTTCGGCCCGGACGCCACCATCCTCGGCGATCAGCCGGAGTGGCGCGCCGCCCGGGACGCCGTCTCCGAGGTGCTGGAGCGCTTCCAGCGACCGCTCGCGCGCCGGCGCTCAGCCTAGGAAGGTTCGGCTTCCGGTAAGCCACCGAGCAGATCCCGGAAGCCGGAGGCATCGAGGATCGGGATCCCCAGCTCCTCGGCCCTGGCGACCTTGGAGCCCGCGCCGGGCCCTGCCACAACGTAGTCCGTCTGCTTCGATACCGACCCGGCGGACTTGCCACCGGCGGCGCGGATCGCCTCCTCCGCCTCCTTGCGACTGTACCCTTCAATCGTTCCGCTGACCACCAGGGTCTTGCCGGCCAGCGGGCCTCCCGCCACGGTCAGTCGCGGCGACGGCAGCTCCACCTGCACTCCCGCATCGGCGAGATCCTCGAGGACACCTCGGCCCGGGCCATTCTCGTCGAACCACGCCGCCAGCGCCGCCGCGACCGTCGGGCCGATCCCTTCGACCTCTTCGAAGCGAGCCGGCTCGTCGGCCGCGACGTGCCCCAGGAAGGCGGCAGCCCGCCGGAGCCAGTCGTTCCCGGCGGGCACTTCGCCCACCAGCCACGCGGCGAGCTCGATCGCGGTCGTCCAGCCGACCTGCGGGATGCCGAGTGCCGCGAGCACCCGCTCGAGCGGCCGTCGGCTCGCCTTCTGGATTGCGGCGTGGAGGTTTTCGGCACTCCTCCGTGCAAATCGCTCCAGCGTCTCGAGGTCCTCGACCGTGAGCCGGTAGAAGTCGCCGCGGCGGCGGACCAGCCCACGCTGCAGGAGCTGCTCCAGGACGTGCCAGCCGGCCCCCTCGATGTCCATCCCGCCACGCCCGGCGAAGTGGCCGAACTCCTGGGCGACGCGGGCCGGGCAAGTGAGGTTCGGGCAGTAGTGGCGGACCGCGCCCTCGTCCTGGACGATGTCCGAGCCGCAGACAGGACACGTGGCCGGCATCGCGAAGGATCGCTCGGTACCGGTCCGGCGCTCCGGGATCGGGCGAACCACCTCAGGAATGACGTCGCCGGCCTTCTGGAGGATGACCCAATCCCCGATCCGAACGTCCTTCCGGCGGATCTCGTCGAGGTTGTGGAGCGTGGCCCGAGCGACGGTTGAGCCGGCGACCTTCACGGGCCGAAGGTGCGCGACCGGGGTCAGGGTCCCGGTTCGTCCGACGTACGGGACGATGTCCTCAAGCACGGTTTCTACCTGCTCCGGCGGGAACTTGTAGGCAATCGCCCAGCGCGGCGCCCGTGAGACCATCCCGAGGCGCTCCTGCTGGTCGAACCGGTCCACCTTCACGACCACGCCATCGGTCTCGTATGGGAGGTGGTGGCGCGCCTCGCGCCAGCGCGCGGTGAACGCGATGACGCCTTCGATGCCTAGGCCGGATTCGCGATCGGGATTGACCGGCAGGCCGAGGGCGGCGAGTCGATCCAGGGCCCCGGCCTGGGTGGTGACGCCGGGCGACGCCGACTCCGCGCCCTCTCCAGTCCCGGCCTCGCCAGTCCCGGCCTCTCCAGTCCCGGCCTCGCCGCCCTTCGCGGCCTCAAGGCCGAGCGTGGCCTGGACGGCCCTGCCTTCCTCGAGCAGCTGGTAGAACCAGGCGGACAGCTTCCGGCTCGCGGTGACGGCCGGGTCGAGCTGGCGGAGCGATCCCGCGCCGCTGTTCCGCGGGTTCGCATAGAGGGGCAGGCCAGCCGCCTCGCGCTGCTCGTTGATCCGAGCGAACTCCCCTTTCGGCATGAAGACCTCGCCCCGGACGTCGGCCGTCACGGGCTCGCGGAGCCGGTCCGGGATCACCGAGATCGTCCGAAGGTTCGCGGTCACGTCTTCGCCAGTGGTGCCGTCGCCGCGGGTCGCGCCGCGGACGAACCGGCCGCGCTCGTAGCGGAGTGTGACGGCCAGACCGTCGATCTTCAGCTCCGCGACATAGCGGAGATCGGAGGCAGGCCCGGGCGCCGCCGGCAGGCCGAGGCCTTTCCGAACCCGGGCGTCGAAGGCGCGCAGCTCGTCGTGCGAGAAGGCGTTGCCGAGCGACAGCATCGGGCGCGAATGGCGGACCTCCGAGAACGTGCCGCCCGGCGCCGACCCGACCCGCTGGGACGGTGACTCCGGGGTGATCAGCGCCGGGAAGGCCGTCTCGAGCGCGACGAGCTCGCGCATGAGCGCGTCGTACTCGGCGTCGGCCAGCTCGGGTGCGTCCTCCTCGTAGTACAGGCGGTCCGCGCGGTGGAGCGTGTTTGACAGCTCAGCATGGCGCGTCGATGCGGCGTCGAGCGCGGCGGCTGCGGCGACGAGGTCGTCGTCAACGGGAAGGCGGTCGAGGGCATCGGACATGATGCGCAAGGATACGGAGGCGGTGGATCCATGCTCGCCATCGAGGCCCTGCGGCACAATCCGGGCATGCCCGTCCCACGACTCGAGACCGATCGCCTGATCCTCCGCGACTTCGCCTGCGCGGATCGGCAGCCGTTCGCCTCCATGAACGCCGACGAGGAGGTCAGGAAGGGAGGTTTCCACGCAACTTGACGGGGGCCCAACTCTTATGTTCGGCTCATCGTGACCTCAGCTTCCGGCGATGAGATATCGCCTTGGACGGGCGCGACCTCGCTGACACGACCGAGGGCCACGCGCACGAGAGTCCTTTGGCGTCGGCGATCTCTGAGATGGGCGCACCACTTCCATCGGCACCGCTCCGGCTGCTTCGACGGCGAACCGCTCTCGTGGCGGTGGCGGCGGTAGCGACCATGGCCATCGCCGCTTCGCAGGTCGCGACCGCAGCCCGCGTGCGCCTCAGCGAGGAGATCGACGCGAACTGGCGGGGCGCCTACGACGTCCTGGTCCGGCCGGCGGGCGCGAGGCTCGACCTCGAGAGCACGAACGGGCTCGTCGAGCCGAACTTCGTGGCCCTCGCCGGCCAGGGCGGGATCAGCGCCGCCCAGGTCGCCACCATCCGAGCGATCCCCGGCGTCGAGATCGCGGCGCCGATCGCCTGGGTCGGGTTCGTCACAACCCGGGTTGCATCGCCGACGATCGAGATCCCGAAGGTCCCCTCCAAGCCCACCCTGTACTCGGCGACGCTGACCGTGGCGACCTCCGATGGAGTCAGCCGTCGCCTGGTGTACGAGGACACCCTGCGGATCCTGCTCGCGCCCGAGGAGAAGAACTTCCAGGGCTGCCCGACCGTCATCTCCGACAACGTCGGCAGCGCCGGCTGCGGGACCTCTCCCGATGGCCGGTGGACCCTCGAGGTGAGCAGCCTTCACTACCCGCCCCAGCTCCAGAGCCCGATCCTGGCCGTCGATCCGGATGCCGAGCGGGCACTCCTGGGCGCTTCGGGAGCCTTTCTCGATCCGCTCGTCAAGCTGCCCAACAGCGATGGGCTCACGGTCGGCACCGTCGACGAGAAGAGGATCATCCTGCCGAACTTCGAGGATTGGCGCGGGGACATCGGCTTCCTGAAATCCCGGCCCTTTGCCAACGTGGTCACCTTGAGCCGCCCGGTCATCCCGATCCTCGTTAGCGCCAAGTCCTACGACCAGATCCAGGTCTCCCTCGAGGTGAGCCAGATCGGCCAGCCGCTCGCGACGCTGCCGGACACGGACCGACCGGCGGCCATGGTGCTCGACGATGCGGCCAGGGAGGCCGGGCCCGGGACGACCGCGGTGGGCACCAGCACGGTCCAGAATGACAAGGCCGGGGCGTTTCGGGTCTTCGGGCTGCGGGTCCCCTGGCCGGGGTCGTCGGTGCCCTGGGGGCTGGGCGAGGGGGGACTTATCGGTAACCGAACCATTGTCGCGGCGCTCACCGGCCGCCCGACGTACATCGTCGCGGCCGCCCAGAACGGGACGGCGACACCTGCCTTCCGGATTGTGCCGCAGGGCACTGTGCCGCCGGGCGGCCCGGGCTCGGAACTGCCCGTGCCGGGGCCGCGGGTGCGGTTGGGCAGCGAGCAGTCATATCGCCCGCTCGAGACGGTCTCGCCGCCACTCGTGGAGGCATTCAAGCGGCAGAACACCATGGACCGGCCGTTTTTCCTCGCCCCGATCGGCGAGTACGACCTCGACACGCTCAAGCTCCCGGACAATCCGCTCAGCTACGTCCCCTACGGCGCCTACGATCCACCCGACACGACCTTGGTCGCCGGGCCCGACGGGCGGCCGGTGACGCCAGCCGCGATGAACCCGACGCTGAACCCGACCGGATTGCTCCAGGCGCCGCCGATGGGGATCGTCGACATCCGCGCGGCGGAGCTGCTCCGCGGTCCGGCGCCGATCGACGCGATCCGGGTGCGGGTCGGGGGGATCACCGGCTACGATCCCGCCGCGGTGGCCACGGTCGAGCGGGTGGCCGGAGCGATTGCCGAGCTCGGGCTCACGGTGGAGGTCGTGGCGGCCTCCTCGCCGCAGGCCGTCGACATCTACGTCCCCGCATACGACACGAGCTCCGATCTGCCCAGGGATCTCGGCTGGGTCCGGCAGAGGTGGACCACGCTGGGCGCGGCTCCGCGGGTCGAGCGCGCGCTCGGTGAGACGAACCTGGCTCTGCTCCTCCTCGCGCTCCTCGCGGTGACGGTCATCGTCGCGGGCACGGCGCTCCTCTCGGCGACGGCACGCGCCCGTGAGGCCGCGATCCTCGCCGCGATCGGCTGGCGACGCTCGACGATCGTGCGCTGGCAGGCGAGCGAGTCGGCGGTCGCAGGCGCGATCGTCCTGGCGCTTGGGTTCGCCGGCTGGGTCGTGTCGGCCCGCGAGCCGCTGGGGCTCGCGCTGGCGCTCTACGCCGGCACGGCGTTCATCGTCTCGGGCCTGGCGGCGGCCGTCCTCGTGCGGCCATCGGCGCGGCGCCTCGCCGCGGGCGACGTTGTCGTGCCCCACCGCCGCCTGAGCCCGTTCGTCGGGGGGCTTCGGACCTACGGGCTGCGCTCGCTCCTTGCCCGGCCGTGGCGCTCGCTGACGATCATGATCGGCCTGGCCCTGGCGGCGGCGACGATCGCGCCGGGGCTCGTGGTCCTGACCAGCGTGGGCTCAAGGGTCGGGCCGACCCTGCTCGCCTCGGTGCTCGCCGAGCGCCTCGCAGCCTACCAGCTCGCGCTCCTCGCGCTGATCGGCCTGGGCACCCTGGCCTTCACGCTCCTCGCCCTGCGGCTCGATCTCGCCGCCCGACAAGCGGAGCTTCGCGTGCTTCAGGCGAGTGGCTGGACTCGCGGCGACATCGCGCGGATGCTGGCCTGGACCCGCTTCGGGATCGCCCTCCCCGCTGCGCTGCTGGCGGCCGGGCTGGCCTCCCTGACGGCCGCTGCGATCGCCGGACCGGACGTCCCGGTGGGCTGGATCGCCGCCCTCGCCGGCGGGCTCGCCCTCTCGGCGCTGCTCTGGGGACGACTCGCAAGCCTACGACTCAGCGGAGGCCACGATGCCTGAGCGAGACGCCGATCCCGTCGCCATGGAGGAGCCGCAGAGGGACCGTCCGCTGCTCACGCTGCGCGAGATCGGCATGACCTACCCCGGCCGCGATCATGGCGAGCCGCTGCTGGTCTTCGGGAACGTCGACCTCGCGGTCGAGAGGGGCGCGCTCGTCGTCGCCGCCGGTCGGTCCGGCTCGGGCAAGACGACGCTCCTCCACATCGCCGCGGGGCTTCTGCGCCCGACAGCCGGCGAGGTGCACTGGGCCGATGTAGCGCTCGACGACCTCGACGATGATGGCCTCGCCGCACTTCGCGGCCGATCGGTGGGGATCGTCTTCCAGGGTGCGGCCCTCATCGACACCCTCACCGCGGCCGAGAACGTCGCGCTGCAGGCCGTCCCGAGCGGCGTGCGCGACGGGTGCGACCGCGCTCTGGAGCTGCTGGGCCGGCAGGGACTCGCCGCACGGGCGCGCCACTTCCCGGGCCACCTCTCGGGCGGCGAGCAGCAGCGCGTGGCGCTCGCTCGGGCGCTCTACGCGGACCCGCCGCTCCTGATCGTGGACGAACCCACGGCCAACCTGGACCGGCGCAGTGCCGAAGCGGTGACCCGGCAGCTTCAGAGTCTGGCCGAGGACGGGCACGGGCTGCTCGTCGCATCGCACGACACGCATGTCATCTCCATCGCCACGCGGGTGCTCGACCTGGGGCCCGAATCGGCGCGTTGACGCGTACCCGTTCTGGCGTCCGACGACGGTCGACGACCGCCGGCCACGCAT
The DNA here is from genome assembly GCA_016191425.1 of Chloroflexota bacterium. Classification (GTDB taxonomy): domain Bacteria; phylum Chloroflexota; class Limnocylindria; order Limnocylindrales; family CSP1-4; genus UBA5189. Next base: position 39,604 of record JACPOR010000003.1, read on the forward strand.
CGCTGGCAGCACGACGAGTCGCGTGGATCACGGGAGTGTCCCCAGAGGCGTCAGTCCCTCGACTCGAACAGCAGGGTGTCCAGCCCGCGCGTCAGCCCATTGCGCCCCTGCACGAGACGGACGGCAAGGAGCGTCCCGGACACGTATGGCGTGGCCGAACCGCCTGCATCGTGGCGAATCGTCAGCCGTTCGTCGGGAAGCCCGAAGATGACCTCGGTTGAGACTGAGAAGCTTGGCAGCCGGATCGAGTGGACCGGGACGCCGGCAACTGTGGCCCCCCGCGCCTCCGGAAGGCCGTCGATCTCGTCCAACGGGCGACCGAGAATTGGCGGCCGCACATGAGCGAGTCGTTCCGCGAGCTCGCGCGAGGTCCCACTTGGCGCATCCGGCTTCTCCGCACTGGCATAGTCAATGATCTCGGCGTTCGGGAGGTGGCGAGCCACGAGCATCGCAGCCGCCTGCGCCATGGCTGCCGTCAAGGAGAAGTTCCCGGAGGAGATCACCCCGACGTCGCGCCGGCGTGCGGCCGTGTCGATCTCCGCATAGTCGTCAGCTGTCAGGCCCGAAGCCCCGATCACCACGGCGACGCCGCGGCCGATCGCCGCCAGGGTATTCGCCTTCACCGCCACATGCGACGTGTAGTCGATCAAGACGTCCACGCTGTCGAGTGCATCACCGACGAAGGCATAGACGGGGACGTCCAGTTCATCCCAGCCCAGCGCCGTGCCGAGGTCCATCCCGGCAGCCGAGCGGGCAACGGCAGAACGCAACACCATGTCATCGGCCTCGAGAACGCCATCGACGAGGGCGCGCCCAGCCCAGCCGGTGGCACCGGCGATGCAGACGCTGATGGGGCCTGCGTTACGGTTCACAGTGTCTCCTCGTGCTTGTTTGCCGTCCGCGAATGCCACCCGAGGACCGAGCTCCCGCTGGAAGGCCAACGGGTCGGTGTCTCGGTCCAGGGACGTCCCCGACACGCCAGACGACCTTCATCGTGGGCGTGCGGCGGACTTTGCGTCCTGGAGAATATGAAAGACGCGGCCTGCGTCGGCGATGAACAGGAAGGCGGGCGCTTGTGCGTACATCCCGAACGTCGGCCAGCCGGGCGGCAGGCGTACTCCGACTTGCGAGCCGAAGGTGATGGTCCCCGACCCCAACGATCCAATCTCGAGCTGGGCAGGAGGAAGATCCTCGATCGCCATCTGGATGAGGCGCGGGCGGGCACCGCCGCTCAGGATCACGATCCGCTGATCGGTGACCGCGTAGTGCGTCCTGCTGGCCTCGCGACGAGCCAGAGGGATGCGGCCGAAGATCAGGTACAGCCCGATGGCAACGAACGGAATCCCCCAGAGCATGAAGAAGATCGGCGCTCCCATGGCGACGGCCGAAACTTCCCAGAAGATGGCGAAGCCACCCCACAAAGGCGAAAACGGGATCAGGTACCATGCGCCGCGGAGGGCGTAGGCACGTGGCTCCGGCTGACCCTGCCAGAGCAGCCGCTCGCTGGGATGGAGGGTCGCCGTGATCGTGGTGGAAGGCGCCACAGTTCAAGGATAGAGGCAGCGCTCGAGATTACGGCGAGCCGAACGTCGAGTCCCTCATCGTCTGTCTCGCGGTGTATCCGGGGGATGTCACTCTGGCAGGCGGGGCTCCGGTGCCTTTGCAATGGATTGCCCTTGACTTCGTGACCGACTGAATAGGCTCCCGGCTCGTAGGATGTTTCGATCCCTGGTTCGTGCAACTGGAGGCGGACTCGATGGCCCCCATGACATGTCCGCGATGCCCCTGTTTTGCCGCGATCGTTGGCACATTCACAGGGACCTTCGGAGGCTGAAGGAACGTCAGTTGGCGTTCGGGAGTGTCACTCGAAGCACAAGCGGCTCGTTCAGTCGAGCTGACCTGGATCGGCCTACCCGCGATCCGCCGGCACCCGGAATTTGACGTGACCGCAGGAGCCGCATGCCCTCAGGTCGAGCCTGAGCGTCCCCTGGCCGGCTCAGCCAACTCGCCGAAGAGCAGCTTCCAACCGCCGCGCGTCCACCAATCCGGAACTCCTCGACTCCCAACGACTCCAACTCCGCTCCGCAATGGAAACAGGCATCGATATTGCTCGCGTGCCGTCACAAGTCGGCGTGTCCTATCCCTTGACGAGTTCGCGGCGCACGTCCTTGATCGACCCGCATCCGAGCAGGGGCAACGCGATTTCCAGTTCTTCGCGAAGGATCGCGATGGCGCGCTCCACGCCGGCCTGGCCGCCGGCGGCAAGCGCCCAGTAGAACGCGCGGCCGACGAGGACGCCCGATGCGCCGAGTGACATCGCGATCGCGACGTCCAGCCCGCGCCGGATCCCGCCGTCGACCCAGACCTCCGCCCGCTCATCGACGGCTGCAACCACGCCTTCGAGGGCATCGGCCGTCGCGAGCGAGCGATCCAGCTGGCGCGCCCCATGATTGCTGACGACGATCGCGTCCGCACCGTGCTCCACGGCACGTATCGCGTCCTCGGGCGCGACGATCCCCTTGAGGACGAGGGGCAAGGAACTCCAGGATCGAATCTCGGCGAGGTCGCCCCAGGTCAGTCCCATCGAGCGTTGGTCATCGAGCCCGCCGTATCGGCCGCGATCGGCACCGGGGGCCGCCTCGATGTTCGGCATCGACGGCAACGCGAACCCGGAGCGCCGATCCCGTTCTCGGTACCCGAGAACGGGCAAGTCCACGGTCAGGACGATCGCTCGATACCCGGCGGCAGCCGCTCGCTCCACCAGCGATTGCGTGTAGCCAAGGTCACCGACCAGGTACAGCTGGAACATCCCGTCCATGCCGGGCGCCGCCTCAACCACGGCTTCGGGCGTCATGGACGCTGAGGTGGACAGGATCATCGGGATGCCGGCCGCTGCGGCCGCCCGCGCCATCGCGCCTTCCGCGTCTGAATGGGCCATCGCCTGGGCGGCCATCGGTGCGATCGCAACCGGAAGCGCGCTCGGGCGCCCGAGAAACGTTCCCCCCACATCCACCGTCCGAATGCCGGTCAGGACGCGATACGCGAACCGGTATGCGCGCCAGGCGGCCTCATTTTCGGCGAGCGTGATCTCGTCCCAGGATCCGCCCGCGACGTAGTCGAAGTTCGGCCCGATCATCCGTGCGCGGGCGAGGGCCTCGAACTCGTGGAGGTTGACGATCGCCGCGAGTTCGTCGGGACCGAGCCGCGGCGCCATCAGCCGAGCAGATCCAGGCCGGCGAGCGACGCCAGAACGGTCTTGCGCCCGACCTGCGGATCGCTAAACGCCACCGTGACCTCCTCATCGCTGCGGGTCAGTTTCGAGGTGACCACGATGCCGTCGCCCCAGCGCGCGTGGCGAATCCGATCGCCGTCACGGTAGCGACGCTCGCCCGGGATCACGGGGCGCGGCTCACGAACGCGGTGCGTGGCCGGCCGGCCAAAGGCATGCCCTGCTGTCTGGTCGAGTGGCGACGCGTCGACGTTGTCGGCATCGTCCCAGGCCTGGACCCGCCGGCCGAACGTGCCCGATTTCGCGCCGCCCGCGAATGCCTCGCGTTTGGCCGCGAGGTCCCGGGTCGGCTTGAACGCTTCTCCGGCCCGCGGTCCACCGGGACGGCCGCTTCCCTCGCGAAATGCGCCGCCCCCGCCGCGCTCCGTTCGGATCGGCATTCCAAACCGGGTGGCCCGCCGCCCGAAGACCATGCCGAGATCGTCGGTCGCATCGACGTCCCCGTCACCTGCGGCCCTCGTGAGCCGTGGCCCCGACATCAACTCGCCCGGGATCTCCATGAGGAAGCGCGACGGCTCGGCTATCCAGCCGCCGGGCCCGCGCCGCGTCACGCGTTGCCAGGCGTGAGACAGGTAGAGCCGATCCTTGGCCCGGGTCATGCCGACGTAGGCGAGCCGGCGCTCCTCTTCCATCGGGGCGGGATTCGGATTGAAGCCGGATTCTGCCTCGACCGCCCGGTTCGTCGGGAACAACCCTTCCTCCATCCCGGCGATGAACACGACCGGGAATTCGAGGCCCTTGGCTGCATGCATCGTGATGAGGGAGAGCTTGTCCGCATCCGATTCGTACGAATCCTGATCGGCGACCAGTGCCGTTTCCTCGAGCAGACGATCGAGGGCATCGTCCGGCGACAGGTCGTCGTAACGAGTCGTGACCTCGCGGAGCTCGAGCAGGTTGGCCCAGCGCTCCTCGCCCTCCTCCGTGCCGTCGGCAAGCATGGCTCGGTAGCCCGAGCGCTCCAGCACCTCGTCCACGAGCTCCGGCAGGGCCAGCGAGCCGACACGGGTGCGCAGGCGTCGAACAAGTCCCACGAAGTCGGCGATCGCCGTCCGCGCCCGTCCGGCGAGTTCCGGCACGCCTTCCTCGGCGGCACGCTCCAGTGCCATCCAGTAGGGCAGGTCCTCGCGTACAGCGACGGCCCGGATGACCTCGATGGTCTTGTCACCGATGGATCGGGCCGGGACATTGATCACCCGCTCGAAGCTGACCGAGTCCGCGTCGGACCGCAGGATCCGCAGGTAGGCGAGGGTGTCCTTGACCTCCTTGCGGGCGTAGAACCGCGTTCCACCGACGACCTGGTAGGCGAGGCCGTAGCGCAGGCAGGACTCCTCGATGGCCCTCGACTGGGCGTTCGTCCGGTACAGCACCGCGATGTCCCGGAGGTCGTAGCCGCCGCCGCCGCTGTCGGCCCGCCTCGTCAGGACGGAACCACGAGCACCGGACAGCTCCTCGACCCGTCGGGCGATCCACTCGGCCTCTTCCTCCTCGCTGTAGGCCTCGAAGCGTTCGATGAGATGACCGCGATCGTTCTTCGTCCAGAGCTTCTTGTCGGTCCGTGCCTCGTTCTTCGACACGACCGCGTGGGCGGCGTCCAGGATGAGCTGGGTGGAGCGATAGTTCTGCTCCAGCTTGACCACGGTCGCGTCGGGCCAGTCCCGCTCGAAATCGAGGATGTTCCGAATGTCCGCGCCGCGCCAGCCGTAGATCGACTGGTCGTCATCGCCGACCACCGCGAGGTTGTGGTGCCCTGAGGCCAGGGCTTTTATCCAGAGGTACTGCGGCCGGTTGGTGTCCTGGTACTCGTCCACGTGGAGGTAGCGCCAGCGCTCCTGATACCTCTTGAGGGTCGCGGGCGATTCCTCCAGCAGCCGAACCGCCATCAGGAGAAGGTCGTCGAAATCGAGGGCGTTAGAACGGCGGAGCGCGTCGCGATACTTCCGGGCCAGCCGCGCAATCTCGACGAGGACGCCGGTCGCGATGCGCATCGGCGGAATTTCCGTGGGATCGACCATGTCGTTCTTGGCCCGGCTGATCGCACCAAGGATCGCCTGGGGCCGGGTCTCGCCCTTGGCCTCCATCCCCTCCTCGCGGAGGATCTGCTTCATGAGCGCGATCTGGTCGTCCGTGTCGTAGATGAGGAAGCGGCGGTCGAGACCGATGGCCTCGCCATCACGACGGAGGAGTCGCGCGCAGAGCGCGTGGAACGTTCCGGCCTCGACTTCCTTCCCGGCCTCGCCGACCAGGCGGACGATCCGCTCCCTGAGTTCGGCGGCGGCGCGGTTCGTGAAGGTCACGGCCAGGATTCGCCACGGCGGCACGCCCTTCACTCCGATCAGATACGCCACTCGATGGGCCAGGACCCGTGTCTTGCCGGAGCCCGCGCCGGCAAGGATCAGGACGGGGCCGTCGGTCGTGGTGACGGCGCGAGCCTGTTCCGGATTCAGCCGCGCGACGATCTCGCGTTCCCGGGAGGCTTGTGCCTCGGCGCGGCGACGCGCGGTGCCGGGGTCAACGGGCGCGGCAGGGTCATCGAGCCGGTCCGCGTCGTCGGCCTCATGGAGCCAGGCGGGCTCGGCCGCGGTCGGCGCGTCCTGCACCTCGCCGAACAGGGTCCCGGGCCTGGCGTCCGTGTCGGGCGCCTCCGGGACGCCGCTCTGGCGCCGCTCGGCGCGGCCGCGGGTACGTTCCCTGGGATCGGTGGGGCTCACCCACCCATTGTAGGGCGGGGCTCTTGGCCGCTACTCCACCTGGTCGGCCGGAGGGGCCGACACGGTGACGGGCTTGTCCCAGTCCTTCAGGGTGACGGTGAGCGTGAGGTCGCCAACCGTGGAACCCTTGAGGACGATCGTGGCCGACGCGGGGTACAGCGTGTCCTTCGCGATGAGGATCGTCGCCACGACCGTCGCGTCACCGACGGCGTCGCTGGGCATCATCGTCGCGAGATCCGCGGCCGACATGCTGATCGCGATCTGGTAGCAGGACTTGGAGCCGCATGAAGCGTCGTCCCTCTTGGCTGGTGAGACGGCCGGGTTCGCGAGGAAGTCCGTGACCTCCTTCAACGCGACCGCGGGGTCCGTTGGATCGGTGGTGCTGGTCGTCGACTTCTGGTATTTCTCGCCGGTCAGCGACGCCTTCGTGTACGTGTCGGAACCGATGACCAGAATATCGGCGGTCAGACCGACGAAGGCCGGGACACCGGCCGAGACATGGGCGTTGCCGCTGGCGAGGTCGAGGTCCGCCGTGAGGGTGGTTCCGGCCAGGCTCATGTCGGCGCCCTTGCCGATGCCGATCAGATCCGCGGAGAGCGTCCCGTCAACGGACGCTTCCAGGCGCACGCTCTTCGCCTGTTGCATGGCCGCGACAGCCTTGGTCAGGATCTCATCGGGATCAGTGAGAGCGGGTCCGGCGCCCCCGCCACAGGCGCCGACGAGCAGGGCGACGACGATGAGCAGGACGGGCGCCATGAACGCTCGACGGCTGTGCATGAGGTTCCTCCAGGATGGACTGCCCGCACAGCGTCAACAGCGGACCCGCTGATGTCAAGGCGCCCAGGATGCGGTCCCGAGTGATCGCCCGGCGGTTGCCGCGAACACTGACTGCCACCCCACGCCCTGTGTCCCGCCCACTCTCTGCGAGAGTGGTGGGCGAGACGCGCCGAACTGATCGCCGGCTTCACGCGGGGCGAACCGAAATTGACCGACTGCCTGATGCGGGACGCAAGACAGGCACCACTCGACGTGCGGGTCCGGCACAGCGCGAGGCAGGTCGCATGCGTCGAGCGTCACCCCGCCTTGCGACTACCACTCGTCACGGGAGTGTCCGGCGCGCCGGGCCCCGTTGCCACCGACGCGCTTCCAGGCGCTGCCGATGTCTCCATGCCGGGCCTACATCGAACGAGCCCGGCCTTCCGGCCGGGCTCGTTGTTGCTTCGAGGAACCTGGAACTAGAAGTCCATGTCCCCGGGGCCGCCACCGTGGCCGTGGCCGCCGCCGCTGTTGTCCTTCTTCTCCGGGATGTCCGTGATGAGCGTTTCCGTCGTCAGGACCATCGCGGCGATCGAGGCTGCGTTTTGGAGGGCCGAGCGCGTCACCTTCGCCGCGTCGACGATCCCCTTCTTGAACATGTCGCCATACTCGTTTCGGAGGGCGTCATAACCTTCGCCGGCCTTCAGGCCCTTGACCTTCGCGACGACGACTTCACCGGACTGGCCGGCGTTGTCGGCGATCTGTCGGGCCGGAGCCTCGAGCGCCTTGCGGACGATCTCGACACCAACCTGGGCGTCGGCGCTCAGCTTGATCTTGTCGAGGACCGGGATGGCCTGGAGGAGGGTGGTGCCGCCGCCGGCGACGAGGCCCTCTTCAACCGCCGCGCGGGTGGTCGAGAGTGCATCCTCGATGCGGTGCTTCTTCTCCTTGAGCTCGACTTCCGTCGCCGCGCCGACCTTGATCACGGCCACGCCACCGGACAGCTTCGCGAGTCGCTCCTGGAGCTTCTCCCGGTCGTAGTCCGAGGTCGTGTCCTCGATCTGGGCCTTGATCTGGGCCATCCGGCCCTTGATCGCATCGGGGCTGCCTTCGCCATCGATGATGGTCGTGTCGTCCTTGGTCGCGACGATTCGGCGCGCCTTGCCGAGATCTTCCACCGTGACGGAGTCAAGCTTGCGCCCGATCTCCTCGGAGATCACGGTGCCGCCGGTCAGGGTCGCGATGTCGCGAAGCATCTCCTTGCGGCGATCGCCGAAGCCCGGCGCCTTGACGGCCAGGACCGAGACGGTGCCGCGGAGCTTGTTCACGACAAGCGTGGCGAGAGCCTCGCCGTCGACGTCCTCGGCGATGATCACGACCGGGCGGCCGAGCGCAACGGCCTTCTGCCGGCCTTGATGACCATCGGGTTCGCTCCCGCGGTCACGACGCGGAGGCCCTCGGCGACCATCGCCTGGCCGAGCACGACGGCTGTGGTGGTGCCGTCGCCAGCAACGTCGTCCGTCTTGGTCGCGACTTCCTTCAGAAGTTGCGCTCCCATGTTCTCGTAGGGGTCTTCGAGCTCGATGTCACGAGCGATCGTGACGCCGTCATTGGTGATGGTGGGGGCGCCGAATTTCTTGTCGAGGACGACGTTCCGGCCCTTCGGCCCGATCGTGACCCTGACGGCATCGGCGAGGCGATCAATGCCCCGCTTGAGCGAACGGCGCGCGGTCTCGTCGAAAATGAGCTGCTTGGCCAATTTGAATGTTCCTCCGGGATGTGGTGGCGATTCGTGACTTGCTCGCTGCCGGCGTCACTCTCGGCGCTGGCGCTGCGATCAGTCCTCGACGATCGCGAGGATGTCCTTCTGGCTGACGATCAGCAGATCGTCGCCATCCACTTTGAATTCCGTTCCGGCGTATTTGCCGTAGAGGACCTTCTGGCCCACCTTGACGTCCATTGCCTCGCGCTTGCCGTCATCAAGGATGCGGCCGGGGCCAACGGCGAGGATCTTGCCCTCCTGGGGCTTCTCCTTGGCGGTGTCCGGAAGCACGATGCCGCTCTTTGTCATCTCCTCGCGCGCGGACGGCTCAATGACGACGCGATCCCCAAGTGGGAGAAGCTTCTTCGATGCAGTGGCTGTGGCCAACGTGCGTACCTCCTGTGACGGCCGACGCCGTCGGGACTGAATGGGCGGAGTGACCCGGTCTCGCACGGCGCGCTCCGACCCACTCCATTGACGATCCATTGATGCCACCCGACGGGAGCGATCTCGACGCGTCCTCCCGCTGTCGGGGCGCGTCGGCGACCGGCTGATTCACGCCGATTAGCACTCTCAGGGTGAGAGTGCCAGCAGTGTAGGCAGGCCCCCTGCCGGATGTCAAACGCCTGTACGCGTTCAGACGTCTGTCAACGATCCCGACAGAGGTCCTCTCAGCCTCGGTGTCACGAACAGGGCTGGACGAGATCAGGGTCTGCCCTCTGGTGCTCGCGCAGAGATGCCATCCAACACCGGGGCCGAGCACGGGTGGGCGTGCGCGGGCCGAGGCACAACCTGTGTCAGCCAGCGCCGGTGTTATGAGAAGGGCCGAAGGTGCGATGGGAGCCGCTGTCATCGCGCCGGTGCGACACCACGCCTCGGCCCACGCTTCTTTCGGGCATGGGCTGACCCCCGGCTTTCCTGGCTGATGCGCGTCGGGGGAGCACTATGCAGATAGCGGAGGATGTCGCGCCCGCTCGAACCAGCCTGCCAGGCGGGCGGCTGCCTGACCGGGGCCCGGCCACGCACGACGTTCGGACCACACAGGGCGGATCGGTCTGATCTCGGGCTCGCTCAGCAGCCGTTCGGGGCCGGCTACCCGCATAGTGCTCCGGGGGCGGTCATAGGCCAGTGCCGGCCAGGCCGACACAGCCCGCGCCGTCGTAGCCGATGATGAAGTTGTAGACCCCTTCGAATCCGTCGATCTGCTCGATGTCCCTGATCGCGATCATGCTCGGCTGCAGCGTGATGGGGCCCTGGTAGATGGCCTGGCCCGCATCGTCGGCGATGAGCATCCCGTCGAGACGCAGCCCCACGAAGTGCGAGCCGAGGACCTCGACCGGCTCGCCACTGCCGGCCATCGTGAACGGCGGAGAGACTGCGGCGAGGCGACCGGTGCCGCCGGTTGGCCCCGGGGCCATCGGGCCGAACGTGAACGTGACCCGATCGGACACCCCGTCCGAATCCACGGTCATGTTCAGGAGCGTGTTCGAGCGGAGCACGCCGTCCTGGGAGATCACCGCGCAGGCGCCGGTATCGGGCGTCGAGGAGGGCCCCTGCGACACCGTCGGACGCAACGACTCGATCGGCGAAGGCAACCGGTTCGGGGCGCACGTCGCCACGAGGAACACCATGAGAGACACCATGAGAAACACCACGAGAGACGCCCGGCCACACCTGCCCGTGAGTCGGGTGCGGGCCATCCAGGTACCCCGAATGCCGTTCATGGGCGGGCCATCCACGTACCCCGAATGCCGTTCATGGGCGGGCCGACCCGTCGCTGATCCGGGCCCGAGTCCGGGGGAACGTTGCGTCGTACGCGTCGACGAGCGCCCCGCCGAATGCCGACCGCACCATCGGATCGTCTGCGATCCGACGCTGGCATGCCACCCAGGCCGCGGTGATCCCGACCGCCGCCGGGACGTTCCGGCCACGGGGGCCGCCCGGGGGCGTGAGAAAGGGCGCGTCGGTCTCCACGAGGAGCCGATCCGGTGGCACGAGCGCGGCGACCTCGCCGGTCGGTTCCTCTCCCCGGCGAAATGCGAGGCCGGAGATCGAGATCGCGAGCCCGAGATCGAGGACAGCACGGGCGAACGCGACGGAACCCGAGAACGAGTGGATGAGCGCCGGAGGGCGTTCCCCGAAGACGGCCACGACTCCCGGGGCACCGAACCCCGCGGCTCGCAGTTCGTCGAGCAGCGCATCCTGGGCGTCGGTACGTCCGGGCGCGGAGCGGACGTGCAGGATCGCCGGCTTGCCCGTCTCCCGGGCGAGCGTGAGGTTGCGGCGCAGGTTCACGATCTGATCAGCGATCGGCGAGAACACCCGGTCGAAGTCGAGGCCGGTCTCCCCGATCGCGACCACCCGCGGGTCAAAGGCTATCACCGCGAGCGTGTCCCATTCCGCGTCGGTGACCTTGGCCGCGTCATGGGGATGCACGCCCACGGCCGCGTCGAGCCACGAATGTCGGTCCACGAGCCCGAGAGCGGCATGCGACGACCAGGCGTTCCAGCCCGGAACGAGGATCCGCTCAAGGCCCGCGGCACGGGCGGCCGCAACCACGTCGTCGACGTCGGCCGAGAAGCGGTCCGCCTGAAGGTGGCAATGGCTGTCGATCAGGCGCATCCCGGGATTGTGGCCCGTCGAGGCTCCTGCCGGGCGCCGGTAAGCCCGTCGATACGACGATCAGGCCACGGTTGGTTCGACATCAAGTCGCGGGAAGAGCGGCTCGGGAGCGGCCACCGAGCCTCGATCCGCGGCTTGGGCGCCCCAGACCAGCTCGTCGAGGATGGCAGGACCGCCATTCCCGTCGCTGCCGTACGCGTAGGTGTGGCCGAGCTGGGCGAGCACGCGGGGGGCCGAGGCGGGCAGGAACGGCGCCGCCGCGAGGCCCAGCAGGCGGCATGCCTCGACAAGATCGCCGAGAACGTCGCGCAGGTGAGCTTCGGCTGCTTCGTCGCCGGCTTTCGCGGCTTTCGCCAGCGTCCACGGTTGCTCGCTGTCGACGAACCGATTGGCCGCGCCGACAAACTCCCAGAGCACGGCGAGGGCATCGTGCAACGCACACGCCTCGATGCGCCCGACGTAATCGGCAAGAGTCCGATCCCACGCAACCGCCAACGGCGCGGAGCCGTCCGCAGGGCGAGGCGCGGGCCGATCGTCACCGAGGTAGCGCCCGGCCATCGAGACCGTGCGGTTCACGAGATTGCCGAAGTCGTTCGCGAGGTCTGCGTTGTAGCGGCGGACGAAGCTATCCCAGCTGACCTCGGTGTCTCGATCGAAGGCGACCTCACGGAGGGTCACGTACCGGGCCCCGTCCGACCCGAAGGCGGCCACGAAGTCGACCGGGTCCAGGAAGTTGCCCCGGCTCTTGCTCATCCGCTCGCCATCGGCGGCGAGGAGCCAGCCGTGAATCCAGACCTTGCGTGGTGCTTCGAGTCCGGCACTCCAGAGCATCGCCGGCCAGTAGATGGTGTGGAACCGGGCGATGTCCTTGCCGATCACGTGGAGATCGGCCGGCCAGTAGCGCGCGAACGAAGCCGGGTCATCGGGAAAACCGGCACCCGTGATGTAGTTGATCAGGGCGTCATACCAGACGTAGATCGTGCCGGCCTCCGGATCCCAGGATCCGTCTTCGCGCTGGGCGGTCTGGCCGTCCTCGCCGATGGGAAACGGGATGCCCCACGTCGCGCCGGCGCGCGAGATCGAGAAGTCCTCGAGGCCCTGCCGGATGAACCCGAGCATCTCGTTGCGGCGGTAGTCCGGCTGGACGGCGCCCGGGTTGTCGAGGAACCAGCGCTCCAGACGCTCCTGGTAGGCCGACAGGCGGAAGAACCAGTTCTTCTCGGTGAGCCACTGGAGCTCGACGTCCGGGTGATTCGGGCAGCGCCAACCGCCGGCGGTCTCGAGGAGGTCGCTCGCGGCCTTGAAGCCCTCGTTGGGGCAGTACCAGCCCTCGTACGCGCCGACGTAGATGTCGCCGTTGGCGTGGGCCCGGCGGACCATCTCCTGGGCGGATCGAACGTGGTCGGGGTCGGTCGTCCGGATGAATCGGTCAGGCGCAATACCGAGCGCGGCTTCGGCCGCTGTGAACAGACCGACCTTCTCGTCCACGAACGCCCTGGGCGACAGGCCCTCCTCTGCGGCCCGCTGGGCGATGTTGACGGAATGCTCGTCCGTGCCGGTCAGGAACCGGGTGTCGTCCCCCTTCATCCGGTGCCAGCGCGCGATCACGTCCGCGCCGATCACCTCGTACAGGGTGTGCAGGCCGGGCTTGTTGTTGGCGTAGGCGATCGCGGTGGTCAGGTAGAAGCGCGGGCGGTCGGCCATGGGATCGGGATCGTAGCAGCGGACAAGCCTAGGTGGCTGCGTTCGAAATCGCGCGGGCGCGACGTCGATCCGGGGTGATGCCCGGGGCTGACGCGCGGGCGCAAAGCGCTCCGCGCACAGGTCGGGGCCGGTGACACGCAACAGGACGGGTCGATGGGTCGGACGGC
>JACPOR010000004.1 GCA_016191425.1 Chloroflexota bacterium
CGCCGTCCGACCCATCGACCCGTCCTGTTGCGTGTCACCGGCCCCGACCTGTGCGCGGAGCGCTTTGCGCCCGCGCGTCAGCCCCGGGCATCACCCCGGATCGACGTCGCGCCCGCGCGATTTCGAACGCAGCCACCTAGCGACGCTGCGACTCGTAGCCCTGCCCGATGGAGGCCTCGATCCGCGGCGGGGGTGGCCTCCATCGCCGGCCAGTTCCCGGTCGAGAGTTCGAGCTGACGGAAATGGCTGAGGGCGTACGGGAGCGACGCGTCGTCGCCCTCGTCGATCGCGGCCTTCGAGGTCGCACCCGTCCCGCGGCGAGCTACGCCGTGAGCCTCCGGAACGCCCAGAGCGTGGCCCCTTGCAGAAGGACACCGAGGATCAGGATCGCCGCCACGGCCCGGCCGATGACGTCGCCCTCGAAGCCGATCGTCATGAGCGAGCGCATCGCCTCGATGACGTAGCTGATCGGATTCCAGTCGTTGACCGTCTGGAGCCAGTCCGGCATGAGGGTCGGCGGCACGAAGGCCGTCGACATGAAGGCGATCGGCATGAACAGCAGCGACAGGGTCCCGGTCGCCTGCTCATTCCGCGTGAGGAATGCCGGCAGCATGGACGTGCCCGCCCAGGCCACCCCGAAGGCGCCGCCGAGCAGCGCGATCGCCGCTGCGCCCGGCAGGCCGGTCGCGACGTGAGCGCCGAGGGCGACCGCCAGGACCAGGATGGCCGCGGCCATCGCGGCCGATTCGAGGATCAGCGGCACGAGCTCCCCGGCGAGGATGGCGAACCGGTTGATAGGGCTCGCCCGGAGCTTGTCCAGATAGCCGTTCCGCCAATCGACGAGGAGGCTGCCGCCGGACCAGGCGACCGCGAAGAAGACGGTGAATGTCACCTGCCCGGGCGCCAGGTAGTCCAGGTACGAGCCGCCCGAGTTGCCACTGGCAGCGAAGCCCGGGAGCGAGACGATGTCCTTGAAGAGTTGCGAGAAGACGAACAGCTGGATCAGCGGGAAGAGGAGCGTGGAGACCGGGTTGGCAGGGACCCGGTAGAACCGTCGGAGCGAGCGCCCGCCCAAGATCCAGGTCTCGCGAAGGAAGGCGGCCATTACGTTCATCGTCTCACCACCAGCCGGTCTCGAGGGGCCGGTCCGCCTCTTCCGCTCGGATGTGACGGCCGCAGTAGCGCAGGAAGACGTCGTCAAGTGTCGGCTCGCGCATCGTCAGTCCGGTGACCCGAACGCCGTCGCCGTCGAGCCGGCGGAGGAGCGCGGGTACCGCGGCGTGGGCATCGGCCACGGCGACGGCGATGCCCGCGGCCGATGGCTCGGCGGTCATGATCCCGTCGATCCCGGACAGCCGGCCGAGCGCGGCCTCCTGCGCCGAGGCAAGTGCGTCGGGCCCGTCCGGGTGGCCGAGAGCGATCTCGACCGCATCCGACCCGATCGACCGCTTGAGGTCCCGCGGGGTGCCCTCGACCGCGATGCGACCGGCGTCGACGATCGCGACGCGGTCGCACAACCGGTCCGCCTCCTCCATGTAGTGCGTCGTCAGGAACATGGTCGTGCCCGCTCGGCTGATGCGGACGAGCTCCTCCCAGAGGGCCATCCGGCTCTGTGGATCGAGGCCTTCGGTCGGCTCGTCGAGAAAGAGGACGGCTGGCCGGTGGACCAGCGCCGTGGCGAGATCGAGACGCCGTCGCATCCCGCCGGAGTAGGTGCCGACGAGGCGCCTCGCGGCATCGGCCAGGCCCATGAGCTCGAGGAGCTCGTCGACTCGCTGCCGGAGCTCCGGCGCCGGAACCCGATGCAGCCGGCCGATCATCTCCAGGTTCTCGCGGCCCGAGAGCAGGTTCTCGAGGGCAACCGTCTGCATCGCCAGTCCGATCGCGACGCGAACCCTCGCCGCGTCCCGAGCCACATCCAGCCCGGCCACCGTCGCCTGACCCGAGGTCGCCCGGGCGAGCGTCGCGAGGATCCGGATCGTCGTCGTCTTGCCGGCGCCGTTGGGGCCGAGGAATCCGAAGAACTCGCCGGCCTCGACGACGAATGTGATTCCGTCCAGGGCTCGGACGGGCTCACCCCCGCGGCCGGCCGGGTAAACCTTGACCAGATCGACGACGTCGACAACCGCGGACACGGTCACTCAGAATGGCTTGAGCATCATCAGGGCCACCACAAGGGCGATCCCACCGATCCCGATCACCGCAGCCTGCATCGGTTTGGATGACTCCAGGAGCCGCGCCAGCTCGGCATCCGTCGCCGGTGGCGGCGGGGTCAGCTTCTTCTGCAGGTCGTTGAACGTGGCCATGCCGAGCGCGTGGCGAAGCGCCTCGAAGTGGGGCGCGGCAAAGACGTACATCGCCGCGATGATCGCGATCAGCAGGCCGAGTGACGCCCACAGCCAGTACCGTCCGTCGGTCCAGTGCCCGCCGGCGATGCCGGACAGGATGCCCGCGACGAGCAGCACGAGCAGGGCGACGTACATCCAGTTCAGAAAGGCGTTGGAGAGCTCCAGCAGGGCCTGGATCCGCGTCCGATCGCGTTCGCCTCGAAGCTTGAAGGCGACCATCGCCGACGCGCCATGGACGAGGACGAAGCCGAACGCGGCGAGCACATGGATGAGCCTGAGCAGCGGCAGCCAGGGCGTGAGGTCCATTGGGTCAGGCACTCCCTTCCGGCGAGCGGGCATCGGACCCGCGTCGCGCGATGATGAGCCCAAGGGCGAACAGGACGAGGGCGTTGACCGGGTGCAGGGCGGCGATGACCGGCGCCGATGCCCTGGCAGCCGGGAGGGCCGTCTGGACCACGTACAGCACCAGCAGCAACAGGCTCAGGCCGATCTCCCGGCGCGACAGGCTGCCGGCCACGGCGGTCAGGAGAACCCCCAGCGTGATGAGCCCGATGACCGTGTAACCGAAGTCGACATGCAGTCCGAACCCGTCTGTGGCCCCGAAGATCGCGAGACCGGCCAGGAAGACCTGGACGAGGACCGCCGCCACGAACAGCCAGGCCAGCCAGGTATGGAGGCGCCGAGCGCCCGCTTGAATCATTGCCGCCTCCTCACTGGACCGTGATCGTGCCGACCATCCCGGCTTCCTTGTGGCCGGGGATCGCGCAGTAGAACTCGAGCGTACCGGCAGCAGTGGGCTTGATCGCCACGGCGGTCGTGGAGTTTGCCGGCAGCTGGACGCTGATGTTGAGCGTCGGGATGTCGAAGGTGTGGGCGAAGCCATCCTTGTTGATGACGAACAGGCCCAGGACCTCGCCGTTCTTCACCTGGAGGCTGGTCGGGAGCCATTTCGTGTTCTCGGCCGTGACGACCCCGGTCGTCGTCGGTGCGTCGGTCACGCCGCCTCCAGCCGAGCTGGCGCTGCCGGCGAGCGCCGACGTTAGGACCGCTCCGACGATGAGGCCGCTGAGCGCCGTCATCAGCCAGCCCGCTCGGCCGCTCCGGGTCCATGTTTCGCGGCCCCGTCGGACGTCGAGGAAGGCCGCGATGCCGCCGCCGATCGCCAGGCCTGCGCCGAGCAGGGCGAGCACCGTCGGGATGAACCCCTGGGCATCGGCGGGATGTGTCAGGGAGAAGGTGATCTGCGACCCGAACATCAGGGTGACGAGGATCCCGGCGACAACGTGCAGGATCCAGAACCAGCTCCGACGTCGCGCTCCGGGCCACAGCCAGGATGCCGCGCCGAGGACGCCGAAGACGGCGATGAACCCGACCAGGATCGGCAGGAAGGCGGCCCCTTCTCCGCCCGGATCCTCGGCCAGCGACGGCAGGATGAAGGCGTACACGAAGTAGATGAAGACGCCGACGATGAGAGCAGCTCCAGTCGCCGCAAGCGACATGGCGAACGTACGCATGGGACGCGATCCTCCAGCCGGGGTTCCGTGGGCGGGAACCCGATGCTGAGAGGTGTATCGGTCCCCGCGTCCCGTGGTCATGGGGCCACGGTCCCGAAGTTGTCCCGGACGCTACCCGGCTCGGTGCTCGCCCCCCAGGCCGGCCTCACGCGCCCGCACGATCGCCTGGGCCCGATCCGCCACCTGAAGCTTCGAGAAGATGTTCGACACGTGGTTGCGGACGGTCTTCGGCGACAGCACGAGGCGCTGCGTGATCTCGGTGTTGTTCAGGCCCCGGGCGACCATGTCGAGGATCTCCCGCTCCCGATCCGTCAGCTCCGGGAACGCGGCGGCCTCGACCGCGGGACGCGCGGCGAAGAACGCGACGAGTCGACGAGCGATCGCCGGCCCGAAGATCGCGTCGCCCGAGGCGACACCGCGGATCGCCCGGATCAGCTCCGCCCGGTCCGCGCCCTTGAGGAGGTACCCTCGTGCGCCGGCCTTCAGCGCGCCGAAGACCTGATCATCGGCCTCATACATGGACAGGACCAGGACCGCGATATGCGGGCTCGCTGCAACGATCCGCCGGGTTGCCTCGATGCCGTCGATGCCGGGCATGTTGAGGTCCATCACCACAACGTCGGGCTGGGTGACCACGACCCGCTCGACCACCTCGTCGCCGGTTGCCGCGTGACCGACGACCTCGACACCCTCGATCGTGCGGAGCAGCGCCTCGAGGCCGGATCGGAAGGCCGCGTGGTCGTCCGCGATCACGATGCGGAGCGACGCCGGCTGGAGGTCGTGGTCCATCTGATGCTCCGGCTCAGCCCTGGCTCGCGGCACGGTCGTCCAGCGGCAGGCGGGCGAACACCCGTGTGCCGCCGCCGGGCATGCGTTCGATCACGCACGTTCCGCCGACTTCGGCCGCTCGCTCTCGCATCGACGCCAGGCCGATGCCGGGCCGGAGCCTCGCCGGAAGTCCGCGGCCGTCGTCGGTGACCTCGACCTCGAGCGCCCGCCCGCCAGCGCTCGGTCCGCTGGCGCCGGTCCCTCCAGCGGCCGCCGCGCCCACGCCGGGCCCCCCAGCTGCCGCCCCGTCCACACCCGGTTCGTCTGCGCCGGGCCCGTCGGCACCCGACCCCACGACAGCGGCGAGCCGGACCCGGCATGTCCGCGCCTGCGCGTGTCGACTGGCGTTGGTCATGGCCTCGACGGCGATCCGGTAGGCGGCGACTTCGATGGCGGCCGGCAGTTCGGGCAGCGGGCCCTGCGCAGCGACCTCGAGGCCGGGCGACTGGCCGAGGTGTCCGGCCTGGGCCCGCAGCGCGCCCACCAGCCCCATCTCGTCGAGGGCCGGCGGCCGGAGAGCATCGACCAGTCGCCGGATGTCCGCCAGGGCACCCTGGACCTCGGCCCGGAGTTCGGCCAGGATTCGCTCGGCGCCGGCCGGATCGCCGGCCACCAGCTCGGCCGCGACCTCGGCACGCATGCCGATCGCCGCCAGGGTTGGGCCGAGACCGTCATGAAGGTCGCGTCGGATCCGTCGTCGCTCCTCCTCTCGGGCAACCACGAGGCGCTCCCGTGATTCAATGAGGTCGAGCGTCAGCCCAAGGGCGTGAACCGCCGCCCCGGCCTGCTGGGCGAGGGCGTCGAGGAGTTTCCTGTCGGCCGCGGATAGCGGCTCCGCAGCGGATCGCGGCGCCACGAGCAGGTCCCCGACGACCTCGGCGCGATAGACGAGCGGGACCTCGACGACCTCACCGGCCGGCTGCCGCCCGTGGACGATCGTTCGATCGCCCTCTCCGCCGGGCCCGATCCGGATGGCGACCCAGGGCAGGCGCAGCGATTCCGCCACGGTCCGCACGATCACGGTCGGGGCCTGGATTGGATCGAGCGTGCCCTCCAGCCGCTGGCCGAGCCGGGCCAGCGCCCGATACGGGTCGTCACGGTCGCCGTACATCAGGCGGTTCACGGTCAGTTGGAGGGCGTCGCGGATCGGGAGTGCCACGACGGCCGCCAGGCCGGTGGCCAGGAGGGACGCCGGAAAGCCGCCCTGGATCCGGAGGAACGTGCCCAGCACGGTCACCGAGACGGCATAGATCGCGACGATCGCGGTGGTTGCGCCGCCGTAGACGAGGGCGCGATTGATCGCGACGTCGATATCGAACAGTCGATAGCGCAGGATCCCCGCCGCGATTCCGAGCGGCAGCGGAAGTGCCACCAGGCCCACCGCGCTCCATGGGAGGATCGGTCGCCCGGTGAGGAGCTGCGGCCCGAACAGCAGCAGGAGCGACCCCAGCGTGGCGATGCCGCCGCCGATCGCCATCCAGCGGACCTGGTCGCGAACGGCGGGCGTCGCCGCGCGGTGCCCGCGGATCGTGAGGCCGATCCCGGCGAGGATCGACGGGATGATGACGAGCGCCTGGAGCGTCGCCAACGTCCCGAGCCAGGCCGTCGAGCTCGGCGAGAGCAGCCGGGCCGCCACGAGTCCCAGTCCGTAGGCGCCCAGAGGCAGGCCGTAGGCGAGCGCGAGCGCGCGCCGACACGGGCCGGCCGGCCCGGCCGCCACGGCGAGGGGCAGGTGCAGCGCCCCGGCCGGCCAGAGGACCATATACAGCCCGCTGGCGGTGAGCATGTGCAGGACGAACGGCCAGCCGGCAACGATGTCGCTCACGCGAATCCCAAGGAACCACGGCAGCGTGCTCCCGGCGACGCCCACGCTGGCCAGGGCGAGGGCGCTTGCCGCGGACGCCTCGGGTCGTCGCCACAGTACGTACCCGGCTACGACCTGGAGGACGAGCGTGAAGAGCAGGGCGCTCCAGTTGTCGACGAGCGTCCCGCCGACGTCATCGGGCCCGAGGGCGACCGCGACGTCGAGGGTCGCGCCATCGCGCCGGACTGTGTACGTCACGCTCCGCGAGCCACTCAGTGCGGAACGGTCCAGGCCAGGGTTCAGCACGCCGTCGAGCCACTCGGCGAGCGGACGCCCCGCGACGGCGGTGACCACGTCGCCCTGGACGAGACCACCCGCGGGCCGGTGATCCTCGATGCGCACGCCGTCCACGGACCACGTGCCGGCATAGAAGGCGATCGCCGCGCCGTCCGAAGAGCCGGCCACGCGCCAGGCGAGGAACCCCAGGCTGGCCACGATCGACAGGCCGGCGAGAAGCCAGACCCCCGTTCGTCGCGGTCGACCCGACGCCATCGTCACGGCTCCCTCCCTCGTCGCGACAGGATAGACCGCGGGGCACGCCTCCAGTTCGGCCCGCGGTTGATGATGGCCCGCTGACTCCGCCCTTGGATCAGGCGTTCGCGGCCTGGATCCTGGCCAGCCTCCAGGTGCCCAGGACACACACGGCACCGACGAAAAGCCCGAGGGATGCTCGCGCCCATGATCGGACTGAAGGCCTCGGGGGACGTGGATTGGACGAGCGCCGACCCGTTGTCATCGGAGCACCGCCCCGATTCGGTCCTGGCCCTGCCGTCGGCGGCGGCTTTCCATCGTGACGAGGCCGGCCGAGCCATCCACCACGACGATGCTGCCGTCGCGGAGTCGGCGGGTCGCGTCACGGGTCGCCAGCGCGGCCGGGATCCCGTGTTCGCGCGCGAGGATGGCCGGATGGGCCAGCACGTCGCCGAGATCGGTCACGAGCGCGCCAGCCGTCCCGAACAACGGTGCCCAGGCCGGCGACGTTGTCGAGCAGACGATGACATCGCCGCGACCGACGCGGCAGAAATCCGCTTCGCCGCGGACGAGGCGCGCGGCCGACGTCGGGACGGCGACCTTCATGGATGAGCCTCTGTCTTCCCCCCCACGGGACCCGCGGCCGATCCCCGTCCACGGACCCGGTACTCGGCGAATCTGGGCGTCATCAGCGTCCCTCCGTCATTCGGCAGGAGCGTGACCCGGGACGCGAGGCCGGACCGAGCTGGCTTGCTCAGCCGGCGGGCGGGAGATCCTCGATTGGTTGGACGCCGTGGCGTCCCGCTGTCATGGGATCACGGTCCCGAATCGACGCGGGACGTCACCTGGGCCGACGTGGCCCGATGCAGCGACGGAGTCGGTCCCCGTCTGGCGCCCGCGGTGACTCCTGGTCCGGCTGCCTGCGGTCCCGTCGAGGCGGGCCGGCATGTCGGTTGGGGAGGGCCGGGTCGGCTATCGGGGACCGGGTCCGGCCATTGTTCTGGGCAGGAGAACAAGCACTGCAAATCTCCACTCGGGAGCGGCCGTCCCTTCTTCGCCTGGACCCATCGAGCCCGCCTTGGTGCGAGTTGGAAGGCGTCGGGTCGTCATGGCTCGACCCGGAGGCTGTGAATCCACGATCTTGTTCTTTCTGGCAGAACGTCCGCGAGCGGGCGTGGCTGGGGACGGCGCTGCCGGACCCAGGGCCACGCCCGCACGTGCGGTCAACCGAAAGCGTCAGAAGCCGAAGTCGACCTTCGGGCAGTGCTCGAATGCCGGGCTGTTCGGAACCGGAGCCCAGAGGTAGATCGTAAATCCCTCCTCGACGAACCGGACGTAGTACCCGGCAGCCGCGAACTTCGACATCGGCCGGCTGTAGTCGACGTTCAGGGTGACCGGGATCGTACCGGCGTCGGGCCCGGCCTGGCCCGCCGGCACCTCGCCGAACCGGATCGTGTAGATGCCGGTCGCCTGGAGGGCCCGCAGGAACGACTGCTCGCCGAAGCGCACCTGGCCCGGCGGCTCCTGGTTTCCCTGTCCACCCGAGCAGAAGCTTGCGACCATCTCGTGAATGGCCGCCGACGCCGGCGCGACCGTGCCCAGCATGAGCGCGCCGGCGACCATCAGTGCCGCGACGAATCTTCGGGACGCACGCATTCGAACTCACCTCCGCCGGATTCCAACCGGCCTTTTGCCGTTCCCCGGTCCGGAGAGGCTACGAGCGAAGCCGTCCCCCCGTCATGGGACTCGTGTCCCGAACGAATCGGGAGCGGAGTCCGCGTGGTGGACCCGATCGTCTGTCAACCCTGAGGCCCGGTCCGACCCTTCCTGCCCGACTACGTTGCCAGCTGTCGAGTCGACGATCGAATCCCGGCGTAGCCGACGACGACCCAGCCGATGCCGAACAACCCGAAGAGCGCCATGACCGCCGACGGCAGATTGTCCGGAGGAAGGGCCGACGCCACGAGGCCGGCGACGGCACCGGCCAGGACGAGCCAACCGCCGATCACGGAGAGCGCCCCGGCCCGGATGATCGCGACCGCGAAGCCGATATTGCCGAGGAACCAGGCGATGGCCGTGACGATCCAGAACGGCGTGAGCGGATCCGACGTCGCGGTCGCGTCGAAGTTCACCTTGTTGGTCGCAGCGGCATAGGCGAAGACGGCCAGGATTGCAACCGCCCCTATGGTCGAGAGCCATGCCGCTGCCCGGCCCAACTGCCCCGTCGCGGTCCGGGTGCGCCGTTCGAATCCGAAGACGGCTGCCCCAAGGAGGGCGACCACCAGGAAGAACGCGGTCCAGGCGCCGGTATTCGGGTCGTAGACGACGACCCCGATGACGATCGCGGTGAGCGCTCCACCGGCGATCGCGAGATATCCCGCCCAGCGGTTCAGCATGTCCATCTCCGTTCCTCCTTCAGCTTCCTGTCCAGGTTTGCCCTGGCCCTTCGTTTACGGCTCTCGGGCTTCGGCGAGCCTGGCGAAATCCGCGAGGCGCTCGCGTGTCCCGCGTTCCATGCGTCCGCCCTCCTGCGAGCGGCGGAGCAGCCCGCTTATGGGCCCGGCCGGGAACCTCACCGCCGTTTCGAGGGTGATCTGGGTGCCGTCGTCTTTGGTCGAGGCTGCCCGGATCGTTGGGGAAACCCGCCTGACTTCGAGCGTGTTCCCGTCGATCTCCTGACATTCCGGATCAAGCCGCGCCGGCGAAATGCATCGCGATCATCATCGTGAAGACGACGAAGAATCCGACCAGCTCGAGGAGCGCCACTACCTTGAGCCGATTGATCGCCGCGGCCAGCTCAGGCGAAATCTGACCGCCCGGGCCGACGCCGACAGCCGCCATCTCCAGAACTCGGTTCGCCCGGGGCGACAGGAACCAGGTCCCGTAGGCGTACGTGAGGGACGCGGCGACGAGGCCGATGAGCCAGTACGTCCCGTAGGGCGTGCTGAGGGCCGCGAGGTCCCTGATGCTTCCGAACACGGTGCCGCGGAGGAACCCGAGCAGGATCGTGCCACTGGCCGCGATCAGCATCATCCGTTCAGACTGCGCCGCGAAGAGCTTGAAGAACTGCTGCTGCGGTTCGGCCGGCAGGCGCATCATCACGGGAACCACGACGAAGTTCGCGAACAGCGCCCCGCCGAACCAGAACGTCCCGAAGAGGATGTGCAGCCACTGCAGCGTGGCCTGACCCAGGTCCATCTCCCACCTCCCGCGCGCGGCCCGCGGCCACGGGCCCGCCTTGGGACGCCACTCGGACCGTAGGGCGTACGCCGTCCCGCCGTCATGGGAGCCCCGTCCCGAAGGAGCCGGGACAAGGCCTCGATGTGGCTACACGCCGCAGGTCGGCCGCGTGGCATTCGCGGGCCGGGGGCCGGCCTTGAACACGATCTTCGTGCTCAGCATTGATTCGTGGTTGTACGTTCTGGGTCTCTCCAGCGTCTTTATGTTGCCGGAGTCCTGCAGGCGGAGATCACCGATGCGTTCAAGACGAAAGGTCCTCGTTGTCCTGGGTGCGATCGTGGCGTTCGGTGTTCTCGCTCCGACGGTCTCCGCGAACTCGACGCCAACCCCGCTGCATCTGGTCAAGGACTGCGGCACCTTCGGTGCGACGCGTTACTGCACGATCGCGGTCTCGAATCTTGACGTTCTCCCACTGGGCACCAAGATCCGGTACACGGGTCCGGTCCTCGACAACGCCTATTTTCTGAGCAGCAACGTGATCGCCGATGCAGGGAAACGTGGTCGCGCCACTGGTTACTGCATCTTCGACGGCAAGGCATCGACGGGTCTGTGCACCTTCTGGGGAGGCTCTGGAACACTCGCAGGCTTCAATGCGATCCTGGACGTGACCGTGGACAGTCTCGGGCTGTTCCATCTCGACGGGATGTACTACTTCGCCGACGTGGCCACGCCTCCGGACACATCGACCGAGGAAATCCCGCGCGCCCGGCCTTCGCGCGCCTCGCAGCGAATGTTCTGACAGGCGCGGCGGCCGGCGTGCGTCCCGCTTCCATCCTCGATCTCCCCGCCGCGCGCCCGGGGATGGCTCGGATGCGGTGCTGATCGTTCTCCGCGCCGAGCGGTTCATTGCGACCGAGGCGCTCGTCCCAACGCACCGTCCTCTCGAGGCCGCGGCCGTGGCAGACGTCCATGAGCGTCGCGGACGCGAACTGTTCGGGTTGTGTCGGCGACTCGGGCTTGACGACGACGAGGCGAACGACGCGGTTCAGGAGGCGTTTCTCCGGATGTGGGCCGAGTCGTCACGAGGAGCGGCAATCCTGGATCCGGATGCATGGGCCTTCCGGGTCACCTACCGCCTGGCCATGGACCACCATCGCCTTGCTCGGATCGGTCGTTCGCTTGCCGACCGGATCAGCGCGATCGGGGTCCGAGACGAACTGGATCCGACCGATCGGCTGGCGGTATGGGCCGCAGTGGACAGGCTCCCGCCTCGCCAGCGTGCGGTCCTGTATCTGCGCTACCGGGCCGACCTGTCCTATCGGCAGATCGGGACGGTCATGGGGATCACCGCCAACGGGGCACGCAACGACGCCAGCGTGGCGACCGCATCGTTGCGCAAGCGGTACATGAGCGAGGAGGGTCTCCGATGACGGGCCCGCTCGGAGAGCTGGAACGATCGCTTCGCGCCGGACCGCCCGATGAGGACGGCTATCGCCCGCGACCGCTGACCGCATCGGCGGCCCTCGCCGGTGATGAGCCGACCCGGACCGTGTCACGCCCGCGTGTCATCGGAGGGACAGCGGTCCGCCGCGACCGGGCCACTCCGCCCTGGTATTACCTTGCCGCGGTCCTCGTCGTTGCCGTGAGCTTCGCTGCGCTGGGAATCATCGGCATACGCAACCAGCCCGGTGCGGGCGGGCCGGGATCCCCGTCCCCGAGCGGCGCGTCACCGAGCCCGAGCCCGCAGACGAGTTCCAGCTCGCCCACGGCGTCGATCCTCGTCCCGCCACTGACGCAGACATTCGTCTCGCGTCGGAACGGGTTCTCCGTCGACTATCCGGACGGGTGGACGGTCACGTCGGCGACGCTCAGTTGGCCTGTGAATGACTTCCTGCCGTACGGCCACCCAGCGCTCGACACGCTCGCTCGACCCGGGGAAGCGCGCCTGATGGTCGCATCGCAGGCGCTCGGCCAGGGACAGACCGAAGACGAGTGGCTCGCGGCGTTCTTTCGACCCTACATGGGCGGACCAGCCTGTGGCGGCGACCGATCGACCTGGCCGCGACTGGACGTCGATGGCGTGTCCGGGTACCTCGATATGGCCGACTGCCCTGTGCCCATCGATTCAAGGATCTCCGACCGGGACGTCGGGTTCGACGTGCTCGTGTTCGCCGGCGGCCGTGTCTACGACATCGGATTCGACGGGGACGTCGATCTTGCCTATTTCAAGGCCTTGCTTGCCACCCTTCGACTCGACCCCTCGAACGCCGTCGACTGACTGGACCAGCCGGGAACGTTTGTACGTTCTGGCCCCGACCTCCGTCTGTGAGATACGGCCCATCGCGAGCCTCTGAGGCTCCCAAGCCGTCGCACGCTCGGAGAGTGAACACGTGTCGAAAGATCTGCGCCCCGTGGGCCGGGCCCACCATCGGATGCCTTCCTTCCGAAGGCTCGTCACCGTCGTCGCCACAATCGCAGCCCTCGCTATGTTGGCTCCAATCGCGTCGGCCGCGTCGCCGCTCGGGTCGATCTATCTCACGAAGACGTGCGATGCCCCGGACCACTGCACCGTCGGGACCTCCCTCGCTGGCAGCCCGCTGCCGGTGGGCACAGAGGGTTTCTACAATGGACCGTGGCCGGCAAGTCGCCTGAGCAGCGAGGTCGTCCTCGTCACCCCAGGACGTGCCGGGACGGCGACCGGGCACTGCACGCTCAGTTTCGTCAGTGCCACCGGAACGTGCACATTCGCGCGGGGGACCGGTTCTCTGGCTGGATTCCATGCCAACCTCACGGTGTCCACCGCTGACTGGGATACGTTCCTCTGGGTCGGGACGTATCACTTCGGGGGCTGACCGAGGCGCGACCGACGCGGGAGCCTCCTACAGGTTCCCGCGCCGCGCCTGTTCGATCTCGATCGCCTCGAAGAGCGCCTTGCAGTTGCCGACGCCGAAGCCCCGGGAGCCATGGCGCTCGATGATCTCGAAGAAGAACGTCGGGCGGTCCTGGATCGGACGGGTGAAGATCTGGAGGAGATAGCCCTCCTCGTCCCGATCCGCCTCGATGCCGAGTTCCTCCAGCACGTCCATCGGCACGCCGACATCCCCGACGCGATCGGCCAGCGTCTCGTAGTAGGCGTGGGGCATCCCGAGGAACTCGATGCCGTTCTCGCGCAGCTGCCGGACGGTCGAGACGATGTCCTCGGTCCGCAGCGCGATGTGCTGCGTCCCCGCACCGAGGTACCAGTCCAGGAACTCCTGGATCTGGCTCTTCTTCTTGCCGGCGGCCGGCTCGTTGATGGGGAACTTGACTCGCCCATTGCCGTTGGTCATGACCTTCGACATCAGGGCTGAATAGTCCGTGTGGATGACCTTGTCGTCGTAGTGGATCAGCTGGGCGAAGCCGAACACGTCGCGGTAGTAGTCCACGAATCGGTTCATGTCGCCCAGTGCCACATTCCCCACGCAGTGGTCGATCTCGATCAGCGACAGGCCCGTTGCCGCCCGGGCCGGCTTCTTGACCTTGCGGTAGCCCGGAGCGAACACGCCGTGGTAGTCGCGGCGTTCGATGAACGAGTGGCGGACCTCACCGTAGGTCATCACGGCGCTGCGTCGGAGGACACCATCGTCACCCCCGTCGAGATCAACGGGCTCCATGGCGGAACGGGCCCCGCGCGTGGTCGTTTCGCGCCAGGCGGCGCCTGCGTCGTCGACCGCGAAGGCGATGTCCCTGACGCCGTCGCCGTGACGGTGCACGTGCTCCGCGATCTCGCCCTCGGGCGTCAGTGGAGCCGTCAGGACGATCGTGATGTCATTCTGGCGCATGACGTAGCTGGCCCGATCCCGGACCCCGGTCTCCAGGCCGGCGTAGGCGACCGGCGTGAAGCCCCACAGGGCGCGGAAATAGGCTGCCGCCTGGCGGCCGTTGCCGACCCAGAACTCGACGTGGTCGAGGCCGTTGAGTGGCAGGAAGTCCTGAGCCTCGGCGTACGCATCCCTGTTGACGTGGGCGCCGGCCTGGTTGGCGGCACCCCGACTGAGCGTCTCGGTCATGACTCGCATTCCTCCGATGTAGACGGTGGAGGATCAGTGAGTTCCCATGGTAGACCCGCCGCCGCCCGCTGGCCGCCGGCATGCGACACTGATGCCATGATGACCCCTGATCCCCAGGCTTCCCGGCTTGACGCCGCGATCGCCTCGGTTCTTGCCCTTCGGCCACGGACGGAAGCCGCCGGATCGTGGGCGCTCGCGGAGCTCTATGGCACCGAGCCCGAAGCCAGCTGGGGGCCGCCGGAGGTCCTGGCCCACCTCGAGGAGATGCTGCCCTTCTGGCTCGGCGAGGTCGAGAGGATCCTTGACGGACCCGGCGACGATCCCGTCCCGTTCGGGCGCGTTGCCTCCGACGTCGTCCGCATCGGGATCATCGGGCGCGATCGGACGCTCCCCCTCCGCGAGCTGTTCGCGCGCGTCGGCGCCGCCGGTGCCCGGCTGTCGGCACGGATGCTGGAACTCGACTCCCCGGAGCTGGCGCGGGTGGGCCTGCACCCGCGGCTCGGCGAGTTGACGGTCGCACAGCTTCTGGATCAGTTCGTCGTCTCGCACACCGAGGAGCACGTCGTCCAGCTTCGCGAGATCCTGACCGCCCGGGGCGCCTGACCAGGTGTTCATGCTGTGGGCCATCCCGACGGGGCTCGTCCTCGGGCTTCTCATGCGGGGCCGCCTCGAAGGACTGTCGACGCTCGGGTTTCGATGGGCACCGCTCGCGGTCGGGGGGCTTCTCGTCCAGGTCGTCCTCTTCTCCGAATTCGGAGATCGGCTGGCCGGCGATCTAGGGCCGGCGGTCTACGTCCTCTCCACGTTGGCCGTCCTGGTCGCGGTCGCGCGCAACTGGCGGCTGGCCGGCATGGCGGTCGTCGCCGTCGGGGCCCTGAGCAATCTCGCCGCCATCACGGCGAACGGCGGTTTCATGCCCGCCGACTCCGGCGCGCTCGAGATGGCGGGGTTCGGAGGCCCCGGCGACCACACCAACAGCATCGTGCTCGCCAATCCGGCCCTGCGGCCGCTCACCGACATCTACGCGCTCCCTGCCGGCGTCCCCTTGGCCAATGTCTTCAGCGTCGGAGACGTCCTGATCGGACTCGGGATCGTCGTCGTCATCGTCGCGGCGATGCGTCGGGGTGCAGCGGCACCGATTGGGACCACGTCGATCTAGCGTCTCTGGCGCTCCCGCCAGAGACTGCCGATTTGGGACCCCGTCGATCTAGCGCCCCTGGCGCTCCCGCCAGAGACTGCCGATCAGGAACATGACGTTCGCGGGTCGCTCCGCGAGTCGGCGCATGAAGTATGGGTACCACTCGCTGCCGAGCGGGACATAGATGCGGACCGCCCAGCCCTCGCCCCGCAGGCGCTCCTGGAGGTCCCGTCGCACCCCGAAGAGCATCTGGAATTCGAACCGCTCGGGTCCGATCCCGTGCTCCCGCGCGTGGGCAATCGCCAGGTCGGCGATGCGGTCGTCGTGGGTGGCCAGCGCCGGGTACGTCCCGGCATCGAGGAGGCGATGCATCACGTCGACATAGGCCGCGTTAACGTCCGCCTTGAGCTGGTGGGCGATCGAGGCGGGCTCTCGATAGGCTCCCTTGCATAGCCGGATCCGCGCGCCTGCCGCGATCAGCCGCTCCGCGTCGGCAGGGGTTCGGCGGAGGGCTGACTGGAGGACGACCCCTACATCGCCCGATCCGCCCATGATCGGACGCAGGTCCCGCCAGGCGGCCAGGGTCGCGTCGGTTGTCGTGTGGTCTTCCATGTCAATCCGCACGAACGCATGAGCCGCGGCCGCCGTGGTCAGGACCCGTGCCACGTTCTCGCGCATGAGATCCGTCCCGAGCATCAGGCCCATCTGGCTCAGCTTGATGCTGACGTTGACGTCGAGACCACGATCTCCGAGGGCGCGGATCGCGGCGACGTACGCGGTCGCCGCCGCCCGGGCCGCGTCCGGCGCTCGGACCGACTCACCGAGGATGTCGACGGTCGTCCGGAACCCGGCAGCCTTGATGCGGTCCAGCGCGGGCAGGGCTGCTTCGATCGTTTCCCCCGCCACGAACCGCGTGACCATCGAGCGGGTGAGGGGCAGCCTTGTCGCCAGCCGGCCGATGGACCGTCGACGGGACAGCCCGAGGAGGATGGCGCGCATCGCGCGCTCGACCGCACGCGAGGCGGCGGCGCGCACGTTCACCGCCCGCTCAACGCGGGTCGCCGTCTCCCGGGACGAGGGTCGACTCCAGTTGATCGCCGAGTTCGACGGTCCGACGGTACGCCGCCCAGACGGCCTCGGAAAGGACGGTCCTGAGACGTCCCGACTCGAGCTCGTGGAGGGCGGCGGCACTCGTTCCGCCGGGCGAGGTGACCATGTTCCGCAACTCGGCGGGATGCATGCCGGACTGCTTCGCGAAGAGCGTGCTGCCCTCGAGCGTCTCGATGACCAGGTCGTGGGCGATGTGGCGCGGGAATCCGAGGTGGACGGCCGCATCGATCAGCGCTTCCATGACCAGGAAGACGTACGTCGGCCCGGTGCCGGACACGGCTGTCGCCATCGCGACGAGCTTCTCGTCGTCGACTTCGAGCTGGGCTCCCAGTGCTCCGAGGAGGGCCGCAGCCTGTCCCCGCTGGTCCTCGGTCACCTCGGGCGTGGCGAACCAGACGGTCATGCCCTTGCCGAGCCGGGCCGGCGTGTTGGGCATGCTCCGGACGAGCTGCTGATGGCCCAGGGCCGTGGCCAGCGCCTTCGTCGTCGCGCCGGCAAGCACGCTGATGACCAATTGGCCGGGCTTCAGGCTCGGCCCGATCTCCCGACCCACGCGACCGAGCATCTGGGGCTTGATCGCGAGGATCACGATGTCCGCCCCGTCGATAGCCTCGCCGTTCGCGGCCGCCGTCCTGACGCCGTGGGCCGCGGTCAGCTGTTCTCGCCGCTCGGCTCTCGGGTGACTCGCGATGACCTGGGGTGGGTCAACAAGACGACCTCGAAGCAGGCCGGCGATGATGGCCTCGGCCATCACGCCGGATCCGATCGTGGCGATCGTGCGCTGCGCCAGGGGAGACATGAGCCGAGTATGCCATGCGTCGGCTGCGCTCACGGCTTGGCGTCGTCCGCCGGTCCTGTGCCGGCGGCCGAGGCTCGTTCCTCGAGGGCCCGCTTCAGGCGGAATCGAAGGAAGGCGTTGTCCCCCGCGCGGCCGACGCACTCGGAGCAGAGCTGGGCCCAACCCTGGAGGTCCGCGGGGGATCGAGAGACGTGGCGCGCGCCACACCACAGGCAGTCGAAGGTCGGACGAAACGACATGGGCCCGGGTGCAGTCCCTTGGTGACGTCGGTGACGACGCGACGCGATCGAAGGGCGTTCAGCCGACCGTCAGCGAGGCTTGATGGCGTCCACGGCGACGCGGGCGGCTTCGCGGTCCGTGAACCACGTCGCATCGATCTGCACGAAGTTGACCCACTCGCTAGGGACCTGGTCCTCGGGGAAGATCGCATTCACCGGACACTCCGGCTCGCAGGCGCCGCAGTCGATGCACTCGTTGGGGTCGATGAACAGCTTCCGGTCGACGCCTTCCTCAAAGTGGATGCAATCCACCGGGCAGACCGAGACGCACGAGACGTCCAGCACGTCGATGCAGGGCTCGGCAATGACGTAGGCCATGGGGCTTCAATCTCCTCGTGTGACGCGGGGCAGCTCCCACCGGGTTCGGGCTGCCCGCCGCGTTCGGGCGTGCGGAAGCGTACCACCGGGCACGCTCAGACGCCCCGTCACGGAACCTTCGAACCGGTCTCTATCGGCAGCGGCCGACCGTCGGTGCCGACAAATCGGATCGGGACCACCATGCCCTCCGCCCAGTGGCCGGGGATGTGGCACCCGACCAGCCAGGCGTCGCCCGA
This sequence comes from Chloroflexota bacterium, assembly GCA_016191425.1. Lineage (GTDB taxonomy): Bacteria > Chloroflexota > Limnocylindria > Limnocylindrales > CSP1-4 > UBA5189. Next base: position 18,134 of record JACPOR010000004.1, read on the forward strand.
CGACGAGGCGTCGCTCGGCACGGTCCACGGAGCGTCCACCCGTTGACCCGACAGGACGACGACGCGCAGCCCGGCCACGTCGGGAGGCACGCTCACGACGGGCGTCGGACCGGGCGGGGCTCCGACCGTGGCTGCCTCGGCCGCCTCCCAGGCATCCTGGATCCGCATGGTCCCGATCACGACCTCGTGGACGATCAGGCCTCCGTTCACGATCTGGAAGACGACCGATTCGCCGGGTACCAGATCGACGACCGCCGGCAGGTACGTGTAGTCCTTGGCGAGGATGATGACGGGCCTGGGTCGGTTGGACGTGCCGGGCGTGATTGCGGGCGTGGCTCCGGCCGTGGCGCCGCATGCCACGAGCGTCAGGCCGAGGAAGGCACCCGCTCCGACCGCCCGCAGGCCCGTCCGCATCCTGGGCCTGAAGGCGCGAACATGGCGCGGAAGATCTCGAGCGGCATGCACGGCCCGAGCAGTCTACGGCCCAATGTCGCGGCACCCGATGCATCCAACTGCCTCCGTGCCGACCCCGCCGGGCCCTGCCTGGGTGCCGACCCGCCCCGCCGGCAATCCTGGCCTATGACCGCCCCCGGAGCACTATGCGGGTAGCCGGCCCCGAACGGCCGCCGAGCGAGCCCGAGATGAGGCCGATCCGCCCTATGTGGTGCGGGCGTCGTGCGTGGCCGGGCCCCGGTCTGGCAGCCGCCGGCCCGGCAGGCTGGTTCGAGCGGGCGCGACATCCTCCGCTATCTGCATAGTGCTCCCACGACGCGCATCAGCCAGGAAAGCCGGGGGCCGGGCCGAGCCGAGCCGGGAGGGGAGGGCGGCATCGAGCGGAGCCGGGCGCCGGCGGGCGGAGCCGGGCCGCGTCGAGCCGGGGCCGGGCGCGGTCAGACCAGGCCGAACCGGGCGGCGGCGGGGCCGGGCCGCGGCGGCGGGCGGAGCAGGGCCGCGGCGGCGGGCGGAGCAGGGCCGCGCCGAACCGAATCGAGCCCGCCCCACCAGTCCCCGGCACAGACGTTGGGATGCCTGCCGGGGCTCCGAATTTGCTTGACATGGGCGTCACCGCCACGGGATAGTGCTGACCGAGCGCCCAACTCGCCGCGGGGCTGTCATGCGAAGGTCGCGGGCCGTGGGACCGATCTCCGCGAATCGCGCACAATTGGCTCCGCATCTGCATCGGTTCCGCACGAAGGAAGCCGTCTGCCAATGACGATCGAAGGTCACACCTCGACCGCATCGCGAACCGATGAAGCGATCCACTCCCGCGCTCCCGCGGAACTCGCTGTCCGCCTCGACGGCGTGACCAAGCACTTCGGTGGCGATGCCGGCCGAAGGGTCGCGGCAGCTACCGGGGCGGCGGCGGGCGAAGCGGTGGTCGCGGTCGACGGGATCGACCTCGAGATCCGCGACGGCGAATTCTTCTCGATGCTCGGCCCATCCGGGTCCGGCAAGACGACGACCCTGCGCATGATCGCCGGCTTCGAACGACCGACCACGGGACGCATCCTGCTGCACGGCCAGGACGTCACGACCGTGCCGCCGTTCGAGCGGGACGTCAATACCGTCTTCCAGGACTATGCGCTGTTCCCCCACATGACGGTCGAGGACAACGTGGCCTACGGGCTCATGGTCCGAAAGGTCCCCAAGGCTGAGCGCGCAATGCGAGTCCGAGATGCACTGGCGATGGTCCGCCTCGACGGCTACGAACGGCGGCGACCCGGGCATCTGTCCGGTGGGCAGCGGCAGCGCGTTGCGCTCGCTCGCGCCCTCGTCAACCGGCCCCGCGTACTCCTCCTCGACGAGCCGCTGGGTGCCCTCGACCTCAAGCTCCGCGAGGAGATGCAGATCGAGCTCAAGGCCATCCAGCAGGAGGTCGGGATCACCTTCATCTACGTCACGCACGACCAGCAGGAGGCGCTGACGATGAGCGACCGCCTCGCGGTCTTCAACCGCGGACGGATCGAGCAGGTGGGGACGCCGGCCGACGTGTACGAGCGGCCTGCGACGCGGTTCGTCGCGGGATTCGTGGGCACCTCGAACCTGCTCACCGGGGACACGGTGCGGACGGTCCTCGGGACGGGCGGGACGTTCACCGTGCGACCGGAGAAGATCCGGTTGGCCGACCCTGGCTTCAGCCACGGCCCGGATGAGGCGTCCGCCACCGGGACGATCCGTGAAGTGGTCTATCTCGGGCCGGACACGCGGTATATCGTCGCGCTGGACGCCGGCGGAGAGCTGGTGGTCACGCAGCAGAACCTCGAGACATCCTCGATGGAGGCGCTCTCGGCCAAGGGGCGGTTGGTCCGCCTCGTCTGGAAGCGTCAGCACAACCTGCCCGTCGGGGAAGGCTAGACCAGGAGGCACCCGCCCGGAGGGCGGACCAGGATGTCGCGTGAGCGACCGGAGGAGGAGCATGGACAGGAAGCGGTTTGTTGCGCTTGTCGGGGCGATGGCCATCGTGGCTGCGGCGTGCGGCGGCGGTGGGTCACCCAAGCCGTCGTTCAACGTGCCGACTTCCGTCGGTGATGGCGAAGGCGCCCTCAGTGTTCTGGCCTGGCCCGGGTACGTCGAGAATGGCGGCACGGACCCGGCCGTCAACTGGACGAAGCCCTTCGAGGACGCCACCGGCTGCAAGGTCACGGTGCAGGTCTTCGGGACGTCGGACGAGGCCTTCAGCCTCTTCTCGACCAACCCGGGGAAGTACGACGTCATCAGTGCCTCCGGCGACGCGAGCCTGCGCCTCGTCCGCGCCGGGTATGTCCAGCCGGTCAACACCGACCTCGTCCCGAACTACGCGGACATCTTCCCGTCGCTCAAGAACAAGCCGTACAACACGGTCGACGGTGTCTCGTACGGGATTCCTCACGGGCGAGGATCCAACCTGCTCATGTCGAGGTCGGATCAGGTATCGCCGGCCCCGAGTTCATGGACCACGATGTTCGATCCGGCCTCGCCGTACGCGGGCAAGGTGTCCGTCTACGATGCGCCGATCTACATTGCCGACGCGGCCGTGGTCCTGATGTCCACGAAGCCCGAGCTCAAGATCACGAATCCGTACGCCCTCGATGACACGCAATTCGCGGCGGTCGTGGACCTGCTCAAGCAGCAGAAGCCGCTCGTCGGTCAGTACTGGGTGGATTACACCAAGCAGATGGATGCGTTCCGAGCCGGCGACGCGGTGATCGGCACCACCTGGGAGGTCATCGCGAACCTCCTCAAGGCCGAGACTCCTGCGGTGCCGGTGGAGATCGTCAAGCCGGTCGAGGGCGCCACCGGGTGGTCCGACACGTGGATGATCAACAGCAAGACGGAGAACATCAACTGCGCCTACAAGTTTCTCGACCACATCGTGTCCCCTGCCGTGAACGCACAGATCGCCGAGTGGTTCGGGGAGGCTCCCGCCAATGCCAAGGCGTGCCAGAACACGGCTGATCCCGGTTTCTGTGAGACGTATCACGCGAGCGACGAGACGTTCTGGAAGGACGTCTGGTACTGGCAGACGCCCGAAGCCAACTGCGTCGACGGCCGAACCGAGGTCAAATGCAAGGACTTCAATGCCTGGGTGAAGGCCTGGACGGAGATCAAGGGCTGACCCAGCTCCGGCCCGGTACGCACCCCCCGACGGTTCCCGCCGGGGGGTGCGGGATCTCCGGAGCCCGATGACCTCCACCGACGCTCGACCGACGGGCAACTCGATGCGCCGCCTCGCCGGATGGCTGGATCGCCATGCCCGGGTCCGCCTGGCGATGCTGCTGGCTGCCCCGATGGGCTGGCTCGTGGTGGCCTACCTGGGCTCGCTGACGCTCCTGTTCCTGAACGCATTCTGGTCCCGCGACCCGTTCACGGGGCAGGTCGTCCGCGAGTTCACGCCGAACAACTTTGTCGAGATCCTGACCAACCCGCTCTACCGGACGGTGACGCTGCGGACCGTGGCGATGGCGGTCGCCGTGACGCTGACGTGCGCCGTGATCGCCTTTCCGATCGCCTACTACATGGCTCGCGTGGCATCGTCCCGTACGAAGGGTCTCCTGGCCGTCGCGGTCGTGATGCCACTGTGGGCGAGCTACCTTGTCAAGGCCTACACATGGCGGTTGATCCTGTCCAATGACGGTGTGTTGAACTGGCTCCTGAGCCCACTGGGACTCCGCGGGCCGGGGCTCGGCGACAACGTCATCGGCCTGTGGCTGGTGTTCACCTATCTCTGGCTGCCGTACATGATCCTGCCGCTGTATGCCGGTCTGGAACGGATCCCCGGATCCTTGCTCGAGGCCTCCGCGGACCTTGGTGGCCGGGGCCTCACGACGTTCCGTCGGGTGATCTTTCCGCTCGTCGTCCCGGCCCTCGTGGCGGGCTCCATCTTCACCTTTTCGCTGACCCTGGGCGACTACATCGCGCCGAGCCTCGTCACGACAACCCAGTTCATCGGGAACCTGATCTTCCTGAATTTCGGGGTTCCCGACCTGCCGTTCGCTGCGGCGCTGTCGATCGTCCCGCTCGTGATCGTGGTGGTGTATCTGCTGGTCGCACGCCGCATGGGCGCGTTCCAGGCCCTCTGATGGACCGCCTCGCCCGGTCGCTCCTTCGCCTTTCGACCATCGTGGTGCTGCTGTTCATCTACGCGCCGCTCGCCCTGATTCTCGTCTATGCCTTCAATGCGAGCGGGACGTCCGCGTGGCCACCCGCCGGATACACCCTGCGGTGGGTGCAGGACGCCATCGAGAACACAGCCCTGCGCCAGGCGTTGCTCACCTCGATCGAGGCGGCCCTCGGCGCCACCGTGCTGGCCCTGATGCTCGGGACGCTGGCGGCGATCGCCGTCACGCGCCATCGGTTCTTCGGGCGCGAAACGATCTCATTCGTCGTCATCCTCCCGATCTCGCTGCCCGGCATCGTCACCGGCATGGCCCTGAGCACTTCGTTCGCGACCACCGGGATTCCGCTCGGCCTGTTCGCGATCATCGTCGGCCACGCCACCTTCTCCATCGTCCTTGTCTTCAACAACGTGGCCGCCCGTCTTCGCCGAACGGCTCAATCCCTCGAGGAGGCTTCGGGCGATCTCGGCGCCGACAGCTGGCAGACGTTCCGGTACGTGACGTTTCCGACAATCCGGACCGCGCTCCTGGCCGGAGGCCTGCTCGCCTTCGCGCTTTCGTTCGACGAAGTCATCGTGACCCTGTTCATGGCGGGTGGCGTCAAGACGCTTCCGATCTGGATCTTCGAAAGCTTCCGCCTTGCGCGACAGGTCTCGCTGGTGAACGTGGTTGGTCTGGTCGCGATCCTCCTGTCCGTCATCCCGGTTCTCGTCGCGTCGCGGCTGACCCAGGACTCCGGCGGGGTGACCGGCGCGCGAGGCTGACCGACCACGCTGCCAGTTGGTTCCCCGCGTTAGCATCCGTCCCATGGCCGAAACAGTCGACGCCGCCGGCGCCCGCGCCACCCTCGAAGCCAAGGCCGCACGCCTGCGCGAATCCATCGGCGAGCCGATCGAGGGTCCGGGACAGATGACCTACGGTTCACAGGCCGCTGCGGCGACGCACGTGTTCGAACAGCAGCGGGACCTCGCCCTCCGGGATCACGAGCGGGCCCAGCTCGCGCTCGTCATTGACGCGCTCGCGCAGCTTGACGATGGGACGTATGGGACGTGTCGCTCATGCGGCCGGGCGATCGCCCCGGCCCGCCTCGAAGCAATCCCGTGGGCCGCCAGCTGCATCGACTGCGCGCGCCATTCCCCGCGATGACCCGGTTTGTGGCCGTTGACCGAGGCCGCGCCGCTCTCGTCGGCCCCGCAGATCCGGGTCTCGTGACCATCGAGGACATTCGAGCAGCGGCGATTCGCCTCCGCGGGATCGCCCTGCGCACGCCGCTCGTGGAGTTCGCGGCGGGGCCGCCACGGATCCTCCTCAAGGCCGAGTCCCTGCAGGCCATCGGCGCATTCAAGATCCGCGGCGCCTACAACGCGATCGCGCAGCTGGGCCCCGAGGAGCGCGAGCGCGGGGTGGTCACGCATTCGTCCGGCAACCACGCGCAGGGCGTGGCCCGAGCCGCCCGGATGCTGGGCGTCCGGGCGACCGTGGTGATGCCGGAGGACGCCCCGGCCGTGAAGCGCGCCAGGGTGGCGGCCGACGGAGCCGAGATCGTCACGGTTGGCGTCGAGAGCGGGGCGCGCGAGGCGGTGGCGCGGCGGCTCGTCGAAGAGCAGGACCTCGTCCTCATCCCGCCGTATGACGACGATCGGGTCATCGCGGGTCAGGGCACGTGCGGCCTCGAGATCGCGGAAGATGTCGCCGACCTTGGCCTCGTGCTCGTTCCGATCGGGGGAGGCGGCCTCGCGAGTGGTGTCGCGGCAGCGGTCCGGGCGCTGCGCCCGGACGCCCGGGTCGTCGGTGTCGAGCCAGAACTGGCCGCCGATGCCGCGGAATCGCTGGAGGCCGGCCGGATCATCCGGTGGGAAGGGGCCGCCACGGCGCGGACGATAGCCGACGGTACCCGGACCCAGGCCATCGGGGAGCGACCCTTCGCCCACCTGTCGCGCCTGCTCGACGGCGTGGTGACCGTCTCGGAGACGGAGATCGCGATCGCCATGCGCCTTGCCGCGGAACAGGCGCGCCTGATTGTCGAGCCGTCCGGCGCCCTGTCGCTCGCGGCGGCCGCCCTCCATGCCGGCGAGCTGGGTCTCGGACCGGCGAGCGGGACCGTCGTGGCCGTGATCAGCGGCGGGAACGTCGACCCGGAACGCTACCGGTCGCTGCTCGAGACGCCCGCCCCCGACTGATCCGCGCGTTCCGCCGCGCGTCGTCGTCGGAGCTCGGCCTCTCGCTGGCGAATCGCGGCGCGTTCGTCGTCTGCGCGCCGGTCCGCGGCGTTCGTCGTCCGCGCCTCGTTCCGCATCCAGCCGGCGAGGACCGCGAGCGTGGCGATCAGGAAGATCACATCACCCACGAACCACATGATCCCCGCCGCAGAGCGCTGGTCCGACAGCGCATCGATCCCGTATGGGGCACCGAGGGTGGCGTAGTGCGCGTACAAGGGACCGTTGGCGAACAGGATCGCCATTGCGAGGAACGAGTTCTGCGGCATCTGGAGGAAGAGGTAGGCGATCCGGGCCGGGTGGCTCATTCGCCGCGGGGCCGGATCGAGGCCGACCACCGGCCACCAGAAGAGGAGGCCCACCGCGAGGTACAGGCCGTGCTCCAGATCATGGACCAGGGGATCCTCGAGCGACTGGTTGAAGAGTGGCGAAAAGTGGGTCCCCCACATCACGGCGGTGAAGGCCAGCCAGGCCACGATGGGGTGGCCGATCAGGGTCACCACCCGGCTGTGGAGGATCGGCAGGATCCAGTGCTGTCGAGTTTCCGGCGATGCGGCGCGGAGGATCTGGGTGATGGGCGCCGCCAACGCCAGCAGCGGCGGGGCCACGAGCGTCAGCAGGAGGTGCTGAACCATGTGCAGCGAGAACAGCGTGGTGTCGTACCGGGCGACACCGGACTGGAGGGCAATCGCGACGACGAGCAGACCCACGACGAACAGCCAGCGCTGGCGGCGAGCGACGGGACGCTCCGGATGCGCCCGGTCGATGGACCCCAGGAGTCTCCACCACGCCACGGCCACGATGACCAGGGACAGGATGACGAAGGGTTCGAACTCCCAGCCCAGGAGCAGGTTCGTGGCGTCGGGTACGGCTGGCGGGACCGCACCCCGGGCCGCAACCTGCCCGGCCAGTGCGAACGACGCCGCGATCGAGGCCGCGACGGACACCGCACCGGACGCCCCGACCGGCACCGCGCCGGACGCTCCGACCGGCGCGGCGACGGAGTCCGGTACTGCCGAAAAGTGGCGCGCGCGCCCGGGGACCTTCACGAACGCCATGGTCCCACGCGGCGACGCCGAACACCCACGTGACAAATGGCCCTCGGGTATCATGTCGAACGGCCCACCCCTCGGGGAGGTCCTGATCGCGCCCCGCCGGGGTCCATCCCGATCGCCGGCATCGTCACCTTCATCGATCCGAGGACAGCCGATGTCGCCTAACCCCAGGAAGCGGCCCGCGCCCGAAGCGCTCATCGCCGGCCTGGTCGTGGTTATCCTGGCCGCGCTGGTCATCGCCGTGTTCCTCACCGGCTGGGGTTCGTCGCTCTATCCCCCGGACGCGGTCACCCAGCAGGGACGCGACGTGCGCGGCCTGTACGACATCGTGTTCGCCTTTGGACTCGCGATCTTCATCCTGGTCGAGGGATTGATCGTGTGGAGCGTCCTCCGCTACCGCCGTCGTCCCACGGACTCGGACCTCCCGACGCAGACCCACGGCAACAATATCGCCGAGGTCATCTGGACGGTCATCCCGACGGCGATCGTCCTGTTCCTATTCGTCATTTCGTGGCAGACCCTCAACAAGGTCGACGCCGTCAGCGCTCGACCGGATATCCGGATCCACGCCATCGCCGGCCAATTCCAGTGGCAGTTCGAGTACCTGGATCAGGACGGCAAGAAAGTCGCGACGCAGCTAACCCCCGCGTACGACACCGCCACGGGTGCCGGGGGCATGGCCGTGCCGGTGGGTCGGTCGGTACAGGTGACCCTGGACAGCCCGGACGTGATCCACGCCTTCTATGTGCCGCGGTTCCTGTTCAAGCGCGACGTGGTACCGGGGCAGACCAACACGTTCGAATTCACCGTGGATGCCTCGGAGGCCGGCCAGGTCTTCCGCGGCCAGTGCGCCGAGCTGTGCGGCACCGGGCATCGGTTGATGCTCTTCTCCGTGATCGCCCTGTCGCCGACGGCCTACGATGCCTGGCTGAACGCGCTCATTGAGAAGTCGAACGCAACCCCGGCCCCGCTCCCGAGTGGCACAGTTCTCAACGTCACCGCCGAGGGCATCAAGTTCGACACGACGACCCTCGACGTACCGGCGGACTCGCCCTTTGCCATCGCGTTCACCAACAAGGACCCGGCCGGCGTCACGCACGACATCGACATTCGGGACTCGAATGGAACGGTTGTCGCCAACGAGGACACGATCAACGGCGGCACCACGACGAACTACACCATCAACCCGCTGCCCGCGGGAACGTACACGTTCTTCTGCTCGATTCATTCGAATATGACCGGCACCCTGACGGTGAAGTAAGGAACCCGGAATGGCAACCCACGCGCTGCGCCCGGCCGCACCGACCTACTCCAGGGGCAGGTTGTACGAGTGGCTGACGACGACCGATCACAAGAAGATCGGGATCATGTACGTCATCAACTCGTTCGTGTTCTTCCTGATCGGCGGGATCCTCGCCCTCGTCGTGCGGACCGAGCTGGCGCAGCCGGGCCTGCAGTTCCTTTCCGATGAGTCTGTGTACAACCAGATCTTCACGATGCACGCCACGCTGATGATCTTCATGTTCGTCATCCCCATGCTCGCCGGTCTCGGCAACTACGCCGTCCCGCTCATGATCGGTGCCCCGGATATGGCGTTTCCGCGAATCAATGCCCTGTCGTTATGGATGCTGCCGCTCGCGGGGATCCTCCTCGTCGCGAGTTTCTTCACGGGCGGGAGCGCGGCCGCAGGCTGGACGTCCTATCCGCCACTATCCCTGGACGGACCGCTCAAGTCGCCGGGGACGGGTCAGGATCTGTGGATCGTGGGCCTGATCCTCATCGGCACAAGTTCGATCCTCGGCGGGATCAACTTCCTGGTCACGATCTTCAAGATGCGCGCCCCCGGCATGACGCTCTTCCGGATGCCGATCATGGTCTGGACGGTCCTCGTCACGAGCGTGCTCGTGGTCATGGCGACGCCGGTGATCACCAGCGCCCTCGTCATGCTGTTCATCGACCGGAACTATGGCGGCCGCTTCTTCGATCCATTCGGTGGCGGGAGCGCGGTGCTCTACCAGAACATCTTCTGGTTCTACTCACACCCGGCCGTCTACGTGATGATCCTGCCGGCGATGGGCGTGATCAGCGAGGTTCTACCCGTCTTCAGTCGCAAGCCGCTCTTCGGCTTCAAGGCCTTCATCTTCGCGACCGCGGGCATCGGCGCCCTGGGGTTCTCGGTCTGGGCCCACCACATGTTCACGACCGGCTCGGTGTTCCTGCCCTTCTTCAGCCTCATGACCTTCCTCATCGCCGTGCCGACGGGCGTGAAGATGTTCAACTGGGTCTTCACCCTGTTCCGTGGCCAGCTGACCTTCTCGACCCCGCTGATCTTCGCGATCGGCTTCCTGACGATGTTCCTGATCGGCGGGATCAACGGGGCCTTCAGTGCCTCGGTCCCGGTCGACTTCGCCCTTCACGACACGTACTGGGTGGTCGCGCACATCCACTACGTGCTGTTCGGAGGTTCCGTCTTCGGGATCTTCGCCGGCCTGTACTACTGGTTCCCCAAGATGTCCGGCCGCATGCTGGATGAAGGCCTAGGCAAGATCCAGTTTGTCCTGATGTTCATCGGCTTCAACCTGACGTTCTTCCCGATGCAGATGCTCGGGCTCGCAGGCATGCCCCGGCGGATCGCGGACTACGCCGCCGACGCCGGTTGGAACGATTGGAACATGGCCGCCACGATCGGCGGGTTCCTGATCGCCGCCTCCATCCTGCCGTTCATCTGGAATGTCTTCGTTTCACTGCGCAACGGCAAAATCGCCGGTGACGATCCGTGGGAGGGCAACACGCTCGAGTGGGCGACCTCCTCGCCTCCGCCGCCTTACAACTTCGACCATCTGCCGGAGATCCGCAGCGAGCGTCCCGTGTTCGACGCCCGACACGGCCGCGGCGCGCACTGAGGAGCCGCAACGACCGTGAGCGCCGACAGCCACGCCCTCGCGCCCGCCGACCACAGCCCGATCTCAGGCCTGGCGCACGATATCCGGGGCGGGATCAGCAACCCGATCCTCGGGATGCTCCTGTTCATCGCCTCCGAGATCATGTTCTTTGCCGGCCTCTTCGCGGCGTACTTCAGCACGCGGGCGAACTTCGTCGATGCCAACGGCGTCAAGGAGTGGCCGCCGAGCGAGTTTGCGGACATCCTGAACCCGTTCTCGTTGATCCTCGTCGCCACCGTGATCCTCATCCTGAGCTCGGTCACGTTGCAAATGGCGCTCTGGGCGATCCGCCGGGACGACCGGACCGGATTCCTCCGCAACATGGCCTTCACCTTCATCCTCGGGATCACATTCCTGCTCCTGCAGGCCTACGACTACAGCCTCCTCTTCCAGGAGGGACTGACCATGGGTTCCGGCCCGTTCGGGACCACCTACTTCACGCTCACGGGGTTCCACGGCGCCCACGTCTTTGGCGGCGTGATCATGCTGGGCGTGGTCCTCTACCGAGGCATGTCCGGCCAGTTCTCGTCACGTCATCACGACGCCGTCGAGGCCGCGTCGCTGTACTGGCATTTCGTCGACGTCGTCTGGATTGTCCTCTTCACGATCCTCTACTTCCTGTAGCGGGAGCGGAACCATGCATCCGGTCAGGCATCCTCGGAACGTCATCGTCATCGGACTGGCGTTCGTCGCGGTCGGGACGCTCTATGCCCTCGGGGCCGTGCCGCTCGGCTACGACATCGAATGGGCCGGGGTCACGATGCTCGGGGCGCTCGCGATCGCGATGTCGCTGATGGCGTACGTCCTGATCGCCGGCTCGTCCCGGGACTGAGGACGGCACGGGTCGGATGCAGGAGCTCTGGAAGTCGATCCTCGAGCTGCTGGCCCGGATCGTCACCCCTGATTGGGGCGAGCTGATCAAGCTGATCCCCGTCGCGCTCCTCGGTGTCGTCGTGCTGTTCTTCCTGATCACCCTTCGTGGGTTCGCGACCGCCGGGCCCACCCGGCGAGCGCCGGCCCGGTTGACGCCCATTGCTCCCCCCGATCTCCACATGCCGGGGCCGTCCTACTCCCCGATCTTCGCTGCGCTGGGAGCGGCCGCCCTCCTCTGGGGTCTCGTGGTCGGCGGCGACGCGCTGTGGATCGGGCTCGTCATCCTGATCCTGGGGCTGCTCTACTGGGGCCGCGAGGCCGTCCGTGAATACGATCGCGCCACGCATGTCGAGACGCTCCCGGCGCTCGTCCATGCGGGCCTGCCTCCTGGCGTCCATCTGCCGGGTCCATCGTTCCGGCCCCTGCTCGGGGCACTCGGAACGGCGGCGCTCCTAGCCGGTCTCGTGTTCGGCGGCTGGCTCCTCGCTGCCGGCCTGATCATCTTTGTCATGACTCTCGTCGGGTGGCTCCCCGACGCGCGGGCCGAGTTCGATAAGACCGTGGAGGCAGACCGGACGGGCCATCTCGAGAATGCGCCGCCGCCCGGGTGGCCGCGTCGTCTGCTCCAGGTCGGGATCGTCCTGTTCGCGGTCGCGGCGCTCTTCCAGGCCGGGCTCCTTCCGCCGCGCGCCGTCGAGACGGCCGGTGGTGCGGCGGGCAGTCCGGCCGGCAGCCCGGCCCCCAGCGCTGACGCGGGGCCGCCGGCCACGGCGTTCGATATCACCGCCAAGGACATCTCCTATGACAACCGCTCGATCGTTGTTCCGGCCGACACGCCGTTCAGCATCACCTTCACCAACGGCGACTCGCCGGGCGTCGTGCATGACATCGACATTCGCGCCGTGGACAAGCAGGCGGTCCTCCAGGATCAGCAGGTCGTGAACGGCGGCTCGTCGGCGAACTACTCCTACAAGGGGCTCCCGGCCGGCACGTACGTCTTCATCTGCTCGATCCACACGGTGCCCAACATGACCGGGACGATCACAGTCAAGTAGGGGCAGTGACGATGGCCGTCTCCGGGGCCTTGTCCGGGGCCGGGTCCGTCTCCTCGCCCGGGGCGATTACGGGTCCCGCTCTCGCGCTTGATCGCGTTGTCAAGCGCTACGGCGCTCGAACGGTGCTGGACCGTCTGACGATGACCGTCGAGCGGGGCGAGCTGGTGGCGCTCCTCGGCCCGAATGGAGCCGGCAAGACGACCGCGGTCGAGATGCTCGAGGGCTACCGCGCCGCGGACGGTGGCACGGTGCGCGTCCTGGGGGAGGATCCGCGGCGCGGCGGTCCGGCGCTGAAGGCCAGGATCGGGGTGATGCTTCAGGACGGGGGCCTCGACCCGCGCACGACGCCTCGCGATACCCTGCGTCTCTACGCGGCGCTCCACGATCAGCCACGGTCGCCTGACGCGTTGCTGGACCTGGTGGGGCTCACGTCGGTTGCCCGCACTCGGGTCCGCCGCCTTTCCGGCGGCGAGCGGCAGCGCCTGGCCCTGGCGGTCGCCCTCGTCGGCGATCCCGAGGTCCTGATCCTGGACGAGCCGACCGCGGGCATGGACCCCGAGGCGCGACGCGCCGCCCGCGCGCTGATCGCGGGCCTTCGATCGGAGGGCCGAGCGGTCCTCATGACGACGCATGACCTGGGCGATGTCGAGCGGCTGGCTGATCGCGTGCTGATCCTCCACGGCGGCCGACTCGTGGCCGACGGCACGCCTTCCGCGCTGGCCGCCGGTGCGATCCCGCGACTGCGGGTTCGACTTGAGCGGGCGCTGTCTGCCGACGAACTCGGTGCCTTCGGTGCCGCGATCTCGAGTGTGGTGCCGGGCGCCGTGCCGGCGCCCGAACCCGGCGAGGCGGCTGGTGCCATCCTCGTTGACGGCGTGGCGCCCGATCCGGATCTCGTGGCGGCCGTCGCGTCCTGGTGCGCCGCGTCGCGGATCCAGATCGTGGAGCTTCGCGCCGCCGCCGCGACCCTGGAGGAGCGCTACCTGTCCCTGACGGGGGATCGGGCCGTGGAGGCCGTGGCGTGAGTCGACCCGCATCACCGACCCGGGCCATTCGCGCGCTCGCGGTGATGGAACTCCGACTCACGGCTCGGCGCGGAGAGAACGTCCTGGTGACGCTGGTGATCCCGGCCGCCGTTCTCCTCTTCTTCGCCACGGTCGGGATCGTGCCCGGAATCGCCGGACGGCCGGTGGACTTCCTCCTTCCGGGATCCCTCGCGCTCGCGGTGATCGCCAGCGGCCTCGTCAACCTCGGGATCGCCACGGCGTACGAGCGCAATTACGGTGTTCTGAAGCGCCTCGGCAGTTCGCCTCTCCCGCGCTGGGGCCTGATCGCGGCGAAGATCCTCGCCGTGCTCATGCTCGAAATCGTCCAGGTGGCGCTCCTGATGTCGGTGGCGACCTTCGTGCTCGATTGGGCACCCGCGGCCAGCTTCGCGGTGGGGCTGTTCATCGTGGCTCTTCTGCTCGGGACCGTCACGTTCGCCGGCCTCGGCCTCCTCCTTGCCGGGACGCTCCGCGCCGAGGCCACGCTGGCGATCGCGAACGGCCTCTTCCTCGTATTCCTCATGGTCGGCGGGATCGTCCTGCCCGTCGACCATCTGCCCGCGCCACTCGCCGCGCTGGCGACGGTCCTGCCCGCGGCCGCCCTGTCGGATGCCTTCCGTGCGGCGCTCGGTGGCGCAGCGGCCCCCGGCCTGCCGCTCTTCATCCTCGCCGCGTGGGGCGTCTTCTCGGCCACGCTCGCGGTCAGGACGTTTCGCTGGGAGTAGGCCGACGATCCCATGGCGGACCCATGTCGCCGGGCGCCCGTGCAGACCGCAGATCGCGAAGTCGGTCCGGCGTCAGCCCTCGAAGCGCCGGAAGATCGCGACGGCGTTCTGTCCGCCGAACCCGAAGCCGTTGATCATCGCGGTGTCGACCCGCAGCTTCCGTTTGACGTTGGGCGTGTAGTCGAGATCGCATTCCGGATCGGGTTCCCGGTAGTTGATCGTCGGCGGGATCCAGCCGTCCGTGATCGCTCCGACGGCCGCGATCCCGGCGACGGCTCCGGCGGCACCGAGGAGGTGACCGACCATCGATTTTGGCGAGGAGATCGGGAGCGACGCCGCCCGCTCGCCGAACGCCCGCTTGATCGCCTTCGTTTCGGTGACGTCGTTGAGCGGGGTCGAGGTGCCGTGGGCCACGAGATAGTCGACGTCGGACGGCCCGATGCCGGCGTGGCGCATCGCGCCGGCCATGGCCATGGCCGCGCCGCGACCCGTCGGCTCCGGGGCGGAGATGTGGAACGCATCCGCGGTCAGTGATGCCCCGATGATCTCGGCGAGGATCGCCGCTCCGCGCCCCTGGGCGTGGGCCAGGGACTCGACGACGAGGACCCCGGCGCCTTCGCCGAACACGAACCCGTCACGCGTTCGATCGAACGGCCGCGAGGCCCCGGCCGGGTCATCGTTCCGCTTCGACAGGGCGCCAATGTTCCCGAGCGCCGCGAAGGCCATCGGCAGCAGAGGAGCCTCGGAGCCGCCTGCGATGACGACATCGACCTCGTCGTTGGCGATGAGCCGGAGGGCGTCCTGGAAGGCGATGACGCCCGATGCGCAGGCCGCCACCTGGGTGATCAGCGGGCCGGTCAGGCCGTACTTCATCGACACCTGGGCCGCGGCCATGCTGCCCGAAACGGCCGGGATGGCGAACGGACTCACCTGGCCCGGCCCTCGATCCCAGAGGACGCGGGCACCCTCGACGACGTGTTCCATGCCGCCACCGCCGGTGTTGATCACGACGGCGACCCGGTCGCGCTGCTCGGGCGTCCACGTCGAGAAGTCGATGCCGGATCGCTCGATGGCCTCCGTGGCCGCGGCGACCCCGAAATGGATGAATCGGCTCATCCGCCGGACCATCTTGCGGTCCATCGTCAGCGCGGGATTGAAGTCCTTGACCTCGGCCGCGATCTTGACGTCGAACGTCGAGGTGTCGAAGGTCGTGATCGGGCCGCCACCCGAAACCCCGGCGAGCAGGTTCGCCCAGTACGTGTCGGCGTCGTTGCCGATCGGCGTGATCGCGCCCATCGCCGTGACGACGGCTCGGCGGGCGGGGTCCTGGCTAGGCACGGGGAACACCTCGGCGAGGGCGGATGGCCCCGCGATTGTACCGGCGCACGCCGGAGGGACGAGCGCCCAGGATCAGTCGCCGTCGTAGCGCTTGAAGATGACCGCACCGTTGTGCCCACCCAGCCCGATGTTGTTCGAGAGCGCGTAGCGGACGGGTATCTCGATGGTCTCATCCACGACCCAGAGGTCGCAGGCGGGATCGGCGTGGCGATAGTTGAGCGTCCCGGGCACCGTCTGGGTGGCGATCGACATCACGGTCGCGAAGGCCTCGAACGAGCCCGCGGCGCCCATCATGTGGCCGGTCATCGACTTCGTGGCGCTGATCGCCAGCGACCGTCGAGCCGCCGCCGACCGCTCGCCGAAGACCGTCCAGATCGCCTCGCTCTCGCGGGCATCCCCGACCGGCGTGGAGGTGCCGTGCGGGTTGATCAGGTCGACCTCGTCGCCAGGCACGCCGCGCCGGTCGAGGGCCATCTTCATCGCCCGCGCCGACCCGGTGCCGTGGTCGATGGGCTGGATCATGTCCCAGCCGTCGGCCGCGGAACCATAGCCGACCACTTCGGCGTAGATCTTCGCGCCGCGTGCCTTCGCCAGCTCGAGATCCTCGAGGAAGAGGCCGCCGGCCCCCTCACCGAGGACGAACCCGTTGCGGGTGAGATCGAACGGCCGCGAGACGGTCTCGAGTGCCTCACCGGGCCGCGGTGACCCGAGGCCCCGCATGTTGCCGAACCCGGCGTGGGCGACCTCGATCAGGGGCGCCTCGGTCGAACCGCTGATGACCGCGATGCAGTCGCCGCGGCGAATGACCTCGGCTGCCTCGGCCACGTTGTGGGTGCCGGTTGCGCAGGCCGACACGATGCAGACGTTGTGGCCGATGGCGCCTGTCTCGATCGCGATCATGCCCGACGCGGAGTCGACCAGGGCATTGGCAATGAACGTCGGCGGAACCCGGTTGGGTCCCTTCTCGTGCAACGTCTTGTAGCTGTCGATCATCAGGCGCTGGCCGCCCGCGCCGGAGCCGAAGACGACGCCCACCTCTGTACGATTCTCATCGGTGATCACGAATCCGGAATCCGTCAGGGCCTGCTTGGCGGCGGCCACGCCGAAATGGATGTCGCTTTCGCTCCGGCGGACGGCCTTGGCGTCCATCCACGCGGCGGGCTCGAAGCCGTGGACCTCGCCGGCGAACCGATGGTCGTAGCCTGAGGCGTCGAAGCGGGTGATCTCACCCAGCCCCGAGACGCCGTTGAGCAGGTTGGACCAGGCCGTCGCGACGTCGTTGCCGACCGGGCTGATGACGCCGAGGCCGGTCACGGCGACACGACGCTGGTAATCGGGGGTGCGCACGGTGATGGGCTCCTTGATCGCTGCTTGGTTCGGGGTGGTGGGCGCTCAGGCCTGGTCTGTCGAGAAGTCGGGGACGGCCAGCCGATCCGGCGCTCCGGGATCGTCGGCGGCAGAGGTGGCCGCATCTGCGGCGATACGCCTGGTGAGGCCGGTCAGAACGCGGCCGGGTCCGACCTCGAGAAACGCATCGACCCCCGCGGCCGCCATCGTCTCGACGGCCCGAATCCAGTCGACGCCAGCTGTCAGGTGTTCGACGAGCTCGGTTCGGCAGGCCTCCGCCGTATCGAGCACCTGCGCGTCGGCGTTGGCCAGGAGGGGGACGGCGGGGTCGGAGAAGTGCACGTCGGCGAGGACATCGCGCATCGCCCGTGCCGCGCCGGCCATCAACGGAGAGTGGGCGGCGACGCTGACCGGCAGGACGATTGCCCGCTTGGCACCGAGAGACTTCGCGATTTCGGCGCCGGCCTCGATCGCCGCCCGCTCGCCGGAAACCACGACCTGGCCCGGTGCGTTCCTGTTCGCGACGCCAAAGATGCCCGCGACACTCGCCCGGGCGACCAGGTCCGGGATCACGTCGTCGTCGAGCCCGATGATCGCGGCCATCGCGCCGTCGCGTCCGTCCCCCGACTGTTGCATCAGGCGGCCCCGCTCGCGCACCAGCCGGACGCCGTCGGCCAGGGAGATGACTCCAGCCGCCACCATCGCCGAGTACTGGCCCATGGAGTGGCCGGCCATGAAGACGGGCACCGCTGCCTCGTTGTCACCTGCGACCCATCGTTCCCTGATCGCCTCGAGATAGGCGATCGAGGTTGCGAGCAGGGCCGGCTGGGCGTTCTCGGTCAGGTTCAGCGTCTCCTCGGGCCCGTCCCATGCCAGCTGACTGATCGCCTCGCCGAGGGCGTCGTCGGCAGCAGCGAAGATCGCGGCTGCGGCGGGCGAGGCTCCGGCGAGCGCCTGGCCCATGCCGACGGCCTGGGACCCTTGCCCCGGGAAGATGAACGCGAACTTGACCATGGCCTCCGGCTCGATGCGGTGACGGGCAACGGGAAACGCCGCTCGTCATCGGCGCCCCCGAAGCCTGCCCCGTCCATCGCTCCTGCGTGCGTGGAAAACATGCGCGTGTGCATACGACGCGGGCAGGGTTTGCGCTAGCATCGCGGTGTCATGACCGATCCCCCGGCGCCGCGCCGCCGTCCGCGCGCCGCCAGCGTCCGGGCCATTGCTCGACGTTTTGAGGCAGACCTCGGGTCATCCGTCCTCGCGGCCGGGCCGCGGATCCCCAATGTGCGTCAGATCTCGGAGCGCGTGGCGATGGGCCGTGCCCTGTGGCGCGAGCTGGTCATCGGGTTCGCGTCGCAACTCGGTGAGCTGCGCCTCGGTTTCACCCAGCTGGCGGCCCTGTACGTGCTGGCCGACGGAAGCACCATCACGATCGGCGAGCTGGCCGAGTCGCTCGGTCGATCTCCCTCTGCGACGAGCCGGCTCGTGGACGGCCTCGTGCGGCGGAGGCTGGTGGAGCGGCGCGAGGAGCCGGAGGACCGGCGACAACGATCGGTCGTCCTGACGCATCGCGGCCGCGCCATGCTCAGGGTCGTCGATCGCGCCCGTGCTGATCAGTTCCTGACGGCCGTGCGCCCGCTGCCCACGGCCGAGCGCGCGCTCGTCGCGATGGCCGTCGCCGCCCTTGCCACGCGCGCCTTCTCAAGGAAGGGTCGTGTCGTGCGGCCCGACCCGGAGCGGAGCTGACGCCCGTTCGCCCCCATCGAGGACCTACGAGTTGCGTCGCGCCTGCCGGTAGGCGAGGGCCCCGAGGCCAAGGAGGGTCGCCCCACCGAGGACCGCGATCAGGAGCGTCGTCGGATCGCTGGTCGTGCCTCCATCCGCAGCCGCACCGACGGGGCCAAGGGTCGCTGTTGCCTCGGCCGATGATCCGGCGCCGGCCTGGGCGGCCGGCGCCGTCGCGGCGCTCGAGGACGGCGTTGCCGGCGGCGAAACGGACCCCGCTTCGGCCGGTGAGCGGGTCGGCGAAGCCGTGGGCAGCGTCCCCACCGCCGTGTTCACGGGCGCGGTCACGGTGGGAGTCGTGGTCGCGGTCGGAGATCGGGTCCTGGTCGGCGTCGGGCGAGGAGCTGGCACCGTGGTTGACGCAGGCGTCGGAGGCACGGTGGTGGGGCGAGGCGTCGGAGGCACGGTGGCCGCGGCGATCACCGTGATCACGCCGGACATCTGCTCGGGATGGATCTCGCAGAAGTACGGGTACGTACCAGGCGTCGTGAAGGTCGTCGTGAAGGTGCTCCCGGATGTCAGCAGTCCCGCGCTCGCCGGGCGGTCGGGGAACCGATTGTCCACCATTCCTGGGGTCCCGCTCGTGACCGAGTGGGGATCCCCGCTGGCGACCCAGGTGACCTGCGAGCCAACCGTGACGGTCAGGGTGGAACCCCCGCCGGGCGCGAGGAACTCGTAGTTCTTCGCCTGGATCGTGTACGAGCCGCCAATCCCCGGATTCGCGAGCCCCAGAGAGGCGGCGAGGGCGAGCACGGCCGCGACGAGGGAGCGCCGGCCGATCCGTGGGCGGCTGCCGATCCGTAGGCCGCCGAAGATCCGTGGGCGGCTGCCGATCCGTGGGCCGCCGACGGTGAGCGGGCCACCGAAGATCCGTGGGCGGCGAACCGGAGTCCCTGGGCCAGGCATCACCATCGAGTACGCCCAGCCCGGTCAATCGGATCCCCATGGATCCGATCCGGTCGCAGCGGCGTACCTCTGGTACTCCGACGGGGCCGCAGCGTGCCCGTGGAAGGATGCAGGAGGATGGCATGCGATCGCGATTGATCGTTCTCGGTGTGATCGGCCTGGTGGCGCTCACGGCGCCGGCAGCGCTGGCCGCCAATCCGCCGACCGCCGCGTTCGGAGGGGCGGTGTCCGGCCCCCAGGAAGTCCCGGCCGTCGTCACGACCGCGACCGGTGAGGCAACCGTGGTGATCTCGGCCGACAACACGACGATCTGGTACGTCGTGAACTACGGCGGCCTGTCGGGTGCGCTCGCGGCTGCCCATATCCATGTCGGCGCTGCCGGCGCGAACGGCGGCGTCATCCTGCCGCTCGCCGCATCGGCGAGCCCGATGGTCGGAACCCTCACAGCCAGCAGCTTCGCGGCGAGCGGCGCGATCACGACGTTCGCCGAGGCGGTCGCGGCCATCAAGGCCGGCGGCACGTACGTCAACCTGCACACGGCCGCGAATCCGGGCGGGGAGATCCGGGGCCAGGTCACCGCCAAGGGCAATGCCCATTTCGGCACCCTGTCCGGAGCCCAGGAGGTGCCGGCCGTGACGACCGCTGGCACGGGTACGGCGTGGGTCGTCGTGAGCAGCGACGGAAGCACGCTGACCTACTACGTCGCGTACAGCGGCCTTTCCGGAGCGCCCGCGGCGGCGCACATCCATCTGGGTGCAGCTGGAGCGAATGGTGGAGTCATGTTGCCGCTGGTGACCGGGCCGACTCCCATGACCGGGACGCTGACGGCGGCCAACTTGACGCCCATCGGTTCGGTGACGGACATGGCCGGTGCGGTCGCGGCGATCGCCGCCGGCAACGCGTACGTGAACGTCCATACCGCCGCCAATCCCGGTGGGGAAGTCCGTGCACAGCTGGCCGTCACCGTGGCTCCGGCCGCGACGGCTGCCCCGGTGGCGCCCACTGTTCCGCCGACGTCGACGATCGGGCGGTCACCGATCACGGCTCCGGGCGGCATCGCCGCCGCGATCGGTCTCATGATGGTGATTGCCGTCGGGGTCATGGCCTGGCCGGTACGCCGGGCCGCGGCCCGGGCTGGACGTGATCGGAGCGGGTCCGACCGGAACTGAAACCGGCCGGTCAGTTCCGGAGGGAGCGGTTGCCGTCGGCGGCCGCTCCCTGCCACACCACTGGCGACCGCTCCCTGCCACACCACTGGCGCCCGCGGTTCCCGGAGCCTCAGCCACAGAACCGCAGGACCGCGTCGTAGAGGACGGGCAGGCCCCACCGGAGCGCGTCGAGCCCGACGCGCTCGTCCACGCCGTGGTAGCGCTCGAGGTAGGCCTCGTCAGGGGCCAGCTTCAGCGGCGAGAACCCGTAGGCAGGCACGCCGAGTCGGGCCAGCGCCTTGTCGTCGGTCGAGAACGGGGCCATGACAGGGATCGGGATGCCGTCAGGGTCATGGTCCAGGATGGCCTGTTCGAGGACGCGGTACAGCACCGTGTCGACCGGCGCGACCACCGCCGGTGCCGCTGTCAGGAGCTCGATGTCGCAAACGCGCTCGAGATCCTGGCCGAGTCGCTCGATGATCTCTTCACGCATCGCCGGCTCATCTGTTCCCGGGAGCAGGCGGCAGTCGAGCTCGATCATCGCCACGCCCGGGATCACGTTGTACTTGACCCCGGCATGGACGATGTTGGGTGAGATTGTGTCCCGGACGAGGGCCCGGGCCGCCCGTGCATAGACCGGAGCGCACAGGCGATCGATCGCCGCCTCGGCTCGACCGGGGTCGCCCTCGGCGATCGCCCGAAGGAGGATCGAAGCCTCGCCTTCGAGGGCGTCGGCGGCACGGCGGAAGAAGTTCCGCATCACCTCCGTCACGCGCGGCGTTCCGGGGACAGCGAGTCGCCTGATCGCCTCGGCCGCCAGCACGGCAGCGTTGTCCGGCCGTGGCATCGAGCCGTGACCCCAGGTCCCGCGAACGGTGATGCGGTAGACGGCGTAACCCTTTTCCGCGACCTGGATCGGGTAGAGTCGGCGCCCGCCGACAGCCAGGCTCACGCCCCCGGATTCGTTGAGGGCTCCGGCGGCGCGGAGATGTTCCGGATGGTTGTCCGCGAGCCAGCCTGCGCCATCGAGTCCGCCCGCCTCCTCGTCTGCCGTCACCGCGAGGAGGAGATCGCGGCGAAGGCCCGGGATCGGCTCCGAGGCGGGATCGAGGCCGGCTGCCGCGGCATCCTCCGCAAGGAGCCGGAAGACCTCGATCTCCATCGCCACGAGGTCCTTCATGTCCACGGCGCCGCGCCCATACAGGTAGCCATCGACGATCTCGCCGCCGAATGGATCCTGGGTCCAGCGATCGGGCGGAGCGGGTACCACGTCCAGGTGCGAGAGCAGGAGGAGCGGATCGCCGCCCGTTCTGTCGCCACGCAACCGAGCGACCACCGAACCCCGGCCGGGCACGGGCTCGTAGACGGTCGTTGGGACGCCGACCTCGGATAGCCAGGCCGCGATGCGGCGTGCGGCCTCGAGCTCGGGACCCGCCGGAGTCGGTGGATTGACCGATGGAATGCGAATCAGCTCGCCGAGCGTCTCGAGGAGGCGGGAGTGGGAGGCCGCCCACCGCTCGGGAGCCACGGCGTCGGAGGGCCGCGCCGAAGCGGTTTCGGCCATGTCAGACGGAGTATCCGAGGAGCGCGCCCACGATGCCGACGATGAACCCGGAGAGGACCAGGAAGAGGACCATCGCGATGAGAATCCGGACGTAGCGACGTTCCTCGGCGAGCCCGGCGCCAGGGTCGGGATCCCGACCGCCGGCGATGTACGGCGCGGACAGCCCGCGCTTGCGGGCGTGCTGGTTCCGCTCCGAGTCGTAGGCCTCGGGGTCGGGCGGGAGGGGGGCCCCGGACATCACCTCAGGATCGCTCGAGGGCCTGCCCGAGCCGGCGCCCGGTCGTGACCGCACCCTCCGACGCCGACGACACGAGCGCTGCGTACTTGGCCATGACGCCGGTCGGATATCTCGGTGCGGGTCGCGTCCAGGTTGCCCGCCGGCGGGCCAGTTCGGCATCGTCAACGAGCAGGTCCATCCGCTTCGCCTCGACGTCGATCTCGATCTCGTCGCCTTCCCTGACGAGCGCGATCGGTCCGCCGAGGGCCGCCTCGGGTGCCACGTGTCCGATCATCAGCCCGTGCGTCCCGCCGGAGAATCGACCGTCCGTGAGGAGCGCCACCGAGTCGCCGAGGCCCTCGCCGACAAGGGCCGCCGTGACGCTGAGCATCTCCTGCATGCCGGGTCCACCAACCGGCCCCTCGTAGCGGATCACGACCACGTCGCCGGGCCCGATCTCACGAGCTGAGACGGCCCGGAAGCAGTCAGTCTCCGAATCGAAGACCCGGGCGGGTCCGCGATGGTGGAGTCGCTCATGACCGGCCAGTTTGACGACGCAGCCGTCCGGGGCCAGCGAGCCGCGCAGGATCGTCAGGCCGCCGACCGGCTTCAGGGGTGTTTCGATGGGCACGACAACCTTCTGGCCGTCGGTTTCAACGGCAGTGGCGGTGATCCGCGCGATCGTCTGGCCGTCCACGTTCCTCTCGTCGGCATGGAGCAGGTTCTGCTTGAGGAGCTCGCGCATGACCAGGCCGATCCCGCCGGCGTCGTACATGTCGGCGGCCGTGTATCGGCCTCCCGGCCGCATGTCCCCGATGACCGGGGTCCGGTCGGCGATCGCCCCGAATTCGTCGATTTCCAGCGGAATCCCGAATTCGTGAGCCAGCGCCAGGAGGTGGAGGACCGCATTCGTGGAGCCGCCCGTGGCGGCGACCGAGGCGATCGCGTTCTCGAACGACTTCCGGGTGACGATGTGCTTCGGCCGGATGTCGTGGTGGACGAGGGTCATCGCCAGCTCACCGGCCTGGCGGGCGGCGGCGTCCTTCCGGGGGTCTTCGGCTGGAATCCCGTTGAGGCCGGCCGGGGACAGGCCGAGGAACTCCATGGCGGTGCTCATCGTGTTGGCCGTGTACTGCCCGCCGCAGGCACCGGCACCGGGGCACGCCGCGCTCTCGATGTCGTAGAGCTCCTCCAGTGAGATCGTGCCGGCCCGATACGCCCCGATCGCCTCGAAGACGGAGACGATGGTCAGGTCCCGACCCTTGTAGGTCCCTGGGTAGGTGGTCCCGTTGTAGAGGAGCAGGCCCGGCACGTCGAGGCGGGCCAGCGCCATCGCCGAACCCGGGATCGTCTTGTCGCAGCCGACGAGACAGACCACGCCGTCGAGGAGGTGCCCACGGACGACGAGCTCGATGGAGTCGGCAACGACTTCGCGGCTGATGAGGCTGGCCTTCATGCCCTCCGTGCCCATCGACACGCCGTCGGAGACCGCGATCGTGTTGAACTCCATGGGCGTGCCGCCGGCCTCGCGGATGCCCTGCTTCACGAACTCGGCGAGGCGTCGCTGGTTGAAGTTGCATGGCATGGTCTCGATCCACGTTGTCGCGACGCCGACGAGGGGTTTGGCCAGGTCATCGTCGGTGAACCCGATTGCCTTGAGCATCGCCCGCGCCGCGGCCCGATCCGGACCATCGGTCAGCGCGAAGGAGTGCCTCTTGCCCGGATCGGTCGGGCGGTCGTACGGGAGCGGGCGATCGGGCATCGGATCCTCGAGTCGGCGGCCTTCGGCGCCTCGGATGACGCCACTCAGTGTATTGCGTCCCTGTTCAGTCGGCGGCCGATCGGGCCAGGCGTTCATCCATGACTCGACTCGCAGCGGAGGTCGCGGCCGGTCCGCTGACGGCCGCGAGGACTGCGGCGGCGTCGAAGGACAGGGCCGTTACGTCGGTCAACGCCGTCACGGTTGCGGTCCGAGGGACGCCCCGTATCAGGGCGATCTCCCCGATCCCGGCGCCCGGCCCGAGTGCTCCCAGCACGCGTCCCTCGTCGCTCACGATGACCTCGCCCACCTCGATCACCAGGAAGGTGTCCCCGGCTGCACCCTTCTCCATGATCACGGCCCCGGCGCTGAATGCGACGGGCACCGCACCGCTGACGAGTCGCTCGATGCCCGTGAGCGGAAGGACCCGGAAGGCCGGCACGTCCCGCAGGCGTTCGACCATGGTCCATGGGACCGCCTCGACCGGACTTTCCCGACGCAGGAGGACCCAGATGATGACCGCTGCCACCGGAAGGATGGCGCCGGTCGCAACGAGTGCGGACCGGATCCCGAACACGGCGACGAACGCCGGGGCGAGGATGTAGCCGATCGCGGCAGAGACGGCCGTCGCTCCTTCGAAGATCGCAAAGACGGCGCCACGGTCCTCGTTTCGACAGCCACGCTGGAGCAGCGTGAATCCGACGATATCGAGCAGCGCGTTCGACAAGCCCGTGAGCGCGAACGCCAGGATGGCCACCACGGGGAGCGGGAGCACGCCGATGAAGGCGATCGGGAGGCCCCATCCTGCGAGAGCAACGACAAAGGCATTCGGGCTGCTCCGTCGCAGGGCCAACCCGACCACGATTCCCAGGACCCCGCCGACGCCCATCGCCGCTCCAAGCAGACCCACGCCGGCTTCGCCGAGCTCGATCAACTGGACGCTCAGGACCACGGCGAGCGTTGCCAACAGCCCACGAACCAGTGTCTGCAGGCCGAAGCCCGCGATCACGATCGCGATGGCCGGCCGCTCGCGAATCGCCGCGATCCCCGTACCGAGCGCCAGGCCTCCTCCGGATGCGTTCGGGGTTGGCCCCCGCGCATCGTGCTGATCTTCGAAGTGGATGTCGGACAGGGCGATGACGCCGACGATCTGGGTCACGACGAGGGTCAAACCCGCGGCCGCCGGAGCACCGGTCGCGATGAAGAACGCGGCCATCAAAGGACCCGCGAAGGAGCCGACGGCCTCCGCCGTGCTCGAGGCGACATTCGCGGTGACCAGCTCCTCGGGCGTTCTGGCGAGAGCCGGCAACAGGGTGCTCTGCGCCGGTCTCTGGATTGCCGCGGACGCACCCATGACGGCCGCGACGAGGAACAGCCAGCTCGGGTCGCTCCGGAAGAGGATGGCTGCCGTGGCGACTGTTGCCGCGAGGCCACGGGCAATGCCCAGGGCCACGAGAACGCGGTCCGCTCGCCAGCGCGCGAGCGGCGCCGCCGCAAGGACGCCGAAGACGCTGGAGGAGGCCACGCGGGCCACGCCGATCGCGGCAACGCCGACCGCGCCGGCAACCGCGAAGACCGTGACGGCGAGCAGTACGAGCAGGGCCGAGTCGACGACGAACCCGAGGAGAGACGCCGCCTGAACGCGACGTGTACTCGGGTTCTCAAGGGCAGATGCCGTTGCGGACACCGCCACGGACATCGCGGCGAGGAATCGGCTCACGGCTCCAGCGTCCGCGATCGGGGATGGTCGCGGCGGAACGGTCCCGCGCGGTGGGAATTCGCGGATAGGTACGCGATCAATGCAGGCAGGCGCCCGTCGTCACCGACGCTGTCCGTCCCAGCGCCGGCGCGAACGCGGCCGCCACCGCCATGGGCGCCAGGGCGTAGCCCACCGACGGATCGGTGCGGGATTCCGCGAAGACCAGGCCTCCGACGGTCCCGTCGGTGAGCAGGAGCGGTCCGCCGCTGTCGCCGGGCTCGACGACGGCCCGCAGCTCGATGATCTCGCGACGAACCCGCGACGTGCCGTAGATATCGAGTCCTTCGGCGGGGTATCGCGCGCCGACGGCAGCCGGTTCGATGACGGCGCCTCCGCCGTTCGGGTAGCCGATCGTGGCGCCGGTTGCCCCCCGTTCCGGCTCGCTGGTGGCAAAGAACAGCGGCCCCGCGTCCAGCCCGACGACCCGCAGCACCGCGATATCGAGGTCAGGGTCGAACGCCACGACGATCGCCTTCAGGGCCCCGGTTCCGGTGACCACCCGGACGGAGCGGGAGCCGGCGACGACGTGGGCGTTCGTGACGACATAGCCCGACTTGACCACGACGCCGGTGCCCGTGGAACGGTACGTGCAGGCGTCCGCCTCAATCCTCGGTACCGATGCGAGGGCGCGTTCTCCGACGGCCCGGGCGAGGGCATCGGCCGGCAGGGTCACCGGATCCGCCGGCAGCCGCTCCAGACCGAGGAAGACATCGGGCAGGCCCGATTGATCGAGCGCGGTCCCGAGGCCGAGCACGAGCTCGGTGGGCGGCGGCAGGACGGCGTCGATCCCCCGAAGCGCAACGGACGTCTGCGCGTCACGCTCGAGGGTCGGGACGATGCCGGTCGTGACGACGCCTCCCAGCAACCACACGATCAGGACCGCCTGGCCGGCGCCGACGATGCCGCCGGCGGCTCGATCCAGCGCGCCGAGGAACCCGTTGCCGAGTCGCCCGGATGCGACTCGTCCGATCCGTGCTCCGATCATCTCGCCGACGCCGATGAGCGCGAAGAGCACGGCCAGGATGGCGCCGACCCGCAGGCCGGCGGGCCAGGGGACGATGGAGGGCAGGATCGTCGGCAGCACCGAGATCGCTGCCACGGCACCGATGCCCGCACCCACGAGCCCTCCCAGCTGCGGGAGAGCGCCCGACCGGATTCCGAGGATCACGGCGAGCATGAGGAGGCCAAGGGCGATCGCATCCACGGGGTTCATTGCCGGGATCGTCGCACAGGACGGAGCTGCCCGGTTCGGAGCCCGGCTCGGCCGCGGCTTGCTGCGGGCCCGTCGGGTCGCCGCCCATGGTCCGCGAGTTCACGGAACACGTTGGCTGCGTGCCGCGCACGGAACGCGCCAGGCGGGCGAGTGCGCCGCCTCAGGGACGCGGATCGTCGCGAGGTTGAACCTGGCCCGACGATCAGCCGGACGTCGCGCCCTCGGGCCGGGTGTCAACGCGGCCGGGGTGCGTCGATTCCCACGCGTCGATTGACGGGAGCTGGTCCAGCAGGTAGCCCATTTCGTCCGTGCCGCGCAGCATCATCAGCTTGGCGAACGTGTCCACATCGAAGTCGACGGTCGTGCCGTCCGGCAGGAGGATGCCCTGCTCGGCGAGGTCGATCGCGAGGTTCGCGTCCGGGTCGTCCTCGAGCAGGGCGAGGATGTGGGCATGGGTCTCCGGATCCACCGCGATCGGCAGCACGCCGTTCTTGAGCGCGTTGTTGCGAAAGATGTCCGCGTAGCTCGTCGATATGACGGCCCGGATGCCCCATGCGGCGAGCGCCCAGGGTGCATGCTCGCGCGATGAGCCGGTCCCGAAATTGTCGCCGACGATGAGAATCTGCCGGCCCGCCATAGCGGGCTGATCGAGCACGAACGGCGGGTCCTTGAGCGAGCCGTCCTCCTCGAAGCGCCAGTCGCGGAAAAGGACGTCGGCGAGGCCGGCCTTGTCGGTAATCTTCAGATAGCGGGCCGGGACGATCTGGTCGGTGTCCACGTTCTCGGCGTGGAGCGGCACGCAGGCCGAGGCGAAGCTGCGATACGGTTCGGGCACGGTGGCTACCGGCTCTGTGGGAGCGGCACCAGCGCCCCCCGATTCATCAGCGCCCCCCGATTCCGGCCACGGCCTCGATCCCGGGGAGCAGCCGCGGATCCGCGACGACCCCGGCGATCGCCGACGCCGCGGCGGTCAGCGGAGAGGCGAGGAACGTCCGTCCACCCTTGCCCTGGCGACCCTCGAAGTTGCGGTTGGAGGTGCTCACGGCGTACTGGCCGGGGGACAGCTGGTCGCCGTTCATCGCAATGCACATGGAGCAGCCCGTTTCGCGCCAGTCGGCGCCCGCGGCCCGGAAGATCTCGTGGAGGCCCTCGGACTCGGCCTCGCGCTTCACCTCGTCAGAGCCCGGCACGACCATCAGGCGGACATTGGCCGCGACCCGGCGGCCCTTTAGCGCGGCCGCGGCGAGGCGAAGATCGCTGATCCGTCCGTTCGTGCAGCTGCCGATGAAGACGACGTCCACAGGCTGCCCGAGGATCGCCTGGCCGGGCGTCAAATCCATGTACGCGAGGGCGTGGGCCAGGGCCCGCTGCTGGGCCGGATCGGCGACGTCGGCCGGATCCGGGACGCGGCCGCTGATCGGGATGCCCATCCCGGGGTTCGTGCCATAGGTGACCATCGGCTCGAGGGCCGACGCGTCGATGACGATGGACTTGTCGAAGGTCGCCCCGTCGTCGGTCGGGAGGGCTCGCCAGCCCGCCACCGCTCGGTCCCATGGCGCGCCGGCCTGTGGTGCATGAGCGCGCCCATGGACGTACTCGAAGGTCGTGTCGTCCGGGGCGATGAGGCCGGCCCGGGCGCCCCCTTCGATGCTCATGTTGCAGATTGTCATCCGCTGCTCCATCGTCAGGGCCCGGATGGCCTCGCCCCGGTACTCGAAAACGTGGCCGGTGCCGCCGCCTACCCCGATCCGGGCGATGAGGGCGAGGATGATGTCCTTGGCGCTGACCCCGGGCGCGAGCCGGCCGTCGACGCGGACCTCGTACGTCTTCGGCTTGCGCTGAAGAAGTGTCTGCGTCGCCAGCACCATCTCCACCTCTGAGGTCCCGATCCCGAACGCCAGCGCCCCGAATGCTCCGTGGGTGCTCGTGTGGGAATCGCCGCAGACGATCGTCATGCCCGGCTGGGTGAGGCCCAGCTGCGGCCCGATGACGTGGACGATGCCCTGGCCCGGATCTCCGATACCGTGGAGCGGGATGCCGAACTCGCGGCAGTTCGTCTCGAGCTGTCGGACCTGGGCGGCCGCCATCTGGTCAAGGAAGGGCAGGCCCCGGGGCGTCGTGGGGATGGAATGGTCGGCGGTGGCGACGGTCCGTTCCGGGTGGCGGACGCGGAGGCCGCGCTGGCGGAGTCCCGTGAAGGCCTGCGGACTGGTGACCTCGTGGACGAGGTGGAGGTCCACCGCCAGGATGCTCGGCGCACCCGCATTCTCCGCGACGACGTGGTCGTCCCAGATCTTCTCGACGAGTGTTCGTGGGCGGTCGAGGCGTTGGTCGGTGTGCTGGCCGATCGAGTGCTCCATGGGCGGGAAAGGCTAGCACGAGACCTCCGCCCGGCCCTGAGCCGCGTCTCGATGCCCGTGCCCATGCCAGTCCGTGAACGCCAGGCGGACCGTCGACGGGGGCCGACGGGCACTGGTCCGCACCTGATCACCGCCTCGCGACGATCCTGATCGCGTCGCCGAATCGGGCCTCTGCCGAATCGGGCCTCTGCCGAATCGGGCCTCTTGACAACGAGCGTCGTGGGGTGATCGAATGGCGCCCTCGACGGTAGAGCACCTGAATAGACCGCCGACATCGCTGTTGAGCCGCGGGACGCAAGCCCCGCGATCGGGGAGAGCCATGTCGCACGTCGTGTCCCTTCGGGGTTGCCAGCCCTGGCTCGTGCTGCTGCTCACGGTGAGCCTGCTCGCGCCGTCGAGCGCGTTGGCCGCAAGCCGGCAGGCCCTCGAACAGGCATCGCCTTCCACGTCGTCCGCGGCCGCCTCCACCGTGAGCCGTCAAAGGGTCCGGTCAGGCGAGGGGTCCAGCAACAGCCTCCGGCCCCGCCAACCCGGTGACGATGTCAGGCTCTTGACCCATATCGGGACGAACTTGGCGCTCCGAGGGACGATGTCCGTTGCGGTCGGAGGCCTTGCGGCTCCCCACGACCGCCTCCCGGCATCGAACGGCAACGACGGGAATCTCGACACCTTTGTCGGGAAGAACTCGTACGTGGGCGGCGGCGCCGGGGAGTTCTGGTGGTACTGGATCATCGACCTCGGCGCCCGCTATGCGGTGTCGGAGATGCAGTGGTGGGATTACAACACGTTCTGGCCCGACGCTATCTGGGGTTCGAATGACGGGAGCAGTTGGGTGGCGCTGCCGTCGACGACCCAGGAGATCAGCCCACAGAGCACCTGGTGGCATGTCAATCTCACGGGCACTCGCGCCAGGGCGACGTTCGCTGAGCCGCAGGCCTTCCGCTACTTTCGCGTCGGGAGCGGCTTCACCTCGAGCGGCGGCCTGTTCTACATCGGCTACCGCTATTTCGGCGAGTGGGCGATCCTCGGCGACCCAACGCCGCTCAGGCCGATCCCCGTGGAGCCCGCGCCGTCCGGGACGATCGAATTCGAGAACGGCGGGACGCTGGGCGATCCTGTCCAGACGTTCAGCGGCGCTTTCACCTACAGCTTCACGGACATCGCGATCTCTGGCCGTGGGCCGACCCCGTCGTTCACCCGCTCCTACAACAGCGCGGACACACGCACAAGTGCCCTGGGCCCAGGCTGGACCCAGGGCTACAACGCCAGGCTTCGCAACCCCGGCGATGGTTCGGGCGACCTCCTGTTCGTCCGATCCGATGGCAACACGGACCGCTTCATCTTCAACCCCGATGGCAGCTTCAGCCCGTCTCCTGCAACGTCCGCCACGCTCGTCCAGAACCCGGACGAGACATACGTCGTGACCGAGAAGAGCGGATTTCGCTGGTCATTCAGCTCGGCCGGCATCCTGACCGCCCTGACCGACCGGTACGGCAACACGTCCATCCTCGGCTACGACGGCGCCGGCCAGCTCACCTCGATCGCCGACCCCGCCGGGCGTGGCTCCCTCGCCCTCGGCTACACGAATGGCCGGCTGACGAGCGTCAGCGACTGGGCGACTCCGGCGCGGACCGTCACCTACCAGTACGACGCGAATGGTCGACTCTGGAAGGTGACCAACCGCGAGGGCCAGACGACGACCTTCGCCTACGACGGCACCTCGTCACGGTTGACGACGATCACCGACGCCCGGGGCAATGTTGCCCTGACCCTGACCTATGACGCCCAGGGCCGGGTGCAGACCCAGAGGGACGCCCGGGGCCTCGTCACCGGCCAGGCGACGACCTTCGCGTACGTGGTCAACCCGGACGGCACGAGAGAGACGACCGTCACCTCCCCGCCGACCTCGTTCGAGCCGTCGTTCAGCCCGACGGCCACCGACTCGTACAATGCCCAGGGTTGGCTCACGTCCCGCGTCGCTCGTCCGAGCTCGACCGAAACGCTGACCGAGACCTACGGCTACGACGCAAATGGGTTCCGGAGCTCGGTCACCGACGCGCGCGGCAACACCACGGACTTCTGCTACGACGCCGACTACGCCGGGGCGGCGATCGCCGGCGGCCGGGGCAACCTGACCCGTCGGATCGACCCTGCCCCAGCGATCGGGGCGCCCAGGCCGGTGACCCTCTACGCGTATGACAGCCGCAGCAACCCCATCCAGGTCGTCGCGCCGAAGGGCGTCCCGAGTGGCACGACCGTGACCTGCTCCTCGGACCTTTCCGGGATCAACCCGTCGTACGCGACCGACCTGGCCTACGACGCGGCCGGAGCGACGCTCCTCTCGACGACCACGCGGTTCACCGACCCCGAGCTGGGTCCCCAGACGGCGGTCACCACCTTCCAGTACGCCGACCCCGCCAACCCAGGCCGGATGACCCGAACGGTTCCACCACGCGGCAACACGGGGCCGAGCCCCGACCCCAGCTATGCGACGACGATGACCTATGCCGCAACCGGATCGCAGGCCGGCATGCTCGTGGGCACGACCGACGCGCTCGGCAACACGACGACCTACGAGTACGACCCGGTCGGACGGCAGACGAAGGCCGTCGACCCCCTCGGCAATACCGCCGGCGGGGTCCCGGCCGAGCACGCAACCGACTACGTCTACGACAACGAAGACCGCGTGCGCTTCGTGAAGCTGCCGCCCCCGACGGCGGGCGGCAGCCCGCTGATCACCGAGACCCGCTACGACGGGGTCGGCAATCGGACGGTCCAGATCGACGCCAACGGCCAGGTCACGACGTATGCCTACGACGGGCGCGACGGCCTCCTCCAGGTCAAGGAGAGCCCGCTCGTCTGGACGGATCCGGCAGTGCCGCCCGCCACGGTCATCACGACCGAGTACGCCTACGACGCGGCCGGCAACCTCGTCCGGCTGATCCGGGCCAAAGGTGACGCGGCGGCCGAGCGGGTGACCGAGTACGCCTATGACGGGCGTGGTCTGGTCAGACGGGAGACGCAGTACCCGGCATGGCCGGCGACGAGCCCGACCCTGGTGACCGCCTCGGGCTATGACCCGAACGGCAACGTCTCGACGATTGTCGACCCGCTCGGCCGGACGACCACGTCCAGCTATGACGCCCTCAACCGGCCGACGGCCGTGGACTACAGCGACCCGGCCACCCCGGATGTCACCTACGCCTATGACGCCAATGGCAATCGCACCTCGATGGTCGATGGCACAGGTACCAGCACCTACGTCTACGACGAGGCCAATCGGCTGACGTCGGTCACGAGCCCCGGGCCCAGGTCGGTCGGCTACCGCTACGACCTCGACGGCAACCGGACCAGGCTCACCTACCCGGATTCGACCGCGGTGACGTACACGTTCGACAAGGCGAGCCGATTGAGCGGCCTGACCGACTGGGCGGCTCGTTCGGTCGGCTACACGTACTTCCCCGACGGCGCCCTCAAGGATGTCACCAACCCCAACGGCACCGTCTCGACCTACGCCTATGACAATGCCCGTCGCGCCACGAGCATCCTCCACCAGCAGGGACCGACGACCATCGGCCAGTACGTCTACACGCTCGATGCGGTCGGCAATGTCACGGGGCTCCAGGACGGTGCGCAGCCGACCAGCTACGGTCTCGACCGCCTGTACCGGCTGACGTCGGTGACCGGGCCGGACGGCAACCGGACCTACGGCTACGACCCGGCCGGCAACCGAACCGCACGCATCGCCGGCGGGACGACGACGTCCACCTATGACCGGGCCGACCGGATCGTCTCGCTCGGGGCCCCACCGGTCCCGGGAACGTCGACCCGTCCGCCGTCGACGAACGACGCCGGCTGGACGTCCTCGGCCAACGCCTATACCTCCAATGACGCCTACGCCACGACGGCGCCGGTCAAGAACAAGACCAAGACCGTTGATCTCGGGACCTTCGGGTTCGACGCAGTCATCCCGGCCAACGCGACGATCAGCGGCGTGACCGTGACGGTCGAGTGGAAGGTGTCGACGACGAGCTCGATCGCGACCCTCGGCGCGGGGGC
>JACPOR010000005.1:0-32550 GCA_016191425.1 Chloroflexota bacterium
TCGATCGTCGCCAAGCTGCAGCAGGATCCCTCGATCGACTACATCGTGACGATGGGTGCACCCGTCGCTCTGGTCGCCCTCGACGCCATCGGGGTTGCGGGCAGCAAGGCAAAGGTCGCGACCTTCGACCTGAACCTGGCCGCAGCCAACGCGATCAAGGATGGCAAGATCGCGATGGCGGTCGACGCCCAGCCGTATTTGCAGGGGTACCTGGCCGTCGCTTCCCTGGTCCTGTTCAAGACCAACGGCAACGTCATCGGCGGCGGACTGCCAACGCTGACCGGCCCGGCGATCGTTGACGCCTCGAACATCGGAGTCATCCTGCCCTTCGCCAAGAACGGGACTCGATGATCGATCCAGCAGGAGCGTGCATCGGATAGCCGTTCAGGTTGTCAGGCAGTGAGCACAGGACTCGGGCGGCCGGAACCGGCCGCCCGGTCTTCAACCCGATGGTCGCCCCCGTCGCTGCTTCGGAAAATCCTGCTGAGGCGAGAGCTGAGCGCCCTCGTCGCAGCGGTCGCGATCTTCATCCTGTTCTGGACGATCGCCGAACCATTCCGCTCCTGGGCTGCAATGGCGACGATCCTCTATCAGAGTGCGACGATCGGTCTGATGGCCGTCGCGGTCGCACTGCTTATGATCGGCGGCGAGTTCGACCTGTCGTCGGGCGTCGCGGTCGTGACGGCATCGATGGTGACGTCGGTCCTGTCGGTGACGCTCGGTCTGCCCCTGTTCGTCAGCATGGCGCTCGCTCTCAGCGTGAGCATCGGGATCGGCGTGTTCAACGGTTGGCTCGTCACGAAGACGGGCATCCCGAGCTTCCTCATCACGCTCAGCGCGCTGTTCATGCTCTTCGGGCTCAACCTCGGCTTGACCAAGCTCGTGACGAACGCGGTTTCCACGCCGAGCGTTGCCGGCGTGGCCGGCTTCGACGTCATCAGGGCGATCTTCGCGTACAGGCTTCAATTTGGCGGCGAAGGCGGCCCGCAATTCAGCATCCTGATCATGTGGTGGTTCGTCTTCGTCGCCATCGCCACGTACGTGCTCCTGCGAACTCGTATCGGCAACTGGATCCTCGCGTCGGGGGGCAACGCGGCGAGTGCCCGGGCCGTGGGCGTCCCAACGAAGCGGGTCAAGATCGGACTCTTCGCGTTCGTCGGGTTCTCCGCCTGGTTCTACGCGATGCACCAGCTCTCGGCGTACAACACGGTCCAGGCCGGCTCGGGAGTGGGTGGTGAATTCCTGTACATCATCGCCGCGGTCGTCGGCGGTTGTGCGCTGACGGGCGGCGTGGGATCCGCGATCGGCTCGGCGATCGGGGCCCTGATCTACGGGATGACCGTGCAGGGGATTGTCTACGCGGGCTGGGATCCGAACTGGTTCAGGTTCTTCCTCGGCCTGATGCTGCTGCTCGCGGTGCTCCTCAACCTGAACGTCAAGCGGATGTCGGAGCGCATGTGATGACCATGTCCCAAACGCCCATCATCGAGATGATCGACATCGCCAAGTCGTACGGGCACATTCGCGCGCTCGAGGGCGTGAGCCTGGCTGTCCGCCCGGGCGAGGTCACGTGCGTGCTCGGCGACAACGGGGCGGGGAAGTCGACCCTAATCAAGATTATGGGTGGCCTTCACCAGGCCGACAGCGGCCAGATGAAGATCAACGGCGTGGACGCCCGCTTCAATTCGCCGCGGGACGCACTTCATGCCGGGATCGCGACCGTCTACCAGGATCTCGCAGTCGTCGACCTGATGGAAACCTGGCGCAACTTCTTCCTCGGCTCGGAGCTGCGCAAGGACATCCCCTTGGTCCGTCCCCTCGCCATCGAGAAGATGCGGAGCATCACGTCGGACGAGTTGGCCAAACTGGGGATCCACCTCGCGAGTGTCGATCAGCCGCTTGGAACGCTGTCCGGGGGCGAGCGACAGAGCGTCGCGATCGCGCGGGCCGTCTACTTCGGCGCGAAGGTGTTGATCCTGGATGAGCCGACGGCCGCCCTCGGCGTCAAGCAATCCGGGATCGTGCTCCGGTACGTCGCCAGGGCGCGCGAGTCCGGCGTAGGCGTGGTGTTCATCACCCATAACCCGCACCACGCGTACCTGATCGGAGACCAGTTCGCGGTTCTGAGCCTCGGGCGGATGAGCCTGAATGTGCGGCGGGACGAAATCACGCTGGACCACCTGATCCGCGAAATGGCCGGCGGGAGCGAGCTGACCGCGCTCGCACACGAGCTATCGCGCGACACGGTGCCGGCGACGACGTGACGATGGCCAGAGGCCGTGACCCCGTGAGGACCTCCGTCGCCGCTGTGCTGGAGGAGCCAGGCAGGATTGGACTTCGCCAGCTTGACGTGCCGGAGCCCGGGCCCGGCGCGGTGGTGATCGCCATCCATCTGTCGGGGATCTGTGGCACCGACAAACACACGTTCCGCGGAGAGTCCAGGCAGTACGCGGGCACGCCGCACGAGCGCGACCTCGTGTACCCGTTGATCTGCGGTCATGAGAACGTCGGGACGGTGGCGAGCATCGGTGGACGCGTATTCGACAGCGGCGGGGTGGAACTCAGGGTCGGCGACCGGGTCGTGCCGGGCGCGAATCTGCCATGCGGACAGTGCTATTACTGCGCCAACAACTTTCCGTACTACTTCTGCCAGTCGCTCGAGGACTACGGCAACAGCCTCAACCTGTCGCGCTATCCCGGACTATTCGGCGGCTGGTCGCAATACCTGTATCTACTGCCTGGCACTCCGATCTTCCGGGTACCGGAGGGGCTTCCCGACGAGGTCGCGGTCATCACCGAGGTGATGGCCGTGACGCACGGCGTCGACTCCGCTCTGGCCCTCCTTGGGGCCCAGGGTGGGAGTCGATCGGGTTTCTCTGTCCTCGTCGTGGGGATTGGACCTCTCGGACTGTGCCACCTCGTCAAGAGCCGGATGCTCGGCGCAGGGTTCGTCGCCGCGACCGACCTCTTGACCGGACGCCTCGAGCGAGCTGCCCAGTTCGGCGTCGACCTCGCGCTGGATGCCGCGTCGACGAGCGCCAACGAGCGGGTGGCAGGCATCCTGGACGCAACCGATGGGCGCGGAGTCGACATCGCGCTCGACTGCAGTGGCGTGCCGGCGACGTTCAGGGAGGCTCT
Organism: Chloroflexota bacterium; assembly: GCA_016191425.1. Classification (GTDB taxonomy): domain Bacteria; phylum Chloroflexota; class Limnocylindria; order Limnocylindrales; family CSP1-4; genus UBA5189. The sequence continues at coordinate 3,139 of JACPOR010000005.1, forward strand.
CCGAGTCGTGCGCACCGGGGGCGTGGTCGTCGAATCGGGTGCGTTCGTGGACATGGGTCTTGTCCAGATCAATCCGAACTCGGACATCTGCAGTCGCAACGTGTCCGTGCTGGGCATCGGCGGAGAGAAGGCGACCGAGTACGAGCCATCAATGCGGCTCATGCTCGCCAATCTCGACCGATACCCACTCCGGACGATCGTCTCGCACATCCTCCCACTGGACCGGGCACAGGACGCGGTCCTGCTGGCGCAGTCCGACGAGGCGATGCAGGTCGCGCTGGACCCGAGGCTTCCGCTCGGGAGCGAGATCGACTGATCAGCCAGGTCGTGACCTGTGAAGGTGAGAACGATCGCTCCAAGGCCGTCATGCGCCTGCCTGCCTCGCATGGCTCGATTGGTCGCCACCCATCGACGGGCGATGCCCGGGCTCGCCGCTCAGAGGTCGGCCTTCACCCCGACGAGGCGACTGCCGATGGCGAGGCCCGCTCGTGCCAATCGCCGCGCGACGCGATTGCCGATCCATGAGCGCTCGAAGAGCACCTTGCCGGCATGCCACGACCGCCCCGGGGCGCGGAGGACCAGCGTCGGGTCCGGCTTGCGAGTGATAGCGTGAAATGGACCCACCCAGGGGCGGAATGATCGGCTAACGCAGGACCACGTTGACCCTCCAGCCATCCAGTACGGTGCCGGTGTTGAACGCCGCGGCCGGCCTGGAGGAAAAGTTGATCAAGGTGGTCGAGATCGAGCGTATCCGGTACGCCCACTTCCGGGAAGGGTCGAGCATCCGCGAGCTCGCCCGGACCCTCCACCACAGCCGGACGACGATCCGGCGCGCCCTCGAGGACTCGGGGCCTTGGACGTACCGCCGGACGCGGCGCCGGCCGGCCCCGGTCGTGGACGCGGTCGCCCCACTCATCGAGGGCTGGCTCGAGGCCGATGAGGCGGTCCACCGCAAGCAGCGCCACACCGCCCGGCGGATCTGTTAGCGCCTCCGCGACGAGCATGGCTTCACGGGTGGCGAGCCGACCGTCCGGGCGTGGGTGAGAGCCCACCGCCGGGCGAGCCTGCGCGGGGTGACGATCCCGCTCGCCCACGACCCGGGCGCGGAGGCCCAGATCGACTTCGGCGAGGCGCGCGTCCGGATCGCCGGGGTCGAGACGGTCGTCGCCCTGTTCTGCGCGCGGCTGGCCCACTCGACCCGCGACGTCGTGGTCGCCTATCCGGCCGAGAACCGCTCGGCCTGGTTCGACGGCCACGTCCGGGCGTTCGAGACCTGGGGCGGGGCGCCGGCCACGATCTGGTACGACAACCCGTCCGGGCTCGGCTCGTTCCGGCGGGGCACCTTCCACCCGGCGCCGGAGTTCCTCGGCCTCCAGAGCGCGTACCGTTTCCGCTCGCACCACTGCACGCCGGGCGAGGGCCATGAGAAGGGCCTCGTCGGCTATGCCCGGCGACCGTACCTCGTGCCGGTTCCCGAGGTCGCCTCGTTCGACGAGCTCAACACCTTCCTTGCCCGGGCCACCGCGGCCGAGGAGCGACGACGACGAGCCGGCCGGAACGAGACCGTCGGCGAGCGCTTCGCCGCCGAGCGGCCCTTGCTCGCCCCGCTCCCGATCCGGCCGTTCTTGCCCTGCACCCGTCATCCGGTCCGGGCGTCGGGTCAGGCCCTCGTCGCCTTCGATGGCAGCCGCTACTCGGTGCCGGTCCGCCATGCGGGAGCCGCGCTGTGGCTGCGGGCGTACGCCACGACGGTCGAGCTCTGGACGGCCACGACGATCATCGCCCGCCATCCGCGGGCGACGGCCAGGGGGACGCTCACCACCGATTTCTGGCATTACCTGCCGGCCCTCGTCCGCAAGCCCGGCGCCTTCGCCAACGCGATCCCGGTCCGCCAGGCGGCCTTCCCGGCCGAGGTGGCGGCCATATCCTCGACGCCCTCGAGGCGGCCCACCCGGACAATCGCCGGCGGGCCCACGCGAGTTCCTCGCGATCTGTGCCGAGGGAGCCGATGTCGAACCGGTCCGCTGGCGGGCAGCCTGTGCGACGGCGCTCGCCCGGGGCGACGCGACGGCAGCCGGCGTCCGGGCGGCCATTCTCGGGACGCTCCAGCCGGCGGGACCGGTCGGCCTGCCGGCCCCCCCGGCCTCGGTCAGTGTCGGTGCCGGCGACGTCGACCAGTACAGTCGGTTGCTCGGGTCGCGGTCGTGAGCGCGCTCGTGCCCGAGCTCCTCGTGCGGGCCCACGCCAAGAGGTTGCGGCTGCCGGTGATGGCGAGCCAGGCCGTCCGCTTCGCCGAGGAGGCGGCGACCGCCGGCCACGGACCGCTGGAGTTCCTGGCCGCCCTCCTGTCGGCCGAGGTCGCCGGACGTGACGTGAACGTCGAGCGCAGCCAGATCGCGGCGGCCCGCTTCCCCGAGCTCAAGGAGCTGTCCGAGTTCGACTTCGGAGCGATCGCCTCGCTCAACGCGCCGCTCGTCGCCGAGCTCGCCCGGGGCGCCTACCTCGAGCGGCGCGAGGTGATCCTCGCCGTCGGTCCCCCGGGCACCGGCAAGACGCACATCGCGAATCCAGCCCGCATCCCCGGCGTCGTGCTCCCGCGTGATCGAACCTGGCCGCGTCGTCCACCTTGTCCACGCGCGATCCAGGACCATTTCGAACACACCAGAACGGACCGGCGTACGGCTCGGTCGGACGACATGGAGGGCCCGGTGGGATTCGAACCCACGACACGAGGATTAAAAGTCCCCTGCTCTGCCGCTGAGCTACGGGCCCCGCGTGAAGCGTAGCCGACGGGGGGGCCACCGACCGACAGCTCCTGCAGCCGACGGGGGGGCCACCGACCGACAGCTCCTGCAGCCGACCTCGTCGGCCGGCTCCGTCAGCGCCCCTCGTAGACCTCGGGGTTCACGGGCGTCGGGAGGCGCACGCCGCGAACCCCGGCGAGGAGATTCGCGGCGGCCATGGCGGCCATCTTGCCGCGGGTGCCCCGGGAGGCCGACGCGATGTGAGGTACCACGAGACAGTTGTCCAGAGTCAGCAGAGGATCGTCGGTCGGGATCGGCTCCGGGTCGGTGACATCGAGCGCCGCAGCGAAGATGACGCCATCGCGGAGCGCCTCGTAGAGCGATTTCGGGTCCACGACCGGACCCCGCGATGTGTTCACCAGCACCGCGGATGGCTTCATCCAGCCGAGACGTTCCGCGTTCATCAGGTGCCGCGTCTCGGGCGTGAGATTGACGTGGAGGGACACGAAGTCGGCCCGCCCGAGGAGCTCATCGAGCGGCACGAACGCGGCGCCCAGAGGACCCTCGATCTCACTCGGTAGCCGCGCGACGTCGTGGTACAGGATCGTCATGCCGAACCCCATGGCCCGCCGGGCGACGGCCTGTCCGATCCGCCCGAAGCCAACGATCCCAAGGGTCGCGCCGTGCACGTCCGGGCCGAGCAGGAGCATCGGTCCCCAGGTCTTCCACCGACCGCCCCGGACGTACCGATCACCCTCCGGCACGCGGCGCGCGGCGGCCATCAGCAGGGTCCAGGCAAGGTCCGCCGTCGTGTCCGTGAGGACGCCCGGAGTATTGCCCACCGCAACGCCGCGGCGGGTACAGGCCGCAACGTCGACGTTGTCGAACCCCACGGCATAGTTCGAGACCACCCTGAGCTGCGGGCCGGCGCGATCGAGGAACTCGTCATCAACTCGGTCGGTGAGGAGGGTCAGGACGCCGTCGCAGCCTTCGATGGCACGGAGCAGCTCCTCCCGCGGTGGCGGCAGCTCGTCCTCCCAGACACGCGCGTCACAGGCCTCGACGACGGCTCGCAGGCCGTCCTCCGGGATCACCCGGGCGACGAAGACGCGCGGGCGGCCGGCCACGCTCAGCCTCGAGCCGCGACCAGCGGCTCGACGACGTTGCGGATCCGGCCGAGGGCCTCGGAGAGGTTGGGCCGCGAGTTCGCGTACGAGATCCGGATGTGATTGCTGCCGACCTCTCCGAATGCCGAGCCGGCCAACACGCAGACACCCGCCTCGTTGAGCAGCCGGTCGGCCAGCTCGGCGCCGTCGAGCCCTGTCGCGGAGATCTCCGGGAAGACATAGAACGCCGCATGCGGCTGGATGCAGGTGATCCCCGGGATCGCGTTCAGGCCATCCACGACCAGGTCCCGGCGGGCCCTGAACTCCTTCACCATCGCGTCGATCTCATCCTGCGGCCCGTTGAGGGCCTCGATGGCGGCGATCTGGCTGAACGTGGACGTGCACGAGATCGAGTTGATGATCAATCGGCTGTATGGGTACAGGAGTGTGTCCGGCAGGATCGCGTAGCCGAGCCGCCAGCCCGTCATGGCGTAGGTCTTGCTGAACCCGTCGAGAACGATCGTTCGTTCGGCCATGCCGGGGATCGAGGCGATCGAGACGTGCTCGCCCTCGTACACGATCCGACCGTAGATCTCGTCGGCCAGGACGACGAGATCGTGGCGCAGGGCCAGCTCAGCGATCCGGACGATGTCGCCACGGGTGAACAATCCGCCCGTCGGGTTGGCCGGCGAGTTGAGCACGAGCATGCGGGTCTTCTTCGTGACCAGCGACTCCAGCTCATCGAGGTCCGCCCGGAACTCGAGTTCCTGGCGAATGGGCAGGGGCACCACCGTCCCACCGGCAAACCCCGCCATGGATCCGTAGATCGGGTAACCGGGGTCCGGCACGATGACCTCGTCGCCCGGCTCGATGAGCGCGATCATCGCGTAGTACATGATCGGCTTGGCGCCGGGGGTCACGACCACGTGATCCGCCAGGACGGGGAATCCCTTCCGGGCCGACGCGTCCGCGGCGATGGCCTCCCGAAGCTTCGGCAGGCCGAAGTAGGGTCCGTAGTGGGTGAAGCCATCATCGAGTGCCCGCTTTGCCGCCTCCCGAATGTTGGCCGGCGTGTCGAAATCCGGCTCCCCGATTTCCAGGTGGATGACGGAGCGGCCGGTGGCTTCCAGGGCACGGGCACGAGCGGCGGCCTCGAACGCCGTTTCTGTTCCAATGACATCCATGCGAGCGGCAATACGCATGCCCCGCATCATACGAGCCTAAGATCAACGCGATGGCCCGCTTCTACTCGATCGACGACGCCAACGCCGCCCTGCCCGATGTCGAGCGCATCCTGCTCGACCTCCGTGATCAGCGGACGGAGCTGATCCGACTGCGGGACGCGGTGATCGAAACATCGGGGGGCGAGCGCGGGACGGCCGACCGGACCGGACGGCCGTCCGGCTCCGTGGCGGAGGCCGGCATCCAGGCGGACGATCGGCGACGACTCCGGCTCCGGATGCAGGGGTTGATCGATCAGATGCAGGCCGGCGTGACCCGCCTCGTCGAGCGCGACGTGACGCTCCGGGAAATCGAGGCTGGCCTCATTGACTTCCCGGCGCTCGTGAACGGTCGCCAGGTCTGGTTGTGCTGGCGCCTCGGTGAAGGGGACATCGCCTGGTGGCACGAGCTCGGCGACGGCTTCGGCGGCCGAGTCGCCCTCGCCGACCTGACCTGAACTCCAACAACCCGTCCCACGCGAGGCGCCGCATGCACGATCCGAGCCGCGTTCCGACGATCACTGTCATCGAGGCGCATCAGCGTCTCGGCACGTCGAGCGAGACGACGGGGCCGCTCCTGGTCGATGTCCGCGAACCGAGCGAGATTCTCCAGGCGCGGGCCGTAGGCATGGTGACGATGCCGCTGTCGACGTTCATGCTCCGCCATCGGGAACTCCCGACGGACCGAGCGCTGCTCATGATCTGTCGATCCGGCTCGCGGTCCGCCCAGGCCGCCGCCTTCCTTCTGGCGAACGGGTGGACCGACGTCGAGAATGTGGCCGGCGGCATGCTCTCCTGGGAGCAGTCGGGCCTTTCGATCCGGCGGGGGCCGCTGGCGCCAGGTGAAGGGGATCTTCCGGGTTGAGCCTCAGGACCGACGGCGGCGGCGATCAATCCAGCTGCGGACCGTCGCCGGGTGGGCGTACGCCCAGCCGATGAGGATCAGGATGATCCCGTTGACCGTGCCCACACCGGCCGCGGTCAGGTAGCCGAGCTGCTGCCCGAGTTCCCCGTCAATGCGGAGCGCCGGGACCACCGCCCCCACGAGCCCGGCTCGGAAGAACGGGGGCTGCGGGGCGAGGTTGGCCCGGATGGAGCCGGATTGGATGCCGCCCCTGGTCTCGCCACCGACCACGAAGACGGCCGTCCCGGTGACGATGGCGTTGCCACCTTCGAGCCCTTGCGTCGGGAGATCCGTCTGGTCGAGGTGCTGCCAATCGGTGATCTCGCCCGTCGCGCTCGGGGTCGTCCAGTAGAGTTCATTCCGTGGCCCGGACCCGTCGTCGCCACCGACGGCGTACAGGGCTCCGTTCGCGGAGAACCCGGCGGCATCTGAGCGCGGTGGCATGTTGGCGGCGTCGGATACGGCCCATTGCAAAAGCTGGAGCGGTACCGCGACCGCGTCGGGGGCCGGTGTCTCGACGACCTTCGGGATCCCGATATCACCTCGCTGAACGGCACCCGACGGCCCGTTCACGTCCGTTCCGCCCCAGACCCAGATGAAGTCGCCGACCTGCGCGATGGAGCCGTGGGCCACGGGATCCAGCAGCGCAGCCTGCTCCGAGAACGCGCCGAGAGCACCCTTGGCATCGAGCGTCGACTTCCAGACCGTTCCCTGCGGGATTCCATCGGCACCATTGCCGCCCGCGATGAGCAACCCGTCCGAAACCGGGAGGGCCATGGCCCCCGCCCGGACGGCGGGCAGCGTCAACCCCTCGACCGGGGCCCACGCGCCAAACATCTTGGTCTCCTGGTCGTACGTAAGCTGCCAGATCGTGTCGACGGCATTGCCATCCGGCCCGGTTCCACCGATCAGGTAGACGCTGCTGCCGATGGACGTGACCGCGGTGTCAGATCGCGGCGCGGGCAGTGCCGGACCCGCTGTCCACGGCGAGAAGGTGCCACTCGCGGCATCGGAGATGTAGGTCGTGGTGGTCGGCGCGGAACCGTCCGAACCCCCGATGTAGAGGACCTGGGTCCCGATCTGCGCGACCGATCCCGCTGTCCGGGCGGCCGGCAGAGCAAGCTCGGCCGGACTCGGTTCCCATGGCACGACCGAGCCACCGGGCGCCGGGCACGGAAGCGTTGCATTCTCGGGTGGGCAGAAGTTCACCGGCGACCACGCAAGCAGGCCCACCTCCAGGGTCCGGTTGACCGTGAAGTAGTACGCCCGGTCCGGGATGTAGGCCAGCATCACGATGATCAGGGTGAACCACAGGAAGGCCTTGACGGACGCCCAGCCCCAGCCATCTGCGTCGAGGAGACCCATGAAGGCGCGTCGACGCCTTGGCGTGGTGCCAGCCTTCAACGCCTGCGACATCGACCCTACCTACTTGACGGTCAATGTGCCGGTCATGGCCGGAATCGGGTGGACGGAGCAGATGAAGGTGTAGGTCCCCGGGTCCAGGCTCGGGAGGACATAGGTGGTTTCGCCGGGATCGTTGAGAATCGCACCCTTGAAGACGCTGGTCCCGTCGGCGGTGCGGATCTCGACGTTGTGCCCTCCAACGCCGACGTCCTTCTGGGTGAAGTCGATGCCGAACGCCTTGCCGGAGTCCACGCTGAGCTCCTTGACGTCGAACGCGACGCCCTCGGCCGTGACCTTGACGACCTGCGCGTCGGGCGGCAGCGATTCGGTGGGAGCCTGCGTCGTGCTGCCGCTGTCGCCCTTCCAGCAGGCCGGGACCGGGGTCGAGGCGGGATCGGGTTTGAAGGCCGGGTCGAGCCAGCCCTTGAACGTCCTGACCTTGCCGTCCGCGCCGATGATGGGTTCGTTCAGGGACGGATCGCGAACGACGTACTCCTGGGTCGCGTCCGACCGGATGAACGCGATCAGGTCCTCGATCGCGCGGTAATTGAGCGGACCGCCGTTCGTGTCGGCCCAGATCGGCATGATGCTGTTCGGGTCGCCACAGACATACCGACCGCCGACGGTGAGGACGTTCTTGAGGTAGACGGCATTCAGGTGATCGAACAGCTTCATCGGGTCGTTCAGCGGCGGGGCGATGTAGTTTCCCTCGGCGGCGCCCTTGCCCTGGGGTCCGTGACACCTCGCGCAGTTGGCCTGGAAGACGTTGTAGCCGCGCTCGATGGACGTGACCTGCTGGGCGGTGGCCTGCTCCTCGAGCCGCGGTGTGGACAGGTTCAGGGGCAGGCCGACCTCATAGAAGTAGTAGGCGATGGTGAACAGCGCGACGACGGAGACGGCCAGAAAGGCGACCCACCGGGCGCTGGCCGACTGACGGACGATCGAGGCGGCTCGCTCGGGTGAAAGGTCTCGAGCATGAGCTGACGGCGGCGCCGAGAAGCGCTCCGCAGGTGCCGCCTCGCTGGGCTCGCGGCGGGCCGGCAGGCGCTGCTCGGGCTCGTGCCCGGGCTGATCGGTCATCGGGAACCTCGATGGATGGTCATGCTCGGTGTCAGATGCAGCCCGTCGGGCTCTTCGGGGGAATGATGCCGGGCTGGCCGAGGGCCACGGGGAGCGGGCCGAGCGTGATCTTCCCGGTGTCGACGGTAAGCACGCCGTCCTTGTCCACGGTGGCCGAGAAGCGGTCCATGCTCCGAGGCGCCGGTCCGTACTTGGTCCCGGCGGCCTTGATCCCCAAGCGGTCGTAGCGCGAACCGTGGCATGGGCACTCCAGCCAGAAGTTCTTGAGGCACGGATTGGGCTTGCAGCCGAGGTGCGGACAGCGCTGATACAGCGGCCGGACGTTCATCGCCGTTCCGTCGCCGGTCGTGTCGGTGCCGGGCAGGAATTCCTGACGCGAGGGATCGATCAGGACGATGAAGGCGTGCGCGTTCTGAACGTAGCTCGGGAAGCCTTCGGCGATCGGCAAGGTGGAGTTCATCAACTTGACGTCATCGAAGGTCCCGATGACGACCTTCCCGCCGAAGCCGCCGCTCAGGTTGGGCCATAGGAAATTGAGCGTCCCGCCGAGCACCTCGGTCAGCCAGAGCGCCATTCCGCCACCGAGCGAGAGGCGCAGCAACCGCCGGCGCGAGATCCCCTCGACCGGGTGCTGGCGCATGGATCTGAGCGCCTGGCTTGTGAGGGCCTGCGGCTTGTCGGCTGGTTCGACGTGGTAGTTGCTCATCAGATGCTCCGAACGCCTGTAGGTCGACTCATAGTGCGAAATGAAGGCCGTTGGTGCTGTTCTCGAAGAACGGCAGGTACGGAATGACGAAGCTATAGCCAGGACCACGGAAGAAGATCCCGAGGAACGTCAGGGTCAGGGCGAGGCCCAGAAACAGCGAGAACAGGACGACGGCAGTCTTTCGCTCCGACGGGCGGGTAGCCAGGATGTTGGCCCGGTCGATGTATGGAACGAGCATCGTGCCGACGATGGCGAAGGTCGGAACCATGACACCCGCCACGGACGGGTGGAAGTAGGCGAGCAACTCCTGGAGTCCAAGGAAGTACCAGGGCGCCTTTGCCACGGCCGGCGTCACATTGCCGTTCGCCAGCTCCTCCAGTGGGGCGTTGATGAAGAGGCCCATCAGGAGCAGGAAGATGCTCATGACCACGGCCGCCAGGAACTCGATCGCCAGCAGGTGCGGCCAGGTCATGACCGTATCGTCCGGTTCCTTCTGGACCCGGACCACGGCATCCTGCTTGACCATGGCGAGCAGGCGGTACGGCCGCGCCGACATCGGGACGCGCTGCTTGTCGATCTCCGTCCTTCGGGATGGATCGACCGGCGCGACGACCCGCGTCTCGTCGGGCTTCGTGGTGTCGGTCACGACCTGCTACTCATACCAGCAGTCGGGGTCGCCAGGACGAATTCAGTCGGAGACAGAGCCGACCACGCCCGCGAGCGCACTCGAACGTGCCTGAGCGCATATGCGGAAGCGACAACGCACCGATGGTCCGTCATAGCGGGCCGCTGATTCCTCCGTCTTTCCGGATCCGCCAGAAATGGACCGCCATGAAGATCGCCGTGATGAGCGGCAGGGCCATGATGTGGAGGACATAGAACCGCAACAGCGTGTTCTGGCCGACCTCCAGGCCGCCGAGGAGGAGGAGCTTGAACGGCGTGTTGATCAGCGGCAGGTAGGCGGCCATGTTCGAACCGATCGTGATGGCCCAGTACGAGATCTGGTCCCATGGCAACAGGTAGCCGGTGAAGCTGAGTCCGACGGTGAGGAAGAGGAGCAGGACGCCGACGACCCAGTTGAACTCCCTGGGCTGCTTGTACGCCCCGTGGTAGAAGACCCGCATCATGTGGAGGAAGACGAAGAAGACCATCAGATGGGCGCCCCACCGGTGGATGTTGCGGGTGAGCAGACCGAACGTCACCCGAGTCTGGAGATCCAGGATGTTCGTGTACGCCTGGGTCGCTGACGGCACGTAGAAGAACATCAGGTAGACCCCGGTCACCGTCAGGACGAGGAACAGGAAGAACGACAGCCCGCCGAGGCAGAAGGTGTACGCGAATCGGACGGCGTGCTGCCGGACGCGACCCGGATGCAGGTGCAGGAACACGTTGTTCATGACGGCATAGGCGCGCGACCGCTCGTCGTTGGGGTACGCGTTGCGGAACAGCGATCGCCAGACCGGGCTGCGGCGGATGGTCGTGTCCACCCGCTCGAGGAAACTCACCTGGGTCCTCCTGCCACGCCGGCCGTGCCGGCGAGCTGAGCATCGCGGTACGACTCCTTGTAGAGCCGCCCATCGCTCGAGATCTCCTGAAGCTCGAACCGCTCCATCGTAATGGCGTCGAAGGGGCACCGCTTGACGCACAGGGCGCAGCGGATGCAGCGCTCCTCGTCCAGAATCATGGCGCCGCCATTCTCCCAGCCGTAGGCCTCTTCGATTTCGGGCAGCAGGCCCTCGCTCTTCAACTGGTTGATGTCGACCATGTGGATCACGCCCTCGGGGCAGACATCAGCGCAAGCGCCGCATAGGACGCAGCGGAACGGGTCGAACCAGATGTTGTAGTTGCACATCAGGCAGCGGGTCGACTCGGCCACCGCGCCGGTAGCGTCATAGCCCATCTCGACGGGCGTCGTGAAGTTGACCGACGGATCCGTCGAGGGCATCCGCTCAATGACCGGGACCATCGGAATGTGCTGGCGCGGCAGGATGTCATAGAACTCGGGCATCTCGTGGCGCCACGAGCTGGTGACCTTCACGTTCGCGGCAACAGTCACGTCGGTCCGACCGGCAAGGTATCGATCGATCGCGTAGGCGGCCTTCTTGCCGTGGCCGGCGGCCTCGATGAGCGTCGTCGGGCCGGTCACGAAGTCGCCGCAGGCGAAGACGCCGCGGACGTTCGTGGCGTACGTCGCGGGGTCCACCTTTACTCGGCCCCGGTTGACCTCGAAGGCCGACACGACGGGCAGGAAGGTGAGGTCGGCTGCCTGCGAGACGGCCGGAATCACGACATCGGCCGGGATCACGAACTCGGAGCCTTCGATCGGCACCGGGGACCGGCGGCCCGAGGCGTCCGGCTCGCCGAGTCGGTTACGGACGAAGCGCACGCCGGTGACGTGGCCGTTCTCGCCGAGCACCTCGACGGGACTGGCCAGAAACTCCATCCGGACGCCTTCGCGTTCGGTTTCGCCGAGCTCCTCCTCGTCGACGACCAGCTCGGACCGGGTGCGCCGGTACACGATGGAGACGCGATCAGCGCCGTGGCGGAGGGCCGTCCGCGAACAGTCCATGGCGGTGTAGCCACCACCGATGACCACGACGTCCCGCCCGACGGCCAGCTCCTCGCCCAGGTTGGCTCGCTTCATGAAATCGACGCCGTAGTCCACGCCCTCGAGATCGGCGCCGGGCACGTCCAGGGCCACGGCGTTCATCGCCCCGGCCGTGATCGCGATCGAGTCGAAGTCCCGCTGGAGATCCTCGAACGTGATCTCCTGGCCGATGGTCGTGTTGAAATGAAACTGGACGCCCAGGCGCTCGACCAGGCGCACGTCCATCTCGATGGCCTCCCGTGGCAGCCGGAAGGCCGGAACGCCGATGAGCATCGTTCCGCCGCCGTACGGGAGGCTGTCGTAGACATCGACGCCATAGCCCTTCATCGCGAGCTCGCGGGCGACGGAAATGCCGGCCGGGCCCGCGCCCACCACGGCGACCCGCTCGTCACGAGCCGCGATCTGGGGCATGACGTCCGGAATGCCCGACGCCTCGTGCCACTCCACGAGGAAGCGCTTCATCGCGCGAATGGCAAGCGGACGATCGATGTCGCCGCGACGACAGGCACGCTCGCAGGGCGCAGAGCAGACGTATGAACACATCGCCGCGACCGGGTTCGGTTCGCGCGACAGGATGTAGCCCTCCTCGAACCGCCCTTCGGCGGCGAGGTTCAGGTAGCCGCGGCAGTTCGTCCCGACGGGGCACGCCTCCTGACACTCGATGTTGCACTGCAACCACGAAGCGTCGACAGGCTGGACGAGGAATTCCTGGTGCAGGTCGAGAGCCAAGAAGCAGTCGTGCCTTTCTTGTTTGGCGGCGCGTTTGGGGCGGGGCGAACAAGAAGGCCCGCTTGGACGAGTGCCGGCCTGTGCAATCTACCATCGCGCGGAGTTCGGGCGCAAAGGTGAGCCCGTATTCCTTCGCCGCCCTGCCCGTGCCGTCCATGCCCGGCATGAACTTGCCCGAATGGGTTGACGCGACTGCATGTCGCAGCTACGCTCCCTCCTGGACGACGGTCGGCGGAGGTGGCTGGCCGGAAAGGGACGGGAGATGACCGCCAGCGAGTTCGCCTTCATGGCGCTCGGGCTCGTGCTCGGCGTGGCCAGTGGCGCGGCGTTGGTCCTGGTGCTCCGACGCAGGACACCGTCTCCCAGGGTCCGCGTGACCGTGAGCCACGATGCGGTCCCTCGTCGTGGAGCCACCCTGTCGTCCGATGCCTTCGTCACTTCTCCGGCCGAGCCGGCCCGCGGTGGACCCGCCGATCGACGCCGGCTGGACCGCACAGATCGGCCGTCCGGACCACCCGATTCGGGCGGCGCGGCGAGACCCCTCGGTGAGCCTGATCCACCGTTCGGGGGCTTCGATGGTAGAACATCTGTTTCCTTCGGCAACTCCTCGGCGGCGCCGGTCGGCATCGCCATCGAGCCCGAGCGCGACCCGGCCCTGGACACGCTGAGAATCCAGGCCGCCCAGGCAGCAGCGCGGATGTTCGGGGCCGACCTCCCGACTGCCACGGCGGTTCTGGAGCGCCTGGATCCCCGGCCGGTGATGCGGGTCACGGCCCCCCCGATGACGGTGGCGCCGGCCGCGCCGATCCCGGCGGCGCCAGGGGCGGCCATAACGGCCGCGCCGATCGCGCCCACGCCGATCCCGGCGGCGCCGTACATGCACGCGGCGTTCATGCCCGCGCCGTTCATGGCGGCTCCATCCATGGCCGAGTATGAGCGCGCCCGCGAGGTGATCCTCGAGCCGATCGACGACACTCCGGCCCTGACCCGGATCCTTCGCGGCGATCACCATGCCCTGTTCTCGGTCGCCGCGAAGCTTGCCGGCCCTGACGCGACGCAGTTACGAGCCTGGGAGGTGGCGGTTCGAGCCGTGACCGACGGGATCGTCACGGCGACGATCGCGGAGGGTTACCTCGACTTCCCGGTCGGCAATCCGTTCTGGGATACGTTCACCGTCGAGCAGTGTCGTGCCATCGCCGGCGCCCTCGCCGCGGCCGGGTACCGATTCGACGGGGTCGACAGCTGGGCCGATGGTCGAAGTCCGAACTACCGTGACCTGACGATCGCGGTCGCCGGCGCCGGCCTGGAGCCTCGACGGATCCGCGCCTGGCCCACCCAGGAGGAGATCGACGAGCTCTACCTGGAGGTCAGCGCGGCTTCGGACGAGTACGTCGCGACCCGTGTTCCGATGCTCAGCCTCGCCGCCCTCCAGGACCTCGTCGGCGTCGGTGGTCTGGAGCGATCCCGGATCTGGGACGACTGGGACCGCGTCCGCGCCGTCCTCACCACGCGGATCACGTCCGGCTGATCCTCGTTCGAGGTCGGGTGCCCGACGACCCCTCTCCGTTCAGCTGGTGGCGGTGGGGTCATCATCCGAGGTTTCCGTAGCCCCCGGCTCGTCGGTCGGGTCCTCGTCGATGACGATCAACCGGAGGGCCTCGGCGGCCTCCGCCCCGATCTCCTGGCCTTCCTCGCGGGCCCACTCCCGGATCCGCGCCTCGAGCCGCTCCGGATGCCTGATCTGGCTCTCGTGCGCCCGGAGGGCGTCGATCTTGCGCCCAATGGTGGCGGTCACGTCCACCCGCACGGTCGGGTGATTCGACCAGAAGAGGTACATGCGTCGGACCGGGTGAGGGGCGAGTCCGTCGCGGGCCAGCCACGGGAAGGCCATCGGGTTCCGGGACGCTGGGTAGACGGCATCGACGGCCGCGATGGCGGCTGCCCGATGGTCCGTGTGGTTGATCCCCGCGTCACCGTGGAACAGGGTTTCGGGGTCGGTCGCGAGAACGGCATCGGGCCGGAACGTCCGGATTTCCCGAACCAGCAGCTCGCGCAGGGCCAGGTCGTTGGCGAGCCCACCGTCCGGCTGGTGGAGGAAGGACACGCCCGTGTAGCCGATGATCGCCGTCGCTGCCCGCTGCTCGGCCTCACGCATTGCCGCGAGCACGAGTGGATCCGTGGCAAAGTCCTCACCGCCCTGATCGCCGCTCGTGCAACAGACGAGCCAGCCTTCCGAGCCCTCGTCGATCCAGCGAGCCGCCGTCGCGGCCGGGCCGAAATCGGCGTCGTCGGGGTGGGCCACGATGAGCATGAATCGGTCCGGTCGCCACGCATGCGACCCAGCCGGTGAGGCGTTCAGGGGCGTCGTGGCGGGCTTCATCCGGCGGGCCTCGCGGCGCTGCGCTGAGGGGCCATCGGGTTCACCGTCCGGAGGCCGCGCGCGCCGAGCGAGCGTCCTCGATCGCGGTCAGCACGTCGGTCGCGTGACCGTCCGCTCGGACCTTCGGCCAGGCACGCTCGATCAATCCTTCCGGGTCGACGAGGAAGGTGGAACGCTGGATGCCCATCGACTCCTTCCCGTATAGGGACCGGAGGCGCCAGGCGCCGTAGAGGGTCGATACCAAGTGCTCCTCATCGGACAGGAGCGTGAACGGGAGGTCGAACTTCTCCCGGAACCTCGCGTGGCTGGCGGCACCGTCAGGGCTGATGCCCCAGACCTCGGCAGAAGCTGCCCGGATCTGGGGGTCGATGTCGCGGAACTGGCACGACTCGATGGTGCAGCCGGGGGTGTCGTCCGCCGGGTAGAAATAGACGACGATCCAGCGGCCTCGCTGATCGGAGAGCCGGTGGAGCGTACCGGTCTCGTCCGGGAGGGCAAATTCCGGGGCGAGATCGCCGGCTTCTGGGGCGCTCATTCCGTGAATCTAGCAGGGGCCTCGATGACCAGCAGCCGCCCGACCCGAAGCGAGACCTCGGCGGTCGCCGATACCCGGACGTTCGAGAGCGTGCGGGACCGCCCTGACGGCAGTGTCGCCTGGTCGAGCGGGAACCGGAGTCCACGTGTGCTGGCACCCTGGACCTCCTCGAGCGGGATCAGCGAGACGAGATCGCCGACGCGGCCCGAGAGATCGAGCCGCTCAACTCGGGCGCCGTCCAGCCCCGCCCGTGCAGCGAGCAGGCGGATCCTCGCACGTGGGTCGAGGATCTCGACCGCTCGGCCGATGCAATCAGGGTGCCCCAGCATCGCGACGTTCGCGAGGGCATGGTCCGGCCGCAGGCCACCCAGAGCGCCGAGCACGATGATCGTCGTGGCGCCGGCCCGGACCACCGCCTGGAGGCCGAGTTCCGAGTCAGACTGATCCTTGTCTCGGGGCGCAACGGCAACGGCGACACCACGTGCTCGGAGCGACTGGAGGCCCTCGGTTCCAAGCGAATCCCCATCGCCGACCCACTGATCGATCGGGAGCCCAAGTGCGTCGGCCAGCCGGGCTCCGCCGTCGGCCGCGACCACGAAGGCGACGTCGGTATCCCACCCCGGCCAGGCGTCGTCGAGCGCCGTCCGCGTCGGCGGATCGCCGTCGGCCAGCACCAGGGCTCGCATCAACCTGTCGTCTCGGGCGCCGGGCCCAGGAAGTCGATGACCCAGCCGGCAACGGATTCGGCGACCTCGGAGGCACCGGCCGCGGCGAGCTCGTCGGGGTGCCCGAGGATCGATACGATCCCCACGCCACGCGCACCAACGGTCCGCGCCATCCGCATGTCGTCCGGGGCATCGCCGACGTAGGTCACGAGGTCGGGGTCATGCTCCAGCCCCAGCTGCCCGAGGGCGTTGCGCAGGGGTTCGGGGTGAGGCTTCGCGAAGGGAAGATCCTCGCCACACACGAGGACCGGGAAGAACGCGTCGAGACCGGTGGCCCTGAGCTGATGCTCGACGACCGGCCGATCCCCGGCCGTCACGATCCCCATCAGGTACCCGGCTTCCTGCAGGCGGCGGACGGCGACCTCGACGCCAGCGAACGCCTGCACCTCGGTCATCAGGGATCGATAGGCGCCGAGCCAGCGCCAGCCGGCCTCCTCGATCTGCTCGACAGGCACGCCAAGTCGTCGATACATGCTCCGCCAGTCGGGACTGTAGGCCGCCCGGTAGGCGGCATCGTCGTAGGCGACCCCGAACGACTGGAGGACCTCGGCGTTCGCCCGCGTGATCGCGGGCAGGGTGTCCACGAGCGTTCCATCCCAATCGAATACCACGGCTTTCATCGGCACGGATCCTACGCGCGATGAAGGGCGACCACCGCCGAGGAGGATCGATGCCAGATGCTAGACTCCCGGCCGTGCCCCCCGCCGCGAACCATCCCGCCGTCCAGCGCGTCCTCGAGGCCGCCCAGCGGAAGGGCGTCCCCCTGGAGGTCACCGTGTTCTCCGAGTCGGCGCACACAGCCGAGGATGCCGCGCGGGCCGTTGGCGTGGAGTTGGGACAGATCGTGAAGTCGCTCGTCTTCGTCTCACCGGCCGATGACGGCCAGCTGGAGGCGGTGATCTGCCTCATGTCTGGTCCGAACCGGGTCGACCTCCGGCGGTTGGGTGCGGTCCTCGGACGGTTGGATGTGCGTCGGGCCAGCGCCTCCGAGGCAAGCGACCTGACGGGTTTCGTGATCGGGGGGATCCCTCCGTTCGGCCACGCCCATCGCCTCCGGGTGATCATGGACCCGGATCTCGGACGGTTCCCCATCGTATGGGCGGCTGCCGGGCATCCGAGCGCCGTCTTCCCGGTGCCGCCGGCCACGCTCCGGATGCTCGCCGATGCGGTCGTGTCGCCGATCGCCGAGGTCCCTGCCGAGCGCGGCCCCGCGGCCGACACCCAGGCAGCACTGTGACCGTGGCCCGAGGGACGGGCCGGCCGGCGGATCCGCACGACGCAACGCTGACGTATCCCGGCGGCCTCCGGGCGCGCTGGCGATGGGCGGGCACCGGGCAGGCCGCAGCCGTGTTCGCCCTGTCCGAAGCGGGAGCCCTCGAGGATCTGGGTCCGTTGGTCGCGGAAGACCCCGATTCGCGTTGCCGGGCCGAACTGAGGATCGACGGCCCGGCGGGCTCGTGGTCGGTGCGCTTCGCCTCGACGCTCAACGACACACCCCTCGCCGTTCTCTGGGATACCACGGGGCTACTGGTCGTGAAATACGGGTTCCATGCCTACGGCCTGGTCGCCCGGAACGGCGCGCTCGCCTGGAGTCATCGGTCGGCGACGCCCATCCTCACGGTGCTGGCTTCCTCCCGCCTTCGACACGTCCTTGTGCAGTCGGAACTCGAGACGTTCGCGCTCGATCCGGACGGCAGCGTCGCCTGGCGAATCGCCCACTCCGATGTCGTCACCGCCGCCGAGCTCCTGGGCGGCCGACTGATCCTGACCAGCTACAGCGGCCTCATCAACGCCATCGATCCGGCGACCGGCCGGGAGTGAGCCGATGACTCTGCGGCGGCCCGATGACCCGGCGGCGGCCCGATCACCCGGCTCTGCACTCGAAATCACCGGCGCTCCAACCGATCCGTTCCGGCGGCGGAACCTCCGGACCACGCCTCGGCCGACCTGCGGCGGCCTGGTGTGTGGACAGACGGTGGACAACCTCGAGCCGGTGCCGATTCTGGTGGACAGGTGCCGTTGACGCGGACCCGGGCGCGGCCCTAGCGTTGTCGACAGCCCGGAGGGGCTGAGCGACACTAACGGCCGCGATCGCATCAACGTCCATGTGTCGGGTAGGTTCCTCCGGGCCTTTTCATGCCCGCCGGATATGATCCGGCCGATGGACGGCCTCATCGCGCTCCTGCTCGGAGTCGCCGCGTTCGCGGGCGCCGTGGGGGTTCTCCGTGCCTTCGGCTCGCGATTGCGGGTGGGGCGCCTTCTCGGATCGACACCGCTGGTCACGGTCGCGGAAGCCGTCAAGCTTGCCCGCGAAGCGGTACCGACGTATGTCCGGGTCTCGGGTCGGATCGACAGCGAAGCCGAGTTCGAAGACGCCAATCACCGTCCGCTCGTGTATCGGCGGACCCGGTTTCAGGCCCAGCACGGCCAGACCTGGCGCGACTTCGACGCCGTGACCGAGGCGGTGCCGTTCGAGATCAACGAGGGTCTCGATCATATCCAGGTGGACGGGTCTGCCCTCGCCGAGGGGCTCGTGGTGGTCCTCCGGGAGACGACGGGCAGCGTCGGTGACCTGGGCGACCGGGCGCCCGATGAACTCGATGACGCCCTGCCCGCGCGCGTCATCGTCGAACAGGTCAGCAGCGTCGAACACGCGGAAGTCCTGGGCGTACCCGCGCTTCGCCCGGACGGATCCGCGCACCTGACGGCCGGCCTCGGGAGGCCCCTGATCCTGAGTACCCTCGAGCAGCCTGAGGCCATGCGAATTCTGGCCGGCGGCTCCGTCGCCAAACCCCGCCTCGCGGCCGGGTTGCTGGCCGTCGCGGCCGTCCTGGTCGTCCTCGGCATCGTGCTCCTGATCCTCCCCGGGAGCGCCCTTGCCGCTTCGCCGGTACCGACGCCGGTTGGCGTTTCCGACACGCGGTCGACGGGTCAGGGGCCAGGGCTCACCGGTGCCCCCCTGGCCGCCATCCTGGGCGTCCTGGGGATCGGGCTGCTCGCCCTGCTCGTGACCCTCGTCTTCGTCCGGCTGACGGGCGGCAATCGGGGGTCGCGCGCGGATCGCTGAGGTCATCGACGACGCCCAGCTGATCGCAGAACGGCACGATCCAAGGCGATGGGACCTTGGTCCTATTGTCAAGAACTGTGTAGTTCCTAGAGTGTGCCTCGAACTTCACAAATCCTCACGGGGGTCCGGTGGTCAACAACGCGGTCCTGCACCCACATCCATCGGACGCGACCCTCACCGTGGCCCGCGCGGCGGAGGTCCTCGGCGTCCACCCGAACACCGTTCGCGCCTGGAGCGACTCCGGGCGAATCCGGCACTACCGGATCAATCCCCGCGGTGACCGCAGATACCGGATCGGCGATCTCAACCGATTCCTCGCCGCCACGGCGGTCGGTCCGGAGCTCGATCCTGGCGGCGTCCCGCGACCGGGCTACCTGCGACGTCCGCCGCCGCATACCGCGGCGGCGACCTCGTGGCCGACCGCGGCCGAGGGCCAGTCAGGCTCGCGCTCGGATGGCCTTGGGGCCCGGAACGGGGCCTCGGATGCCGGCGCCGCGGACACGCGTTCGGATGGCCTCGGGGCCCGGAACGGGGTCCCGGATGCCGAAGCCGCCGACGTGCGCGCCGCACTCTCGGTGATGTCCGGTCTTGGACGCGCTGCTGCCGCGATCGGCGGCACGGCGCCGGATCCGGAAGCCGTGCTCGGCGGGGCGACCCGGACTGTTCGCGAAGGCGCCGGGTTCACGCACGCCTCAGTCTGGCGTGCGGTGGATGGTCGGCTGGAGCAAGTCGCCGTTTCAGGGCCGACCGGGGCTCGACTGCACGCGCCCGATGGCCGATCGGGGATCGCCGCGGCCGCACTCGGCCGGCCAGGCACGGTCGTTGATACCGTTCATGAATCCGGCGATCCAGTATCGATAGCAGGGATCCCCGGACGACGGCTTGCCTGTGCCATCCCGGGCAGCGGCGGGCCGTGGGGTGTCCTGCACGTCGTGACCCAGAGCAATGACGAGCCGCGGACGGCAACGCGGGAGCTGGTCGCGAACGCGGCGGACGTCCTCGGTTCCATCATTCACGCCGCGGATGCCGCGACGACCCTGGATCGCCGAGTCCACTGGGCCGAGGCGCTCGGGAGGGTCGCGGCCGACATCGGCAGTCGCCTCGATACGGATCAGCTCCTCACGCGCCTCGTAGATCATGCGATCGCCATGTTCGACGGCGACCGCGCCGCGGTCTTCGGCTTCCAGCCAGATGGCTCGCGCCGAACCGCTGCGGCGCGCGGCCTGTCCACCGCGTACCTGACGGCCCTCGCAGCGGACGATGTCGGGTCGATCACGCTCGCCGCGGTCAATTCCCTGCGGCCGGCGTTTGCCGTGAACTACCGGGACGATCCGCGCGGCGCTCGCGTCCGCGCGAGGGTTGTCCAGGAGGGCTACGACACCATCTGTGTCGCGCCACTCATGGATGGGGAGACGCGTGAGCCGATCGGCAGCCTGAACGTGTACCACGACCGCCCACACCCCTGGTCGGACGGTGAGTTGAACGCACTCTCGCGTCTGGCCGATCAGGCGGGCCTCGCCATCAGAAGCGCGAAGACCTATGCCCAGCTGGCCACGTGGGCGGCGCAGCTGCAGTCCATCCAGCAACTTGGTGCCCGGCTCAACCGGTTGTCCGATGTGGCGGCGATCGGGGCTGCGATCGCGACCGAGCTCCGCGACCTCATCGACTACCACAACGTGCGGGTCTACCGGAAATACGGCGAGGACCTGATCCCGGTGGCCATGCTCGGCCAGGTCGGCGAGTACATCGACGAGACCCAGGACCAGCTCCGGATCAAGGTCGGCGAAGGGATCACCGGCTGGGTGGCCGCCCATCGCGTCGCGGAACACCTGCCGGACGCGGCCGCCGATCCTCGCGCGAACACCATCCCCGGCACGAGCGAGATCGACGAATCGATGCTCCTCGCACCCATGGTCTTCGAGGACGAGGTCCTCGGGGTGCTGGTGCTGTCGAAGCTCGGCCTCAGCCAGTTCACGAGCGACGACCTCCGACTGCTTGTCATCTATGCCAGCTTTGCCGCCCAGGCGATGGCCCATGCGGATGCCACGATGCTTCTCAAGCGCCAGCTCCAGAGCCGGCGTGACCTGCTCGAGATCACCGAATCCATCCTCGGTACGCTCGACACCGGCTCCGTCCTGGCTTCGGTTGCCGACCGCCTGGAAGAACTGGTCGGCTGGGACAACGTCTGGATCGAGCTGCTCGACGAGAACGGAAGGGATCTCGTCTCGGTCATCGCCAAGGGCATCAACGCCGAGGCTTTCGCGACGCCGTCCGTCCCCGGCGAGTCGGGGATCACGACCTGGGTCTTGAATCACAACGAAGGGGTCCTGGTTCCGGACGAGTTCCACGACTCGCGGGTCCTGGTCGGCGAGGGTGGACCAATCCACGGCGGGCTGATCTGCGTGCCGCTGCACGGGCGGACCGGCGCAATCGGGGTCCTGGCAATCGAGCGCCTCGGCGAAGGCCGGTCGTTCACCGAGGACGAATTCGAGCTCGTCCAGCTGTTCGCGGCGCAGGTCTCAATCGCCGTCCAGAACGCACGGACACACGGCGTGGTCACGCGTCAGGCCGAGACGGACGACCTCACGGGCCTGCGGAATCACCGGAGCTTCCGGCACGCGCTGGCCGGCGCGGTTGCCGCGGGCGACCCATTCAGCCTCCTCATGATCGATCTGGATGGGTTCAAGCACGTCAACGACAGTTTCGGTCATGAGGCCGGCAACGCATTCCTGCAGCGCGTCGCTTCATCCATCGTGGCGGCGAGCCGGGACACGGACGCGGTCTTCCGGTACGGCGGAGATGAATTCGTGGTCATCCTGCCTGGGACAGACGGCGAGCACATCCTGCCGGTGGCGGATCGGGTCCGGCGCGCCTTCGTCGGCATCGCCACGTCATCGTCCGAGACTGCGTCCACAACCGCGACCCCGACCGAGGCCATCAAGGTCGAAGCTTCCGCGGGCGTCGCAACATTCCCGACCGACGGGACCACGGCGGAGGCCATCCTGCTGGCCGCCGACCGTGCCTGCTTCCTCGTGAAGCGCGAAGGCGGTGGACGTGTCGCGATGGCCGACGAGGCCGCGGAACTCGCAGATGCGTTCACCCTCAAGGTGCCGACGCCGATCGACGCGGGCCCGTAGCGAACGGCGCCGGGGACGCGTCACACCTCGATCATGAACGAGGAGCCCTGGTCGTCCGAGCCCGGCAGACGACAACGCCGGAACGTGCTCGCGACCCCGGTCGGTGCAGGCATGCTGGCGGTGCTCGTGATCGCCCTCACCGCGGCGGTCGTGATCCTGCCCGGACTGGGGGCCGGACCGTCGAGTGTGCCGCTCGGCACCTGTGGCGGCGGACCCACGTCATCCGCCTGTGCCCCACCCACGGCGGTGGCGGAGCCTGCATCGACGGAGAGCCCGCTCCCCTCGTTCATCCGGCCCACGCCGACGACCGGGCCAACCTTCACGAGCTACATCGTCCGGGTGGGCGACACCCTCACCTCGATCGCCCGGACATTCGGCACGTCGCCCCGGAGTCTGGCCTGGTGGAATCGGGGCTCCTACCCATCGCTGGACCCGGATTCCGAGGGCTACGACCCGAACCACATCGAGCCCGGTTGGAGATTCGTCCTCATGCCCGGCGTCATCGTGGAGGATTGGGCGGCTCCGACGGCGAGCCCCGGCGGGTCGTCACTGCCGCCGACCAGCGGCCCGAGCAACTCCCCCGGCAGCACGGCGACCGCCGGGCGCCCGTAGCCGGTCACGCCCCGCCGACCTTGCCGGTCACTCCCCGGCGAGCGTCAGCAGTGGCGGGAAAACCCAGAGCTTCGTCAGGCCCATCAGCGACGCAATCGTGACCGCGAAGAAGATCGCCAGGGCGGTCAGCAGCAGGGCCCGGTCCGCCCGGTCGTAGGCAAGTTCGCGGAGCCAGGAGCGACGCCCCGTGCCGAACCCCCGAAGGTCCATCGCATCGATCGTGTCCTCGGCTCCCACGATCGCGTTCATCGTCAACGGAACGATCAACGGGACCGTCCGGCGCACCCGTGCGATCGGCCCGCCCCTGCCCTTGTCCCACTCGTAACCGCGGACCCGCTGGGCATCGATGGTCTCCTGGAGATCGCCGGCAAGCGACGGAATGAAGCGGTAGGTGAGATCGACGCCAAAGGCGAACTTCTCGGGGATCCGCAACCTGGCCAGCGCGGGGCCGAGATCGCTCGGCGCGATGGCGTAGGCAATCGGGAAACCGATCGTGATGAACGTCAGGAAGCGGAGCAGCTGGGTGGCGCCGTAGCTGAGGGATTCCGCCGAGATCGGCGTTCCCAACAGGGGCAGGTAGAACAGGGGATGGAGGTCCGAACGATCGAAGTCACCGATCGCGCCGCCGGTCAGGATCGTGTTCACGAGCACGAGGATGGACACGAACAGAACGGCAAAGGCCCATTGGCGGCGCACGAGACGGAAGGGAATGCTGGCAGTCCGGTAGTACGCCTGGCCGAGGACGAACAGGACGCTGACAATCCGGATGTCCCAGAGCTGGATCACCGTGGCCGCGGCAAGCACGCCGACGACCAGGGGGACGCGGGGGTCGCGGCTGCCGAGCCACGACCCCCGTCCGAGGTAGCGCGGGGTGGAGATCACCTCGCCGTCATCTCAGTGGAACGTCACCTGCCCAGTGACTCCTTCAAGGGTTCCCATGCCATCACGAGGAGTGGCACGAGGATCACGCCGGCAATGAGATCGGGCACGAGTACCCAGAGATAGCTCCCGGTGAGGGCCGTATTGAAGTCATTGCCGAAGACGAAGATGTCGCTGAAGACGAACAGCATGCCGATCACGATGGAGATGGCCGCCACGATCGCCGGTCCGACGATCTTGCCGCCCATCCTGGCCATCGAGCCGGCCGCCAGGACGCCGGCAATCAGGCCGACGAGACCGTTGGCGATGTGCCAGTTCCACGCAGTGAGCAGGCCGTAGCCGCTCAGCTGGTCGACGATGGCATTGCCGACGAGACCGGTGAACAAGCCGACGACCGGACCGAACGCGTAGCCGAAGAACGGCACGATCGCGAAGGCTGGGCGTACAGAGACATTGTTCGAGCCGGGAATGACGAAGCTGAACAGGGCAACCACCCCGTACAGCGCGGCGCCGATTGCCGCATAGACGATCACGCGAGAGTCCACGCCCCACGCGGAGCGCTGGATTGACATCGAGGACATCCGATCCCTCCTTGGATGATCAGCGATGAAAACCGGAATCAGCCAGTGCCGACGGTCAGTCCTCCTTCTCCATGGCTCTCGGCGGCCGCGGTCCCGGTGAGGACGTGCGCCGCGAGCATCTGCGCGTCGAGGAACCCGGCGTCCGCGGGGCGCCAACGGGCATTGGCGCGCATCAACGACGTCGGGCGAAGGTTGCAGCCGATCCAGCGATCGAGATCCTCGACGACCAGAGCGGGCGGGCCGTCCGCGACGACCCGACCATCTCTGAAGAGCAGGATACGGTCTGCGTGCGTCAATGCAAGGTCCACGTCGTGCGTCACCAGGAAGATCGATTCGAGGCCGGGGATCGCGAGGACCTCCTGCATGAACCGGCGCGCGGTTCGATGGTCCTGCCCGGCCGATGGTTCATCGAGGATCAGGGTGGGAGGCTGGAGGGACAGGGCGATCGCGAGCGCGAGTCGTTTCTGCTGCCCGAACGACAGGGTCAGTGGCGGGCGATCCAGGATGCCGTCGAGCCCGTCGAGCGACGTTCGACGGAGGGCGTCGCTCACGATGAAGTCGAACGAGGCCGCGTCGCGACCGAGGTTGCGCGGCCCGAACGTGAGCTCCTCGCGAACGGTTCGTGCGAACAGCATCTGGCTCGGGCTCTGGAAGACATAGCCGAACGTCGTGGCAAGCTCAGCCACGGATCGTTCGAAAGCGGGTGCTCCATCCACCCGGATCTCGCCCGCGGTCGGAGCCAGCAGCCGCATCGCGGTCCGGAACAACGTCGTCTTGCCCGAGCCGTTGGGACCGAGCACGGCGACGATCTCGCGTCGGCCGAGGCGAGCATCGATTCCGTGCAGGACCTCGCGGTCGCCGAATCCCGCCCGGACACCGCGAAATTCCAGGCGCGGCTGCTCGTCGGGCGGAGCCGGGCCTTGTCCGTGCCGGCCCGGCTGCCGGGTCGCTCCCATCAGCGCCGGGTCCGCCCGGAACCGCGCCAGGACCGCATCGAACGGGAGCTTCACCGCATCTGGGTCGGCCACGGCCAGGAACCCTGCCGTGTCGCCGAGGTAACGGGTGCGACCCTCCTCGAGATACAGGACCCGATCCGGCCGGAGATCGAGCGCCTCCTCGACGCGGTGCTCCACGATGACGATGGCGTGACCCTCGTCCGCGAGATCGCGGAGGATCCCGAGCAGGCGTGCGGCACTGGCTGGATCGAGGTTGGCGAGGGGTTCGTCGACGACATAGAGCCTCGGGCGGAGCATCAGGATCCCGCCCATCGCGAGCAGCTGGCGCTCGCCGCCCGAGAGCGCCGCAGTCTCACGACCGAGGAGCCCGCGAATGCCGGCCCGCTCGGCGACCTCGCCGATGCGGCGGCGGATCTCGACGCGTTCGAGGCCAAGATTTTCCGGGCCGAACGCGAGCTCGGCCTCGACGGTTGCTCCCACGATCTGCTTGGCCGGATCCTGCAGGACGGTCCCGACGATCCCGGCGAGGTCACGGAGCCGCCACTCGGAGGTCGAGCGACCACCGACCATGACAGAACCGGCGAGGTCCCCGGGGTAGGCGTGCGGAATGAGGCCGTTGATGGCTCGGATGAGGGTGCTCTTGCCGCACCCGGACGGCCCCGCCACGAGGAGGACCTCGCCCGGATCGATGGTCAGGCTGATGTCGCGGATGGCCGGCTCGGTTGCCCGCCGATAGCGAAACGTCAGGCCCTCGATCCGGACGACCGGCTCTGCCGCGGCGGTCCGCTCCACCACGGTCAGGCCGGACGAATACGGACGGACCGGTCGACGGCCAGATGCAGGCGCTCCGCGGCGTTGCCCTGGTTGTCGGCGAGCGATACCTGGCCCTCGGAATCCTCCATGAGCAGCGAGGATCCGAGCGGCACGCGTCCGCCCTCTCCGATCCGGGGCCGCGGAATCTTGGATCGGACCAGCGTCGCCGGGTCAACCGCGCGTCCAACCGTCTCGATGGGCGTGCCCATCGCGAGGTGGGCGGCCATCGGCGCGAAGATGTCGCGACCGTGGAAGCTGCTGGTCACGATCGGCAGCATCAGTTTGGAGTTCTCGAGGACATGCGCCCGGACCACGCCCCCGAGCCGGTCGGCCGCGGGCATGAGCAGGCCATTGTCCGGACCGACGAGGACGTCGCCTCGGGCAACCTGCAGGGCCACGGCGAGGCGGTCCGTGCCGACCCCAGGATCAACGACCGCGACATGGACACCGACCGGCATGTAGGGCAACGCAAACGTCAGCGTGGCCGCACCGTCGCGGATGGAGAAGCGTGGGATCTGGTGGCTGATGTCGATGATCAGGGCTTCCGGCGCGATCTGGTACATGACGCCGCGGCAGACCGCGGGCGCGGCCGGCCCGAAGTCGGTGGCGAACGTGATGACCGGCCGGGCCCTTGCGGCCGTCATGCCATCCCGGCAGTCATGCCGGCCGGATCAGGACGGGGCGGTCGACGTCGATGCCGAGCCGGCCCGCGGCGTTGCCCTGGTTGTCGGCGATCGCGAGGTGGCCGAACGAGTTCTCGTAGATGAGCGGCGCCCCGAGTGGGCGTTCGCCGAACGTGCGCGCCCAGGGCATGACCTCGAAGACGGCTGGACGGTCGTCGACAGCGCAGAAGTCGGCGACGAGCAGCCTCCCCGGAACGAGTGGGCCGATCGCCGTTGCAAGGTCCTCCGGAAGACCCGCGAGGCGAATGTTGCCGAACGAATCGACGAACAGGACCGTGCTCTCGAGGACACCGTCCCCGAGCGTTGGGGCGGGAAAGTGAAGCGGCACCAGGTCTTCCACCGGCATGGTCGGCCCGACGGATTCAAATGGTCGTCCTGCCGCGAGATGGGCCCCAACGGGCGCGAAGACATCGCGACCATGGAACGTGGAGGTCAATCGGGCGAGCATCAAGCTCCGATTCTCGAGGATCCGCGCCTCGGTGATGCCACCGAGGATATCCCCGGCCGGGATGAGGACCCCATTGTCCGGGCCGACAAGCAGATCGCCACGAGCCGTCCTGAGGGCGATGGGATGGCGCTCCGTCCCGACCCCGGGATCCACCACCACGACGTGCACGCCGATGGGCATCCACGGGACAGCCGACCACAACAGGTACGCGCCGTCGCGGATCGAGTATTTCCGAACGCTGTGGCTGATGTCGACGATCTGGGCGTCCCGAGCGATCGACAGCATCACGCCGCGGCAGATGGCCGGAGCCGATTCGGGGCCGAAATCGGTCAGGAAGGTGATGACGGGTCGCTCCATGGCCGAGATGGTACCGAACGGGGTCGAATCCAAAACGGCGCCCGGAGGAGGTGGGCGCCGTTTTGGGATGGGTCCCGGGCCGGCCTCTGCCGGGCCGGGAACTGCTGGTCTTCGTCGTCGGACGATCAGCGGCTGACGAGGGACTCCATGGGCTGAAGGCCATCGTCGGCGCCGATGCGACCGGATCGACAGAGCTCGCGAAGGAAGAGCAACCGATCGACGTCGGCCAGGCGCCACGGGCGTCCGTGCCCGACCTCGATCCCGGAGAGGTAGGCGGTCAGGTTGGCGGCCTCGCCCGGGGTCAGGCCACGCAGCAGCAGCGCGCGATAGGTCTCGCGTGTCGCTGGCGGGTTGCCCTGCTCGAGTGCTGCCATGTTGGCCGGCCATTCCTCGCATCTGCCGCCGGATCGGTCTGGATGACCCGGTCCGGTTCGGTGTGGTCATGGTCGGTTGGGAGTAGCCGGGCGGCGATGACCCGAGAGTCCTGGTCGGACTGGTACTTGTGGCTGGCCGGACAGGTATCCTCCGGACAGGGAGGCGAGATGGCCGGAGCGAACGATGCGTTCGAGAAGCGTGCGAAACGGGACCGCGTCGCGCGGCTGGTTCGCGTTGCCAATCTCCTCAAACAGCATCCCGAGGGCATTCGCGCTGCGGAGATCGGAATCCGGCTTGGGATCTCCAAGCGGACGGCCTATCGCGACCTGACGGCACTCGAGGGCGAGCTCCAGATGCCCACCTGGTCCGAAGACGGGCGCTGGGGCATGCTCGAATCGTCCTTCCTGCCGCCCCTGAAACTGACGACCTCGGAGGCCATGGCCGTCTTCCTGGCCACCCGGCTCATGGTTCGCTACGCGGACAAATACGACCCCGATCTCGCGTCCGCGTTCGAGAAGCTGGCCGAGGGATTGCCGGGGCCCCTCACGGAACACGTCACCCGGTCCCTGGACGTCCTCCAGCGGGCCGCGAAGGCACCACAGTTCGTTGACCACGTCCACGCCCTCACCCGAGCCTGGGCGGAACGGCGGGTCGTCGAGATCGCCTACGCGCCGGCCCGCTACGAGGGGCGGGAGCCCCATGGCCGGAAGGCCACGGTCCGGCCGTACCTGATCGAGCCGTCGACCCAGACGCACGCGCTGTATCTCATCGGGTTCGACGAGTATCGAGGCGGCCTGCGAACCTTCAAGATCGAGCGCATCCGATCTGTCACGATCTCGCCGCGGACGTTCGAGCCACCCGAGGCTGGATCCGTCGAGGGCCTGATGCGGAGCGCGTGGGACATCATCGCCGACCAGCCCTCCACCATTGTCGCCGTTCGATTCTCCCCGGCCGTGGCCCGACGCGTCGCGGAGACGGTGTGGCATCCGAGCCAGGTGCTGGAGACCATGGCCGACGGGGCGGTCCTGTGGCGGGCGACTGTCTCCGGCACGATCGAGGTTCGGCTGTGGATCCTCTCGTGGGGAGACGACGCCACGGTCCTCGAGCCGGAGGCCCTCCGCAACGACATCGAGGCAACGCACCGCCGTGCCCTGGCCGCCTACCGCCCGGCGCGCGCGGATGACCCGGCGCCCGTGGACAGCCGGGCGCCCGCGGACAGCCCGGCGCGCGCGGACAGCCCGGCGCGCGCGGACGTACCGGCTCCATGAGTCCCGGCCGGCCGTTCTCGGCGGTCAACCTGATCAGCGACCCGGTCCACGGCTACGTGGAGCTGACCAAGCACCTCCGGCCTGACGAGGCGAAT
>JACPOR010000005.1:32590-70798 GCA_016191425.1 Chloroflexota bacterium
TCTTCCCGCCGAGGACGCTGCGGAGGACGACCTCCTCGACACCGCGTGGGTCCAGCGACTGCGGCGCATCAGCCAGCTCCAGAGCGCGCGCTGGGTGTTTCCGACGGCCGAACACTCACGGTTCACTCACGGGCTCGGCGTGATGCACGAAGCAGGCCTGTGGGCGCGCGCCCTCTACCCGACGCTTCGGTCGGTGCTGGCCTCGCAGCCATCGGCGTCGGTCCATGACCCCATGCCGTCAGAGGGCTTGGTCGTCGAGACGCTCCGGGTCGCCGGTCTGCTTCACGACGTGGGCCACGGGCCGTTCGCCCACTACTTCGATGACCGGGTCCTGGCCGGTTTCCCGGCGCCTGTCGACGCCCGGCGGCCGGGCGTCAAGTCCCTGTCGCACGAGGACCTGAGCCAGCTCATCATCGAGCGGGAGCTCAGCCCGCTCATCGGCGCCCTTCGGCGGGCCCCCGGCAATGCCCCGGAGCGGGATGCGTTCGGGGACACCGAATCGATCGAACCCCGCTGGGTATCGTTCCTCGTTTCCAAGCCTGCCCTGGACGATCCATCGATGCCCCGCTGGGTGCGCCTCCTGCAGCCCCTCCTCTCGGGCGTCTTCACGGTGGACAACCTCGACTACGTTCGGCGCGACGCGCTGTTCACGGGCGTGCACGTGGGCGTCGACGTCGAACGCCTGCGTCGGTACGCCTACATGGGACCAGCGGGCCTCACCCTGTATGAGTCCGGCGTCCCCGCCCTCGAGGGGTTCCTCGGAGCGCGTCTCCTCCTGTACCTGCAGGTGTACTTCCATCGCACCGTCCGGGCGATCGACCTGGATCTCGGCGAGGTCTTCGCGCCATCCGTCCGCGCCCTGTTCGGGGATCGATCGCCGGTCGAGGACCTCGCGGCGTACGCCGACCTCGACGAGTACGCGCTGCTCCATCAGGCGGCACGTTGGTCCCGCGGGCATGACATCGCGGCGCCCGGAACCACGAGCGCCGGCGATGGTCGGGTTGAAGCGTCGGTCGCAGACGGATGGCGAGGCATCCTGCTCCGGCGGCCGCGCTGGCACGTGGACGCGGAGGCCAGGGCCGAATACGAGGGCGGGGCGTTCCCCTATTCGGCGGTCGACCCGCTGGGCAAGCCTCAGGCGGGCCGGATCGCCATCGACCTCGCGCTGGTAGACGCTCGCCACGCGGACGAGGATGCGGCCCGAACACTCACGATCGAGCGGCGCGATGGGTCGAACCCCGCGCTGTCTGCCGCGCTGCCTCGGATCCCGGGTTTCGCCCTCGTCGCACGACGCTACCGACGCGGACTCTGACCCGGATCCCTTCGGATCCGCCCGCCGAGCCCGACCCGGATCCCTTCGGATCTGCCCGCCGAGCCCGACCCCGTTTGCGCGCGAGAGCGCAATCCTCCTGGAGCGATCCGTCCTGCCGTTCAACGACCTTGACCGGCCACAGCCGTCATCACGGGATGGTGGGTGGCCATGATCACGCTGAGATGAAAACGGCGTCGACGCGTGAAGACGGCCGTCGATGTGTGGCCGATCGGTGCATCGAACGGATCCGGGATGGGCCTCCGGAGGAGTGAAGGGGTGTGGGAGCGTCGTTCAGATCGCGCGGATGCGGTTGTTCCGCGGGTCATGGGTGAGTTCGGCGAGCCCGAGGACCTCGAGGAGCGGCGGCAGGTACATCCCAAACCGGCCGCGGTACCCCTTGCGGAGTCCGTACCAGCCGCCGACCGGGTTGTCCGCGGCGCGGCCCCAGGCCTCGACCGTCCCATCGGGGGCGGCCTTCTGTTCGTCGGTCGCACCCAGTGCCATCCAGTCTCCGTGGGCCTTCAGCATCGCGTGGAGATCGTCGATGGCAGCGAGGTGATACCTGAGCTGGGTGGAGCCGACCTGGCAGACGAGCGCGGGCGGATCAGCGGCTTCGTCGCGCCACATCTGATAGTCCGACGTGCCAGGCGCCGTCTTCAGTTGCCACGGATCTGGCTGGCCGTCTCGTCGCCGCTCGTGACTCACCCATGCTTGAGCGTGGTTTCGGGGAGCCTGCTTGTCATGAAGGTCCTTCATCCGCCCTGCGTGACGTCGCGCCTGAACGGCGGGTCGGGGGTACGCGGCGGCGCGACGGGCGCGCGGCGGCGCGATCGGGCGCCCGGGTATGACGCGGCGTCATGACGTGGCGGAGACGAGAGAGACACTTGCCCAAGGCCCGTGGCGATGTCCGCCGACGCTCAGGTCGACAGATCCGCGGCATGGGCCTTGAAATGAGTCGACGGCAAGCGGAGCGCACCTTCGCAGTCGCACGCGGGATCGCGCACACACCGGACCTGGGACCTGGGACCTGGGACCTGGGACCTGAGACCTGAGACCTGGGACCTGGGACCTGGGACCTGGGACCGGGGCCCGGGGAAGTTTCCGGTGGCCGGTCCCCGGGGCAAAGGGAGAGCTGGAATGCCATGAGATTCCGGGGTCGCAAGCACCGCTCAGTGAGGTCGACGGTTCTGAACCGTGACGGCCGGGGCCTCGTCGCGAACCTGAGCAGACCGACGGAGGCAGCTATCAGGACCGTGGCAACCATCGTTGGGCGTGCCGCGGGATCCATGCGGGCAACGCAGGCAAGTGCCGCCAGCACCACGAGCGCGCTCCAGGGCCTTCCCGACTCGACCCTCAGAGGGCTCGCAGCCACGTCGGTCGGCCTCGGCGCTGGGTTCTTCCTGGCCGGCAAGCCACGACTGATCGTGGCTGCGGGGATGGCTCCCGCGCTGTTCGCGGCAGTCGCCATCGCGCTGCGCCCCGTCAATCCAACAGCCCGCACTGCCGTCGTCAGGTGATGACGGGCAACTCGGTGGAAACCATTCTCGACGCAGGAGCAGATGACATGGCCGACCAGCACATCAAGGGAACCGTCAGCAGGGCACGCGGCAGGATCGAGGAGACGGCCGGGAAGCTGACCGGCGACCGCCGAACGGAAGCAAAAGGCAAGCTCAGGCAGGTCCAGGGGAAGGCGCAGCAGGGTCTTGGCGACGTCCAGGACGTCGTCGACAAGGCCCGCAAGGAGCCCTGAAGCGGGGGCGCCTCGCCCCTTGAACGGCTCGCTCGGCGGGGTGCGGGCTCACGCTGCCCGTTGAGCGTTCACGCGCCGGCTTGCAATGTGTCTGCCTCGGATGCTCGCCATGTGCCTGCCCTCGGGTGAGATACGGCCCTGAGCCGCCGCGACGCCGATGGTGCGCGGCAACCCTCGCCGACCCGAGCGAGACCGACTTCGTCGAGTTCTGGAGGCGGGCCCCCTATCCGGCCGAGGCAATCTGGGCGTACTTGCGGCGGTACGCGGCCGGGGTGAGGCCCGTGGTCCGCTTGAACAGCCGGCGGAAGAACGTCGGGTCTTCGTACCCCACGTCGAAGCCAACGTCGTCGATCGCGCGGTCGCCGCGCTCGAGATGCTTGCGCGCCCGCTCGATCCGCAGGGCGTGGACGTAATCGATCGGTCGGTGCCCAGTCGCCGCCCAAAAGCGACGCGCGAACGTGCGCTTCGTGAGGCCGGAGCGCCCGATCATCGCGGTCACGGGGTTCGGCAAGGCATACTGGTCGTCGATCCAGGCCAGGCTGGCCCGAATCGGGGCGTCACCCAGCGGCCTCTGTCGAGTCATCGCCGAGAAGGGCAGCTGGCCGTCCTCGTGCCCCGCCAGCAGATAGAACTTGGCCGTCCTCGAAGCCTCTTCCGCGCCACAGAACCGGCTGATGAGATGGAGCGCGAGTTCGTGCCAGGCCGTGACGCCGCCTGCGGTCAGCAGGCCGTCGTCCTCGCTCGAGCGGTCGAGGATCGCCCCCGGTTGGAACCGGACCGTCGGGTATGCGAAGCGGTAGAGCTCACGGTAGGCCCAGTGGCC
Source organism: Chloroflexota bacterium (assembly GCA_016191425.1). Taxonomy (GTDB): domain Bacteria; phylum Chloroflexota; class Limnocylindria; order Limnocylindrales; family CSP1-4; genus UBA5189. The sequence goes on from JACPOR010000005.1 coordinate 36,476, forward strand.
GGCACAGGACCGACCGTCGAGCAGTCCGGACTCCGCCAGCAGCAGCGAGCCGGTGCACACGGTGGCAATCGTGGCTCCCCGCCGATGCATCCGTCGCAGCCATGCAATCTCAGCCGCATAGCGCCCCTTCGGCGGCAGGTCGATCGGCGTATACATGTCGCAGACGATGGCCACGTCAACCTGGTCCACGTCGGCGACCGCCGCGTGGGGTTCCACGAGGATGTTCCCGAAGCACCGAAAGGGCTCGCGGGACGCCGCCACGATCAAGACGTCGAGGGCCGCGTCACCCGGCGTCCCCGTCGTCATGTCCGGGAAGACGGCGCCCACGGACAGGAGCACGTCGTAGAGCCCGTAGAGGACGGAGGCCGATGTCTCGGGCGCGGCGAGAAGGGCGACTCGAGGCTTCCGATCTTGTGTCATTTTTGCCCCGCTCTTGTGGAATCCGACACTGCCGAGATCGTACCTGACCGGCGACATTGTCTTTCAAACCGAACGGGCGTCCGCGGCTCCCCGCTCGGCTCCGAGCACACCACAGGGAGAACCCGATGGCCCCGAGCACGTCCGCGATCAGCCAGCTCCGCCGGTCGATCAGGGGAACGACCCTCATCGAGGGTGATGCCCGTTACGATGCGGCCCGCCGCGTCTGGAACGGGATGATCGACAAGTACCCGCAGCTCATCGTGCAGGTTGACGGCGTTGAAGACATTGCGCCGGTCATCGCCCATGCCCGGGCCATGGGTCTGCCGCTTGCGATCCGGAGCGGTGGCCACAACGTCGCGGGGAACGGCACCGTGGACGGTGGGATCGTGCTGGACCTCGCCCGCCTCGACACCGTCGAGGTCGACCCGGCCGAGCAACTGGTTCGCGTGGGGGCCGGCGCCACGCTCGGTGATATCGACCGCGCGACCGAGCCCTTCGGGCTGGTCGTCCCGGTGGGCGTCGTCTCGGCGACGGGGATCGCCGGGCTGACACTCGGTGGCGGCGTCGGCTGGCTGGTCCGCCGGTACGGCCTCACGATCGACAACCTCGTGTCAGCCGACGTGATCCTCGCCGGGGGCCAGCAGGTCACGGCGAGCGCGACCGCGAACGCCGACCTCTTCTGGGGCCTCCGCGGCGGCGGCGGAAACTTCGGGATCGTGTCTTCGTTCACGTTCCGCGCGCACCCGCTGGACTCGGACGTCGTCGCTGGAACGCTCATCTACGAGCGCCCCCGTTGGACCGAGGCCCTCACCGCCTTCGTGGGTCTCTCGGCCGAGCTCCCCGACGAACTCACGACGCTCATCACGTTCATGGTTCCGCCGGCGGACTGGGATCTCGGAGACCGCGTCCTGATGTTCCTCGGGTTCGCCTGGGCCGGCAGCGATCGGGCCGCAGGCGAGGCCACGGTCGACCGTATCCAGGCGGCCTGCCCCGCCGATGTCGCTGTCAGGGAACCCACGAGATGGACGACGTTCCAGTCAGCCTTCGACGCGATCCTGCCGGCTGGCGTGCGTGCGTACTGGCGCAATGCATCGTTCGACCGGTTCGACGCCGCCATGATCGAGACGCTCGTCCACCACTGCGGAATCCAGACCTTCGGGACCGCCGTCGACCTGCACCACATGGGTGGTGCCTACGGTCGCGTCGGCGAGGACGAGACCGCATTCCCGACTCGGTCTGCCGAGTTCTGGCTCAACATCTACGGCTTCTGGGCAGATGCCACGGAGGACGCGGCGCGAGTGGCCTGGGTCAAGGGTTGCTCGGACGCGTTGCGTCCACATGCGATGGCCGGCCAGTATGTGAATTTCCTGGGGCATGATGAGAGCGACCCTTTGCAGAAGGCACTCACGGCCTACGGACCCGCCAAGCTCGAGCGACTCGTCGCGCTGAAGCGGCGATACGACCCTGAGAACCTGTTTCGAATCAACCACAACATCCCGCCGACTTCCTGAGGCTGGCGGCGGTTCAGGACGGCGCATCGCCCAGGATGCCAGGCGCCAGCACCGATGCGTGCCGGAATCACCGTCGCGCCCAACGCCCACCACGTAGGCGGTGCCCAGGATGGGGTGGCCGTCGCGACTTGCATCGGGCGATACGCTGGAACCACGAGCCGCGCCACGCCTTCCGTCGTGGGCGCTGAACGAAAGGGGGAAGCACACCGTGTCCGAACACCCGAACGTGGCCCTCGTCCGCCGTGCGATGCAGGCGATGAACGAGATGGACATGTCGAAAGCCCAGGAGGAGATGGCGCTCGTCGACGCCTTCATGGCCGATGACATCGTGTGGCACGAGATCGGTCGCACCGAGCCGCGCCACGGCAAGGACGAGTTGCGTGCCGCGATGATGGACAGCATGGGTGGCGTGACGATCAGGTACGACCTCCACGACGTCATCGCGAATGACGACCACGCCATCGCGCTCGGCACGGCAACGGCGACCCGCGGCGACAGGTCGCTGAACTATCGGACGGCGGAGATCTTCCATATCAGGGATGGCAGGGCCGTCGAGCGCTGGGCGTTCTCTGACGACACCGCCGCGATCGTGGCGTTCTTCGCGTAGGGCGACGGGGTATGCGTCAACGCCGTGCCGCGGTCTTCGTCCGTCCAGTGGCGCCACCTGGGCACGGTGTCGTGCCAGCGCACCGAGTTCTGGGGCTTCGTGACCCGGCGGTTCTCGTCGGGGAAGCACAGCGGCGGCGACGGCACGCCGCGGCACGGCAGCCGTGACGGCACGCCGCGGCACTGCAGCGCGGTGAACGCCCCGAGGCCCTCGACATCGGTCACCCGGTAGTCCTTCGCCGGTTGAGTGGCCGGGCGCTCGGGATCGACCTCAGTCTGGTCCCGATGTGGCCGACGACGATACCTTCCGGCCCACCAGAAGGTAGGTCGTCAGAGGCCCCTTGCCCTTGATCTCGATCGCACCGCGGCCCTCGAACTGGTATCGATCGGACAGCCGTTGAACCGTGCCTTCGGTGACCTGGATCCGGCCCACCACGCCGTGGGACTCCATTCGGCTCGACGTGTTGACGGTGTCGCCCCACAGGTCGTACAGGAACCGGTGCTGGCCGATCACGCCTGCGACCACGGGCCCGCTTGCGATCCCGATCCGGAGCTCGAGTTCGAGCCCCGCCGCCTCACGGAGGCGCGTCATCTCGGCCTGCATCTCGAGAGCCAGCTCAACCACGGCCGGCGCGTGGTCGGGCCGCGGCTCCGGTAGCCCGCCAACGACCATGTAGGCGTCGCCGACCGTCTTGATCTTCTCGAGCCCGCGCCGCCTCGTGAGTTCGTCAAAGGCGCTGAAGATCTGGTCGAGGACGCCGACGACCCGCTCGGGACTGGTCCGCTCGGCGAACGGCGTGAAGTCAGCGATATCCGCGAACAGTACCGTGACGTCCTCGTGGCGGTCCGCGATGATGCCCGGCGTGTGCTTGAGCCGCTCGGCGATGGATCGAGGCAGGACGTTCAGCAGAAGCCCATCGGACAGGGCGAGCGCCGCGTCCCGTTCCCGGACGGAGTATTGGAGCAGGAGGTAGGCCGTCAGGGAAACGCCCACGACATTGAGGACGAAGAAGGCCACGACGACCGGAGCGGGGATCGCCGCGGGATGCGATGAGAGAAACGGGTCTGCCAGGCCCGAGGTGACGGTCAACGCGAGGAAGGCAGCGAACCATGGGATCGCCTCACGGGCCGTGTAGAAGAACAGTGCGCCGAAGGCCGCGATGAGCGCCCACAGGCTGACGGCGCTGGAGGCGACATAGCCGCCGAGGCTCCATTGGAGCAGGAACGGCAGGATCGTCATCAGGACCATCTGACTGAGGCGGAGGAACCGGTAGTTCTTGGTCCGGGCGAAGAGCAGGAGGCTGATCACCGACGCCACCTGGTAGCTGAAGGGGATAGCGGCCGACACTGGCAGGTCGAGAACGAGATAGACACCGACCCAGACCAGGGCGAGCAGCGTCACCGTCACCGACGCGAGCGTGAGCGCGACCTTCTGCATCCGCATCGCGTCCGTGTCGCCCGGCAGGACACCGAGCATGGCCAGCCGGACGAGCATCTGCCGGATCGTGGGAGTCCCCGAGGCGGGAGGGTCTATTCCTGAACCCATCGAGGCAGGATACAGATCACAGGTCCGTGCCTTCCGTGCGTGGCCAGCACCGAGGCCACGGCGATGAGTGCTTGGGCGGGGGCTATCGAGCCATCGCGAACGGGTTCTCGACCACGACCGAACCGTACGCGACGCCATCTGCGAGGTCCTCGCTGAGGACACGTCGGCACCCGGCGACCTCGGCGGCTCGGAGGATCAGAGCATCCCAGATCGAGATCTGCCATTCACGGCTCCCCGCAATCGCCGCGACGACGATGGAGCTGTCGATCCTGACCACCGGCAGGAACGCGAGCTGCCGGACCATCGCCTCGGCGTCTTCGGCCAACAGCGGCGTGGCAAGCTTGCGGGTGACTACGGCGAAGAACTCCGTCAGGACCTGTGTCGAGACCACGAGATCGCGCCCCGGCGCCGGGGCTGTGGCCTCCAGCGCACGCTTGCGCTTGGCTGGGTCCGCGGCATCGACCGCATGGACCCAGACATTCGTGTCAACGAAGATCGGTTCGTTCATGGAGCTCGTCGCGCGTCCAGGTGCGACCGCCTGGACCGCTGGTTGCGGCGCTTCGACGGGCGAGCCGCGCGAACCCGCGCAGGCCCTCGTCCGTGTTTCCGACGCCAGCGTAGCGCTCCAGATACGTTCGGAGGACGGCGTTGACCGATGTTCCGTCCTCCAGAGCGCGCATGCGGGCCTGCTTCAGGAGCCGGTCATCGACGGTGATGGTCAGGTTGGTCATGGTCGCCGCTGCCTCCCGTGCTATACGGGTTCAGTGTAACACGGGTCCAAGTATCGACGGGTTCGACGTGACGCCGGAGCCGCGCGACGGCAGCCCCTCGACGAGACCAACCGGGCGAGGCCGGGACCTTTGGTTGCGGCCATGACCCATCCGTCACGTTGCGCCCGTCGTGTCGGTGACGCGATGATCGTCCCGGTGCGGCGATGCAACGTTCAGTCACGCGCATGATTGCCGGGACCGGGTCCCACCGCACCCGGAAAGACGGGGATGACTCGAGCCAGAATCAGTCCGATCGACGACCGCGGAGGGGGCCTGGGGCTGCTGCCCCCGGCCTCGAGTTCGCCGAGGCCGCGACACGGCGGAACACGGTTCGCCGACCTCGGGCCGGACGAGGTGGAGGCGATCGCGAGGATCGGCTCGTATTCGCTCGACATCGGCTCGGGGCGCTGGGCCAGCTCACGGGGCCTCGACGCGATCTTCGGGATCGAGCCCACGTTCGAGCGGTCGATCGCGGGCTGGGCCTCGCTCATTCATCCCGCCGACCGGGAGGCCATGGTCGCCTACTTCACCCACGAGGTCATCGGCCAGGGCCGGCCGTTCGACCGCCAATACCGGATCGTCCGCGCCGACACCGGCGCCGAACGCTGGGTCCATGGGCTCGGCGCCCTGAAGCGCGACGGGTCCGGGCGGCCGGTGCAGATGCTGGGCACGATCGCGGACATCACCGAACGGGTTGTGGCAGAGGAGGAGCGGTCCCGGCTGGTTGAAAGACTCCGCCGGAGCGAACGAAATCTCGCCGAAGCCCAGCGGATCGCCCACATCGGCAGTTGGGGGTGGGACGTGGCGACCGGGGCCGCACAACGATCCGACGAGACGCACCGGATCTACGGCATGGAGCGGGGCGCGTTCTCAGAGACGTACGCGGCGTTCCTCGCGGTCGTTCACCCAGACGACTTGGCGCGCGTGCGGGAGGCCGAACGACAGGCGCTTGCAGGCCGGGCACCGTTCGACATCAACTTTCGGATCATCCGGCCCGATGGTGCCGTGACGATCGTGCGTGAGGCCGGCGAGGTCATCTGCAACGAAGCCGGTGACCCGGTCCGCATGGTCGGCACGACCCAGGACATCACCGAGCGGGTAGCCGCGGACGCGGAACGAAATCGCCTCGTGTCGGCCATCGAACAGACCGCCGACGCGATCTGGATGCAGGACCTCGATGGCATGGTCACCTACGTCAACCGATCCTTCAGCCGAACGTACGGCTATGAGCCGGCCGAGATCGTCGGCCAGCATGCGGGGATCATCGATAGCGGCAGTCATGGGCCCGCGTTCTTCGCCGAGATCTGGGCCGTGGTCGCGGCGGGCGGGAACTGGACGGGCTCGATCGTCAACCGCCGCAAGGATGGCACGTCGTTCGAGGTCGAGGCCGTGATCTCCGGGATCTGGGACGCCGAGGGTCGCCTGGTGAGCTACGTCCAGACGGACCGTGACGTCACCCACGAACGCGCACTCGAGAGCGCCCTCGAACGCGATGCCCGCGAGCGCGAGGCGATCCAGGCGGCCCTCGAGCGGATCGACCCGGAGGGGACGCCCGAGGCAATCGCCGCGGCCGCCTGTGCCGAGATCGTCGGGCTTGCCGAAATCGACTCGGCATGGGCGATCGGCCTGGGGAGTGACAACGGGCGGATCCTGGCCGAGGTGGGATTGGTCGCGCGGGCACTCTCCGCCGGGACCGTGGTACCCGAAGCGCGGGCGCACTACCTCCTCGAGCGCGCGGCCACCGGCCCGTGGATCGAGGCATGGCGGGCCCGGCCCGAGGACGGTACCTATGGCGAGGCCATCAGTTCGAGCGGCCTCCACACCGCCATCTATGCTCCGCTGAAGGGCGCCCATGGCATCGTCGGGGTGATCGGCTTCGGAGCCCACGATCCGGCCAACGCGGACCGGATCGTCGAGCGCCTGCCGGCCCTCGCGACGTTCGGTGCGGTCGTCGGCGCGCTCATCGCCCCAGGGCTCGAGGCCAGCCATCGCGAGGTAGCCGCTCGATCAGCGATCAAGGCGACCATCGAGGCCGGCACGCACACCCCCTTCTTCCAGCCGATTGTCGACCTCCATACCGGAGCGGTCGTCGGGTATGAGGCGCTCAGTCGTTTTTCCGACGGGACGAGACCCGACGTGATGTTCGGATTGGCCGACCGGGCCGGACTCGGGCGCCGGCTCGAGACGGCCACCCTCGCCGCAGCGCTCGACGCGGCGGCGGTCCTGCCGGCCGCGGCCTACCTGAGCCTCAATGCCTCGCCCGCCTTCATCGGCTCGGGCGCGCTCCGGGCGCTCCTCGCCGGCCTCGAGCGACCGATCGTCCTCGAGATCACCGAGCACGTCGGGGTCGAGGACTATGCCGCGCTCCGGGAGGCGCTCGCGGCGCTCGGGCCCGGGGTTCGCCTGGCGGTCGACGACGCCGGTGCCGGGTATGCCAGCCTGCGTCACATCCTCGAACTCGCCCCCGACTTCGTGAAGCTCGATCTCGGGCTGGTCCGCGGGATCGACGCCGATCCCGCCCGCCAGGCGCTCATCGCGGGGATGACCTATTTCGCGGTCAAGCGGAGGGTCCATCTGGTCGCCGAGGGGATCGAGACGCCGGCCGAGCTCGAGACACTCCGCGCGCTCGCGATCCCGTACGGGCAGGGCTTCCTGCTGGGACGGCCCCAGGACGGTCGGGGCCCCGGGCCTTGGCCGACGACGCTATCGCTGGGCCCGGGCGAAGGGACGCCCTGAGCGGCTGGCGCACACAGTCCGGCGGCGAGCAGACGGGCAAGCGGCGAGCAGACGGGCCGGCGGCACTCCGCCATCAAACAGCGTCGAGGCGCTCCATCACCGGGCATGTGCTCGAGCAACGCGCGACCCAGCCACCTGCCGCGATGCGACGGTTGGACATACATGTGCTTGACCTCGGCACAGTCGGGTCCAATCCGCAGCAGGCAGGCCGTGCCCACTGCCATTGCCCCGTTGGATGCCAGGCAGAGCCGGCCGTCGGGCGGGCGTGCCAGGCAGAGCCGGCCGTCGGGCGGGCGGAACCGGGCAATGGCTGCGAGGTCACGCTCCACCGTCTCCTGAACGGGAGTCGGAAGCCATACCTCGCCTCCAGCTCGTCGTTGCCCCAGCCGGGGTAGTCGAGCCAGAGGCGCTCGACGGCGTCCACGTCTTCCGGCAGCTCGGCCCCCCGGATTCCCGTCATGGGTCGGTCTCCGATTTGTCTGGGCGTGGACGTCCGGACGGTGCCATATGCTCGACGACCCTGCGAGAGCCTGGCCGCTCGTAGACCGGGAAGCCCGTCTCACTCGCCTGCAGGATAGGGACACCCGCAAGCTGACAGTGGAGATGTTCCCAAACGAGCGGACCATCCGCTACCGCCGGCCTACCAGGAGGCGTCGAGGTCGTCCCTTCTCGCTTTGGCGCCGCCGACTACGCCGGGGTTCTCAGGACGCGGTCGAACGACACGTTCCAGCCGATCAGTTCACAGCCAAGGTAGTGCGGCGCGTGCTCGCCGCCGGGCGTGCAGACCGGACAACCCCATCGCGCGAGACCCCCTTCATCGGGCAGGAACGCGACGTCGCAGGAGTGCTCGGACGGGTCGCAGGTTCGCCCGTGACATGCGCAGTCGCAGTGGACCCAGTGCGCGCAGGTGCAACTCGCCGATGGCGACGGGGGCCGCAACACACTTGCCGGGAACGGGGTCGGTGATCGCATGTGGCTCCCCGCGCTGTAACCAGCGGTCCGAGACAAGCGTGCCGAGCCCGTGGTTCTCATTGTCCTGCTGCCGTCAATCGACGCGGCGGCTCGCAGTAAGCGCGGGCGCTGCCACGGCGGGCGCTGCCACGGCGGGCGCTGCCACGGCGGGCGCTGCCACGGCGGGCGCTGCGCCGTCGCCGAAGCACTCATGGAACCGCGCGGGCTCCGGATGCGTTTCGCGGCCATGACGCACGTGTCCAACGCACCCGCCGGGCACTTCGAAGAGGTCTTCGAAACCCATCACCGTCGCGTGCTCGCCTACGCGCTTCGGAGGACGGCAGGGGAGGCCGATGCCGAGGACGTCGTTGCCGAAACATTCGCGGTCGCGTGGCGCCGGGTCGCCGATCTCCCACCAACCGAGAACGCGCTGCCATGGCTCTTCGGGGTGGCACGGAGGGTCGTCGCCAACCATCATCGCGGCGGGCGGCGCCGATTCGGGCTGCTGGAGCGGCTGCGCTCCGAACCGCAGGTGATCGCGAGGGCGGCATTGGAGACGCCCGCAACCGAGGCGCTTGCCCGCCTCGGCGCGGACGATCAGGAACTCCTCCGGCTGCTCGCGTGGGAAGGCCTGCACCAGTCCGAGGCGGGCGAGATCCTCGGGATCAGCGCGAATGCGGTCGCGATCCGTCTCCACCGCGTCCGTCGGCGGTTCGCCGAGGAGCTCGCGGCGATCGAGGGCGGCGACACGAAAGGTTCGGGCGCCTCCCGGACATCTGACTCAGCAGGGGGCAGGTTGCCCGGTCAGACACCACGGGAACGGACGACATGAACGAGCCATTCGAGACCGATCCGCTCGACGTGTTGCGTGCCGCGAATCCCGTGCGCGACGACCATCTGCCCTCAGCGAGCCTCGCCCGCATCCGCGCGAGGGTCCAGGAGGATGTCATGCAGACCACCAAGACCTCGGGGTTGGCCCGGCCCGCCAGGCTTCTCGGCGCCGCGATCGGCGGAGCCGCCGTGGCCGCGCTCGCCTTCATCTTTGTCTTCGGCAGCCGGGGCGCCGCGCCCGCAGTGCTCCCCGGCTCGTCCGCGGGCACCGGATCGGCGAGCTGTGTCGAGCAGTACAGCCCGACGGCCCTGGCCGCCCGTTCGTTCGCCTTCGACGGCACTGTCACCTCCATCAGCGGGGACAGGGTCACGTTCGCGGTCAACGCGGGCTACAAGGGCGCAGACACCTCTACGATCACCCTCGACGCGCCGGGCATGACCGGCACCGAGATCACCTCCGCGGGAGGCCCGAATCTCGCGGTGGGCGCGCGCTATCTCGTGGCCGGTGACGCGACCTTCGTCTGGGCCTGCGGTTTCACCCGGCCATACGACGCCACGATCGCGGCCCAGTGGTCCACCGCATTCGGCGGTTGACGCTCCGAGCACAACGGCGATCTGCACCACGCGAACCTGAAACCAGCCCATCCGCCTCACCGGTCGTCGGCGTGGCGGCTCCGCTCAAGGTTCGATGGCGCGACGCCGGCGCAGGATCCCCGTCCGCGGCCCAGGAACAGGGCGACCAGAAATGCAGTCCAGGAACAGCAGCGGGGTCGCATTGCCTCGTAAACACGGAGAGTGAGCCGAAGTAGGGGTCAAGCGCCGGACAGCGCAGGTCGTGCGACACTCCACGCCCGCCGCTCCCGCTCCCGCGCCCCGGGGGGCACGGGGTGCCGCTCGGCGGGTTGCCACGGCCCCTACCATGGCCCCCATGAAGCCGCGTCCCCCGCAGCCGAAACGATCGGGCCTCATCTCGAGACCCGGGAGACCGGCCGAGGTGGAGGTCGGCGAACTCACGAGCGATCAGATTCAGGCCGTCAGCCGCTTTCCGGACGAGAACCCGAACCCGGTTCTTCGGATCGGGGTCGATGGGCGCGTCCTCTACGCGAATCCGGCCTCAGCCTCGATCCTCACGGCTCTGGGCGTGGAGGTCGGGGGCGATGTAACCACAGCCTGGCTCTCGGCCGCCCGAGTGGCCGCTGCTGAAGGGACGAATCTCGATCTCTCGGCCGGCCACCGGACATTTGCGCTCCGGCCGGTGGAAATCGCCGACCTCGGGTTCCTGAATGTCTATGGGACCGACATCACGGCGGAGCGGGCGATCGTCAAGTTTCCCGACCAGAACCCCAATCCGGTATTCCGCATGGAGTGGGACGGTCGGCTCGTCTACGCAAACCCTGCAAGCAGCGAGCTGATCGCGGGGCTCGGCTACCGGATCGGCAGTACGTTGGCCGGCGAGCTGTTCGAGCGCCTGATCACGGCCGTTCGGGGCGGGACGCGTGAGTCCGTCGAGATCTCCAGCCGTGGCCGTGACTACGCACTGCTCCCGGTTGACGTGCCCGAATTCGGATTCATCAACATCTACGGCACCGATGTGACGGCCCAGAACGAGATCCGTCGCCTGCATTTCGAGAACCAGCGCCTGCTCTTGAACATCCTCCCCGAGGCCATCGCGGATCGCCTGCGCGCCGGCGAGACGCTCATCGCCGACCGATTCGACGATGTGACCCTGCTCTTCGCCGACATCGTCGGCTTCACCGCGATGTCCAGCACGATGTCACCGCGCGAGCTGGTCGGAGTCCTCAATGAGGTCTTCACGGTCTTCGACGGTCTCGTCGAAGACCACGGCCTCGAGAAGGTCAAGACCATCGGCGATGCCTACATGGTCATCGGCGGCCTGCTCGATACCTCGACCGACCACACGGAGCGGGTCGCCGACTTGGCCCTCGACCTGTCGGCGCGACTGGACGCGATCGAGGCGGCGTCGCGGCTGGGTGTCCGGTTCCGGATCGGGATCAACTGCGGGCCGGTGGTGGCCGGCGTCATCGGGACGAAGAAGTTCATCTACGACGTCTGGGGCGACACGGTCAATCTCGCCGCACGGATGGAATCGCTTGGAGTTCCGGGGCGTATCCAGGTGTCCGGTGCTGTGGAGGAACGGCTTCGCGGCCGCTACCAGCTCGAGGCGCGTGGGCTCATCGAGGTCAAGGGCAAGGGCAGCCTGCCGACCTGGTTCCTCGCAGGCGGACCCGGGCATGCGCGCCGTCGCCGGCAAAGGCAGCGCGGGCAGGCCGCGGCGGACCAGCGGCCCGGTGGCGGTATCGGCACCGGCCTCGGAGCGGACGACGCTCGCGGATGACGCGGTGGCGACGGGGCGCGGGGTGTTGCGCACGGAGTCCCGCGGCCTCCTCGCGCTGATCCCGGCCCACGACGAGGCGCCGCGTATCGGCGCAGTCGTCCGTGGCGCGTTGCCGTATCTGCCGGTCCTCGTCGTGGACGACGGCTCGGTCGACGCGACCGCGACCGAGGCGGCCGCCGCCGGAGCGGTGGTGCTGTCGCAGCATCCGAACCAGGGCAAGGGCGCCGCGTTGCGCGCCGGCTTCGCGCGGGCACTCACGGACGGGGCCCTGGCGGTCGTGACGCTCGATGCCGACGGACAGCACGATCCCGCGGAACTGCCACGCTTCATCGAGGCGGAGTCGGCGCAGTCAAGTGAGCTCATCGTCGGCCGGCGCGACTTCGGCCGGATGCCGCTCGTTCGGCGGGCCTCCAACTGGGCCGGCGCCGTGCTCCTGTCGGCCGCCGTCGGTCGGTGGATCCCCGACAACCAGTCCGGCTATCGGTTGATCGGGCGGCGGCTGATGACGGCGATGCTGAATAGTCACGAGGACGGCTTCGCATTCGAGGTCGAGATGATCGCCGTCTGCCTGCGCGAGGGCTGGGCCGTCCGCTGGGTCCCGATCTCCACGATCTACGGCGACGAACGCAGCCACATCCGGCCGCTGCACCATCTGCGCGAGTTCATCGGGGTGGCCTGGCGGGCGCGGAAGATCGCTCGAAGCGGCGCCCAGAGCTGAGGGCGCGGCGAGCGACGAGGTCGACCATCAGCGCGAACGATACGGAGCGGCGCGAGCGGGTATCAACCCGCGTCACGGGGCAGGCGTGATCTCAGTCCAGGTTTGGCCGTTGTCCGAACTTACAAACACGGACGCGGATCTCGTGCATGAGTCCTTGCCGGATGGGCAGTTGTCCGAACCAGCGATACTGACCAGATCGCCCTGCGAAGAACGCGCAATCTGGTCAACATTTCCTGGGAGGCCGTTCGGACTTGTGGCGCTCGTGGGGCTCCCGACTCCACCGCCTCGAATGACCCTGGACCCATCAGGGAACACCGCAGTCCACGAACCGTCCGGGCCGAAAACGGTTCCGATCGTGGTTCCAAACTCCGTAAGGGGCGCCAAGAAAGTTCCTACGGTCTGCCATTTCTGCCCGGCATCCGATGAAGTCAGGATGGTGACTTCACTGTCGGAACTTGTGTGGGAAGTGATTGCCACGGCAATACCCGATTTTGTCGCGACAACGGCGCTCGCGCTCCAGTATTGGGCAGAAACAGGAAGTCTTGTGGGTGTCCAAGACGTGCCGTCGACGGACCGAAACACCTGGTCGCCCATCACACCGCCCACGATCCAGAGTGCTCCGTCACCATAGGTAAGGTCGCCACCCACCGGAGCGCGTGTTAGCGAAAATTGGGCGTCGCCGCTCCGCAGGATGCCCAACACGGCAGTCGAGAAGTTGCTTCCGGACGCCTCGGTGCCGAGAATCGCAATCCCATCGGCCATGGGCGCAATCTGTGCCGCGGCAAATGGCAAGCCGCCCGGATCCATGAGCGTCGCAATCAACGTGGGGTGCGCACCACGGCTTGGCGCCTGGTAAAGGCTAGCGACTGCATTGGCGATCGTGACGAACGAATAGGTCGACCCGTCGAAAGCCACACTCGCAAGCTGTCCTGGTGCCACGCGTCCGAGCCCGATCCACGCCCTCTGCAACTGGCCATCCTGAAGCGTGAAGACGACATCCGATGACAAAACCAGGACCACGCCGCCCGAGTCAAACATCCTGGGCACGAGCCCTGGGCCAGCCGGACCAGACGGGCGCACGCTGGGAGTGCCAACCTCGTCGGCCGGCGATCCAATCGGCCCGACGCCTGTCTGCGCCGACGAGCACGCCACCAAGCCCAGAATGAGAAGACTGCTCCATGCGAAACGGCTGGCTCGGTTCGAGATTTGGCTCCTGGGCATCCTGGATATCCTCACAAACAAATCGATGACCCATCGAGGCGATTAGAGGCCAGATAGATCGGTCCGTTTGCGCAATCCCGATCAAGGTTGATCCCAACTCCGCCATACGTCTCGACGACGTTCCCGTTGTACTGCTTGTGGCGCTTGTTCGGTGTCCAATACGACCCCAGAGAACAGCTCGACGATGAGTTCGAGGTGCTCGCGTTGCTATTCCAAATAGGCGAACCAGACAAAGTCTGGCACGTGGGCGATCGTTGTGAAGTCCGTGAGAAACGTGGCGCACTGCGAGCCGTAGACGCCTGCCTTCTGCGCGGGCGGCCGCTGCAGGTACGCGTCCCACCCATCGACATACGCCTGTGCGGCTGCTCTACACCCACTATTGGCGACATAGCCTTCTATATCAACGGCGATCGGCATGCCGGTGAGGTCCATTCCGAGGCCTGATGATCCGGCCGCCGCGAGGGCAGCCGCTGCCTCGTTCCATCCCTGAGTGTAAGCGGTAGTCGTGTTCAAGCTGATATAGGAGTTGTATACCGCGGTTGTCTGACAACTTGGGTTTGGCATCTGTGGCCCAACCCAAATCGGCATGATTCCCCAGACGTGGGGGGCTGCCTGGTTGTGACTTATCCAGGCAGCGTTGAGGTTCGGCTGAGAGCAGGCCCGATTCGCGCCACCTATGTAGACGCCGAGCTGCGCAGCTGTGCCGCGGGGCTTGCTCACATCGGGCTCCACGGCCCGACGGTTCTTGCTGCCGTAGGTGTCGGCGGCTTCAGCCTGGGGCGTACCTCCACGTCGACTCCTGTGAGCTGTCCATCAGGGCCTCATGGACCATCGCCGACGACGGGGTTGTCCTTGCTTATCGGTTCGATGCGTGGCTCGGCCCGATCTTCCCGTTCCATTCCGCGTCGCCCGCACCCAACGAGGTCGTCGTTAACATCGGTGGTCGTCGAGCCTACCGCTCGGTTACGAACTCGACGATCCTCGTTGCGTTCCCGGGGCCCGGGAGTATGGCGAAGCGCGCTGGGGCGCCGACCGCGCCGCGGGGGCCAAGGCAGCAGTGGCAGTCGAGGCCGTGCTGAAGAGCTGGACATGGAGCTCGTTGCAGCGATAACCACTTTGGTGCGCGGGCCGTGGCCGCCGGCCCGACTACCTTCGCGCCGGTCCTGCCACCTACCCGCCGTGTCAGTGGTAGGCGATGCCGGGGCCCAATCTCGGGGCCGTGTCTGCCGATTGGCGCGGCCATTCATCCCGCCGGGAGCGTGGGGCAGGATAAACGTCGGTCGGCTGGACTTCTGAAGCCGGGATCGCCTTCATCTACCACCCGCCCGGTGAGTATCTGGCGGCGGGCTGGATGGGCGGAATGGGCGGGATGGGCGGGATGAGTCGGGTGGGTATCCGGCAGGGCTCGGCGAAGCGAGGCGGACTGCGTCCGGCGTCTCCGCTCCCGGTCAGGTCCGGCGCCGACGCCTCGCAACGAACCGCCCGCCCCCGGCTCAGTCCAACTTGAGCTGGGGCAGGACTTCCTTGCCGAAGACCTCGATGAACTCGGCCTGGTTACGACCGACATTGTGGAGGTGAACCTCGTCGAAACCCATGTCCACGTAGTGCTGGATGTGCGCGGCGTGGGCGGCCAGATCGGAGGTCATCAGGACCCGGTCCTTGAAGTTCGCCGGGCCGACCATCCTGGCCATCGCCGCGAAATCCTCGGGATTCTTGATGTCCTGCTTGGGGAAGGCCATCCCGCCATTCGGCCATTCGAGGACCGCCTGGTCGATCGCCTCCTGGTCCGTGCGGGCCCACGAGACGTGGACCTGGAGCAGCTTTGGCGAGCGTGACGGGTCCTTGCCGGCCTCGCGAGCGCCCTCCTCATACTTCGCCCAGAGCATCCCGATCTTCTCGTCGGCGGCGCCGACCGTGATGATCCCGTCGGCAAACTTGCCGGTCTTCTTCGCGTTGATCGGGCCGGCGGTCGCGACGTAGATCGGCACCGGCTGCTCCGGCCGCGTATAGAGCTTCGCGCTCTCGAGGGTGAAGTACTCGCCCTTGTGCCTGACGACGGCCCCGGTGAAGAGCTTGTTGATGATCTCGATGCTCTCGAACAGCATCGCGCTCCGAGAGCCGACCTCCGGCCAGACCCCGCCGACGACGTGCTCGTTGAGCGCCTCGCCCGCGCCGAGACCGAGGTAGAACCGGCCCGGGAACATGGCTCCGAGCGTGGCTGCGGCGTGGGCGATCACGACGGGGTGGTACCGGAATCCTGGGCAGGTGACGGCGGTCCCGAACGGCAGCGAGGTGCGCGTGCCGAGCGCGCCCATGAAGCTCCAGGCAAACGCGGCGTTCCCCTGCTGCGGGGTCCATGGGTGGAAGTGCTCGCTGACCATGAACCCGGCGTCGAAGCCGGCAGCCTCGGCCTGGGCGCACCAGTCGAGCAAGTCGGTCGGATGGAACTGCTCGAGCATCGCCGCGTAGCCGATCTTCGCCATCTGTGCGGTCCTCTCCATCGTCGCCACGAGCTGTTCCGGCGTCCGTCGTTTCGGCCCATGGTACGAGGGCGCGCAATTCGACGGCATCGCGGGAGGGGCATGGTCAGTGTGCCCCGGACGCCACCGGCGGGGTCATGCGGCGCATCGATGCCGTCGCTGATGCGATGTAGTGTGACGCGGTGGACCATCAGCGCCTGCACGTTCCTGAGTCGGTGCCCCGCAGGCGGCGCTCCCTGCGCGAGACCATGCGTGACCACGCGCGACTGACCCTCCTGGTGGGATTCGTCCTCCTGCTCGCGGGCGCGATCCTGCCGTGGATGCGGGTCTGGCTCCCCTACCAGGGATACGTCGACGTGAGCGGCTTCGAACGGGCCGGTGACGCGGGGCTCCTCGTCGAATTCGGGCTGGCGGGGCTGGCGTTGACCTGGAGCGAGGGTGCGTGGCACAGCCGGGTCACAGTCCTCGTCGCCGGGCCGCTCACGCTCGCCCTCATGGGCGTGCTGCTCCTCCGCGTTGCGCACGGCGACGCGAACATCTACCTCGCCTCGCTCAAACAGCAGGGCGGCACCGGCTCGATCAGCCCGGGTTTCTGGACCGCGAACGTCGGGGCGGTCGTGGCGACGATCGGTGGCGCGGTGCAGCTGTGGCGGAGGCGCGCCAGCCTGTCGTTCAACGTCGGGCTGACCCGGATCGCAGTCGCCGGGTCCATCGGCGGCGTTGTGGGCGCGATCGGGGGCTTCCTCGCGGGGACGGAGATCGCGGGCAGGATCACGACCGGCGCGATCGTCGCCGTCTCCTCGAGCGTGGTCGTTGTCCTCGCCCTGCTCCTCGCGTTCGTTGGCTGCTGGATCGGGGCCGTCGGGGCCGCGCGGCTCGCCCGATCCCTGCCGCGCCGATAGCATCGGAGCCCGGCGCGCAGGGCAGCCAGGCCGCCCGAGATGCCGGCGTTGTGCCTTCGTGCCACCATGGTGACGCATGGATATCGAACTCTTCGCGACGCCCGGCCTCGGCGATACGTCGTACCTCGTCGCCAGCGACGGAGAGGCTGCGCTCGTGGATCCGCAGCGCGACGTCTGGCGATTCCTCGAGGTGGCCGACGCTCGCGGCTGGCGAATCACCCATGTCCTCGAGACCCACGTCCACAACGACTACCTGTCCGGCGCCCTCGAAACACGCGCGGTGAACGGCGCGACGATCGTGGCGCCAGCCCGTGGCGGGTATGCGTTCGCGCATCGCGGGGCCGATGAGGGAACGGAGGTCCGGCTGGGCAACCTGCGCCTGACCGCCCTGGCTACTCCGGGCCATACGCCCGAGCATCTCGCCTGGGCCGTGGGGGCAGCGGCGGCCGCGGCGGATTCGGCGCCGGATGCCGTATTCACCGGGGGCTCCCTGCTGGTGGGCACAGCCGGCCGAACCGATCTGCTCGGCGACGACCGGACCGGGGAGCTGACCCGCCTCCAGGCGATCTCGCTCCGCCGGTTGGCTGCCCTCCCGCCGGCGGTCCGGATCCTGCCGACCCACGGGCGGGGCAGCTTCTGCGCGGCGGGCCAGGCTGCCGGACCACTTACCACGAGCGTGGGGGCCGAGCAATCGGCCAACGCCGTGCTCGAGGCTGCCGGCGGCCTGCTGTTCTCCGACGTGCTCCTGAACGACCTAGGCCGGTATCCGACCTACTACGCCCAGATGGCGCCATTGAATCGGGCCGGCCCGACGGTCCTCGGCCGGCCGGCCGCACCTCCGGCCCACGATGTGGCGGGATTCGAGCGGGTGGCGGTCCACGGCGCACGCATCGTCGACGCGCGCCCGCGCGAGGCGTTCGCGACGGCTCACATTCCCGGCTCCCTGAACATCGAGCTGGACGAATCGTTCGCCTCGTACGTTGGCTGGCTGGTGCCGTTCGATGCCCCGATCCTGCTGGTCCTGCCGTCTCCCGTGGGCGAAGCCGTGATGGAGGCCGTGACGCAGCTCCTGCGCATCGGCTATGACCACGTCGATGGCATCCTTGCCGGCGGCCTGGAAGCATGGGCGGCCTCCGGTCGAAAGACACGCTCCTACGCGACGACGTCGATCGAACAGGTCTTCGATGCCGCTGCCCGCGGGGATCGCACCGAACTCCTGGACGTTCGCGAGCCTGTCGAATGGCGCGAGGGCGTCATCCCGTGGGCTCGGACCATCTTCGTGGCCGATCTCACGGCCAGGCTCGGCGAGCTTCCGCGCGACCGTCCGCTGACCGTGCTCTGCAAGGCTGGCAGCCGCGCGGCCATCGCGGCGAGCATCCTCGACGCGGCGGACATTCCCGTTCGGCTCGTGGCCAGCGGCGGCGCCACGGGCTGGACGGATCGGTTCGCGGCGCTGCCTCCGGCACCGGCGCTGTCTCCGGCACCGGCGTCGCCCGCGGCACCGGCGCTGTCTCCGGCACCGGCGTCGCCCGCGGCACCGGCGACGACTCACAGCTGAGGACCCGTGACCGCGTTCCGACGGCTCGCAACCTCCTTCACAGGCTGGCCGGACTACCCCGCGTCCGAGAGCGATCGCCAGACGTTGCGCGTTCTCGGCCTCGTCCTGCCGGTTCGCGCCTCCGTGGCGATCCTCGTGATGACCCTCGTGGTCCTGTTCGATTTCTCTCGAACGGCCATCCCGCAGGAGGTCCAGGCCGTCGGCCGGGCCGCCGGCGCGCTGCGCTACCAGGCGATCGAGCGGGTGATCCTGTTCGGACTGGTGCCCAGCCTCGTGGTTCTGCTCGCGTTCCGTGATCGCCTGGGCAACTACGGCCTCGGCCCGGGTGCCTGGCGCTGGGGACTCGGCCTGGCGGTGACCGGGAGCGCGGTGATGACGCCGATCGTCGTGGGGATCGGGGCGAATCCCCAGTTCAGCGCCTATTACGGGATCTCGAACGCCTCGGTCGGCGATCTCCTCGTGACGAATGTCCTCGACCTGGTACCGACGGAATTCCTGTTCCGGGGCTTCCTGATGTTCACGCTGCTGCGCACGATCGGACCGCTCGGCGTTGTTGTTGCCCAGCTGCCGTTCGTCTTCGTCCATCTCGGCAAGCCCGAGATCGAACTCTTCTCGACGTTGTTCGGCGGCGTCGTGTTCGGCTGGCTGAACTGGAGGACGCGGTCGATCTGGTGGAGCGCCCTGGCACACGTCTACATCCTTACCCTGATCACCGCCGTCGCGGGCGTATCGGCGGCGGCGGCGGCCTGACCGCCGTCGCGGGCGTATCGGCGGCGGCGGCGGCCTGACCGCCGTCGCGGGCGTATCGGCGGCGGCGGCCTGACGGGCGGACGCCTCGGCCGCGGACTGACGGGGGGCCGCGGACTGACGGGGGGCCGCAGCCTGACCGCTGAACCAGGGCACCGGCAGCCGCGCTCAGCGGCGGGTATTCTTCACGCAGCCCCGAGCGAGCCCCTCGACGCAGCAGGGACAGGCGGCGCGGCGGCACGGCGGCCATCACGCCCGACCCATTGCCCAGATATCAGGTGGTGCTCATGGAGTGCCGCCGAGACCGTTCGACTCCGGTCCGGCCAGGCGCTCGTGGGACTGCTGCAACCGCTCCTTGATCCGCACCTCATGGAGGCCCTCGCCGGTGCGGGGGTGAGTGCCATCAGCCTGGACGCCATCCCGAGGACCCTCTCCCGGGCTCAGACCATGGACGCCCTGTCATCGCAGGCCAATGTCGGCGGCTACAAGGCGGTCCTCATTGCCGCGAATGCGTTCGGTCGATATTTCCCGCTCCTGACGACGGCTGCCGGCACGGCCAAGCCAGCCAACGTCCTCATCCTGGGCATCGGCGTGGCCGGTCTGCAGGCGATCGGGACCGCCCGACGCCTCGGCGCCGTGGTCAAGGCCTACGACGTGCGACCCGAGACGCGCGAGCAGGCCGAGTCCCTCGGGGCCGGGTTCGTGACGCTCAACACCCAGATCGACGCCACCGGCGCCGGTGGCTACGCGCGTGAGCTCACCGCCGAGGAGCGGGCGGCCCAGCAGGCCGAATTGAACGAGGTCATCGGCAATATGGACGTGGTCATCACCACCGCCCAGGTCCCGGGCCGCAAACCGCCGGTCCTCGTGACCGCCGCGGCGGTGGAGCTCATGAAGCCGGGCTCCGTGATCGTCGATATGGCCGCGACCGCGCTCGGCGGCAACTGCGAGCTCTCGAAGGCCGGCGAGGAGGTCGTCACGAATAACCTCATCACGATCATCGCACCGGACAACCTGCCCGCCGAAATGCCCATCGGATCGAGCGCGTTCTACGCGCGCAACCTGTCGGCGCTGCTGCTGAACCTCGTCAAGGACGGGGCGCTCGACCTCGATCCGGCGGACGAGATCGCCGGTCCGGTGACCATCACCCACGGCGGCGAGATCCGCTCCGATGCCGTGAAGAAGCTCCTGCAGCCGGCCGGAGGTGCCGCGTGACGCCCGAACTCCTGGCCGCCCTGACGGTCTTCGTCCTCGCCATCCTGTCGGGCTTCGCCGTGATCAGCAAGGTGCCCGCGACCCTGCACACGCCCCTGATGTCCGGGGCGAACTCGATCCACGGCATCGTCCTGGTCGGGTCGATGCTCATCGCCGCATCCGCGAGCGATCTCCTCAGCCAGATCCTGAGCCTCCTCGCGGTGGCCTTTGCGACGATGAACGTCGTGGGCGGCTACGTGGTCACGGATCGCATGCTCCAGATGTTCCGGAAGAAGCCGACGGCATCCAAGCCGTCCGGGAAGACCGGAGCCTGACCGATGGATGGTATCGAAGTCCTCGTCCGGATCGCCTGGCTCATCGGCGCTGCCTCCTTCGTCATCGGCCTGATGCGCATGAACTCACCCGCCACGGCCCGCAATGGCAACCTCCTCTCGGCCGGGGGCATGGCCATCGCGATCGGGGGCACGGCGCTCCTGCTCGCGGTCAACGGCAACGTTTCGGTCACCGGCTGGCTCATCATCGCCGTCGGGATCGCCGTGGGCGGTGGGCTGGGCCTGTACACGGCTCGCACCGTGAAGATGACCGCAATGCCCCAGCTGGTGTCGCTGTTCAATGCCGTCGGCGGTGGCGCGGCAGCCTTGATCGCGATCGACGACTACCTCCGCCTGTCGGGAGAGGTTTCCTCGATCTCGCTCCAGATCAGCATCCCGACCGTGCTCGACATCGTCATCGGGTCGATCACCTTCACCGGATCGCTCATCGCGTCCGGCAAGCTGATGGGCCTGATCAGCGGCAAGCCGATCATGCTCCCCGCGGGCCGCCTGATCTCCATCGGTATCGTCCTCGTGGCCGCGGCAGGCGCCGTGTACCTGTGGACCGGCGCGATCAGCGTCCCGGTGATGTTCCTCATCCTGGCTGCGGCTCTGGTCTTCGGCGTGACGATGGTCCTGCCCATCGGCGGGGCCGACATGCCGGTGGTCATCAGCCTCCTCAACTCGTTCACCGGCACCGCTGTGGCGATGGCCGGCTTCGTCATCGGCAATGACGTCCTGATCATCGCGGGGGCGCTCGTCGGAGCCTCCGGTGCCATCCTGACCAAGCTCATGGCCGATGCCATGAATCGGTCGGTCCTGAACATCATGCTCGGCGGCTTCGGCGGCGGCGAGGGCACGGTCGGCGCGACCACGGCCGGTGGCGGCTCGGTCCGGGAGCTCGGCATTGACGACGCCGCGATCCAGCTCGCCTATGCCTCGTCCGTGATCATCGTCCCGGGCTACGGACTGGCCGTGGCCCAGGCGCAGCACGCCTGCCGTGAACTCGGCGAGCTCCTTGAAAGCCGCGGCGTGGACGTGAAGTACGCGATCCATCCCGTCGCCGGCCGCATGCCCGGCCACATGAACGTCCTCCTCGCCGAGGCCAACGTGCCCTATCCCCAGCTCAAGGAGATGGAGGAGATCAACCCGGAATTCGATCGCTGCGACGTTGCCCTGGTCGTCGGGGCCAACGACGTGACGAACCCAGCGGCGCGCAAACCGGGATCGCCGGTGTCCGGTATGCCGATCCTCGATGTCGACCACGCGAAGGCGATCATCGTGATCAAGCGATCGATGGGCCGCGGCTACGCGGGCATCGACAACGAGCTCTACGGCAACCCGAAGACGGGCATGCTCTTCGCCGACGCCAAGGCCGGCCTGGCCGAGCTCGTGACCGCGGTCAAGGGCCTCTAGCGTGGGCGCCGAGACCAGGGGCGATGCGACGGCGAGCGCCGCAGCCAGGGCCGCCGCAGAACCGTCGGCAGCCGGGGCCGATCCAACGAAGACGCCCGATCCAACGAAGACGCCCGATCCAACGAAGGCGCCCGACCCTACGGACGACCTCGTCGAGCGCAAGCACACCCTGACCGTTGGCCGGAAGAAACTGGCCTACACGTCATGGACCGGACGCATCGTCCTGCGCGAGGAGGTCATCGAGGATGGCAAGGTCCGGGGCTTCAAGCCAAAGGCCACGGTCTTCGTGACTGCCTACACGCTCGATGGCGCCGACCCGAAGCAACGCCCTGTCACGTTCGCGTTCAACGGCGGGCCGGGCTCCTCGAGCGTCTGGCTCCATCTCGGGCTCCTCGGGCCGCGGCGCGTCCTGTCCGGCGACGCCGGAGCTCCCGTCCCACCGCCGTACGACCTGGTCGACAACCCCGAATCGCTGCTCGTCCACTCCGATCTCGTCTTCATCGATCCGGTCGCGACCGGCTTCTCCCGACCGGTCGACGGCGAGAAGGCGCAGGAGTACAGCGGCTTCACCAGGGACATCGAGGCCGTCGCCGAGGTGATCCGGCTGTGGGCCTCGCGCAACGGCCGCTGGATGTCGCCGAAGTTCCTCGCGGGTGAGTCCTTACCTCAACGGGATCATGCTGATCTCGTCGGTGCTCGATCTCCTGTCGGTCGACTTCAAGGAGGGCAACGACCAGCCCTACGTCCTGTATCTCCCGACGTACGCGGCCATCGCCCACTACCACGGCAAGCACCCCGGTCGAACGCTCGCGGAGGTCGTGGCCGAGGCGGAGGCCTACGCGGCAGCGGACTATCCCCGGCTCCTTGCGCGTGGAGCGCGGATGACCGATGCCGAGCGCCGAGCCGGTGTCGCCAAGGTCGCACGCCTGACCGGTCTCTCCCGGGCCTACGTGGCGCGGGTCGACCTGCGGATCGAGCACATGCGATTCTTCACGGAACTGCTGCGAGCCGAGGGCCGATCCGTCGGAAGACTCGACGGCCGGTTCCTGGGCTGGGAGCCCGACGGTGGCCTCGAGCACATGTCCGCTGATCCCTCGTACTCGCACATCCTGGGTCCGTACACCGCGGCGCTGAACCAGTACGTGCGGGCTGAGCTCGGCTACGAGAACGACCTGCCCTACGAGATCCTGTCCGGCGCGACCCACCAGGCGTGGTCCTACAAGGAGTTCGAGGGCAGGGCCGTTTCCGTCGTCAACGACCTCGGGGCGGCCATGCGGGCGAACCCGCACCTCCGCGTCCACATCGCCTGCGGGTACTACGACGGCGCGACGCCGCACTTCGCCGCCGAGCACGTCGTCGCGCATCTGCCCATTCCGGCCGAGCTCCGAGCGAACATCGAGTTCGCCCACTACGAGGCCGGTCACATGATGTACGTCCACGAACCGTCCCGAATTCGACAGTCGGCCGATCTGGCGGCCTTTGTCGCGGGTGGATCAGGCAGCGGCTGACGAGGTCCTGGGTCCGTCGGACGCTTATCACGTCCTCGGGGCCGGAACCTCCGACTCTGGCTGCGTGACGTCAACGACCTCCGCCTCCAGCGCGGACACGAGGTCCGAGGCGGAGAGGTGGAGGTTCACCCCGAACGCACCGCCCCCGATCGCGACCACCGGCTCATTGAGGATCGCCGCATCGGCGATGACAGGCCAGGGTCGCGAGGACCCAAACGGCGTGATGGTGTAGCGAACGTACCCGGTGACGGCGTGCGCCTCGTCCGCGTCGGGAAGGGACATTCGGGTCACGCCGAGGTGAGCTCGCAGCTTTGGCCAGTCGAATCGGCGCCCGGCCGGAACGAGCACGAACAGGTAGTCGTCGTCGCCGCGACGGACGACGATCGTACGAAGCAGCGCACGGAGCGGAATGCCCTGGCGTTCGGCGGCTTCCTCCGCCGACCGGGCCGGCTCGATCCTGACCACAAAATGCGGGACCCCGGTGGCGGTAATCGCTTCGAGGGCCGGTGTGGTCTCAGGCGCGTCAGCCATGGGCGCCCTTTCCAAGCTGTGCTGGATCGACGTAGCCGACGTAGGACACCACGGTCCTGAAGCCGATCGCCTCGTAGACGGGTCGGCCCATGTCACTCGACTGGAGCGTCCCGACGGTGCACCCGAGGAGCGCGCCATCGGTCAGGATGCGCCGGGTGATGGCCGCTCCGTAGCCGCGTCGGCGTGCCTCCTCGAGCGTGGCGATGTTGAAGACGCCCATGGTTTCGCCAGTCTTGACGCCAAGGCCCGAGACCACCGCCACCCCATCGACGTAGCCGACGTAGTACGCAAACCGGGGATCCGCGGCGATCGCTTCGGAGACGACTGCGTCGATGATCGCCCGATCGATCCCGAAACCTCTCTCAACGACGCTCGCATGGTCGGCCAGCGTGGTGCTGTCCACGGGCCGGATGTCCAGTCCGGCCGGATCGGGGACGGGCAGCGGCAGCGGTGTGACGGCCATGCCCGGGAAGCCCGCGTGGGGATCGAGGACCAGGCCGAGACCGGCGGCAACGGCCAGGAATCGATCATCCAGGCCCTGGCCAAGGGTCAGCGCGAACGGGGCGCCACGCTCGCGCATCAGGGCGACCGCGTCTCCCACAGCCGTCGGTGAAGCCGTTTCGGACTCGATGAGGATCTGATTGAACAGGCTCATCGGCAGTCGGCTTGCGATGGTCACGACGCCGTCATCGTGACGAAGGACGCCGTCCGGCTGGACCGCGGCGATGACCCCGAACGTCTCGATGAGATTGTCGTGCTCGGCTCGCTGCAGATGGTTCACGTCGCCATCGTAGCCGCCGCTAGACTCCGGTCGATGACGGATCCGCCCGCGACGCCCAACGTCCGCCCCGCAACCGCCGCGGAAGCCGCCGACGTCCGTGCCATGCATGCCGCCAATCGTGCTGCCTGGAACGAGGCCGCCGAGCGCTACGAGAGCTGGTACGACGAGGCAGTGGCACTCATCCGCGCCGGCGGGTCCAACCTGTTCCCGGTGGAGCACGATCTGATCGGCGAACTGCGCGGCCGATGCCGCCGCGCGATCCACCTGCAGTGCGCCGGTGGCCGGGACACGCTGTCGCTCTGGAACCTTGGCGCGGCCGAGGTGATCGGGGTCGATATCAGCCCGCGGATGCTGGAGCTGGCCGCGCGGCTGACCACGGCCACCGGCGCGCCTGCGCGCTGGATCGAGTCCGACGTCCTGGACACGCCACGTGACCTCGACGGCACGGCCGATCTCGTCTACACCGGCCGCGGCGCCATCATCTGGCTCCAGGATCTTGATTCCTGGGCCGCCGTGCTTCGCCGACTCCTCTCCCCCGTCGGCCGCCTCGTGATCTTCGACGGGCATCCGGCCGAATGGCTGTTCGACGCTGACGACGAGGGTCGCTGGATGGCCACCGACTACGACTACTTCGGCGGCCCGGAAGCCTCGAAGGGCTGGGCGCCCGCGTACATCGACCATCTGGCGATCGCCGAGGACGATCAGAGCTGGAAGTTCGCCCGCGCCTGGACGCTGGGCGAGATCGTGACCGCCCTGCTCGGCGCGGGGCTCAAACTCGAGCGCGTCACGGAGCATCCCGTCGACTGGTGGGCCGGCCACCTCGATGTGCGGCCCGAGGAACGCGGCCGGGTTCCCCTGTCGTTCTCGGTGGTTGCGACGCGCGGCGACTGAGCTCCTGCTCCGAATCAGGCGCCCAGCTCGATTCGGATGCGCTTGTTGATCCGGCCCTTGGATTCGTAACCCGTGACCCGGATCCCGCCGACCTCGCGGGTGTTCGCGACGTGCGTGCCGCCGTCCGCCTGGAGGTCGACCCGACGATCTCGATGGTCCGTCGGCTACATCCTCCAGCGGGTACAATCAGCACATGCGTTCTATTCCTCAGCGGGCCCCGATGACCTCCCGCCAGCAGGCACTTCCGCCAGTATCCTTCCCTGTATGGCAGAGGACAGGCCGCAGGTTGATCCGGGACCCGGAAGGCGCACGAACACGATCGGCCATCCGGTCGAACGGATGCTCAACGCCAGCGCGCGCGACATCCTCGATGCGCTGGAGAACGGGTTTCGGGCTCGCGCCGACCTCAAGGGCAAGCTCGCGGAGCTGTTCATGAGCCGCCACCTCGACGGGCTCCAGCGGGACGACGTGATCGACCACTACCACTGGTTCGACCAGGACGGCGTGCCCGACTTCACCATCTGGTTCACGGACGGCACGATGATCCAACTCGAAATGAAGAACGTCCGCTCGGGCACGGGTCCGCTCCGCGCCGAGACCCAGAAGACCCGCGCGAGCCGGGGCGACCCGATGAGCAGGTACTACCGGGTGGATCACTTCGAGATCATCGGCGCGTGCCTGTTCAACGCGACCGGGCGCTGGGACTACGTGTTCGCGCGGAGCACGGACCTGCTGCGGCTGGCGACCGACCCCGACTACCTCGCGACGATGCAGCCCATTGACCCGGCGATCAAGCACCCGTGGTACCGAACGCTGGCGGAAGTCCGTGGCATCGCCTGACGACCGCCTTACCGATCCTTGCCAGCTCTCGGCGCTGGCAACGTCGCTGCTGCCCAGCGTCGCGCCCGCGTACACGACACGTCGCGGCGCAGCCTATCTCGGCGACGCCATCGAGCTGCTGCGCGCGATGCCCGACGGGTCGGTCAACCTCGTCGTCACCTCGCCCCCGTACGCCTTGGAGTTCAAGAAGGAGTACGGCAACGAGCCGCAGGCCAAATACGTCGAGTGGTTCCTGCCGTTCTCGCGCGAGGTCCAGCGCGTCCTTCGACCAGATGGCTCGTTCGTCGTCAACGTCGGCGGCGCGTGGCAGAAGGGGCACCCGACCCGCTCGCTGTACCACTTCCGCTTGCTGCTCGAACTGGTCGAGTCGGTAGGGTTCTTCCTCGCGCAGGAGATCTACTGGCACAACCCGGCGAAGATGCCGACGCCCGCGGAGTGGGTGAACGTCCAGCGCATCCGGGTCAAGGACTCGGTGGAGCCCTGCTGGTGGCTCTCGAAGACGGAGCGCCCGAAGGCGTCCAACCTCAACGTCCTGGTCCCGTACTCGGACGACATGGTGCGCCTGATCGATCGCGGGTTCCGCGCGAAGAAGCGCCCCAGCGGCCACCTCGCGAAGGCGACATGGCAGAAGGACCTCGGCGGCGCGATCCCCGGCAACGTCCTGACGATGGGGAACAACGACTCGAACGGGCGCTACATCGCCATGCTCACCGAGCGCGGGTTGAAGGTACACCCGGCGAGGTTCCCGGTGCAGCTCCCCGAGTGGTTCATCCGGTTCCTGACGGAGCCCGGCGATGTGGTGCTGGACATCTTCGGCGGATCGATGACGACGGGTTGGGCCGCTGAGCGCCTCGATCGCGCGTGGCTCGGGTTCGAGCTGTCAGACGAGTACGTCGAGGCCTCGCGCCTAAGGTTCTACGACGACGAGGACCGGCTGCTCGCCGATGGCGACCTCGGGACAGCACAGAAGGTCGTCGGGAACGGCAACGGCAGGCACTGACACGGAACAGGCGCCACCCGGTGAGCGAGCAGCGCCTGTTCAAGGAGTACGGGGACCTCCCACCCTCCAGGTGGTCGCGTGCTGGCGGGGCACTCCCACACCGCGGTTCCGCTCGCCGGAGGGGCAAGGTCCACGTCGTCCACGCAGGCCCATCAGCTCGGCCCTCCGCCTCCCGGTGTCGATCAGGAGCCGGATGATGGCGGTGTCGCGCCGGTCAGCGAAGGACTTGTCGGAGCACGAGTCGAGCAGGCGGCGCATCGTGTCGAGCGTGAGGATCGGCGTGGGGTCGATGGGCATGGACGGCGCCTCCATCCCGCGCACCGGCGTCTTCTCGATGATTTCCTCGGCGACCGAGAACAAGAAGAAAGCCCCCAGGTGCGCGTACCGGGTGTTGGCGGTGCCAGCCGAGTGCTTGCCGAGCTGGTCCATGATGAAGGCCTGCACCATCTGGCGCGTGATCTGCGCCGTGGCGCGTGGGTAGCCGTGCGCTGACAGGAACCGGTCGAACGTCGCGAGCGTGAGCCTGTAGGACTCGATCGTCGCGCCGGATCGGTTCTTCGCCCGGAGCGTATCCGACCACCAGGACAGGTCCGCCATGAGCTGCAACTGCACGGCATTCGGGAGGGGCATGAGGTTCGTTGCGACAGCAGATCGAGGCATTGGGAGTGCTCCTCGTGACCCGCCCGACGTGGGCGACACCACGAGCCTCGGCGCCGCTTCCGGATTACGTCAACCGTATGCGTCGAAGCAACCCATTACATTAGGTGAATCTTCGGGGTTGACGATTATTCGTCCACCAGCACAATGCGAATCCGCTTGTTGATCCGGCCCTTGGATTCGTAACCCGTGACCCGGATCCCGCCGACCTCGCGGGTGTTCGCGACATGCGTGCCGCCGTCCGCCTGCAGGTCGAGCCCGACGATCTCGATGGTCCGGATCTCCACGATACCCTCCGGCAGGAGGTTGATCTTTGTGCGGATCAGGTCGGGGATGGCAAACGCCTCGTCACGAGGTAGGACGTTGACCCGGACGTCGCGCGCCTGGGCGAGTTCGGCGTTGACGGTGGCCTCGATCTCATCGACGAGGTCGCCGCTCATCCGCTCGAACTCGAAGTCCATCCGGCCAGCGCCGGGCTCCATGTTCCCGCCCGTGACCAGCGCGCCGTAGTCCCGCCAGACGACCCCACACAGCGCATGGAGGGCGGTGTGCGTTCGCATGAGCGCGAACCGCCGCGCCCAGTCCAGATCCACGTGCAGGCCATCCCCGACGGACGGCGGCTCCACGCCGGCCTCCAGCTCGTGGACGATCTCACCGCCGAGCTTACGAGCCGCCTGCACAGCCCACGACCGACCGTCGGCATTTCGCAGCAGGAGACCTCGATCCGATGGCTGGCCGCCGCCGCCTGGGTAGAAGACGGTCCGGTCCAGGGCAACGAGCGTCGCGTCTGCAAGGTCCACTGCCACCACCCTGGCTTCGACCTCGCGCGCATACGCATCGGTGTAGCAGAGCTGAAGGTTCACGGAACGAGCCTACCGCCTGCCGGGGCGGAGGACCAGATAAGCGGCAGATAAGGCCCGGCCGCTAGGGTGGCTTCTGGCGAGTGGTGGTGGAGAAAGGGACGGTCTGGGACCAGGTTGAGCCCGGTCTGGATGCGTTCCTGGTACCCCGAAGGTACGGGGTGTCACCAGTACTTAGGCCTCATTGAGGGCACGCATCGGCATCGGCAGGATAGGTCTCCCGGTACGGAACCGGCGGAATCATCCTTCACGCACGGGAGTGCCCAGACATGAAGCACCGGATGCAGCGGGCCTGGCAGCTCGCAATGGCAGTCGCTCCGCTCGCCGCGATCGCGCTGGTCGAAGGGGCGATGAAGCGCTGGTAGGACAAGCACACAAGCACCTCGACCGGCACCCTCCTGCCGGACGAACAGCGCAACGAGACCCGGACCCTCCTCCGGGTCTCGTTCGTTTCCGGGCGCGATGTCGAGGCCCCCGGGCGCTCCGTCGAGATGTTGCCCAAGTCCCGCAAGGTATTCCAGATCCTGGCCCATGCCGGCCCGGGTCACCGAGCCCGGGTGGGGACCAGGTCCAGCCTGACGGCGACCATCGCAGCCTCCACGCGACCCGATACCCCGAGCTTGGCGAGGATGTTGCCCACGTGGACCCCGACGGTCTTCTGGCTGATGAACAGCCGCTCCCCGATCTCGCGGTTCGTCCGACCCAGGACGATCTGGCCGAGCACTTCACGCTCGCGATTGGACAGACCGAACGCGGCATCTGCCGGCTTCTCCGGTCGGCCCACAAAGTCGGCTGCAATCCCGTGCTCCCCCGTCGTCGCGGTCCGTCCGTTTCCGGAAAGGACGCCCACCCGTGTGTCGGCGAGTCCCGCGGCCTGGTCGGCCTGTTCCGACCCCGCGTCCTCCATGCCGCCTGGACGATCAGCTGAGGCGGGCCCAGGAACCGCCGGGAGGGTGATCAGGGCCCGCCGGGCGAGACCTTCGAGTTCGCGGAGCAGCGGTGCCGCGCCGAGCTCACGGGCGACCCGGACGGCTTCGAGAAGCGGCGCCCGCGCGGCGGCCCGGCCGACGCGTGCATCGGAGGCCGGCAGCGCCGCCTCGGCCTGACGCCAGCGCGCCCGCGCGACCTGGTAGGGATCTCCTACGCGCTCCCAGCCCCGGGCAACCGAATCCCACACGGTTGGCAGGTCGCGACCATCGAGGCGCGCCGCATACGCCCTGGCGGTTGCGAGCTGCGCCTCCGATTCCCTCCGGCTGCCGGCATCGACCGGTACGCCGCTCGAGCGAAGCGCCAGTTCAGCCTCGGCGAGAACACGGCCGGCGCGCTCGCGGGCTGTCGCGACGTCGGCGATTGCCCGGCGTTCGCGGGCATCCGTGACGATCGCGACCTGCACTTCCAGGTACGTCGCGGCCATCCTCGATGCGAGGACCCAGTCCTCGGTGCCGCGGACGGCGGACCATCCGAGTTCGGCCGCGTTCGCGGCATCATGGAGATCACCGAGCCACATGGCGAACGACGCGGCTGCTCGGCTCGCGGGCACGACGGACTGGGGATCGGGAGCGTTGCGCAGGTCGAGCAATCGGCGGCCGAGCAGGCGCGCGGCAAGGTCGCCGGAAGCCGATTCGACCTCCAGCGCCGCCGACGTCACGGCCGCATCGGCAAAGGCGTCCGGGCCGGGGCTCCACTCCAGGGCCGTCCGGATCGCCTCACGGGCCTCCGCCCAGCGGCCCGTCAGGAACAGCGCCTCCGCGACGTTGCCCCGAAGCGTGTTCCCGTAGACCGTTTCGAGGCCGAACGTGCGGGCCCGCTCGATGGCCTCATTCGTCACGTCGATGGCTTCCGGGCCGCGATGCAGCAGCGTCAGGGCGGTCGTGAGGTTCAGGACGGCGCGGAAGTAGTCTTCGGCGTCGCCAATTTCGAGGGCGATGTCGCGAGCGTCCTCGAGGAGCGGGATCGACTCGGCCGGATCCGCGCCCCATGCCCGTGCGATCCCGAGCGTGCAGGTGGCGTGACCTTCGGCCGGTCGCCCGTCGGGGCCGGCCTCTCGCGCGGCGTCGATCGCACTGGCGGCGATGGACTCGGCCTCACCGAACGTCCCAAGCAGCATGAGCGTCTGGGCAAGCGAGCCCAGCACTCGAGCCCGAAGGAGGGTCGCTCCGGCCGGAACCAGCTCCGCCGCGCGACGGTGCTCGGCCAGGGCACGGTCGTGATGGCCGAGCGTCCGCTCGACCTTGCCGCGTCGCTCGTGGATTCCAGCCAGCACCGCAGCATCTTCTCGTCCACCGAACGCCCGGGACGCCGCCTCGAGATACGAAGCCGAGCGATCCGCCTGGCCCGCCGCGGCCGCGACATCCGCGGTCTCGACGATCAGCTCGGCGGCCGCCCGTTCGGAGAGCGCCCCCGAGCCGAGCTCCATCGCGAGCTCGAGCGCCGAGAGCCGATCCTGCGCCGCGCCGCGCTCGGCCGCCATCGACGCGATGTCCAGGAGCGCGGCATGCGCAGACGCGACGTCGTGCGCCGCGAGTGCGTGCCGCGCTCGAATTGCCGGGCCGAAACCCGGCATGTGAGCGAGGACGTGGCGCAACTCGCGGCGCTCGATGGGGAGAAGATCCTCCTCGACGGCGTCGGCGATCATTTCGTGCCGCAGTGCCAGCGATCCGTCCGATTCCTCAACCACCAGCCCATGGTCCATGGCCTCGACGACTCCGGCTCGCAGATCGGCGTCGAGCCCCTCGCCTCCCCGGCGAGGCCCCGTGGAGGAGCGCTCGGGGAGCTCCCCGCTGACCCTGTCGAGTTCGGTGGCGACGACCTGGAGGCTGTCTCTGGCGATCGGCTCGCCGATCGGGGCGAGCAGTCGCACGACCCGTCGACATTCAGCGCTGCGCAGCGACAGTCGGCCAGCCACGAGCCCGCGGAGGGACGTTCCGATGGACACGCCCGCCAGTTCCCTCCGGGCGGCGAGGACCTCCTCCGCCAGGAGTGGATTGCGGCCCGAGCGCTCCGAGGTGAGCATCAGCAACGCCGCGGTCGGCCGCTCGCCCTCGATGCCCGCGATCAACTGGGCCAGTTCATCGCGGCTCAGTGGCCCAAGTTCCAGGCGGTCGGGCGGATCCTCGGTGTCGGCGATCGCCGTGAGATCGGCCAGGGTCGTCTCCTTCATTGCCGCTCGATCGGTCCTGTACGTGGCGATGAAGCAGATTCGAGCCGGACGATTGATCCTGGTCAGGAAGACGGCCATTGATCGGGTCGCGGCATCCGCCACGTGCAGATCCTCGAGGACGAGCAGCACGGGCTGTCGTTCCGCGGCCCGCTCGAGGACCCCCAGGACCGCCTCGGCAACCCATGCCGGCCGCTTGTCCGGCCCGACCCGAAGACCTCGTCCGGATGGCACGGCGGCCACGAGATCTGGCAGCAGCATCCGGAGCGCCTCCGCCCCTGGGCCGAGCAATCGCCAGACCTCGGCCTCGTCGAACCCCGAGAGGAACGCCTCGAGACCGTTGATCACGGGCGCGTACGGCTCGAGCGTCCGGGCGGGGTGGGCGCGCCACCGCAGGACCGTGAACGGATGCGAGAGGCGGGCGACGCGGACGATGCTCTCGTCAACGAGGCGGCTGACGCCGACGCCGCCGGGGCCGCTGATCAGCAGTCGCCGGCGATGGCCGCCGGCAGCCGCCTCAAGCGCGACCGCGATCCGGGACAGGGCCTCGTCCCGTCCGACGAACCGCGCACTCGATACTCCGCTCGGCATGCTCGCATCGTGCCACACGTGGCCAGCGGTGATCCGATGCGCGGACGGATCAGCATCGGTAGGCTGGCGCGATGCCAGAACCCCGTTCCTCTCCCCATCCGCGAAACCACCTCAACGAACTGTCCGGCGAGGAGTGGCTCTACTTCACCAAGTCTCTCTGGTCCACCGCCTACCCCTCGGAGCTTGGCCACCCGCTGCGCCGGGAGCACGGCGCGAACAAGCCGCCGCGCCTCATGGCCAAGCTCATCGAGTTCTTCACCTCGGGGGGAGAGATCGTCCTCGATCCGTTCGCGGGCGTGGGCGGCACGCTCCTCGGGGCAGCCATCGCCCGGACGCCGCGGCGTGCGATCGGCCTTGAACTGTCACCACGCTGGGCGGAGGTCTACGACGCGGTCCTTGCGGGCGCACGGGCCGAGCGCGGCGGAGCCGGACCGGAGCTGCTCGACATCGGCCAGCACGATCCCGGCGGCCCTCGCTCCTTCGATCCGTCCGGGTGCGAGCTTCGGGTGGGCGACGCCTTGACCCTGCTCCCGCAGATCGAGGATCAGTCGGTCGACTTCGTGGCGACCGACCCGCCGTACAACGTCCAGCTCCCCATGACGATGGCCGGCGGCGCGCTCGCCGAGGCTCACGCGAATCGCCGCACGGACTACGCGATGATCACGGACGATCCCGCCGACTTGGCCAACCTCTCCGACTATGGCGCGTTCCTGGATCGGATGACCGAGGTGCTGGGTCATCTCCATCGGGTGCTGCGACCGGGCCGATACGCAACCCTGATCGTACGCGACGCCTACCAGAACGGCCGGTACCTCTTCACCGGCTCCGATCTTGCCGCCCGGGCCGGATCAGTGGGTTTCGTGCCCAAGGGGGACATCGTCTGGTACCAGTCCGGCACGCGCCTCCGGCCCTACGGCTATCCGTCGGTGTTCGTCCCGAACATCGTCCATCAGCACATCCTGGTGCTGCGTCGTGAACCCGCAGGCCGCCCCCGGGGCCGGCGATCGACTCCGGCCTAGACCGCCTTGTGGTTGAGGCCGCGGGCCACCAGCAAGGCGGCCAATGCATTCTCCGCGTCGGCCGGCGGCTCGAAGTCGGTGAACGTCCAGGCCTGGCCGCCCGGGCTGAGCGCCTCGCTCAGGGCCGTCCGGTGGATCCAGCCGCGCCGCCCATCGGGACAGACCACGTCGCAGAACGATCCGCTCCAGCCTT
>JACPOR010000005.1:70816-178423 GCA_016191425.1 Chloroflexota bacterium
AGCCTTCGACCTGGACCTCGTCGCCGGCAACGACCTCGCCGATTCGGTCCGAGCGCAGCGGATCCGGGTGGCTGAGGAGCGCCGCGACCGTGTAGCGAACCTGGCGTCGTTCGACGCTTGACGGACCCCCTGCCACCTGAAACGAGAATGCCAGCGGCTCACGGGTGGGCCGTGGATCCCGGATCGGGTCCGTCTTTCGCGCCTCCATCAAGGAGGGCCTGCGCCAGCGGGGCATGTTCGCCTCCGGATCGTCCGGCTCGGCGAGGCCCGCATTCGGGGCAAGGCCAACGCCCCTCTCGGCGTGTTCCCGCATCACCGACTTTTCGTCCGGCATCTCCTCGTCGCGTCGCTTCTTGAAGAGCATGAACGCCATCCAGGCCGTCACGGCGGTACCCGATACCAGCATCGCCGGCAGCGTCGGGAGTCGGCCCGGACCCTGGAGCCCCAAGGCCGCCATGCCGCCGTCGAACGAGCCAGCCAGCCACGCCCCGATCGCGAGCGTCGACGCATTACTGCTCGACGGCGTGGCGCCTCCGCCTCCGGCGGTGCTTCCCGGGCCGGTCCCGTCGCTCGTGCCGAAGGAAGGGCCGCTCGCTACCGATCTGCCGCGCGGTCCGGCGGATCCACCGGAACCCGACGGTCCGCCGCCGGAGGTTGCGCTACCCGGGCTGGAGCTTCCGCCGCCGGAGGTTCCGCTACCCGGGCTGGAGCTTCCGCCGCCGGAGGTTCCGCCACCCGGGCCGGACCTTGAGCCGGACCCGCCTCGTGTGCCTGCTCCCGTGCCGCTCCATGGGCGCGAGGTCGCGTCAACCAGGAGGTTCTCCGCCGGGCTCGGCGTCGCTGTCGGGCTCGCGGCCGGGCGGGGTGAGGGAATCGGCGACGGGCGGGGCGAGGGACTGGCCGCGGCCGGCGGCGTCGCGGTCGGCGTTGGGGCCGGGCCCGGTGTCGGGGCGGACGTCGGGGCGGACGTCGGGGCGGACGTCGAGGCGGACGTGGGAACCGGCGCGGGGGTCACGATGGGGGTGGGAACCGGCGTGGGCGTTGACACTGGCGCCTGACCGATCGTCACGGTCCCGCCCTCGGTCTCGTCGACGAACTTCTCCGTGTCACGTGCCTCGAAGCGGACGGCCCACGTGCCCGCGGGCAGGTACGTCGCAACGGAGAACTCAACACCCTGCTTCCAGTTCGTGGCCGTCGCCGACAGGGAACGGGTGGTGTCGCCGACCACGACACGTACGTAGTCCGGTGCGGCGCCCTGTGTGCTCCGATATGAGACGGCAAGCGTCACGAGGGTGTCCGTGGTTCCGGACCGCGGTGTCACCGTGGGATTCTCGAGCTTGGTCGGACCAACGGCGGCGAGAGCCGGGAGGACGAGCGCGAGGCACACGAGCCCCGCAGCAATGGCGGCACCGAGCAGCTGCAACCTGCGACGAGCATGTCGGTCTCGTTGGTTGGGCACGGGGTACCTCGCCACGGGCAATCTCGCCCGTCGTTGCTGGAAGGATCACCCCGCGGCCCGCGCCGTCGCTATGGTACGTGCGTCCCATCAGCCCATGACCAGACTCCATACGCGCCGCATGGCCCGAGGGTCCTGCCCGCACCACCCGAAGGTGTGGTTTCCAGATCGACGTCGATGGTCGAGCATGGTCGCATGCAGATCATTGGCTCAGGGACATCCACCCTCGGCCGCGTCGACGCGTGGATGATCGCCCGCACGTTGGTAGTTGGGGCGGTGTTCCTGATCTGCGCCACGCTGCTCGCCTACGCTGTCTTCGGCACGGGCATCCTCGAGGCCTTCACGCCGAACGGCCGCGCGACCTCCACCCAACTCGCCATTGGCGCCCTGGCCTGGACGTTCGGCCTGACGGCCCCGGCGGCATTCGGCGTTCTCGGGATCGCGCGCGTCGGCGCCGTCATTGATCAGCTCGTGGGCCGGCGCAAGCGACCCACGCCCGCGTATCGCGCCCGAAACAGTCTTGGGCCGGACCACGCTCTCGCGAGGCGCGTGCCGCTGCCCGACGGGAGCAGGATCATTCCGGAGATCGTGATCGGTCCGTTCGGGGCAGCCGTGATCGAGGAGCTCCCCCCGGCGGGCGCTGTCGTATCACGGGGTCCGAGGAGCTGGGAGGTCCGGGTCGCGAACGGCCGGACCCACCTGATCGATCACCCGCTCGAGCGGGCGGCCCGCGACGCCGAGCGCGTCCGGCTCTGGTTCGGCGGCGACGACATCGACCACGTCGTCAAGGTCTACGCTGCAGTGGTCGGAACAGACTCACGCGTCGAGCGAACATCTTCCTGCGCGTCGATCACACCGGATCAGGTTGGCCCGTGGCTCGGTTCGCTCCCCGCCCAGCGCTCCTTCGACGACGATCGCCGGGAGCGGATCATCCGTATGGTCCGGTCGGCCGTCTGAGCGAGGCGCGGCTCCCGCGAGCCTCGACGGACAGGCGGGACCGGGCCGCGAAGCAAGCGGCGGACCGGGCCGCGAAGCAACGGGCGGACAGGCGGGACCGGGCGGCGAAGCAACGGGCAGACAGGCGGGACCGGGCGGCGACCTCGATGGTGGTAGGGGAGCCTGGGCTCGAACCAGGGACCGGCCGTGTATAAGACGGCTGCTCTAACCAACTGAGCTACTCCCCCGCCGCGATCCTACACCGCGCACTCGGCCGGGGCGTGCGGCACGGCGAGCCGGCTCCCGAATCCGGCCGGGCGGAGGCGTCAGCCGCGAACGCCGCGGAGCCGCTCAGACAGAGCGCGGAGACTGAATGGACGGGGTATGAGCTTCGGGGCGGGATCGAGCGGAGGTGCGGTGGTCCTGGCGGTCTCCAGGTGTTCGAGACGAGCCCGCTCCTCGTCCGTCATCGCCGCAACCAGAGGTAGCTCATCGGGGTCGAAGGGCCGTTCGGACCTCGCCACAGGCACTGTTGGGCGCGCATGCGGGGGGGCTCCGTAGAGCTTCGGCAAGGCGACATGGCGGGTCTCTTCGGCCGACACGAGCTGGCTCTCGCTCCCCCTGATGACTCGATGACCTGCTGCTGACGGACACGATAGCGTCCCGCATCGAACGCCGCCACCCCGCAGCGCGGACCGTCAGGTCAGCAACGGGCGAAGGATCTGGATCACGATCACGAGCACCAGGTAGGCGATCGGAACGGACGCGAACAGGCCGAGGGCCGCGCTCCAGCCCGTTCGTTGTGAGCCTGCGCTGGATCCGCGAGGCAGGGGCACGATCAGGTACGTCAACGTGCTGCCGACGACGAGCACGAGGACAACGTCGAGCGCCGCGAAGAAGGTCCGGAGATCGCCACCGGGAAGCCGCGCGCCGCGGGTCAAGGCAACGTCATAGGCCAGATAGGCGATGCCGAGGATCCCGGCGACGAGGAGGTTCGCCCCGACCGCGCGAACGACGGGCCGTGGCGCGTTGCGGAACTGCCGCCAGCGGATGTCGAGCCAGGACCGGCGGGGAGGGAGAATGGTCACCCTTCCCCGAAGATCGGCAGCGTCCGCCGCGGAGGGAGCGAATCGGGACCGTGGGCGGCAAGGAGTCGAACGCCCTCGAGAAAGCGCTCGATCTCAGCTTCGGTCGTGAAGAAGCCGACACTGATGCGGATCGCGTCCAGTGACACGATGGTCCGGGCAATCGCCGACGTGCGAACCGCCAGCTCGTCAAGACCCGCCTGAGCACCCCAGCCACGGATTCGAAACGTCACGAGCGTTGCCATCTGGTGGCGCGGCGTGAGCAGCTCCACGCCATCGATCTCCGCGAGAGCATCGGCCGCGGCGCTCGCGGTCCGGGCGCCTCGGCCGTACACGAAGTCGAGCCCGACGTACATCGACAACCAGCTGGCCGCGCGCGCGAACCCCGCCACCGACGGCCGATGGTAGCCAGAGCCCTCGAAGCGGCGCGCATCCGGGTGCCACACGGCGCTGCCCCGCGAGTCATACGACTCGAGCGAGAAATGCCCGGCGACCGAGGGCCGCATCCGGTCCATCGCCGATGGTTTCACCCACAGGGCGCCCATACCCTCGGGCCCGAGGAGCCACTTCTGGCCCGGGATCGCGTAGGCGTCGGCTCCGGTTTCGTCGACCGAGACTTGGATGGCGCCAGCGGCCTGGGCACCGTCCACGAGGAGCAGCGCTCCTCGATCGTGGGCGAGCGCGGCGATGCGCGCGATCGGCAGGACCGCACCCGTCGACCAGAGCACGTGGGACAGCGAGACCAGCTTCGTGCCGGGAGCCACCGCCTGGTCGAGTGCCGCCATCGTCCGTTCATCGTCCGAGCCATCGCCGATGTCGGCGAACCGCAGGTCGATTCCGAGACGATCCCGAAGCGCATACAGCGGACCGAGGCCCCCGGCGTGTTCCTGGACTGTCGACACCGCGATGTCGCCGGCTTGCCAGTCCAGCGACCACGTGCCGACGTTCATGCCGTCGGTGGTTGCGTGGGTGAGCGCCACCGAGCCGAGGCTCGCGCCGAGAACGGCGGCGACGCCGGCCCGCGCCTCCTGCATCCGGTCCAGCAACTCGAGGTAGTAGTCGAACTGGCTGCGGCCGATGGTCCGCTCGTATTCGGCGAGTTCCGTCATGACCGCCGCCACCTCGGCGGGCATCGGGCCAACGGACCCGGTGTTCAGCTGGATACCGGCCGCCAATGACGGCATCGCCATCCGCACCGCGGCCAGTTTCTCCGTGTCGGCCATGAAGGGGGAAACCACGGCCGTATGATACCGGCCATGCCACACCAGACCACCCATTCCGGGACCTCTCGCGCTTGACGACATCCGGCCGCCCTGAGCTCCTGGCGACCTCGGATTGGCTGGCCGAACAACTCGGGCGGCCGGACCTCCGCATCCTCGACGTTCGGTGGCGTCCCGACGGCACCGGGCCCGCGACCTTTGCGGCCGGGCACATTCCTGGCGCGGTCCACGTCGATTGGCGCGCCGGCCTGATCGATCCGCCCCAGGAAGGGACGTCGGGCCTGCGACTTGCGGGGCCAGCCCAGATCGCCACGGTCCTCGGACACGCCGGCATCGGCGATGGAACCAGCCTCGTCATCTACGACGACACGCTCGGTCTCTATGCCGCACGTGCCTGGTGGAGCCTGCGCGTCTACGGCTACGAGGCCGCGCGGATTCTCGATGGAGGGATACGCGCCTGGATCGCCGACCATCGGCCGATATCGAACGCAAGTTATCCGGCGGCCCCGGCCACCTTCACGCCTCGAGCGAACCTCCGACTTCGTCTCACGACGCCCGACGTGCGGGCGCTCCTCGGGTCGCCCGACGCCCTCCTGGTCGACGCCCGGGCGGCGGCGGAGTACCGGGGTCTTGAGGGCAACTCACGCCGGCTCGGCCACATCCCGGGTGCGGTCAACGTGCCAGTCGGCGCGATGCATGTACCCGGAACCCAGAAGCTGCGCGACCCGGCGGCGCTCAGGGACATGCTGCTCAAGGCCAACGTGGCCCGCGGTCGCCGGATCGTGACCTACGACGGGTCCGGCGTCGCGGCCGCGCGTCTCGCGTTCGTGCTGGCGGTATTGGGCTATGACGACGTCGCCGTGTACGACGGCGGCTGGTCCGAATGGGGAGATCGGCTGGACCTGCCCGTCGATCGCTGACGACCGATGGCGGGCCGCGCTCCTGATGGATGGTGTGTCGGGGCGCAGCCCGAGTGTCGGGGCGCAGCCCGAGTGTCGGGGCGCAGCCCGAGTGTCGGGGCGCAGCCCGAGTGTCGGGGCGCAGCCCGAGTCTCGGGGCGCAGCCCGAGTTCGGGGCGCAGCCCGAGTTCGGGGCACACCCGAGGGTCGGGCACAGCCCGAGTGTCGGGCACCGCCCGAGTTCGGGGACGGTCAGTCTCCGGGCGACCGGTCCCCGTAGGGCGACAGGATCTGGGCCCGAGCGTGGTTGATGGCCACCATCGGCGCGGTCACGGGTGCCTCGCCGAGGACATCGGACCAGAACGTGGCGTCCGTCACCGGCAGGAATCGACCGTGGAGTTCCTGCAGCGCGTCCTGGATGTCGCGCTCGGGCAGAAGGTGAATCTGGCCGGTGACGCTGAACGGCGGGATGCTGATCAACGTGGTCTCCGCCACCTTGGGCGTCGTCAGTTCGGGCAGGGCCACAACGGAGTCGCTTGCCACCGCGAACAGGACGGCCGCGAGGTTCACCTGTGCATGGGGCGCCACATGTCGCGCGGCTCGTCCGCCCAGTGCGTCCATCGTGGTCTCGGACAGGACCAGGAAATTCGCATCGGCTTCATTCAGGACGTCGGACAGGCGACGCTGATGGGTCGTGAGGATGCCGCGAATGACGTACGAGTCCGTGTACAGCGTCATCGCGATACGGGTCTGTTCGGCGCCCCAGCCGGAGAACATGGTGA
Source organism: Chloroflexota bacterium (assembly GCA_016191425.1). Lineage (GTDB taxonomy): Bacteria > Chloroflexota > Limnocylindria > Limnocylindrales > CSP1-4 > UBA5189. The sequence continues at coordinate 77,195 of JACPOR010000005.1, forward strand.
CAGTCTACCTGTCGTGCATCCACCACAGATGCACGCCGTCTCGTTGCGCACAGTCTGATTGCACACGGTCGCGGCGCCCTGCTCGCCCCTTCATTCCGCCGCGACCCCCGACGGATCGGCCCGATCGGCGTCCCCAAGACGGTGAGCGGCGGCGGTGGTCCGTGCGCCGGCGGTCACGAGCAGCTCGGACCCTTGCTGCAAGTCGGTGAAGAGTCGCTCAACGGTCTCCAGCGTGTCGGCATCGATCGCCCGCTTGTCGCGCCGAAGACGGGCGATGCGCGGGAACCTGAGGGCGAACCCGGACCTGTGCCGTCGGGAACGGAGAATCACGTCGAAGGCGATCTCCACCACAACGCTGGGCTCCACGACCCGATATCGACCGTGGACGCTCACTGTGTGGGCCGTGAACCAGTCAGTCATTTCGGCGATTTCCGCGTCGGTCAGTCCGCTGTATGCCTTGCCGATCGTCACCAGGCGATCGTTGACCCGGTCCCGGACGGCAAAGGTGTAGTCCGACAGCACGCCGTGGCGCTTGCCGTGACCGACCTCGACCCCCACGACGACGCAGTCGAGCGTGGCAAGGGCCTTCTTCATCTTGAGCCAGCCGTAGCCGCGACGCCCGGGTGAGTAGGCGCTCCGCGGATCCTTGACCATGAGGCCCTCGTTCCGGCGGGCCCGCGCCGCGAAGAAGGCGTCCTCGAGCGCTCCGGTGGATTCAGCCGCTGAAAGGTGTGACAGCGCGAACTGGCCGCCCGACTCTGCCAGGGGCAGACCCAGAGCCTCGAGCAGGTGGCGTCGCTGTTGGAGGGAGTCATCGAGCACCGGTACGACCGGCCCGCCGCCCATCGGGTCGATGGCCAACACGTCGAAGGCGACGTAGATCACCGGAATGTCTCGGAGGAGAGCGGCAGATGGGGTCTTCCGCCCGAGTCGAGCCTGGAGCGACACGAAGGGAAGCACGGTTCCGAGGCGGTAACCGAGAAGTTCGCCATCGAGGATCCCGTCCCACGGCTGCGTACGTGCCGCCTCGATGACCTCCGGATAACCCGCTGAGATGTCGTGCAGGTCTCGCGAGAACAGCCGGACGAGTTCGCCACGCTTGTGCAGCTGGGCACGAATGCCGTCGTACTTGTCCTCTACCCAGACCACCGGACCAAGCCGACGGACGATCTCGGCCGCGTCCTCGGCCGGGGAGGCAAGCATGAACTTCAGGGGGTGGAATAGCGTCAGGCTCGCGGTCTCGAGGGCACCGGCTCGAGCCAGGGAAGCGGTCCGCCCAAGATCGCCGGTGAGCATTCCGGCCCTCTTGACCAGCGCCGGTGGCGCCTCGAAGGCTCGCGCGATGGCCGCTTCCACGAGGCCCTCCCGGAGGCCGATCCGCAGATCTCCGGACAATACCTTCACGATGCCCTTCGCCGTCTTCGGGTCGGCCCGACGGAGAAGATTGCCGAAGAGCACCCCCTTGCCGGCAGGGCCGGATGTGCTCTCGATCGCCGCAAAGGCGTCCGCGACCTCGACCAGGCTGGGTGACTGATTCGGGTCCGGGGCGTGGCCCGCCCGCACGAGAACGTCCTCGAGCGCCAGGCCGAGGTCCGAATGGCGATCGTACGCCGCCGCCAGATCGGCCGATCCCACGCCGGTCAGCTCGCCGATGGCCGCCGACATTGTCGCCCAGCCGAGGCCTGTCGCCCGCTGGTCCGCCTCGGCGAAGGCTCGGCCCGTCAGGAATACCACGGCAATGGGCAACTCCGCCGCGCTGAGCGTTCGCAGGTAGTCGGCCAGCAGCGCGGACTTCTCTGACGTTCGGGTCGTCGCGGCGACGTGCTCGGCCAGCTGGCTCCAGCGACGCATGGCGGCGATGGTATACCGTGCCCTGATGGCAGGTCGCGCGTGGTTCCCCGACGCGGTTGCGGGAAGGCTCGTGGTGCTCCGTCGCCACGTTCCAGAAAATCTCGTCGCGTTCCGCCGCTGGTACGCGGATCCCGAGATCGCGCGCCTGGCCCGCTATACCGAGGGGCCGATGCGGCTCGATGAGATCGACCGCTTCTTCCACGCACGAGCCGTGGGTTCCGACGCGCTGGCGATGGCGATCCACGTCCAGAAGACGGACCGGCTGATCGGAACGTGCGCCCTGAGTCAACTGGACGGGGACAACGGTTCCGCCCTGTACCACATCACGATCGGCGAGAAGAACGCCTGGGGCGAGGGCTACGGAACGGAGGCAACGTCGCTCATGGTGGCCCATGCCTTTGGAGCTCTCGGCCTGCACCGGATCTCGCTGTCCGTCTTTGCCTTCAACGAACGGGCCATACGCTCGTACAGGACCGCTGGGTTCAGCGTCGAGGGACGGGCACGAGAGGCGATCTGGCGCGACGGGCGATGGTGGGACGAGATCTCGATGAGCATCCTCGAGCCCGAGTGGCGGCGCCGGGTGGAGATCGAGCAGGACAAGGGTGGGCCCGATCAGGTCGACGCGCCGGCCGTCGACCCTTCGCGCGAACCCGGAGTCCGTGAGCCGCCGATGCGCCGCGGTGTCATGGCCCGCATCACCGGGAGGTGACCATGGCATCGACAGGGGCCGCTGCCGTCGCCGCCCGTTCGGCATTCCGGGAACTGATGGAGGCGAAGGGGCACGCGGTCGAGAACGCCCGGGCCGCGGTCGACGGGCTCGAGACCGCATTCGTGGCGGGAGCGTTGACTCGAACCCCCCTTCTGGATCAGATGCTCGGCGACCTGGCGGTCGCCCTTGAACAGGCTGATGGGCAGAAACTGGGCGGCAAGAGCGCCGAGGCAGCGCGATTCATCCTGCGCGCGATCTCGCGTGAACTCGACAACGCCTGAACCTGGGGCTGGAGACCCGCCCTGCCCGAGGGTCAGTTCAGTGACGGAAAGGAGCCCATCGTGACCGACGCCGAGGCAACGGCCGCCAGACGCGAACTCGAGGCGGCCACGCACCGACGCCTCGGCGTCGAGCTCTTCAACCATGTCTGGACCCTGATCGAGAAGCCCGACCGGACCGCGTCCGAGATCGACGACATGATCCACGCTGCCCACGCCTCGCGGTACCACTGGTCGAAGGTCGGCACGAGTGCCAACCTGGGGCGTGGGGAGTGGCAGATCGCCCGTGTCTACTCGGTCCTCGGGCGGGCGAACCGGCGCGGTTCCACGCCGCCCGATGCCTCGCCTGGACGGCGACGGCGATAGCGGCGGGCGAGGCGGACGACTGGGACCTTGCCGCCGCCCAGGAGGGGATGGCCCGAGCGGCCGCAGTGGCCGGCGATGCCGAGGCGGCGATCGTCTGGCGAGATCAGGCCCGGGCCTCGCTCGAGGCCATCGCCGATCCTGCCGATCGGCAGGTCATCGAAGCGGACCTGGAGGCGATCGCGCTATAGGATGCCGGGCGGGGCAAACGCGTCGCCCAACAGGGCTCCACCGCGCGGTCCGTCCGGAGGCGGCTTTCGAGCCCGCAGGCGATACTTCGGGAGGGGCACGCCACGGAATGGGAGCTCACACCGATGATCGACTTCCGGTTCGGGATCATGCTTGCCAGCCAGGCCTCGACCTGGCCTGAAATGCTCGATGCCGCGCGACGGGCGGATCGACTCGACTACGATCATCTCTGGACCTGGGATCACCTCCACGCCATCGTGGGCGACGCGCTGCAGCCGATCTACGAGGGCTACACGATCCTGGGAGCGTGGGCGGCGGCAACCGAGCGGATCAACCTCGGGCTCCTCGTCGGGGCAAACCCATTCCGCAACCCGGGCGTCGTGGCCAAGGCCGTCACGACCCTCGACCACGTGAGCAGCGGTCGGGCGATCGCGGGGCTCGGTGCGGCCTGGTTCCGGTACGAGCACGAAGCGCATGGGCTCGACTTCGGGTCGAGCGTGGGGGAGCGCCTCGACTGGCTCGATGAGGCGACGGCAGCGATCCGGATTCTGCTGGATGGTGGCGTCGTCACCTCGGAGCGTGGCGCGCACTATGCCTTCAGCAGCCTGGAACACCACCCCGATCCGATCCAGCGCCACCTTCCGATCATGATCGGTGGGGGCGGCGAGAAGAAGACCCTTCGGACGGTGGCCCGCTTCGCCGACTACTGGAACGTCTCCGCCACGCCGGCCGACCTCGCCCGGAAGAACGCCATCCTGGACGAGCATTGCGCCGCCGTCGGGCGTGACCCGGCTGCCATCACCCGCACGTCCGGGTGCTGGATCGTGATACGGGACACGAAGGCTGCAGCGGAACGTGTCTGGGCGGAGCAGATGGCGCGGAACCACTCGGACCTCCGGGACGACGATCGGTATCGGCTGTTCTTCGGTCCTCCCGCCTACATCGCGGAACGGCTCCTTGAGCACGTCGGGGCCGGGTTCACCTCGACCATCGTCGAGATGGCGACGCCGTACGACGCCGAGACCATCGAGCGCCTCATCAGCGACGTCAAGCCGCTCGTCGACCGGGGCTAGAGCTAGACAATCGTCATCCGCTTCGGGCGAGTGCCCAGACCGAAGAGCGCGTGCGCTGGTGCGGCGCCGAACCCCATGTCGATCGCGTGATGCGATGCTGACCGCGAGGGCAGGCGATACTGATCTGGACCCGCCACGAGACCGGAGAGACCCGCCGTGACCAGCCCGCCAAGCGACGCCCATCGTGCGGCCACCGTCGCGTTCGATCACGCCACGAAGCGGTACCCGGGGACGAACACGGCCCGCTCCGGAGCGGTGCAGGACCTCTCGCTCGAAGTCCCGGCCGGAAAGATCTGTGTCCTGGTCGGACCGTCCGGGTGCGGCAAGACGACCAGCCTCAAGATGGTCAATCGACTCATCGAGCCGACCAGCGGGCGGATCCTGATCGACGGACAGGATGTCGCGTCCCGCGAGGTCACGGACCTGCGGCGTTCCATCGGCTACGTCATCCAGCAGGTCGGACTGTTTCCTCACCAGACGATCGGCGAGAACGTTGCGACGGTGCCGCGGCTCCTCGGCTGGGAGCCGGACCGACGTCGCACCCGGAGCGACGAGCTGCTCACCCTGGTCGGGCTCGACGCGGCGACGTATCGCGACCGCTATCCCGCGCAGCTCTCAGGGGGCGAGCGACAACGGGTCGGCGTGGCGCGCGCGCTCGCGGGCGATCCGCCCGTGATGCTCATGGACGAGCCGTTCGGCGCCGTCGATCCCATCGTCCGGGAGCGCCTCCAGAACGAGTTCCTGCGACTCCAGGCCGACCTGGCCAAGACGATCCTCTTCGTCACCCACGATATCGACGAGGCCATCAAGATGGGCGACCTCGTGGCCGTCATGGAGGTCGGCGGAAAGCTGGCCCAGTTCGGGACGCCGGAAGAGATCCTGGCAAATCCGGCTTCCGACTTCGTCGCCCGCTTCGTCGGCGTGGACCGGGGCCTGAAGCGCCTCTCGCTCTCCCGGGTTGGAGATCTCGACCTCCTGCCGGCGATCACGGCGCGCCCGGGCGACGACGCGGCGGAACCACGGCGCCGGATCATGGCCAACCCGCTCGAGTACCTCCTGATGATTGATGAGGCCAATCGACCGATCGGGTGGATCGGGCAGCGCCAGGTGCCTTCGGGCGGCGCCCTCAGCGTGTTGATGGCGTCGGCCATGTCGCCGCTGCTCGACCGACGGACCACCCTCAAGGACGCCCTGGCAATGCTGATCGACGCGGAAGTCCAGGTCGGGATCGTCGTCGATGATCACGGTGCCCTTGAGGGTCTCGTGACCGCGGATGAGATCACCGCTTTCCGCCGCCGCGGCGCCGAGGGCTCGGGAACGTGATCCGCTGGGACGTGATCGAGGGCAACCTGCCATTGATCGCGTCAAAGCTCCTCGAGCACCTTGCCCTGACGGCCGTCGCCGTGGGCATCGGACTGGCGATCAGCGCCCTGGCGGCCTACTTCATCCGCGGGCGGAAACGGCTGGTCGGGCCGGTCACCGGCACGTTCAGCCTTCTCTACACCATCCCGAGCCTCGCCCTCCTGGCCTTTCTCGTGCCGGTCACGCACCTGTCCTTCCTGACCGCGGAGATCGCCCTGGTCAGCTGCACCCTGTTCATCCTCACGCGAAACATCCTCGCCGGGCTGGCCGCTGTGCCGACGGACGCGCTCGAGGCTGCGGACGCGATGGGCTATGGGCGCTTCGGCCGCCTCTGGCACGTGGAGCTGCCGCTGGCGCTGCCGCTCATCATGGCGGGCATCAGGATCGCGACCGTGACGACCCTCGGGCTGGTCATGGTGACCGCGCTGATCGGGTTCGGCGGCCTCGGGCAGGTCATGCTGAGGGGCTACAACTTCCGCAACGACACCCTCGTCCTTGTCGGCTTCGTCCTCACCGTGGCGCTGGGCCTCGCCGCGGACCTCGGGCTTGGGTGGCTCGGCCGGGCGGTCACCCCCTGGTCGCGGGCACGGGGGACGTGATGGCGGTCCTGACATCGACCATCGCCTGGTTCCTGGATCCGGCTCACTGGACCGGGGTGGACGGCGTCCCCTCCCGGACCGGAGAACACGTGATCCTGTCGGTCCTCGCCGTCGTGATCGCCAGCGCCATCGCCTTGCCCGCGGGGCTCGTCGTCGGCCATGCCGACCGGGGTGAGCGGATCGCGACCGCCGTCGCCGGAATCGGTCGAGCGGTGCCCTCGTATGCGCTGCTCATCCTCTTCGTGCCGTTCTTCGGGCTCGGGTTCTCGAGTGCGTTGCCCGCCCTCGTCCTCCTCGCGATCCCGCCCATCCTGGTCAACACCGTGACCGGGATCCGTGATGTCGATGCGGACACCGTCGAGGCCGGGCGAGGCATGGGCATGACCGGTCGGGAGGTCCTGATGGACGTTGAAGTCCCGGCGGCGCTTCCGGTGATCATCGTCGGGCTACGGACCTCGGCCGTGCAGGTCGTGGCCACCACCACCCTGGCGGCCCTCGTCGCGGGCGGCGGTCTCGGACGCTACATCGTCGACGGCTTCGCCCGGCAACAGGACGATCGGATCGTCGCCGGGGCGTTCCTGGTGGCGGTGCTGGCGATCGTCACGGAGCGTTTCTTCACCTGGATCCAGCGGCAACTCGAGGGCCGGCCCGGGACGCTCCGGCTCGACGTGCCCATCGCGCCATCTCCCTTTGGGGGCAGGGTCGCCGACTGACGAGGGTCGCCGGCCGATCTGGGTCGCCGACTGACCAGGGTCGCCGACTGACCAGGGTCGCCGACTGACCAGGGCCGCCGACCGATCTGGGTCGCCGACCGATCTGGGTCGCCGCGACCGCCGTCACCGTCGCGATATGTGGCCTCTGGTATGGTCGGCGCTCGCTCAGGTCGCGACTGAGATCGCGCCGGCGGGAAGGAAGGAGACGACCCAATGCGGCATATCCGCACGGCCGTCCTCGGGGCAGCGATCCTCGCGCTCATCGTGAGCGCGTGCTCGCTGGGTGGGGGCAGCCAGGCATCCAGGGGGACCATCGCCAGTCAGCTTTCGCTGGCCGGGCCACCCGAGTGTCCCGAGCGTCCGTTCTGCCTCAAGGGGCTGACGGCGACGTACGGGATCACGTTCAAGGAATTCAAGCCCACTGACGCCGGGGGCCCGATCACGATCGAGGCACTCAAGAGGGGCGATGCGCAGGTTGGCCTGCTCTTCACGTCGGATCCAGCCATCGCCGTCAACGGGTTCGTCCTGCTGCGGGACGACAAGCAACTCCAGCTCGCCGATAACCTGGTCCCCGTCGTGCGCCAGGCGGCCATCGATGCGAACCCGGTCATCACGGACGCCCTGAACGGCGTCATGGCCAAGATCGATCAGGCGACGCTGACCGATCTGAACAAGCAGGTCACCGTCGACGGATCGGCCGCCGCGGACGTCGCAAAGGCCTGGCTGGACGCTCAGGGGTTCACCTTCTCCGGTGGTTCCGGAACCGTCAAGGTCGGTTCCACGAACTTCTACGAGCAGGAGATCCTCGGCGAGATCTACGCCCAGGTCCTCGAGCAGGCCGGCCTCACCGTCGAGCGGAAGTTCCAGCTCGGCAGCCGCGAGATCGTGTTCCCGGCCCTCGAGTCGGGTGACATCGACATCCTCGCCGAGTACGCAGCGACAGCCCTTGAGTTCGTGAACAAGGGGGCGGGAGAGGCCTCGACGGATCCCGTGGCCACCGTCGCCAAGCTCAACGAGCGCCTGGTCGGCATGGGCGGGCTCGTGGCCCTCGATCCCGCGGCGGCCACCGACCAGAACGGGTTCGTCGTCACCAGGGAGACGGCGGACAAATTCGGCCTGGTCAGCATCAGCGACCTCGCCAAGCCGGCCCCCTGACACGCACCGAACCTTGGCAGGACCGAGCCCCCGGCCGAATGGCCGGGGGCTCGTTTCATCCCGACCGCGACGAGGGCCCCGGTCAGCCAGATCGATCCGAGGATCCAGCTGGCATGTCCGCCGCCTGCCATGCCTCGGCGCGTTCCGTTTCGAAGCCGTCCGGACCCAGGTTCAGGTCGTCCAGCAGCCGGCCTGCGGAAGCCCACCACGCCGGCCGGGCGGCACGCACACGGGTGATCTCGGCCCGCAGCCAAGGATCCGAAGGGGCCCCGCCAGCGCTCCCTCCATGGGCGGTGGGGTGTCGGCCGGCAGCTTCACGTCGTCGCGCTTCAGCGTCGCGGAGGAACGCGGCGTAGAGGTGTTCGGCTGGTTCGGCGGTGACCCGCTCTTCGCCCCCCGGAAGATAGTCGATCGGGATGATGAGCCGGCCGAAGAACGCGCCGATCTCGCCGGCCAATGCGTCCGAGCCCTGGGAGTGCCCGCCCCAGCGCACGATCGGGCCCGGTGATGCATGACGGACCAGCCGCATCTCGGGACTCGCGTCGGCCACCTGGAGGCTGCCGCCGAACGTCAGGAACCGGTTTTCGATCCCGAAACGATCCGTGACGTGGATCTGACCCCAGAGGATCTCTCGGTTCGCGGTGGATGATCGCCGGTCGAGCGTCAGGGCACGACCTCGGCCCGCCGCGGCTCGCCAGCAGGTGACGGTTTCGGGGTCGAAGTGGCGCAGCGTCGGGTGAGCCCGCAGGGCGGCGAGGAGCTGCGCACCACCCGCGGCCGATGGCTGATTGCTGTTGAACAGGGTGAACCCGAGGTCCTCCAGGAGACCGGCGGAGGGCCCGATCCAGGCCTCAGTGGTCGGCGTGTCGCGCATAACGCAACAGTGCTCCTGTCGTGGCGCAGCGAAGAGGGCCGTGCGACCTGTTCCGAGCGGAATCACGCCCGAGATGCCGTGTCACATCTACGTCACGCTGTGGGACGATAGTGGCCGCCCAACCCCATGGAGTCAGCCATGTTCGAGCGTCTGTTCGGCAATCAGCCCCAGGATCCGGCGGTCATGGACCGGATCCCGCCCGGCCAGTACCGGACCGAGAAGTTCCCGGTCCTGCACTACGGCTCGGTGCCCAGCACGGACCTCGGCCGCTGGGACTTCAAGGTCTTCGGCCAGGTCGACTCTCCGTTCACGCTGACCTGGGACCAGTTCAAGGCCCTGCCGCGCAAGACCGTCCACACGGACATTCACTGCGTGACCCGCTGGACGAAGCTTGACACGACGTGGGAGGGCGTCCCGATCCAGAAGATCCTCGAGCTTGCGCAGGTGCGCCCGGCGGCGGCCCACGTGGTCTCGCACGCCGAGCAGGGCTACACGGCGAACCTGCCGCTCGCGATCCTCGATGATGACGACGTCTTGCTGGCGGACACCTTCGATGGGCAACCGCTGGAGAAGGAGCACGGCTGGCCGCTCAGGCTCCTCGTTCCGAAGCGCTACTTCTGGAAGAGTTCCAAGTGGATTCGAGGCCTCGAGTTCCTGGACCACGACCAGCTTGGATTCTGGGAGCGCTACGGCTACAACAACAGCGGCGATCCCTGGAAGGAAGAGCGCTTCTCCGGGTAGTAAGGCCTCCAGGGCCCGACGACCCTCGCGCCGCCACCCCCGGCAAACCGGGGCGTGAGAGACGGATGGGCTGGATCCGCTGGACTGGCGCGCCTTCGCGGTAGTGCTCTCTGGTGCGCTGGCAACGCAGCAGCGACCCCGACCCTCTTTCGCGGGCTTCGTGTGGGGATTCGGGCCCGCCGTTGATCCGGTCGACCGGGACCGGCGTCATCGTCGTCCCGGCGTCACCGCGAGGTCCGGCGTCACCGCGAGGTCCGGAAGACGCGCTCGGCGCCATCGACGATCTCCCGTTGGGCGCGCGCCGCCTGGCCGCGACGTCAGGCGCCCGTCCTGAGGACCTCGACCTCGTCGCCCAGGCGAATCCTGCCCGGCCGCTCGACATCGGCCAGGACGCCGAACATGGCCTTCGGCGCGCCCGTCCGATCGGGCATCAGGCCGCGATAGCCGATGATCGTCCGGAGGGTGTCGAGGTCGCGCTCCCCGGTCTCGGGATCCTGGGTCGTGATGGCGCAGCGGCCGTCCCGGTCCGTGACGCGGAGGATCGCTTCCCCGATCGCGATCCGTAGGCCGACCCAGTCGTCCTCCACGTGCGGAACTGTGCCGTCGAGCTCGATGAGCATCCGGAAGCGACGGGCATCGATCGCGCTGACGCCCGATCGGCGGGCAAGCTCGTCGACGGACCCCTGGCTCACCAGCGATGTCGGGTTGCCGCTCCGGGTGCCACCCGGTCGATCCGTCCGGACGACCCGGACCCGGCGCCCGGCAATCGCCTCCAGCGCGGCGGCCCACGGCCCGACCACGACGTGACCGACGGCCGTGCGTCCGTGGAGCGCCGTCTGGATCGGTTCGCCGAGGCGGACCGTGCCATCCACAACCTCGCCATCCGGCAGCTCCAGGCGGAGCGTCTCCCCGGCCGGATCCGTGTCGGCCGCAATCTGGACGAGATGGCCCACCACGAGGCGGTCGACGAGGCGGCCGGCGTCGTCGACGAGATAGAAGCGGCGATCCTCGAGGACGCCCGTCGGCGTCAGATCGAGCGCCTCCGGATGCCGGAGGCCGAGGCTGCGCACGGGCGCGATCGAGAAGCGAACGGCGGCAGGCATCGGGGCGCGGCTCCTTTCGGCCGGGATCCCGGAACGCGATCAAGCCTCGCGGGAACCGTCCGGCGAGCGTCGCGCATGGCGGGGATAGATCACCAGGAGCCGCCCGGTCTCGGGGCCCAGGCACTCGACGTCATGGGGGATGGTCGGGTCCCAGGCCACGTAGTCGCCGGGACCAGCCTCGATGCTCGTGCCGCCCTGGGTCATCCGCCATCGGCCAGCCAGCACGAGATGGTGCTCGTCGCCGGTGTGGGCGTGGATGCCCGTGGAACCGCCGGGTGGCACGACCGCCTCGAGGATCCGGACGTCCCGGGCGGTTCCACCATCGACCTCCTCCATCGAGCCACCCAGGGGACCGCTGATTCTGGGGCGGTCGGCCGCCCGGACGACCCGGGGAGCCGGCGACGAGTCCAGGAAGAGCCACGCGATCGGCACCTCGAGGGCGACGGCGATGGCCGTCAGCGCGTCCAGCGACGGGACCGCCTTGGCGTTCTCGATCTGGGACAGGTAGCCCATGTTCAGGCCGCTCCGCTCGCCGACCTGAGCGAGGGTCAGGGCGCGGGTCTGCCGCCAGCGGCGGATCTCGCCGCCGACGTCGGGTCGCCGGAGCGACGCCTGACCTGCCGGAATGGGAACCCCCTCGAGCCCCGCGATATGTTCTTGGGCCAACCTACTTGACCTCCGGCCAATATCGTGGCAAAGTGTTTGCATAGGCAACAACGATTTGCCGAGACACAAGCATAGCCGGTCGGCCGAACGCGGATCGGGAAAGCGCAGGGAGCACCATGAAGGTCGCAATCATCGGAACCGGCAACGTCGGCACGGCACTCGGAGGCTCGTTTGCGGGAGCCGGCCACGAAGTCACCTTCGCGGCCCGGGACGCCGGCAAGACACAGCGCCTCGCGGCAATCGTCGGTGCCAGCGCCGTCGCCACGCCGCTCGAGGCAGCCGCCGTCGCGGAAATTATCGTCCTGGCCGTGCCGTACATCGAGGCGATGCAGATCGCCCACGAGATCTCCGGATCGACCGCCGGCAAGATCCTCGTCGACGCGACGAACCCCCTGAGGCCGGACTACTCCGGCCTCTCGACAGACGGCGGTCCGTCGGGTGCGGAGCGCATCGCGACCGTTGCCGGCAGTGCCCGCGTCGTGAAGGCGTTCAACACCCTCTTCGCCAGCGTCCAGGCCAACCCGGGCCTCAACGGTCAGACCGCCGATGCCCTGATCGCGGGCGACGACCCCGACGCCAAGGCGGTGGTCGCCGAGCTCGCGAGCTCGATCGGCCTCCGGCCCATCGATGCCGGACCCCTCACCGGAGCCCGCGAGCTCGAGGCGCTCGCCTGGCTGAACATCGCCCTCCAGATGCGCATCGGTGGCAACTGGAGCTCGTCCTTCGTCCTTCTCGGCGCGCCCGACAAGGCGATTGCTGCCTGACCCGATCCCGTTCTCGGCCCGAGCGCGGTACTGTGCTCGGGCCGAGACGCCCCTTCGCCGCCACCGGAGCACCCATGACCATCCCGTCCAGCCCGCCACCTGCCAGCTCACCACCTGCCAGCTCACCAATGACGAGCCCGACGCCCGCCGGGCCGTCTCCGTCGACCGCCGACCGGGCTCTGCCGGCCATCTACCTCGGCCACGGAGCCCCGCCGCTGCTGGAGGACGAGTCATGGACCGGCCAGTTGAAGGGCTGGGCCGACGACCTGCCGCGGCCGACGTTCGCGGCGAAGATCAAGGGCCTGATGCCGTCGAACGAGCAGGTGCTCGAGCGCGAGTCTCGTGGGCTGGACCACGGCGCGTGGGTTCCGCTCAAGGCGATGTACCCGGACGCCGACATACCCGTGCTCCAGATGTCGATGCCGGACCTGGATCCGCGGCATCTGTTCCAGCTCGGCAAGCGGCTCGCCCCGCTGCGCGACGAGGGCGTGCTCATCGTGGGCAGCGGCTTCATGACCCACGGGCTGCCGTTCATCCGCGAGTACTTCATGGGCAGACCCGGCGCGCCGCAGTGGTCGATCGATTTCGACGAGTGGGCCCGCGAGGCGCTCGTGGCCGGCGACCTGGACACCCTGTTCGACTTCCGCGAGAAGGCCCCCGGCATGCCGTTCGCCCACCCGACGGTGGAGCATTTCGCCCCGCTCTTTGTGACGCTGGGGGCCGTCGCTCGGCCGGATGATGCCCCGTCGTTCGCGATCGAGGGCTTCGCCTACGGGCTTTCCAAGCGTTCGTTCGAGACGCGCTGACGCCTGCCGTCGCGGATACGTGGATTGTCAGGCTGCCGTAGGGTTCCGCCTGACGGTCGTCCGAACTGCTGCGGGCTCGGACGTCAATTCCTCCAGCTCGGCGGAATAGGTCGCGGAGCGGTGCTTGCCACGAGCCTTGGCGTGATACATCGCGACATCCGAGCGGCGGATCAGGTCGTCGATGCTCATCACCTCGCCTGCCTGCCTGAGGGCAACACCAACGCTGGCGGTCGCGTGGACGGCGACACCACCGACATCGACCGGGGTCCCGACGATCTCGAGCAGGCGCGTCGCCACCGCCTCGGCGTCCTCCAACCTCGGGGTGTTCGGCAGGAGCACGGCAAATTCATCTCCACCGAGGCGGCACGCAAGGTCGGCGGGCCGAAGGGAATCGAGGATGCGGTGGCCCATGGCCGAGAGCAGCGCGTCACCGGCTTCATGGCCCATGTCGTCGTTCACGTGCTTGAAGTCATCGAGATCCAGGAAGAGCACGGCCGTCGCCGTGCCGCTGGCAAGCGCCTCTTCGATGGCCTCCACGAACCGGCGCCGGTTGGCGAGGCCCGTCAACGGGTCGTGGTAGGCGTGATACGAGAGCTGCTCCTCGAGCAAGCGGCGGCGTGCGATGTCGCGGGCGAGGATTCGGACCATCCCGGCGAGCCGCACGAGGACGAGGACCGACAGAACGGCCGTCGCCGCCGCGACCACGAGAACGATCGCGTCGACATCCGACCGTCCCATCACCAGCAGGGCCGGACCCACGAGCATCGCAACCCCCAGGAGGACGAGCCGGGCGCGCCCGAGGAGCGTGACGGCGATCGGCCTTGGCTCGAACAGGCCCGCCATCGAGGGGTGGATGGCCGCGGCGCCAAAGGCGACGTACGCGAGCAACCAGACCCCATCCAACCAGCCCCCGTCGACGTAGGTGCCTTCGAGGCTCTGGAGGCCGAACACCAGATCCGCGACGAGGATCAGAACGAGGCTTCCGGCCAGGGACCCAAACGAGAACGATCGGGCTCCGGGCGTCATTGCGAGACCGAGCAAGATCCCGATGAGGAGCAGATCGCTTATCGGATAGGCGATCGAGATTGCGAACGCCACGGGCTCGGGGTCACTTGCTGCTGCCAGCGGCCCCAGCACGAAGGCCCACCAGACGACGGCCGCACCCGTCGTGAGTATCGCCGCGTCCAGGAGGCCGGCCCGATCGCCACCGGCAATTCGTCGGCGAATGGCGATCAGCAGGCCGAGCGACAGGAGCGGGTAGCCGATGAGATAGGACGCGTCCGCCACCGACGGAAAAGGGTCCTGGCCCTGGGCAGTGAAGACGGTCCAGAGCGTGTCGCCGCCGACGAAGGCCAGCTGGCCGGCGGCGAGAAGTACCCAGGGCAACGTTCCCGCAGGCCGGTGGAGTCGCAGCCCGAGAAGTGCGGTGGCAACCGCACCGAGCCCAACGATGTCGTAGACGACCGACTGCTCGATTGAGCCCGCGGGGAGCAGGTAGAACACGAGGATCAGACCAGCCCCGATCATCAGGGCTGCGGCCCAGGCTCGACGCCGCGCGATATCGCGAGGAGAGACGGTCATCGTTCGCTCGGTGGCCCCGGACGGATGCCGGGGTGGAGCCTACTGTCAACACTTCGACCCGAAGCCGCGATCACGCGATCGTACTGATCTCCCCCGTGACGATCGGGTCGGCCGCGATCGGATCCGGTCAGTCACCCTGTGACGGCGTCTGCGGAGGCTGCTGAACGAGCGCAAGGGTCGCGATGATCGCGGTTCCAGGGTCGCGTCCAACCGCCAGTTCCAGCTCGCCCCGGTTGCCGCGGTTGCCGCGGTCGTCGCCGCTGCCGCGGTCGCTGCGCAATCGCCAGGTCGCCGCCGTGACGCCGTCGCCGGCGACGGCCGGGCCGAGCATGAGTGGTGCATATCGGGCGGCCACGATCCGGGCGATCCGGTCAATCGCCACACGATCGATGTCCGGACCGAGCACAAGCGAGACGGGGATCGCCGGGCGCGGGCCGTTGATCGCGGTGATGACGCCGACCGCGACCGCCGCGAGCGCCTCGTCCGGGGCGGGGACTGACGCAAGCCCGAACGTCTGAACCAGCGCGGGTGACTCCGGCGCGAGTCGAATCTCTACGCGGACGCGGCCGCCCTGCGCATCGGCCAGCCACCACACCGCGTGGAGCGGTGTCTTCGACTGCTCCGGCATGGCCGAATCGGAGCGCAGCGGGCCGTGGAGCTCCCTGATCCGGGCGATCTCGTCGCGTCGCCGAGCAACCGGGTCGTCGAGCTCCACGTTCATCGCGAACAGGCGACCCGCCAGTTCGTCGTCCCACGAGACGAGGAGGCGATCGATCTCGGCTCGCGCGATCGACAGGGCCGCCGCGGGCCGGATTCGGCGCGCCGGGATCGCATCCGACTCGATGAGCGAGGCCAGGAGGTCCCGCGCGAGCCCGGTGCTCGGTGCATACCGGTGGTTGGCGAGCACGATCACGCCGAGACCTGAGGCCGGTTGCCAGCGCATGTTCGAGCCGAACCCCGGATAGCCACCACTGTGTCCCACGATTCGACCCCAGCGCGAGTGCTCCTCGACGAAGAGTCCCAATCCGTAGCCGCCGGCCTCAACCTCCGGTTCGAGGTCCGGCTTCGGCTGTGAAAGCACCGACCACCCGATTCCCGACGCCTGCTGCATCTCGCGGCGACTGGCCCTGCTCAGCGGCATCGACCCCTCCGGGTCGTCGCGCGGTGGGAACGCGTCCGTGAAGAACGCCACCCAGCGGGACAGATCGCGGACCGAGGTGAAGATCCCGCCCATCGACGCGAGGGCACCGTAGGGATCCAGCGGCTCCTCGATGAAGGCCTCGTCGCGCCAGAGGTACCCGTGGGCCAGCCGACCTTCCGGGACCTCGGCCTGAAGGTATGTCGTCGAGTCCATGCCGAGCGGCCGGAGGATCCGTTCGCGCACGACCTCCCGGTACTCCGCACCGGCGATGTTGGTGACGAGCCGGCCGAGGATCCCGTACCCCAGGTTCGAGTACTCGAATCTCGTCCCCGGTGTCCAGGCGAAGGTCAGCGGCCCACGCAGGAGGGCAGAGAACGCCGCAAGGTCGAGGCCCTGCTGGCGGTCGCCCCAGGGATCGTCCGTCGCCAGTCCCGATGTCATCGTGAGGAGGTGGCGCACCGTGATGGCCGGCGAATCTGCCGTCGGGCCATGAAACGACGCAAGCTCCGGCACATGACGCCCGATCGGGTCATCAAGCGAGAGGCGCCCCTCGTCGCGAAGACTGATCACGGTGGCGGCCGTGAAGCTCTTCGTCATCGATGCGATCCGGAACACGCTGTCGGCGTCGGGAACGGCCTGCTCGCCGACGCGGAGGGTGCCGACTCCCCGGCTGTGGACCAGTTCGCCACCGGCCACGACCCCGTACACGATGCCCGGGATGTGTTTGCCCACGAGGAACGCGTCGGCGATGCCATCTGCCGTGCGCAGGGCACGAGCGAGCACGGTCACGACACGCCGGGACTCACGAAGCCGCCGGTTGCCCGACGGCTTGTGGAGCGCTGATCAGCCGATCCAGGTCAGTGGGCGCAGGAGCGAGCCTGTCCCTCGTCGTCCGCGGTCCGGAAGCTGTTGCCGCAGCCGCAGCCGGTCGTGGCGTTCGGGTTGTTGACCGTGAAACCCGCGCCCATGAGGGTGTCGACATAGTCGATGGATGAGCCCTTGAGCAAGGCCACGCTCTGCCCGTCGACGTAGACCTTCACGCCATTCGCCTCGAGAACGTTGTCCTCGGCGGTCGGTGCGTCCTCAAGCATCATCCCGTACTTGTAGCCCGAGCAACCACCCGAGTACACGTAGACGCGCAGGCCGACGTTCGGATTGGTTTCTTCCTTCGTCAACTCGCGTAGGCGGGATGCCGCAGCATCGGTGAGCGAGACGACGGTCGGCTGCTGGTCGATCATCAGGTGTCCTCTCCAGAGGATGTTGTGGCTCTCGTGGCTGACCGGGTCGCCGATCAAGGATCACATCGTACGCAGGTCAACGGATTTCGACAAGGGCCCCGCCAAATCTCGCGGGCGACGCGGTCCGCCGGCTGCGATCTCCTGACCCAAACCGGGCTTGCCGAAGTCGCACGGGCTTGCCGACATCAGCTGGGCTTGCCGACATCGGCCGGGCTTGCCGAAGTCGCACGGGCTTGCCGAAGTCGGCCGGGCTTGCCGAAGTCGGCCGGGCTTGCCGAAGTCGCACGGGCTTGCCCAGATACGAACCCGGTTCGTGGTAAGTGCAGCCCTGTCACCGTTCCGGGACAACGCACCGATCCTCAGCCGTCGGGTCGTGCTCAGGGATGCGCCCGATTGGCTCTGCGGCGGCCGGCGGACAGCGGCGCGGTCACGCGGCGGTTCATTGCACGAACCCCGCTCGTATCCGGGGCTGAACGACGCCCGCGCTGCGATGTGCACGAACACCGTTCGTATCCGGGCCTGAATCCGCTTTCGGGACCGATGCTGCACGCCTTCGGCGCCTTGTCAAGCCCTCTGCGTGCCGCTGTCGCACCCGGGCGCTCGCCCGGCGCTCGCCGTCAGGCGTCGATCCGTTCGAGGACCGTGGCGATCCCCTGCCCGACGCCGATGCACATGGTGGCCAGGCCGTAGCGGCCATGGCGCGCCGCGAGCTCATGCACGAGCATCGTGACGAGACGGCCGCCGCTCATCCCGAGCGGGTGCCCGAGCGCAATGGCGCCGCCGTTCACGTTGACCCGATCCGCGTCCAGGCCGAGTTCGTCGATGCACACCAGCGACTGGCTCGCAAACGCTTCGTTGAGCTCGATGAGGTCCAGATCCTCGACCCCGATCCCCGCCCGATCCAGCGCCTTGCGGACGGCAGGAATTGGGCCAGCTCCCATGATCGCCGGGTCGATTCCGGCCACGGCCGTGGCAACAACCCGTGCGAGTGGCTTGAGCCCGAGCGCTTTCGCCCGCTCCGCCTCCACGAGCAGCACGGCCGACGCCCCATCGTTGATCCCCGAGCTGTTGCCGGCCGTGACCGTGCCCCCAGCACGGAACGCCGGGCGGAGCTTGGCGAGCGTTTCCATCGAGGAATCTGCACGCGGGTGCTCATCACGTGTCACGAGGATCGGTTCGCTCCCCTTCTGCGGGATCGGCACCGGCACGATCTGGCCGTCGAATGCTCCGCGCTCGATCGCGCCAATGGCCTTCTGCTGGCTGGCCAGCGCGAACGCGTCCTGCCGCTCGCGGCTCACCTTCCATCGCTCCACCACGTTCTCGGCCGTCTCACCCATCGAATACGGGTAGTGTGCGGCGGCGAGCTTCGGGTTGAGGAACCGCCAGCCGAGGGTCGTGTCCTGCAACTCGCGATTGCCACGGTCGAATGCGCTCTCCGGCTTCGCCATCACGTACGGGGCGCGGGTCATGGATTCCACGCCGCCGCCGATGAAGACGTCCCCGTCGCCAACCGCGATCGCATGGGCCGCGGAGTTGATTGCCTGGAGCCCGGAACCGCACAGTCGATTGACGGTCAACCCACCGACCTCGACGGGCAGTCCGGCCAACAGCAGCGCCATCCGCGCGACATCACGATTGTCCTCGCCGGCCTGGTTCGCGCAGCCGAGGATGACGTCCTCGATGAGCGAGGGGTCGATGCCGGAGCGCTCCACGACGGCCCGGATCACGAGCGCGGCAAGGTCGTCCGGCCGGACGCCCGCCAGTGCGCCGCCATACCGCCCGATCGGCGTCCGAACGGCCTCGACGATCCAGGCTTCGCGGAGTGGTCGATGCGAATCGCGTGTCATGGAGCGATTGTATGGCGCCGCTGCCGGCCGGCACCTACAGTGCGATCAGGCCCGCCTCCGTCGGAACGAAGCCGCAGCCGTCCAGGTAGAACGCCCGAAGGTCCTCGCCGTCGAAGTCGACGTGTAGCCACTCGCAGCCCGCCGCGCGGGCCTGCTTCACTGCGATGCCAATCATGGCTCGGCCGATCCCCTGGCGGCGGTGATCCGCTCGAACAAGCGTGTCGAGAAGGACGGCATGCACGCCGCCGTCCCAGGCGACGTTGACGAAACGGGTGCCGGCCTCGACGAGACGGCGGGCCATCACCCGTCGTTGCGCCGCAGCCAGGCGAAGGGGCCCTCGGTGTGCGCGGCGCCGAGCCAGAGCGCGGTGTCGATGTCGGACTCCGAGGCGACGCCGGCGTCGCGGGCGAGGATCGCCTCGGCGGCGATGGCGGAGCGGATTCGCCGGGCGATCTCGCGGGGGGTGAGCGAACGACCACTGCGCGGAACCGGTGCGATGTCGTGCGGAAGCGGCTCCGGCACCGGGTCGTGGCCGGTGTCGTGACGGTAGAAGCCCACGCCGGACTTGCGGCCGAGCCGACCGTGCTCGAGGAGCCACGCCTGGATCGGCGATGGGCGAAGGCGATCAGGGCGCCCCAGCCCCTCCCAAACCCCGGTCGCGGCGGCGAGGTTGACGTCGAGGCCCACGAGGTCCATGAGCTCGAATGGACCCATCGGAAACCCGACGCCCCGCAGGGCGGCATCGATCTCGCCAACTCGAGCCTCGGCTGCCTCGAGCATCCGGAGCGCCTCGATGGTGAACGGCCGGTTCACCCGATTGACGATGAACCCCGGACTGTCTGCGGATCGGACGGGCGTCTTGCGCCAGGCGGTGACGATGGCAGTGGCGCGTTCGAGGTCGGTGGCGTCCGTCTGCGCCGCGGCGACGACCTCGACGAGCAGGAGCACCGGCGCGGGATTGAAGAAGTGCAGCCCGAGGACGCGCTCCGGGTGCGTCCGCGCGCCCTCGGCGATGGCCGTGACCGATAACGCGCTGGTATTCGTGGCGAGGATGGTGGCAGGCGGGGCAGCGGCGTCGAGCACCGCGAAGAGGGCCCGCTTTGCTTCGAGGTCCTCGACGATTGCCTCGATGACCAGGTCGGCGCACTCGACGACAGCGTCCAGGTCGGGCGCGAGGGCCAGGCGGGTGATGCGCTCGTCGATCCAGGCGGTGGTCGAGGTTCTCACGAGCCCGAGCTTCGCAGCCCGTCGGCGTAGCCCGTCGAGTATCCGATCCCGACCTCGCTCGGAAGCAGTACCGATCGCGTCATGGAGCCGGACACTCCAGCCCGCGTCAAGCGCGACCTGGGCTATCCCCGCAC
Source organism: Chloroflexota bacterium (assembly GCA_016191425.1). Lineage (GTDB taxonomy): Bacteria > Chloroflexota > Limnocylindria > Limnocylindrales > CSP1-4 > UBA5189. The sequence goes on from JACPOR010000005.1 coordinate 97,609, forward strand.
CCATCGTCCCCGCCCCGACGACGCCGAGGCGACCTCCGCTCGACCGTGCCGCGACATCCGTCGGCGACACGGCCTCAGTCATGCGGTGTCCGGATGCGGACGTAGAAGACGGAATCTCTCGGGTTGCCCTCCCGATCGAGCGACCACGCGCGTCGGGTGCCCTCGTGCTCGAAACCCGCCCGCAGCGCGACCGCGCCGGACGCGTCGTTATCGATGTCGGTCGAGACCTCGAGGCGGAGGAAGCCCGCCGTCTCGAGGGTCCAATCGGTGATCAGGCGAAGGGCATGGGTCATCGCTCCCCGGCCGCGGCCCCACGGGGCAAGCCAATACCCGAACGAGACCCGGTGCCCCTCGGGACGGTGCCGGGAGATCGCCCCGATGACCTGCCCGGACGCGGCGTCCTCGATCGCGAAGGCCTTCTCGGCGTCGTCGAGCGCCCACCCTCGGCGACGCGTCTCCAGGAATTCGTTGGCGTGCTCGATGGTGTACGGGATCGGGACCGGAATGAAGCGCTGGACCAGGGGGTCGGAGCAGGCGGCCTGGACCGCCGGGGCGTCTTCAGGCCGCCAGTGGCGGAGGGTGGCGACGCCGTCGGTTAGGGTCGGGGCCTCAGGGATTCGCACCAGACGAGCGTACCTGATGCCGTCCGGGTGATCCTCTCCCGGGCCGTTCCGGACTCGTCGATCGAACGAACGCCCTTGGCCACCGGTCAGACCGGTTTGAAGGCCTCGAATGGCTGGCGGCAGTCGCGGCAGTAGAAGAGCGAGCGGCACTGGGTCGGGCCGAAGGCGCTGTCCATCGCGACACGCGCGGAGGCACAGTACGGGCAGCGGACATCGGCCGGCTCGGCGGGCGGAGCGAAGCCGGACGCCGCGAGACGCTCGCGGCCGAGCGGGCTGATCCGGCTCGAGGTCCACGGGACACGCCACGTGAACTCGACGGTCGTCGGGCGCCCGAGCGGCACGAGGGCCTCGAGGACGGCTCCGCGGATGATGTCGAGGGCGGGACAGCCGACGAAGGTGGGGAGCAGCTCGATTTCGATGCCGTCGTTCGTGATGGCCACGCTCTCGACGATCCCGAGGTCGACGATCGAGATCGTCGGGATCTCGGGATCGTGGACGGACCGGAGCAGGTCGCGGACGGCGGCCCCGTCAATGGTCGGGGTCGTGGTCGGCGTCGTGGTCGGTGTTGTCGTCGCCGCCGTGGTCGGCGCCGGGCACCGCAGCGCGGCCGCGGTCACCACGTGGCACCAGGCTCCGATCGCCGGACTGACGTGAACTCGCCCCACAGCCAGCGAAATGCGTCCCCGTGGCCGGTTCGTGCGGCCACCGCGTCGGCCGCGGGCTCGAGGGTGAGCGTGATCCCGAGGGGACCGAGAATCGCCGCGACCTCGGCGCGCCAGGCTGCCGCCGCCGCGGACATCGGGCGGGTGATGATCCCGGCATCCAGGAGCGCGGCCTCTCCCTCGGGAATGGTGAGGACCGTCGACGCGTCCGGGGCGAGCATCTCGAGCGCGGCCACGAACCGCGCGCGCGACTCCCCGCCGGCGCGAGCGAGCCGGTCCGCCCAGGCCAGCACGTGCATGAGGTGGTAGCGCTCCTCGCGCCGGACTTTGGCGATGAGCTCGGCCAGGGGCGGCCAAACCTCCCCGACCGACGCGAGGCGCGCGTCGTCGGCGGTGTCGTACAGGAACCGCCGCGCCATGGTCATCGCCCAGTCGCCGCGAGGGTGATCGAGCAGGCCGGCGTGGCGGTAGGCCTCGGGTTCACGATCGTAGGCCAGGGCGTCCGCATCGCGTCCGTCGTCGAGCAGCGCGGCGAGCAGCTCATAGAGCGCCCGCGCGTGCCCGAGCTCATCCTGGGCGATCGAGCTCATCGCGACGTCCTCTTCCAGGATCGGGGCGATCCCGGTCCACTCGGAATCGGAGAACCCGATGACGAACTCGTCGTCCGCCATCGACAACAGGAAGGCGGCCAGGGCGGTCGCGGTTTCCGGGCTGATGCGTGTCGCAGTCATACGAGCGGGGTGCCGCGGTCGCGCGCCTTCGGCTTGGCCATTCCGGCGCGATCGCGAGCCGCCGTCAGCTTGTCGCGCATCACATAGCCGCCGGGCTTCTTGAACGACCGGTCGAGCGGCGGCTGAAGGAGATCAAGATCCTCGATCACCCGGATGTCGGCCCGGCGGACGACCCACAGTCGGGTGCTCTCGCCACGGCGGCTGAACATCTCGCGGGCGTAGTGGAGGGCCAGCTCCGCGTCCGGGGCCATCACGTTGCCGCCGTGGCGCATCGGGTCGCCGTCCTTCTCCTGGCGGAAGACCTCGTATGGCTCGAGGGTACCGGCGGGCTCGCCGGGTTGGTCCGAGCTGCCGATCCCCGGATCGGCCACGACCGGGCCGCCCTCATCGATCATGCGCTCGCCGTTGTCGGTCGTGTGGCCGCCGTTGTCGGTCGTGTGGTCGCCGTTGTCGGTCCCGCGCTCGCCGTTGTCGGTCCCGCGCTCGCCCTCATCGATCATGCGCTCGCCGTTGTCGGTCATGCCACGGCCCGCGGCTCGGCGAGGATCGCGGTCCGGACCCAGGCCGTGGCCGCGCGGTTCATGCGCCGAAACTCCAGGCGCTCCTCGGACATCGGGCCGTGGTTGGTGACCACCGTCCGAAGCTCGGTCCAGTCGGGGTCCGTGTACCGCCACTCGCCGGTAGCATCGTCGAACGCCAGCTCCCGGTCCGGAATCACGAGCCCGAGTTCGAGGATTCGCGGCACGTAGATCGTGAGGAACTCCTGGCGCAGCTCCTCCGACGTCTTTGCCTTGATCCGCCAGTGGAGGTCCCGATCCTTCGTCCGGTCGCTGCGCGGGCCGTGCATCTGCATCAATGGACCCCACCAGCGGTCGAGCGCCTCCTGGACCATCGCACGCTGCGTGTCCGAGCCGGTCATCAGCGTCACCACGACATCGCGGCCGTGCATGATGTGGACGGATTCCTCCCAGCAGATCTTCTGCATCGTCCGCGCATACGGCCCGTACGAGGAGTCGCGGAGGGCCTGCTGGGCGACGATCGCCGCGGCGTCCACGAGCCAGGCGATGATCCCGATGTCCGCCCAGGTCCGGGTCGGGTAGTGGAAGACGTTGTGGAACTTCGTCCTGCCGGCGAGGAGGTCGTCGAACATCGCCTCACGCGGTTTGCCGAGGTCCTCGGCCACGCGGTAGAGCAACTGCGCGTGGCCGACCTCGTCCTGGACCTTCGCGGTGAGTGCCAGCTTTCGCTTCAGCGTGGGCGCTCGCATGATCCACTCCCGTTCGGGCAGCACACCCATCAATTCCGAATTCGCGTGCATCTCGACGAAGCGGAGCACGGCGGTCCGATATTCATCCGGCATCCAGTCGTTGGGTTCGATCTTGCCGCTGGCGCGAACGTGCGCCTCGAACAGCGTGAAGCGCTCGTCATGAGAAAGATCCTCGTTCCAGGGCCGGGCTCCGGAGTCGGCGTGGTCGCGAGGTGTCAACACGGGTTCGAGGGCCAGAGGATCAGTCATCGGTCGGCTCCCTGGAGCGGGCGGAGTGCGAAGTCGATGCCGTGGTTCGCTGTCGGATCGGAGGCTACTCCGGACTGAACGACGGCGTCCGTTTCTCCATGAATGCCGCCAGCCCCTCAACGTGGTCCGGATGGCTACCGGCGAAACCCTGGGCCTCGGCCTCGGCGGCGAGCGCTGTGTCGAGATCGTGGTCGAAGGCAGTCGCGAGGAGGCGTTTCGTCATCGCCGTCGCGCCGGGCGCGAGTGCCGCGATGCGGGTCGCGATGGCTCGGGCCTCGAGGGCAAGGTCCCCGTCCGGAACGACCCGCGACACGAGCCCGATTCGCGCGGCCTCCGCCGCGCTCACGGGATCGCCGAGCAGCGCCATGTCCGCGGCGCGCTGCCCCCACCAGTCGGGGCAGCGTCCAGGTGGCGCCGCTGTCCGGCACCAGCCCGATCCTTCCGAACGCGAGCACGAACGACGCCGATTCTGCCGCGACGCGGATGTCGCACGCGAACGCGAGGGATGCCCCCGCTCCGGCGGCCACGCCGTTGACGGCCGCGATCACGGGTTGCGGCGCTGTTCGAATCGCGATGATCATCGGGTTGTAGCGAAGCGAGAGCTCCTCCTCGAGCGGCGGGGCGTCGAGATCCAGGCGCTCGCGAAGGTCCTGACCGGCACAGAACCCGCGACCGGCACCGGTCAGGACGATCGCTCGGACCGAACGGTCCCGTGCCGCGTCGCGGAACGCGGCCAGCAGCTGACCCTTCATGGCGAACGTCATCGCGTTGAGGACAGCCGGCCGATTCATGGTGATGGTGAGGACGCGGTTCGAAACCTCGGTCACGACCTCGGGCACTGCCTCGACCTCGGTCACGACCTCGGGCACTGCCTCGACCTCGGTCACGACCTCGGGCGCTGCCTCAGCCGCGGGCGCTGCATCGATCCTGCGCTCATCAGCCTCATCCATATCGCCTCCCTACCCCTCGAACGGGTGCAATTCACCACTGACGAGCTCGAGGACGCGGCGGTCGAGCGGCAGATCGGCGTCGTCGGCGTGACCGCGAATGAACTCGGCGAACAGGACCGCAAACTCCTCGTCGTCCCTGGACAGCGCACCGGCGACGAGCAGATCGCGTTCAGGAATACCGACGAGGACTCGAACCCCTGCTCCAAGCGTCGTCGCGATGTGCTCTCGGACTTCCGGCAGCAGGATCCGAGCGACGTCATTGCCGTCACCGGACGCCGATGAAAGGAGCCTGCGCTCGCCCGAGACTTCCTCGGTCCAGGGCGTGTTCGCCGACCACCGGGTCAGGTTCGCCAACGCAGCGGCCCGGAGCTCAGCCGGCGAGGCGCCCCAGGCCAGCAGGTGATCGGCGTTCACGTGGACGTCGAACGAGTCGGCCCGAAGGACGTAGCCGACGGTCAGACCGCATGGTCCCCCTTCGAGAATCGGCGCGCCGTGCGACTTCAGGCCCTCGGCGGCGAGGCGATCAGGATCGATCTCGTCCACTCTCGTCCCCGGGGTTCCGACTGGGCGCAGCACCGGAAAGAGGACCTCTTCGGCCGCCAGCCAGTCTTGCTCCGGTGCCTGTGACAGGCCGCCAGTGGAAGAGGCCGGCGGATGGTGCCCGCTGACCGGTGCCGTGGCGTCGATCGGAGAGAGAAGATCCGGTGCCTCATGTCGGAACGAGGGGTCGGGCTGATCTCCGAGATCCTGGTCCCAGGCCATGACGCTCCTTTCTCAGCGACCCTTCCAGGTCGCCGGCCGTTTCTCCGTGAAGGCGGCCATGCCTTCCTTCTGGTCCTCGCTGGCAAAGAGTCCGTAGAAGCTGCGCCGTTCGAATTCCAGGCCCGCATCGAGCGAGAGCTCCTCGGCACGATTGACCGCCTGCTTGGCGGCGATCACGGCGAGGGGTGGCATCGCGGCGATCTCCGTCGCGAGCTCGAGCGCGGACGCAACGGTGTCCTCGGGCGCAACGACCCTGGTCACGAGGCCGTGGGCTGCCGCCTCGCGCGCGCCCATCGGGCGCGCCGTGAGCACCATCTCCATCGCCTTGGCCTTGCCGATCGCGCGGGCAAGGCGCTGGGTGCCGCCCGCGCCGGGGATCACGCCGAGCCGGATCTCCGGCTGGCCGAATTGCGCGTCCTCGGCGGCGACGATCAGGTCGCAGGTCATCGCCAGTTCACAGCCGCCGCCCAGCGCAAACCCCCGGACGGCCGCGATCAGCGGCTTGCGAATCCGCTTGATCCGCTCCCACCGATGGAAGTGATCGTCGGCCAGGAGCGACGCTGGCGTCTGCCCGGCGAGCTCACGGATGTCGGCACCCGCGGCGAACGCCCGCTCCCCGGAACCCGTGATGACGACCGCTCGACAGGCCGGATCGCGATCCAGTGTCTCGAGCGCGTCCGTCAGTTCGGCAATGAGCGCGAAATCGAGGGCGTTGAGGACCTTCGGACGATCGAGCGTTACGAGGGCTACCCCGTCCAGCGGTCCCGCGGCGCCGGCCGCGGGCATCGCCACCCTGACGGAGGGCGGGCGCTCCGCGCGATCGAGGTCGGTCACTGGACTCCTCCGGCTGCTTGAGCTTGAAGTATGTCCTCTCGCGAGGATAGTCGACTCCCAATAGGATGACCTGTCTGGACCACCCGAAGCGTGCGCTTTCCCCGCTGACAATTCGCACCTCGAGCACGGTCCCGATGGCACCTGCCGGAGACCGCCGCCCGATGATGTTCTAGGAAGCAGATGGGCTCATGGAGGACACCGAACGATGGCTCAGCGGCGTACGCGCAAATTCGGCGAGCGACGGAATATTGTCCTCGATCACCCGTTCCGTGCGCATGTCGCCTCTAGATTAGTGTGACGACGAAAGACGCCGATGTGACGACGAAAGACGCCCCAGCATTCGCGGTCTTTGAACCGGTTACGGCAGTCCTCGCGACCAGTCAGCTTCACGAAGCCCTGAGCAGCCACGGCCCCGTCCTGCTCGCGGCTGCCCGGGGAATCGTCCGCAATGAAGCTGAAGCCCAGGACCTCGTCCAGACTACGTTTGAGATCGCGGTGCGCCAGATCCACCAACTTCGCGACCCGGGCGCCCTGCGAGCATGGCTCCTGACGATCGAGACGCGCGAGGCCTTTCGGCTTTCGCGTCGGCTGCGGCGCCTCAGCACGCTCGATGGCCGGGTCAGCGTGACCGCCATGGCCGGCCCGAGCACAGACGATACCGCCGTGCGAATCGCCCTGGGCCACTTGCCCGCTCGCATTCGCGCAGCGGTCGTCCTGCACCACCTGAGCGGGCTCTCGGTCGAGGAGACCGCGGCAGCCCTAGGGACGCGGCCCAACACGGTCAAGACCCAGCTTCGGGACGGCCTCCAGCGAATGAGAAGAGAGCTTCGCGATGGATGAGCACCTAACGCTGGACGACCGAGTGTTGCTCCGGCGCCTCGACGCCTTCTTCGCGGCGGAAGTCGAGAGCGCGGAACGGGACTTCGAGGCTCTCGCGGATGCGACGCCCCAGATTCGTGGCCGCATCCGGACGTCGAACCACTCCTCTCTACGCTTGGTCGGGACCCTCGGCCTGATCGTCGCGCTGATCCTCGCGGTCGCCCCTACGTTGGACACCTTCAACGCGCCAACCTCTGGCGGGTCCTCCACAACGTCCAACCCTGCCGCCAGGGACATCACCGCGTCGATTCCCGCCGCGGTCGTAGTGGCCACCGCTGACGGTGCGGCGATCGTCCGACTTGATGGGGAGGTGGTCGAGCTGCTGGTCACTGTCCGAACCGGCGACGCGTGGGCGGTTTCCGCGGTCGACCGAACGCTTCGCATTCCTTCCGGGTCCGAGGCTGCAGGTCAGGAGGCGAACGGTTGGTACCTGGCCGGCAACGCCGTCGTGTGCGATCCGGGGTCGGGTCTTCGCGATCGGGGCTTCATCTACGGCTGGCTGGCCAGCGGCCCAGGGCCGGATCGCATGGAACTCACGGGCATTCCGGTGCGCGGAGATGGGCGCCTCGTCAACGGGCTCTACCTGTTCGCGGCCAGAGGAACCCCTGTGACCGGCGCCTCGTACGCGCTCACGCCGGTCGATCGGGCTGGGCTTGCCGCGCGGCAGCCCATCGAGCTCCAAGGCACGTTCGGCATCCCGGCTCCGGTCACCTGCGGTGTGCCGCAAGATGCCGGAGCTCCTGAGGTGCCGGCTTCCATCTCGGGCCTGATCCCGGCACCGTCTGGCTCGGTCGAGCCTGCGCCGGGGAGGAACCCCTGAGGCCGGCCCAGCCCGATTCCTTTGTCGTGAGCGAGTCGGCAGGGGTTCCAAGTCATGAAGATCGTGAGCGCGGGTTTGCCCGGGTGAGGAGGTGGTGGGCTGGCAAGAACCTGACCAACTTCGTTGCCCGCCGGCCTTCACGGGGCTTGGTGGACAAACACGTGGGGAGATGCGATGCGTCTTGTCAATGTGAGTCGACGCGGACTTACCGGCGTCGTCCTTGCTGGCTTCTTGTCACTCGTTCTGGCCCTGCCTGTCTTCGCATGGCAGGCAGAAGGCGGCACGCTCAACTGCGGGCAGTTCATCGGCTACGTGCACGCGCGGTACAACGATATCGCCTCGCTCACGGGCCCTGGGGGCACCACCGGCTACTACGGTCTCGACAACGGGACGTGGCAGGTGAGCGAGCGCAACGGCTCCTACAGCGGCGACTGGATGGCGATTGGTGATCCGAACCTCGATCTGCCGGCCACGTATGCCGGCTGCCGTAACTATGGCGCTCCTTCGCCGTAACGCCTGAGCGAGCGACTCCCCAATGCGGTTGGGATTGCCGAGTGGCGCGAGGGCGCGGTCGACAGGCTGCGCCCTCGTCGCTCTGGTTCTTCTTCTGGACGGCGCGTGCTCTCCCGGCGCCAGCCGAGTCCCCCCAGCCGGCTCGCCAAGCCCATCTCTGGGTCTGGCGATTCCCACCGGTCTGCCGCCACGGGCCAAGTGCTTGGTGGATCGCGGGTTTCGCATCACCGAGGTGCGTCCGCCTCAGGCAGACTGGGACCTTCCCGAGTACGTCTTCGAATCCGACCTTCCGCCGGCCCAGGCGAGGGAGACCATGGACGAGTGCAGCAGGCTAAACCCGACTGCCGAGAAAACCGACGAAGAACTCCGCGTGATCTACGACCGGTGGATTGAGGAGCGTAGGTGCCTGGTGGAGCTCGGCTATCAGCCCGAGGAGCCACCGTCATTCGAGCAGTTCCTGTCTGACTGGCGAAGCCCTAGAGGTCCCTGGATGCCAATCGACGGCGTCGATACGGACTCGTGGACGGGGGCCGAGTACGAACAAGCAAAGAGCACGTGCATCCTCGAGATGTTCGACAGGGGTTGAAGAAGGACCATGATGCTCGCCCTCTCCGTGCTCGCGCTGAGGATGAGCGAAGCCAACGGAGCGATTCAATGTCAACGGACGAATCCTGATGCGCCGCGCCGTCTCGTTGCTCGTATCGGGTGCCGTCCTTGTTGGCGTCGCCGGTGCGGCCTACTGGGCGGGCACGAACGCCGTCGTGCCCCCCGAGCTGCCGGTCGCTGAGCACACGTCCGAAACCTACACGGTCGAAACGGGGACGGTCGGCCGCTCGGTCCGGGTCTCGGTCGCCGTGAAATGGTCGACCACTCGCACCCTCTACGCCGCCTCCGACGGGATCATGACGTCGGTCGGCCACCAGGCCGGCAATGCCGCACAGCCTGGCGACGTCCTCCTCACCGTCAACCTCGAGCCGGTCGTCGTTGCTGGCGGCACCGTGCCGATGTTCCGCACGCTCGAGCAGGGCGTGAACGGCCCCGACTCCGCGCAATTCCAGAGGCTGTTGCGGAGCCTCCAATTCTTCTCTGGACCGACGAACGGGGTGTTCGGTGGGGCGACAGCCGCCGCGACGAAGCGCTGGCAGCGCGCGATCGGGGCGACGGCCGACGGGACCGTCGAGGCCGGCTCGCTCCTCTTCTTCGAGGCGCTACCCGCCCGGATGGTGGTCGTGCCGTCGGTGGGCGCACGGATCAGTGCGGGGACCGAGCTGGTGCGCGTCCTTGGACAGGCGCCCAGATTCACCGTGACGGTGAGCGGATCGCAGCGAGCCGAGCTGATATCGGGCCTAGCGATCGCGATCAACGCCCCGGGTGGGGGCACCTGGACAGGCACCCTGGACTCCTTCGAGCAGCTCGGTGACGGGCGCTATGTCGCATCGCTCACAGGGCCGCTGTGCGGAGCCGCATGCGACGGCATCCCGGTGGACGGCGAGACCGTCCTCTCCGGACAGATCGTGCTCGTGCCGGACACGAGTGGCGTCGTCGTACCAGCGTCGGCCCTCGTCCAGCAACCCTCCGGCGCTGTCGCGGTGACCCTCGCCGACGGAACCAGTCGGTCGGTCAGGATCATCGTCGAGGCGGATGGCTTCGCGATCGTCGAAGGACTCGATGCAGGGTCGATCATCGCGCTCCCAGAAGCGCCGATCCCGTGATCGCCAACGTCCGCCCGCTCATTGAGGCTGCCGCGATCACCTTCGGCTACAGCAGAGAGCAACCGGTACTAAACGGATGGAGCGGCTCGGTCGCGGGAGGCGAGATCGTCGCCATCGTGGGGCCGTCGGGGAGCGGGAAATCGACTCTCCTGTACATCCTAGGCACGCTCGTGCGGCCCTGGTCCGGCACCTTGTGGATTGGTGACCACGACGTAGCCCGCGTCGGTGATCGGGGTCGCTCGGATGTGCGGTCGGCCGCGATCGGGTTCGTCTTTCAGGACGCACTGCTCGACCCGCGCCGTTCGGTCTTCGACAACGTCGTCGAAGGTGCCGTCTACCGGGGCGACAGTCGGGCCGAAGCGGGCGTGCAGGCGCGGGCCCTCCTCGAGCGCTTCGGCGTCGATGTCGAGTCGAGCCGGCGGGCCACCGATCTCTCGGGCGGGCAGGCTCAGCGGATCGCGCTCGCACGAGCGCTCCTCGACTCACCCCCGATCGTCCTCGCCGACGAGCCCACCGGCAACCTGGATCACATCAACGCCAAGCTCGTTGAAACCGCGCTCTTCGAGCACGCCCGGAGCGGGGCCGCGATCGTGATGGCCACGCACGACGAGGTCCTGGCAGCACGATGCGATCGGACGTTTCGACTCTCGTGATCGGGGCCCCGCGGCGCTCGTGGCCGGCGCTCGTGGCCGAGTCGGCGCGGGTCGCGGTGACCGCCCGAGTGGTCTCGGGCCTGGTCGCCGTGCTCGCCTTGGTCGTGCCCATCGCGGTCGTCGGGGTGACCGGTCTCAACATCGAAGCCCAGGGTGCGATCCTGCGCCAGATTGACGCGATCGGTGCCCGGACGATCACGATCGTCTCCGCCAGCGTCGGGGCGGCGATCCCTGCGGCGGCAGTGGAGCGGATTGCTCAACTCGACGGAGTCAGCTGGGTCGTCGGATTGGGGAACGTCTTCGACGTGCGCCTGCGCGCGCCGGTTGGTGAGCCGACCCCGGTCCGCGCCTACCGCGCGGTCGGGGCCCCGGTGATCTTCGGCGGCGCCAGTTACCCCGATGGTGGGCAGGGCCTCCTCGCCGCCGGTGGCCCAGGCGACGCGGGCCGTGCGTACCTGTCGGCCGAGAGCGCCCGACGGGTCGGCCTCGCCGGCTCCTACGGGATCCTCGACCCGGGGGGCCTGCCGGTGGTCGGCTGGTTTCGAGCGCAGGGGCCACTCTCGGCGCTCGAGGCCTTCGTCCTCGTCCCCGGCACCGATGATGCGCTCGCGCTCGAGCGGATCATCGTCGCGGTAGATGACGTCGGCTGGGTCGATCCGGTGGCCGATAACATCCCGGCGTTGGTCGGCAGCGCTGCGGCCAATGCGATCACGATCGAGCGCAGCTCCGTCCTCCTCCAAGCCCGCGAGGCGGTCAAGGACGAGGTCGCCCGCCGCGATCGAACGCTCGTGCTGGCGATCCTCGCTGTGGCGATGGCGCTCGCAGGCGTGGTCATCTTCGCGGGCACCGTCGGCGCCCGGCGCGACTTCGGTCGCCGACGAGCCCTGGGGGCAACGCAGGGCCAGCTCACAGTGCTTGTCGTCCTGGGCACGCTCTGGCCGGCACTTGGTGGCACAGCGGTCGGGACGATCCTCGGCTGGGGGTACGTCGGCACCCGCGTTGGCTATCTGCCCGACTGGCGGTTCCCGCTCGCCGTGGGGATCCTGACCGTCCTCGTGCTCGTGGCGGCGTCAGCGCTGCCGGCGGCGGTCGCAGCAACCCGCGATCCGCTACGCGTCATCCGCGTGCCCTAGACCTAGATTCGGCTCCGGGTCCGGATCACGACCAGTCCGGCTGGTTCGCCGTTGAGTGGATGCGTTCAGGCGAGGAGGTCCGGAGCCTCCTCGAGGACAAGGAACGTGGCGAGGCCCGGGGCTATCTCGCGAAGGATCCGGCCGGCCGCGCGCATCGGATCCGACCGCAAGCCGGCATCGAGCGACGGTCGATCGTCGAAGTCCATGGCCGCGGCCAGCACCAGATCCGTGTCCGTGCCGAGCGCCTCGGATACGCGCCAGATGCGTGTTGCCCGCAGTCCGGGGGTGTCCGCGACCAGCGGCAGGTGCTCGTCTCGATAGCGGTGCTCGAACGTCTCAAGCGCTTCGGAATCGCCGTCGGGGCGGCGATAGAGCACGAGCAGGGTCGTCACGAAGGGTCTCCTTTCGGGGTGATCGGCGCGACGGGATCATTGGGCGCCAGCTGCGCGCGTCGGGCGGCTTCTGTTTCCGTCGCTCGGTAGAACCCGGTGAGGGCCTCGTTGAACAGGCCGGGGCGCTTGACGGTGACCTCGTGGCCGCACTCGGGCGCCACGAAGAGCCGCCCGCCCGGGATCTGGCGCGAGATCCCCCAAGCATGATCGACGGGGACGAAGGGGTCGCGATCGCCGCAGACGATCATCGTGGGCGCATCGATCCGGTGCAGATCGGCCGGGCTCATCAGGGGCTGGCTGGCCACGTCCGCGGCGATTGCCGGCAGGAGGCGCCGCCAGCCACCCTGGCCCTGTCCGTCATCGTGGCGACGCGACAGCCGCATCGCCCATGCCGGATCCTCGGCCTCGATCTTCGCCGGCTGCAGGAGCCCACGCAGGACACTTCTCCGCGGTTCGCGTTGCGTCGTGATCCCGATGGCAACGAGCGTCCGGACGCGCGCTGGGTGAAGCGAGGCGAACTGAAGGGCCGTCATCGCGCCCATGGAGAACCCGAGGAGGTGGAACGTCCGCAACCCCAGTGCGTCCGTGAACGCGACCAGATCGTCGACGAGCCAGTCGTAGCGAAACCCGTCCCTCGCGTCCCACCGCGTGCGGCCGTGGCCGCGGGCGTCGGGAAGGTGCAGGAGAAAGGCCCGCGAGAACAACGGGACCTGCGCCGCGAAGTCCTCGCGACCAAGGGACGTTGCGCCATGCAGCATCACGATGGGTGGGCCGGCCCCGACGATGTCGTACCCGATATCGAGATCGTTCGCGCGGATCGTCGGCATGTCAGGCCTCCGGCTTGCCCTTGACCGGGGCCTGAACCCCCTGCTCGACCCGCAGGTACCGGCGCCGGAAGTACAGGAGCGGCCCGAGCGATCTGGGGTCGTCGCCGGCCGCATCCATCGCGTCCACGCGACCGATGAACAGGTCGTGATCCCCGACGGAGAAGGTCTCGACGATCGTGCATTCGAGCGTGGCGATGGCACCATCCAGGAGTGGCAGCCCGGTCGGGCCGGGCGCCCAGGCCGCGCCGCAGAAATCCTCGCGGCCCGGTTTCACGGCCGCATGCGCGAAGCAATCGGACATCGCCTGCTGGCCTTCGCCCAGGACGTTGACGGCATACCGGCCACCTACACGAACGAGCGGGGTGATGAATCTGCGACGATCCAGGGCCACCATGACGAGGGGCGGATCCAGCGACACGCTCGACAGGGCGTTGACCGTGATCCCGGCGGGCTTCCCGTCCGCCATCGTCGTGACCACGCTCACACCCGTCGCGAAACGACCCATGACCTGGCGAAAGTGGTCCGACCCGATCTCCATCGATCGAGTCTACGGGAGGACCCAGGGCCGGGGGTGGAGACGGTCGAGGGCCTTCATGTACAGGCTTGGCTCGGCACATCGACCGAACTCCGTCGACAGTTCCTGATTCCTGCCGGCCCGACCCATGGCTGCGCCTCCTTCGAGTCCTGACTCGCACGACGATACATCGAGCGATGCCTCGGACCGGTACAATCCGGCCCGATGACCACCCGGCTCTGGGATCGCGCCGCGCTCGTGCCCACCTCCGTGAATCGGCGTGCGCCCGCCGTGGTGGCGCTCGCGCCGGAATTGCCGTCCGTGGCCACCCTGTTCGAATTCATGCGCGACGCCGAGCTCCGCTTCGAGACCCTGCGGATGCGCATCGAGGAACGGACCGAGGGTGTTCGAGGCGGCCAGGTGGTGGCGATGGACGTCTCCCTGCAGCACCCGGGCCATGCCAGAGTGACCACAACCGAGGAGGGTGGCCTCACAGCCAGTAACTTCGAGGTCTGGGTCGGCGACGGGCAGACGATCCTCACCTACTCCGGCACGCACAAGCTCGGGACGTCCCGGCCGATTCGCAATCGACCACGTGGATTGGATCGAGGGTTCCCCGGCAGCGCTCGTGTCTACGAGCCCGTCACGCCACTCCCCCTGGAGACCCTGCCGGAGCTCTTCGTCCATCCCGCCGGGTACTGCCAGAACGTGCTGGCGACCGGTCGAACGTGGATCTCCGGTACTGACGTCGTCGCTGGTCGTGAGGCGATCGTCCTCGAATGTGACCACCCGCGAGCCATCGAGCGCGCCGCCGATCGCCCCGACTTCCACATCCAGATCGCCGTGGACCGAGCCGACGGAATCATCACGCGGCTGACCGAAACGATGGGCGGTTTGGTCACCCGCGAGGCAGTCGTGACGTGGTTGGAGCCCGACGCGATCCTGCCGCCCGGCGCATTCGACTTCGCCTTCCCCAACGGGACCGCAATGCTCTATTGAGGCTTCAGCCTCCGGTGCCCGATGCGCACCGAATCCTCGACAGCCGTGCGAAATTCCCTCCAACTGCCCTGCCCGGGCGCGTATAGTCGCGCCACGTCCACGTGCAGACCGGCCCGGGCGCCCAGGAGTCCGCGCCGGTTGACGAGTGATTCGGAGGATGGGCGACATCCGGCGTGAGGCCGGAGGGCAGGATGCGAGGAGGTCCCATGCAAGGTCGATCCCGCGACGACGTCATTCAGCAGGACATCAAGGACCTGCACCAGCTGGGGTACGCGCAGGAGCTGTTCCGCACGATGGGCGGGTTCAGCAACTTCGCGATCAGCTTCTCGATCATCTCCATCCTGACGGGCGCGGTGATCCTCTACGACTACGGCCTTGCATGGGCCGGCACCGCGGCGGTCCTCATCGGCTGGCCGCTCGTCACCGTCTTCGTCCTCACGATCGCCGCATCGATGGCGGAGATCGCCTCTGCCTATCCCACGGCCGGCGGCCTGTACTACTGGGCCTCCAAGATGAAGGACAAGAACTGGGGCTGGTGGACTGCCTGGTTCAATCTGATCGGGCAGTTTGCAATCGTCGCCGGGATCAATTTCGCGGCCGCGTTCTTCCTGAACCAGACGATCATCACGCCGCTGGTCGGCAATAGCTACCAGAATACGACCGAGATCCTCAAGATCGGGGACACCCTGCTCGTCTCGGGGCAGCTGCTGACCATGGCCATCCTGATGGCCGGACAGCTGCTCCTGAATATCGTCGGCATTCGGATCGTGGCGATTCTCAACCAGATCAGCGTCTGGTGGCACATCGCCTTCGTGATCCTGATCGCTGGTTCGCTCTTCCTGCTGGGCACCAAGAGCACCGAGGTCGATTCGGGCCTCAAGCTGTTCGCGATCCAGCCCCTGGATACCCTGGGGTCGTGGGAAATCCGGATCCCGCCGTGGGCGGGCGTGGATCCTGACACGAGCGCTCCGCTGTTCCTGCTCTCGATGGGGGCCGCGAACACCTACGCACCCGTGTTCGTCGCCTTCTTCTTCTCACTGCTCCTGGCCAACTGGACATATACGGGCTACGACGCCTCGGCGCACGTGGCCGAGGAGACAGTCGGCGCCCGCGTCGCGAGCGCGTGGGGCCTGTTCCTGTCGGTCGCCGTCTCGGCGGTCGTCGGGTTCATCTTCCTGCTCGCGCTGACGCTGCACCTTCCGGATCTCACGCCGCTCTTCGGGCAGCTCGACGATCCCGAGAAGTACAGCCAGTACTACTTCGGCAACAACGCCGCGGTGAACTACATCCTCACGGAGAACCTCGGCGCCGGCCTCGGTGGGCTGTTCGGCGGGGCAATCGCAATCGCCATGGCGTTCGCCGGCTTGTCGTCGGTCGCCTCGGCCGGCCGCATGCTGTACGCCCTCGCTCGAGATGACGGGATGCCCGGTTCGGGCTGGCTCAAGAAGGTCTCCCACAGGTACCGCACGCCCGCGAACGCGCTTGTCGCGATGGTCGTGGGGGCGTTCATCCTGACGGTCGTCGCCTTCATGGCTGGCGGAGGCACGGCCATCGTCATCGTCACGGCCATCAGCACGATCTTCCTCTACGCCGCGTACGGGGTCACCGTCTACCTGGGCCTTACCACGCGCGAGTGGATGACCCACCGCGTGTGGAGTCTTGGTCGCTGGTCTCGCCCGATCGCGATGATCGCGCTGGCCTGGGTCCTCATCCTGATGGTCCTGTTCAGCTTCCCGACGTCAGGCAATATCTCGATCACGTTCATGCTCATCGTGCTGTTGGCGCTGGCCGTCTACTACTACGGCTGGGCGAAGAGCCGCTTCCAGGGTCCACGGATCATGGGCGCGGACGACACGCTTACCGAGATCGAGCGCGAGTTTGAGCAGGCCGCCGAGACAATCGTCTCGTAGGCGTCATCCAACCGGCGACTCGAGGGCCGGCCGGCACCGCCGGCCGGCCCTCCTGATTCCGACATAGCGTCCCTGAGAGAGGTTCGATGAGCAGCGACGGACACCAGGAAAAGCACCCGCGCCTCGCCGAGCTGGAGCATATGGTCCGGGACGGCCGGATCGACACCATCATCGTGGCCCTGACCGACATGCAGGGCCGATTGATGGGCAAGCGCGTCCAGGGCGATGCCTTCCTCAACGGCGTCATCGATCATGGCGCCCACTTCTGCACGTACCTGCTGGGTACGGACATGGAGATGAACACGCCCGCAGGATTCGGGCTCATGAACTGGGAGACCGGCTACGGCGACTGGATCGCCTCTCCCGTCTGGGACAGCCTCCGCGTGCTTCCATGGCTCGAGCGGACGGCGCTCGTGCTGTCCGACACGATCGACGAGGAGACGCAGGCCGAGATCCCGGTTTCCCCGCGGACGATTCTCAAGCGCCAGGTGGAACGCGCCGCCAAAGCCGGCATCACGGTCAAGGCCGGCTCCGAGTTCGAGTACTACGTGCTCAAGGATTCCTGGGACACGATCGCCGAGAACGGATTCGCGGTCCCCAGGCGTTTCGGCAATTACAACGAGGACTACCACCTGCTCCAGGCGACCAAGGCTGAGCCGCTCCACCGACTCCTTCGCAATCAGATGACCGCGGCCCGGATTCCCATCGAGTTCTCGAAGGGCGAGGCGGCCGCCGGCCAGCACGAGGTCAACATCCGCTACGACCACGTCCTCGAGTCGGCCGATCGGAGCGTCCTTTTCAAGCACGGTGCGAAGGAGATCGCCTACCTCAATGGCTGGGGTATCACCTTCATGGCGAAGCCAGATCACACGTGGACTGGCTCATCGGGCCACCTCCACATGAGCATCTGGGATGTCGACGGCAAGAAACCGCTGACCCACAACGAGGCGGACGGTCTTCCCTACGGGATCAGCCGCCAGTTCAGCCAGTTCGTCGCCGGCATGATGCAACTCTCCCGTGAGTTGGCACCCTTCATCGCCCCGTTCATCAACAGCTACAAGCGCTATGCGTCGCTGTCCTGGGCGCCGGTCAACGTCGTCTGGGGCCGGGATAACCGGACCACGGGCTTCCGCATGGTGGGCCACGGGCCGTCCCTGCACGTCGAGAATCGCTTCCCGGGTGGCGACATGAACGCGTATCTCACCTACGCTGCAATGCTCGGCGCCGGCCTCTATGGAATCGAGCATGGGCTGGAACTGTCACCCGAGTTCAAGGGCAACGGCTACATCGCCAAAGGCGTGGAGCGGATGCCACGGGCGCTCTGGGAGGCAATTCAGGCGCTCGAGAAGTCCAGAGCCGCAGTCGAGATCTTCGGCCAGGACGTCGTGGATCACTATCTCAACGCGGCGCGTGTGGAACAGGAGCTGTACGACTCCGTCGTGCACGACTGGGATCGCGAGCGGTATCTCGAACGCGGCTGATCGCGGCCGCGAGGCCGAGGCACCGCGGCCGCGAGGCCGGACAGGATCAGGGGCTCCCCTGGCCATGAGACCCGGAGCCCTCCTTCTGAGCGCTCGGCCAACTTGGCTCCTCTGAGTCGCGCCTTGGGTGTGTCCTTCCTGGAGCGATGCGCATCGGCGTCATTCAAGGTCGCCAATCGTCGGCCCCGGGTCGACGATGGCCTCGGCCACCAATGCGCTTCGCTGGAATACGAGGGCTCGTCAAACGGCCTCGCGAGCCTTGCTCCGGGCCATGGCGGACGACACCTGCCCTATTGGGAGGATCACCTCATTCGTATGACCGCGACACGCATGGACCCGCGAAAGGCTCCCCGAGCCGTGACAAGACATCATCCCGCGAAAGGCTCCCGAGCCGTGACAAGACATCATCCCGCAAAGGCTCCCCGCACCGCGATCAGCACAACCCTGCGCAACCGAGAATCCGGGAACACACCTTCCGGGTCGCCGCCGCGCTCGCTAGGATTACCGCACTCCCCGATTCCGGCATCCCCGGGTCCCAACCAACGAGCACGGCGCCAGGAGTGTTTGATGCGACTGAACGACAAGGTCTCGATCATCACGGGCGGCGGTTCCGGCATGGGCCGGGTCGCGTCGCTCATGTTCGCTGCGGAAGGCGCAAGGGTTGTCGTCGCCGAGTTCAACGAACCTGCCGGCGAGGAGACCGTTCGGCTCGTCCGCGAGGCCGGCGGGACGGCATCCTTCGTCAAGGCGAATGTCGCCGACGAAGCTTCCGCGAAGGGCATGGTCGACCACGCCATCTCGACCTACGGTCGCGTCGATGTCCTCTACAACAACGCCGGGATCATGCCCGAGGAGGACCACTCGGTCATCGACACATCGGTCGAGACGTGGGACCGGGTCATGGCGGTCAACGTCCGGGGGGTCTTCCTCGGCTGCAAATACGCCATCCCGAAGATGGTCGAGCAGGGCTCTGGCTCGATCATCAATATCTCCAGCTTCGTGGCCATCCTCGGCTGCTCGAACCCGCAGGACGCCTATACGGCCTCCAAGGGCGCTGTCCTGGCCCTCACCAAGTCCCTGGCCGTGCAGTTCGCGCCAAAGGGTGTCCGGACGAACGCCATCTGCCCCGGCCCCGTGGAGACCCCACTTCTCATGGACTGGCTCGTCAAGGACGAGGAGGCGAAGGGCATCCGCCTGGCGCGTAACCCGACGGGGCGGTTCGGCAAGCCGGAAGAGATCGTCGCGATGGGAATCTATCTCGCGAGCGACGAATCCCGCTGGACGAACGGCGCGGCGATGGTCGTCGACGGTGGCATCACGGTGAACTACTTCTAGGGGGTTCGGCATGGCCGACGAACGGCGGATCGCGATCGGGGTCGACGTCGGCGGCAGCGGCGTGAAGGTTGGTGCCGTCGATATCAGGACGGGCGAGCTCGTCGGCGATCGTCGACGCGTGGCGACGCCACAACCGTCGACGCCCGATGCCGTCGTGGCTGTCATCGCCAGGCTCGTGGAGCGATTCTCGAAGGCAGCCGGGGCCCTGGAGACCGCGGGGGCTCCAGTGGGCGTGGGCGTGCCGTGCGTCGTCATAGATGGTGTGACCAGGACCGCCGCGAACATCGACGCCGGCTGGGTGGACTTCGACGCGGGAGCTGCGCTCGCGGCGGCAATCGGGCGACCGGTCGCCGTGCTCAACGACGCCGACGCGGCAGGCCTCGCCGAAATGCGGTTCGGGGCCGGGGCCGGCGTCAGCGGGACAGTCCTCGTGCTGACGCTTGGCACCGGTCTCGGATCAGGCATGTTCCTGGACGGCCGTCTCTTCCCGAACACGGAATTGGGGCACATGGAGATCCGCGGCCGCGACGCCGAACGTCGATCAGCTTCGTCCGCCCGGACCCGCCGCGGACTATCGTGGAAGGCGTGGGCCGCCGACCTGGACGAGCACCTCCACGCGATCGATCGGCTGCTCTGGCCGAACCTGATCATCCTCGGCGGGGGGGTCTCGAAGAGCGCCGACCGGTTCCTCGGTCGCCTCACTGTTCGACCACCGGTCGTGGCGGCTGCGCTTCGGAACGATGCCGGGATCGTCGGTGCCGCGATGGCCGCGGCGGAGAGAGCGCCGACTGCCGCTGGTCCGGATCCGGGCCCGGTCGGGCGTATGATTCTCGGCGCAGCCCCGCCCATTCCGACGCGGCACGACGCCGGCCGCCCCAGCTCCGAGGATTCCTTCGATGACCGTTGACCAGACCACGTCATCCATCAGCGCCCTGAAGATGATGATCGGCGGCGAATCCGTCGACGCGGCGGATGGCCAGACGTTCGACATCGTGAACCCGGCGACCGCCGCGGTGATCGCGACGGCACCGCTGGGCAGCAAGACCGATGTGGATCGCGCCGTTGTCGCCGCCAAGAAGGCCTTCGAGGACCCGAAGGGCTGGGCAAACTGGGCGGCCGGCAAGCGCGGCCGGACGCTCGCCAAGTTCGCGGCCCTGATCAAGGACAGGAGCGAGGAGCTTGCCTGGCTCGAGACGCGCAATACCGGCAAGCCGATCTCGTCCTCGCGAGGCGAGGTGATCGGCGCCAGTCTGGTCTTCGACTACTACGCCGGCGCGGCCAACAAGGTCTTCGGCCAGACGATCCCGGTCTCGAAGCCCGGGCTGGACCTGACCCTGCGCGAGCCGATCGGCGTCGTGGGGCTCATCGTCCCGTGGAACTTCCCGCTCCTCATGGCGAGCTGGAAGCTCGGGCCGGCGCTCGCCGCGGGCAATACGGCGATCCTCAAGCCGGCCAGCCTCTCCCCGATGACCGCGCTCCGCATAGGCGAGCTGGCCCTCGAGGCCGGCATCCCGGCGGGTGTCCTCAACGTCGTGACCGGGCCGGGCGGCTCGGCGGGCGCGGCGATCGCGGCCCACACGGAGATCGGCAAGGTCGCCTTCACCGGCGAGACCACGACCGGCCAGGAGATCATGCGGCTGGCCTCCAACAACGTGAAGAAGGTCAGCCTCGAGCTCGGCGGCAAGAGCCCCAACGTGGTCTATGCCGACGCCGACATCGAGCGCTTCGCCGCGGAGTCGCCGTACGCGGTCTTCGACAACTGCGGCCAGGATTGCTGCGCCCGGAGCCGGATCCTCGTCGAGCGCTCCATCCACCAGCAGGTCGTGGAGTTGTTCGCGGCCGCTACCCGCAAGCTCAAGGTCGGGAACCCGGAGGACGAATCGACGGAGGTAGGCACGCTCGTCAGCTTCAAGCAGCGCGACCGCGTCCGCGACTACATCGAGATCGGGCTCGGCGAGGGCGCCCATCTCGTGGTCGGCGGCGTCGAGCCGGATGACGAGGCGCTCAAGGGCGGCGCCTACCTCATGCCGGCGGTCTTCGCCGGCGCGACGAACGACATGCGGATCGCGAAGGAGGAGATCTTCGGCCCTGTCGTGACGGTCATTCCCTTCGACACCGAGGACGAGGCGATCCGCCTGGCCAACGCCACGCCCTACGGCCTCTCCGGGTCAATCTGGAGCCGCGACATCGGCAAGGCGCTCCGAACAGCCAAGGGCATCCAGGCGGGCGTCCTGTCGATCAACTCGAACAGCAGCGTCCACACCGAGGCGCCCTTCGGCGGCTACAAGATGTCGGGCATCGGGCGGGAGCTCGGGATGTCGGCCATCGAGCTCTATACCGAGGTCAAGAACATCTTCATCGACCTCCGGCCCTAGCCGGCGCCGGGCGGACAGCCCGACGCGTCCAGGTCGGGGTTCAGCGACCGCCGGCGAACTCGGGCGCGTCGAGCTCGGAGTGGCGCCGGGCGAGCCAGTCCACGAGCGCCCAGTGGGTGGTCTTGAAGGCCAGCCCGGACCAGGGGATCGCCGCCGCATCGAAGGTCGCGATCTCGAGCGCCTCGAGCGTCGGGGCGGCGGTCCCGCCCACGACGCTTGCCTCGAGGACGAGCACCACGACCGCGGCCTCCAGCCGCGTGTAGAGCCCCACGATCTCGCCCGGCCGGACCACCAGGCCGGTCTCCTCGAGCGTCTCCCGAACGGCTGCCTCGCCGACGGTCTCATCCACCTCGAGGAAGCCCCCCGGCTGCGCCCATGCCCCGAGCCCGGGCTCGATGCCACGCCGGATGAGGACGAGCCGGCCGTCGTCAGTGACCGGCAGCGTCGTGACCACGAGCCGCGGGTTGACGTACGCGATGAGGCCGCAAGCCGGGCAGCTGGAACGCTCGCGATCCTCGCCCTCGATGGATCCGAAGCGGAGGGTGGTCCCGCATCTCGAGCAGTGGCGCTGGGTCGCGGCGATCCAGGGCGGGACACCGCGACCGGACGGGATGTCGGTCGAGCGCGCGTCGGGTCCCCGATCCGGTGCCGGCTCCGGGTCGCGCGCCAGCCCGCTCATGCGGCCAGCGCCAGCACGGCGGCGACGGCGAAGACCGCCATCCCGACGGCGGCTGCGACGAGCCAGGCGAGGCGGAAGAGGCCGCGATTGCGGTTCACGGGCATCCAGGCCCAGGCTGATCGCCAGATCCGAAGCGAGGCGTCGGCCGTCGTGATGATGAGGATTGGCGACCCCACGAGGATGCACAGCTTGACGAGCGGGCTCGCCAGCGTCGACCCCGTCTCGAGGGCGGTGATGGCGACGGCGCCGGCGACGACGGCGATGGCCGACAGGTTGATGTAGTGCTTCTGGAGCGGCGTCGGTGCCGTCTCCGGGATCGAGCGCGGCGTCGCGGCCGGCACCGCCTGGCGCTCCAGCACCGGCATCCCCGGTTCCCAGCGTGGATCGTCCATCGAGTCGAGTGTACCGGGCATATGCCGGGCGAGCCGCCAGGGCGTGCGGCGGGCAGGCCAGGGCGGTCCCGCCGCGCCACCTCCTCCTACAACCGGCGCGTCTGCTCCGGACCCGGCGCCGCGACCACCTCGCCGCAGGTCGGGCAGTACCAGCGTGCCTCGAGGGCCGTGCCGCAGGCCTCGTGCCGAAGGAAGTCGTGCTCGTCGCCGGCCGGCCCGAGGTGCGCCCCCCAGTCGGCGAGGAGGCGCAGGGCGCCAGCGAGCGCCCGGCCATCGGCGGTCAGGCGATACTCGAAGCGGAGCGGCCGCTCGCTGTAGGCGGTCGCGGCAATGAGCCCGTCGGCCTCGAGGCGCCGGAGGCGGTCGGCCAGGATGTTCGGGGCGATCCCCTGGACTTCGGCCTGGAGGTCGGCGTTGCGTCGTGGCCCGCCGAGGAGTGCCTCGATGAGCCTGGGGCTCCAGCGGTCGCCCACGCGGTCAAGAGCCACCGCGAGCGGTGACGGGGCCGGAGGTCGGGAGCCACGGGGAGTCGTCATCGGCTCATGGTAGGCGTCGTCCGAAGGGCCGCTTGCGCGGTCCGATCCGATGGCGTACGGTGTCACTTGCATCTTGCAAGTATGCCTCGCCAGCATGGCGAGGGGCAGCCTCATCCCGATCACCAGGAGCAGCCCGCACCATGTCCCTCCTCGACGATCTCTCCACCGCCATCTCGGCGGCCGCCTCGGCCGCCTCCCCCGCCGTCGTCGGCATCGGCGCCCGCATTCGTGGCTCCGGCGTCGTGATCGAGGACGGCAAGGTCCTGACCAATGCCCACAACCTCCGCGGCGACGGGGTCACGGTCACCTTTGCCGACGGCCGTTCGACCCGTGGGCGTGTGGCGGGCACGGACCTGGACGGCGACCTCGCGGTCGTCGACGTCGACACCACCGGCGCGACCGCCCTCGGCTGGGCGGACGGGAACGTTTCGCTCGGCGCGGTCGTGTTCGGGCTGGCGGCCACGAGTGGCGGCCCGGCCAGGGTCACCGTGGGCACCGTCTCCTCGGTCAACCGGGCCTTCCGGGGTCCGGGTGGCCGGCGCATCTCCGGCAGCATCGAGCACACCGCCCCGATGGCGCCCGGCTCCTCCGGCGGACCCATCGTCGACGCAGCCGGGCGGCTCGTGGGGCTCAACACCCATCGCATCGGGGAGGGCTTCTACCTCGCCAGGCAGGCCGACGCGGACCTCCGCGAGCGGGTCGAGATCCTGGCCCGCGGCCAGTCGGTGGAGCGGCCGCGCCTCGGCGTCGAGGTCGCCCCGAGCCATGTCGCCCGGCGCCGGCGCCGGTCGGTCGGGCGTCCCGAGCGGGACGCGCTCCTCGGCCGTGGGGTCGAGGACGGTTCGCCGGCGGCCGGGGCGGGCATTCGGCACGGTGACCTCATCGTCCGGATCGCCGGGGCCGACGTCGTCGACGCGGACGGACTTCTCGATGCCATGGCGGGCGCCAGGGGACCGATCGAGGTCGTCGTCGTCCGCGGTGCCGAGGAGCTGACCCTCAGCGTCGACCTCGGGTAGGCCGGCTCGCGGGCGGCTTCACCTCGTCCCCGAGTGACGCCGGGCACGAACCTCAGGGCGCGGCATGCCGCGGCGACGGGCTTGGCCTCCAGGCGCGCCTGCCCAGGACCCTTCGGCGTTCGACGGATCGTCCATGACCATCCGCGTCTGGTCCGCGCGGTAGGCCGCCAGGCGGTCGGCCAGGCCGGGATCCGACAGGGCCAGGATCTGGATGGCGAGGATCGCGGCATTCTCGGCGCCGCCGATGGCGACCGTCGCGACCGGGATTCCGCGCGGCATCTGGACGACCGACAGCAACGAATCGAGGCCGCCGAGGTGCTGGGTGGGCATGGGCACGCCGATGACGGGTAGCGCCGTCTTGGCCGCCAGCATGCCCGGCAGGTGGGCCGCTCCGCCAGCGCCGGCGATGATGACCCGGATCCCGCGACCGGCCGCGGCCTCGGCGTAGGCGAACAGGTGATCCGGGCTTCGATGCGCGGAGACGACCCGCAGCTCGCAGGGGACGTCGAGCATCTCGAGGAGGGCCGTCGCCTTCTCGAGGATCGGGAAGTCCGAGCGGCTGCCGCCTACGACCCCGACCGTCGCTGCCCGATCCGTCACGGTCCTGCCTCCTCTTCATCGCTTGCCGCGGCGGACCGATCATCGGCCCATCGGATCCGGCCGGCCGACTCGCGGGCTGCTTCGAGCGCGGCCGAGGGCGAACCGCCGACGGCCGTGACGTGGCCCATCTTCCGCCGCTCGAAGACGCGTCGCTTATCGTAGAGGTGGACGTGCGCGTCGCGCACGTCCAGGGCCTGATCGAGGCCACCAACCGAGGCCGGCCGCTCGGTCCCCGTGCCGAGCAGATTCACCGTGGCGGCGGCCCCGCCTCGAAGGTCCGTCGAACCGAGGGGCAGGCCGCAGATCGCCCGAACGTGCTGCTCGAACTGGCTCGTGACCGTGCCCTCGATGGTCCAATGGCCGCTGTTGTGGACGCGCGGCGCAAGCTCGTTCACGAGCAGCGAGCCATTGGGCATCAGGAAGAGCTCGGCGGTCAGGAGGCCGACCATGCCCATCCCGGTGGCGAGGTCGGAGCAGAGGGCCGCCGCAGCGGCGGCGGTCGTGGATGGGATCCCGGCGGGCGTCCACGACTCGACGAGGATCCCGTGGTCGTGGACGTTGCGGGCCGCGGGAAAGCTCGTCGTCACGCCGTCCACGCCGCGGGCCACGATCACCGAGAGTTCGGCGGAGAACCCCCCCTCCAGCTCGAGGAGCATCGGCCGTCCCGACTCCAGGGCGCGATCGAGCATCAACCGGGCGGCCGGAAGATCGTCCGGACCGGTGATCCGGACCTGACTCCGGCCGTCGTAGCCGCCGATCGAGGCCTTGAGGCGGAGCGGCATGCCGAGCTCGTCGACGCCGGCGTCGAGGGCCTCGGGGCTGGAGACCTCGCGCCATGGCGCGACCGTCGCGCCATTCGCCTCGAGGAACCGCCGCTCGGCGAGGCGGTCCTGGGTCAGCTTCAGAGCGTACGGGCCCGGCCGGATCGGGACGGATCCATCGTCGAGGGCCTTCACGAGAGCGAGCGAGACGTGCTCGAGCTCGTAGGTGATCACGGCACAGCCGGCCGCCAGCCGGCGGGCCGCCTCGACATCCTCGTACGAGCCGATCTCCAGGCGATCGGCGACCGCGGCGGCCGGACAGGCCGGGTCGGGATCGAGGACGGCGACCCGATAGCCGAGGGACCGGGCGGCGAGGGCCAGCATCCGTCCGAGCTGGCCGCCGCCGAGGATGCCGATCGTGGCCGGGGGCTGGATCGCCGGGATCCGGAAGCCCAGCTGCTTGTAGACGTTGAGGATCCACGTCGTCTTCGAGTGCGTGTATCGGAATCCGTCGACGCTCGAGCCGCCGGTGATCCGGGTCTTGAGCTCGGCGTACTGGCGAACCAGCTCGGGGTCGTTGCGGAGCGCGTCGCGGAAGGCGAGGTCGCGGGGCATGTCGCCGCCCGTGGGCTGAACGTGGAGATGGATCCGGAACTCGTCGCCGTCGACCGCCACGGCCCCGACGAGCATGGGCCGGGACGGCGGCCAGGGGTCGGGGCCCGGCTGGGACTGGAAGCCGAGCCCGTAGAGGGCATCGACGATCCCCGGGATCTGGACCGGCTCGGCCTCGACGGACAGGTCCACGATGCCCTTGCCGGGCAGGCCCGGCACGGCCGTGCTGCCGATGTGCTCGACGACGAGGTCCGGCCGACGCCGACGGATCGCAGCACCGACCGCGGCCGCGACCTGGACGGTGCGGGGATCCCACTCGCTGACATGGGCCACCCGCCGTTCGTACGGCAGGATCCTGGGGTCCGCGAGATCGGGGTGGACGTCGGTCACGGGCCGAAGTGTAGGGGCTTCCCCTTGCCTCGCGACTGCTCGACCGCTACCCTCCCGCACATGGTCACCACCGTCGTCGGGCGCCGCCTCGTTGAGGTGGACGTCGGGTAAGTCGCCGGGATCGTCGCCCGCCACGAGCGGGTCTCGATCGACGTCGGCACGGGGGACGGCCGCGCGGTCCTTGCGGCGGCGGCCGGGGATCCCCGCCAGCTCGCCATCGGGCTCGATGCTGATGCGTCCTCGATGGTGGATTCCTCACGGCGAGCCGCGCGCCCGGTTCGGAAGGGCGGGCTCGCCAACGTCCTCTTCGCGGTCGCCGCGGCGGAACGCGTGCCCGCCGAACTCCGGGAGCTGGGGGACCTCGTGACGATGACATTCCCCTGGGGCTCGCTGCTGCGTGGCTGCGTCGGATGGGACCCGGCGGTCGCGGCCGGCATCCGCTCCCTCGTGGTGCGCGGGGGCCGCCTCGAGCTCATCCTGGCACCGGCGGAGCGAGACCGCCTGCCCGGCGTTCCGACCGAGCCGGACGCCGTCGTCGAGGCCTGCCGAGCCACGTTCGAGGGCCTCGGCCTCGCCTTCCGCGAGGGTCGCCCCGCGAGCGACGCGGAGCTTCGCGACAGCGCCTCTTCATGGGCTCGCCGCCTGATCCGCGAGGGCCGCGATCGGCGAGCGGTCCGCGTCCAGTTCGAGAGCCCGTAACATTCCGCCGATGAGCGGCCGCCTGCCCCTGGTCCTCGACGTCGACACCGGCATCGACGACAGCCTGGCCCTGCTGTACGCATGCGCCTCGAGCGAGGCCGAACTGGTCGCGGTCACCTGCGTCGCCGGCAACGTCCCGCTGGCGGTCGTCGTCGAGAACACGCTGGCGGTCCTCGAGCTCGCGGGCCGGCCGGACGTGCCGGTCCATGCCGGGGCGTCACGGCCGCTCGTCAAGCCGCTCGTGACCACGGAGGAGACCCACGGCCCGCGCGGCATCGGGCACGCGCGGCTGGCGGTCGCGGCCCGCGTGCCGGCGAGCGACGACGCCGCGGGGGCGATCGTCCGGCTCGCCCGGGATCGCCCCGGCGAGATCCGGCTGGCGACCCTCGGCCCGGTCACGAACCTCGCCCGGGCCCTCGCCCTGGAGCCCCGGCTGCCGGCCCTGCTCAGTGGCTGGACAATGATGGGCGGCGCCTTCGGGGTGCCCGGCAACACGACGCCGACGAGCGAGTGGAACGTCCACGTCGATCCCGATGCCCTAGTGGCCTGTCTCGCGGGCTGGGAGCCGGAGGCGCCGTCCGTGAGGGGCGGTCCGGGATGGCTGCGACCGGTCGCGATGGGCCTCGACGTCACCGAACGGGCGTGGCTCCTGCCGGAGCACGTCGCGACCCTCGCCCGTCGAGCGGGAGCGACGGCCGCGGATGCCGCCGTCCTCCTCGCCCCCGCCTCGCCCATGCGGCCGAGCGGGACGATCGCGGCCGATCCGGTCCTGCGCTTCGTCGTCGATGCCCTGCGCTTCTACTTCGAGTTCCACGCGGCCAACGACGGCTTCTATGGCGCCTTCATCCACGACCCGTTCGTCGTCGCCGCGACGCTGGATCCGGGACTGGTCCGGACGCGGGCGCTGGCCGTCGACGTCGAGCTCGGGCCGGGCCCGGCCCATGCCATGACGGTCGCCGACTGGCGTGGCACCACGCGCCGCGAGCCGACCATGGACATCGCCGTCGAAGCCGAGGCCGAGGCGTTCCTCGATCGCCTCGTGGAGCGGGTGGCGGCCCTCGCGGCCACCCGCCGCGCCGCTACCGCTCCCGGTTGATCCAGACGCCGCCCGGGCCGTGTAGCTGATCCCCTCGCCCACGGCGAGGACCGGCTTGTCGTTCCCGGGGTTCTGGTCCGCGATGTGCGGTCCGCCGTGGCCGAGGTCGCTGTCCGGGTGCGCCGTGCGCCGAAGCGACCCACCGACGAGCATCACCGCGCCGTTGAAGGCCATCGACGCAGCCATGGCCACGAATGTCCGGGAAGGCGCTTCGCGAGTCATGTCCCCCCTTCCGTGACGGCCGCGCCGACGTCGGCAGAACGTAGGTGCGAGCAGTCGACGCCGCCAGCCGGAGGACCGCCTGACGCTGCAGGGAGGCACCGGGATTCGCGTGCCCCGTCGGATTGCCGATCACGCGCCCGGGCGGACCTCCACTTCGTGAGTCACGCCGTCGAGGATGCGCCAGGCGCGGAGCGACTCGGCGCCGGTGGCCGGATCCGCCTCGGCCGGATCGAGCGATACGAGGACGTAGAGGGCGTCCGGGTAGAAGGCCAGGCGCAGGTCCGTCGGCGATGGCACCGCAGGGGTGTGGGTGTGGGAGTGGACGATCGCCCAGAAGACCTCGTCGGCCGCCTCGGTCTCGATGGTGAGGCGCAGGAGGGCCTCGGGATCGATCTCGTAGCGGAAGGGCGAGGCTGCCAGATTGCTGGTGGGAACCCAGCGCAGGGCCCGGCCGCCGTCCGCCGCGGGCCGGTCCCCGACGATCAGGCCGCAGGCCTCGTTCGGATCCTCCGCCCGGGCGTGGGCGACGATCGCCGCCCGGATGAGAGCCGGCAGATCGACCGAACGCGGGACTGGGCCGGCGCTCGGGCCGGGGCCGAAGCGCGGGTGACGGCGGGACGCCCGGCTCGTCATCTCACCACCAGTTGACGCCGCCCTCGAGATCCGCCTCCATATCGTCGAGATCGCGGTCGTACGTGCCGACGGACAGGTACTTCCACCCGCCGTCGGGAAGGATCGCGACGATCGTGCCTGCGGTCATATCACGGGCCACCCGGGCGGCGGCCACGAGCACGGCTCCGGAGGACGGTCCGGCAAAGATCCCCTCGAGCGCGATGAGGTCGCGCACGGCGGCGATCGCGTCCCGATTGGACACCAGGTATTTCGCGTCGAGGAGGGACGGATCCAGGATCTCGGGCACGAATCCCTCGTCGAGCGAGCGGAGCCCCTGGACCGCCTCGCCCGGCAGCGGCTCGGCCGCGACGATCCGGACATCCGGCTTTGCCCGGCCGAAGAACCGGGCCACGCCCATCAGGGTGCCGCCGGTGCCGAGCCCGGCGACGACGACGTCGACCTCCGGGCAGTCGGCGAGGATCTCCGGCCCCGTGGTCTCCTCGTGGGCCCGCGGGTTGGCCTCATTGCCGTACTGGTATGGCATCACGAAGCGCGGGTCGCGGGCAGCGAGCTCTTTGGCCAGCACGATGGCGCCGTTGGAGCCGAGCCGCCCAGGCGATTCGATGACCTCGGCCCCGAAGAGCGCCGCCACCTGGCGTCGCTCGACGGTGACGTTGTCCGGCATGACCAGGGCCACGCGATACCCCTTGCGTCGGGCGATCATCGCCAGCGCGATACCGGTGTTCCCCGACGTCGGCTCGAGGATGATCGAGTCGGGCCCGATGGCTCCCCGCGTCTCGAGATCCTCGATGAGGGCGCGGGCCGCCCGGTCCTTGATCGAGCCGCTGGGGTTCAGGAACTCGAGCTTGGCGTAGATGCGCACCGCGGGATTCGGCGAGACCGCGGGAATCGCGACCAGCGGCGTATGGCCGATCGCATCCACGATGCTCTCGTACCGGCCGCCGTGCGGGGCCCCGAGCACCGCCACCTCAGGTGCCGGGAGCGCCCCGCCCGGTACACGGAGCGCCGCCATTTCAGCCGCCCGCCATCGCCGGAAGGAGCCGCACCTCGTCGCGGTCCGCGACCGGGGTCGCAAGACCATCGAGGTAGCGGACATCCTGGCCGTTGACGTAGACGTTGACGAAGCGGTTCAGGTCGCCCTCCGCCGTCAGCAGCTGGCCCCCGAGTCCCGGGTGCCGCTCGAGGAGCGCATGCACCAGGTCGCCGACGGTCGCGCCGCTGAGTTCCAGGGACTTGGCGCCGGCAACCGAAGGTCGCAGCACCGTGGGAATGAAGACGGTACTCACGCTCGTACCTCTGGAGGTGTGCCGAAGGAACCACCGATGCCCGCGCCGCCGAGAACGAACGGCGCGTCGATGGGGAACGCCGAGAGCGCCGGTGCGTCGCCGCGCTCCCGGGCCGCCCGGGCCTCGTCCGAGCAGACCGGGCAGGCCGGGTCCCGGCGCAGGGTCAGTTCCGTGAACTCGGCCTCGAGGGCATCGAACAGGAGCAGCCGGCCGGCGAGGGTCGTGCCGATCCCGAGGAGGACCTTGAGGACCTCGTTGGCCTGGAGCAGACCCATGATCCCGGGCACGACGCCGAGGACACCGGCAACCGAGCAACCCGGCGCGAGCTCCGGCGGCGGTGGCGTCGGGTAGAGGCAGCGATAGCACGGCCCTTCGTACGGAATGAACGTCGTGAGCTGGCCTTCGAAACGAAACACCGAGGCGTGCACGACCGGAATCCCGGCCGCAACCGCTGCGTCGTTCAGGAGGTAGCGGGTTTCGAACGTGTCCGTGCCGTCCAGGATCACGTCGTAGCCGGCGATGATCCGCTCCACGTTGTCGCCGACGAGCATTTCCTCATGGGCGTTGACCGTGACATCCGGGTTGAGCGCCTGGATCGCCTTGCGGGCGCTCTCGACCTTCTTCTCCCCCACCCGATCCGTCGTGTGCAGGATCTGGCGCTGGAGATTGGAGACATCGACGACATCGAAGTCGACGAGCCCGATCGTGCCCACGCCCGCGGCTGCGAGGTAGAGCGCCGCCGGGCTCCCGAGCCCGCCGGCGCCGATCAGGAGGACGCGCGATTCCAGGAGCTTCGCCTGGCCCTTCGAGCCGACCTCGGGGATCAGCAGGTGGCGGCTGTACCGCTGCTGCTGGGCCTTGGTGAGGACGACGGGTGCGGTCCACGGGAGCCCGGCCGACTTCCAGGACTGGAAGCCGCCCGACATCGAGATCGGGCTGGCGTAGCCGAGGGCCTTGAGGGTCTCGGCCGCGAACGCGGACCGGACGCCGCCGGCGCAGTACAGGACGACCGGCGCGGAGCGGTCCGGTACGGCCGCCTCGATCTGCTGCTCGAGGTACGAGCGGCCGACATGCAGGGCGCCGGGGATGTATCCCTGCTCCCACTCGGAGGCCTCGCGGACGTCGACGAATGTCACGCCATCGGCGCGGAGGCGCTCGGCCTCCTGGGGATTGACCTCGCTGATCGAGGCCTTCGCCTCCCGCAGGAGGTCCGCATAGGACTTGGTCATGAGGCCCTCCCGGTCTGCTTCGACGGGTCCGGAACGTAGCGGAGATACGGTCGCTCCGCCCGCCACCCGTCGGGGAACTTCTCGCGCGCCTGCTCATCGGTGAGCGAGGCGAGGATGATCACGTCGTCGCCGTGCTGCCAGTTCGCCGGCGTCGCGACCGAGTTGCTCGAGGTCAGCTTGAGCGAGTCCACCACCCGGAGGAGCTCATCGAAGTTGCGACCCGTGCTGGCCGGGTAGGTCAGCGACAGGCGGACCTTCTTGGCGTTGTCGATGACGAAAACCGACCGCACGGTCTGGGTCGCCTCGGCGTTCGGGTGGATCATGTCGTAGGCCTCGGCGACGGCCCGGCCCTTGTCCGCGATCAGCGGGAAGTTGAGGGCCACGCCCTGGGTGGCCTCGATGTCGCGGGACCAGCCCTCGTGGTCCTCGACCCCGTCGACGCTCAGGCCAAGCACCTTGACGCCGCGCCTGTCGAACTCGCCCTTGAGCTTGGCGACCGCGCCGAGTTCGGTGGTGCAGACCGGGGTGAAGTCCCTGGGATGCGAGAAGAGGATCGCCCAGTCGTCACCGATCCACTCGTGGAATCGGATCTCGCCCTGGGTGGATTCGGCGGTGAAGTCGGGGGCGATATCGCCCAGTCTGAGAGTCATGGAACGTTGCTCCTGCGGGAATGAAGAGACGGGCTCGCCTCGGCCGGGAGCCGGGCGGGCAGGGACGCGATCCGCGCTGGAACGCGGGCGCAGAACAGCCGGCAGTCAGGCCGGCTGCGTACACCTGCAGCGGCCCATGCCCGGCATGCCGCCGTATCGGCGAGCGGTCATGCGGGCTCGCTTTCTGCGGGGCGTGCCGCGGCCGGGATCGTTTCGCCGGCCTTCACGCCCGGGGGCGCCCACCCCGTCGGTGCCTGGCCAGCCGGCACACCGGCCTCCGCGATGGCCAGTTGCATGGTTTCGAGGCTCAGGAGGGCGCACTTGAGCCGCGCGGGCGAGATAGCGATGCCCATGAGGTCAAGGACCTCCTGCGCCTTCATTGCCGCGGCATCGGTGACGGACTTGCCCTTGATCTCATCCGTCAGGAGCGAAGCCGAAGCCTGGCTGATCGCGCAACCTCGCCCGGTAAACCCGACACCGGCGATCCTGCCGTCGATGAGGCGGAGCTGGAGCGTGATTCGATCACCGCACAGCGGGTTCGCACCCTCGTGGGACGCGTTCGCGTGCTCCAGGACCCCGAAGTTGTGGGGCCGCCGGTAGTGCTCCAGGATGTAGTCGCGGTACAGATCGTCCATGCGAAGGTGGAGTGTAGCGCGAGTCACCAATCCCGACCATCAAGCTCGGATATTGGCGGGATGGGCGACACCGCCCCGCCGCGCGAGGGGAGCCGATCCGAATTGCGGAGTGGCCCCAAGATGTCGACCAACACGTTCGCACCCGCAGCCCGGATCACGAGGCGCTGTCCTCGTTCGGACCTGGTCCACGAATCTCGCGAATGAACGCGTCGGTTCCGCCCGGCGGCAACGGCAGGATCCCGACAAGCTCGTCGAGACTGTCCTCAGAGCCGAGGTTGCGCCCAGCCAGGGGCGTGAGACGCGCGTCCAGCCACGCGAGCACGACTTCGCTCAACTTCGGCCCCAGCTCCTCGATCTGCGCGACCCGTTCCCGAACGGTGGATGCATCGGCGAGACCAGCGGCGAACAGGGCGTCGGCGAACTCACGATCCTTGTCCCGAAAGGCCGCCAACTTCGAAGCAATGCAGTCGTGTCGTTCGAGACACAATCCGCGTCCCGGCGTCGTGTTCCGGTTTCGGTAGAGGATGAGGCGATCGCGCCACCCAGGCGGCAGCTTCGCGGTCCTTGCTTCGACCCCCTGACCGTAGTAGCCGAAGGTTGGGAGGTCGAAAAGCCCCGATTTTCGAGCAGTCCAGGTTCCGGTGCCTCTACGCACCGGTTTCGTTCGTGCGCCGGCAAGCGCGAGGTCAGCCGGCGAACAGTCGCTCGACTTCCTTCAGGCCGGAGGCCAAAGCGTCGATGTCCTCTCGGGTGGAGTAGACGTTGAACGAGGCCCGCGCCGTGGCCGCGAGGTCCAGCCGTTCGTGAAGCGGCATCGTGCAGTGGTGGCCGGCGCGGACGGCGACGCCGGAGCGGTCGAGGACCTGAGCAACGTCATGCGGGTGGATGCCCGGCAGGTTGAACGGGATCACGCCGCCTCGAAGCTCGGGGTCCATCGGCCCGTAGAGCTCGATCGACGGAACCTCGCGCTGGAGCACGTCGAGCGCGTATTCGAGGAGTTCGCGTTCGTGTTCGCGGACGCGGCCCATCCCGAGGGCGGCGAGGTAGTCGGCTGCCACGCCGAGGCCAATCTCGGCCGCGATGTCGGGCGTGCCGGCCTCGAACTTCCAGGGGATCTCGTTGAAGTCGGACCGTCGCAGGTGGACTTCGCGGATCATCTCGCCACCGGACAGGAAGGGCGGCATCGCCTCGAGGAGGTCCCGGCGCCCCCAGAGCGCGCCCGACCCGGTCGGCCCCAGCATCTTGTGACCGGAGAAGACGTAGAAATCGGCGCCGATCGCGGCGACGTCCACCGGCACGTGCGGGACGGCCTGGGCGCCGTCGACGAGCACCAGCGCGCCGGCCTCATGGGCGAGTCGCGTCATCTCCGCGACGGGGTTGATCGTCCCGAGCGTGTTGCTGACGTGGGTGAACGCGACGAGCTTCGGCTTGAGGCGCAGGAGGACCTCGAAGACCTCGAGGCGGAGTACGCCGTCGTCGGTGATCGGGATGAACTCGAGGTCGGCGTCCTTCTCCTGGACGAGGAGCTGCCAGGGGACGAGGTTGGCGTGGTGCTCCATCTCCGTCAGGACGATGACGTCGCCGCGGCCGATATTCCGGCGGCCCCAGGCATAGGCCACGAGGTTGATGGCTTCGGTCGCGTTGCGGGTGAAGACGATCTCGTGGGCGTCCGGCGCGTTGATGAACCGGGCCACCTTCCCGCGCGCCGCCTCGTAGGCGGCCGTGGCCCGCTCGCCGATCTCGTAAATCCCGCGGTGCACGTTCGCGTTGTACTCGCGGTAGTAGGTGTCCATCGCGTCGATCACGGCCTGCGGCTTCTGGCTCGTCGACGCGGAGTCGAGGTAGACGAGCGGTCGTCCGGCGGCATTCGCCGTCCCGAGGATCGGGAACTCGGCGCGGATGACCTCCGGAACGAGGCGGCCGTCGCGGATTCGGTGATCGGCGGCGGCGGCGGTGGCGGCGGCGGCCTCCGGGGCGGCCCCCGCGGTCGAGCCGCCCTCGGGCGCCCCCGTGCCGGGCGGGTTGCCGCTCGCGTCGGATCGGGCGGTGATCGTCATCGGCCGGCCGCCCTGTCAGTGAGCGAGCACCGCCGGCTCGTCGAGCCGGAGGGCGTCGTCGGGGACGTCGATCTCGAGGCCCGCCTCGCGAAGGATCGGGCCGTAGCCCTCGTCCTCGAGACGGATGGCCAGGTCGCGCCCGCCGGACTTGATGATCCGACCCTGCGCCAGGACGTGAACGACGTCCGGCTTGATATGGTTGAGCAGACGCTGGTAGTGGGTGATCAGGAGGATGCCAAGGTCGGGGTTCAGCATCGCGTTCACGCCTTCGGCGACGATCCGCAGGGCATCGATGTCCAGGCCGGAATCGGTCTCATCGAGAATCGCGAGCTGCGGCTCCAGCATGGCCATCTGGAGCATCTCGAGGCGCTTCTTCTCGCCGCCCGAGAAGCCGTCGTTGACGTAGCGGGACACGAAGCTCTCGTCCATCTTCAGGAGGGCCAGCTTCTCGCGCATCCTGCGGCGGAAATCCAGCATCGAGACGCCGCCCTTGATGGCGTCCGTGGGATCGATGTCCGGGTTCTTGTCGATCCCCTGGAGCTTGGCGTTGAGCGCGCTCCGGATGAAGCTCGCGACGCTGAGGCCGGGGACGGCCGTCGGATACTGGAAGGCGAGGAACATGCCGAGCCGGCTGCGCTTGTCGGCCGACAGCTTGAGGATGTCCCGGCCCTGCCACGTGACTTCGCCGCCAGTGATGACGTAGGCCGGATGGCCCATCAACGCGTAGGCGAGGGTCGTCTTGCCGGAGCCGTTGGGGCCCATGATCGCGTGGACCTCGCCGGGCGCGACTTCGAGGTCGATGCCCTGCAGGATCTCGTGGTCCGGCTTGGCCATCGGTGCAACGCGAAGGCCACGGATGATCAGGGTGCGGTCGGCGTTGTCGGTAGTCACGAGCGGGTCACGGCTCCTTGCGGGATCTGGTGGGCCATCGAGGCTTCGAGGTCGATGGGGCGGGGGCGCAGGGGTACGAGATCGGCGAGGGCCATTCCCTCGAGGGCGCCGGTGATCGCGTCCCGAACACGGACCCACAGGAAGTTGACAGTGCACGACGAGGTCCGGTCGCAGGTCGAGGCGTGGTCTGGTGCGTCCGTGGCGCAGATCATCGGGGCAATCGGGCCTTCCAGCGCGCGCAGGACCTCGCTCATCCGGATTTCGCGCGGGTCCCGGGCCAGCTCGTAGCCACCATGCGCACCGCGCGTGGACACGACAAGGCCCGCGTCGCGAAGGCCCATGGCCAGTTGCTCGAGGTAGGCCCGGGGAAGATCTTCCTCGGCCGCGATCTCGGCCAGACTGGCGGGCCCGCTCCCATAGTGCCGCCCCAGCTGGACCATGAGTCGCACGCCGTATTCGCCCTTCGTACTGAAGGACACGGTGCCGGTGCCATGAAACGTGGGTCGAGTGCTCAGGTGAATCGTCCTCTGAGAGGCTGCCGGTCAGATAATCCCGACCTGCAAGGTCGGGATTAGTCTAGGTCGTGGATCGGCGGGGCGTCAATCGGATCGTCATGCCCGCCGGCGCCGACGGACGCCGGGTGCGGCAGGGCACGGGGCGATGCCCGAGTCCGGCCGATCACTCGGCGTTCCCACCGAGACTCAGGTCTCCGGGGATCGGCGCGGGCCCGCGCTCAGCCGCGGGCGCGCGCCCGCCGAATCTGGTCCGCGTGGTCGTGGGCGTGCGCGGCGTACAGCTCGAGCCACAAGTCGACCGAGTAGACGGGATGTTCGCTGTGTGTCCCGGTCTTCGCCCAGTCCTCGGGGGTCATGACGCTCATGAGTTCGAGGCTCGACGCCCGCACGGCGGCGACCACGGCAAGGGAGGTATTGATCGGGCGGTCGTAGTGGAGGCGCCTCGCGAACAAGGGCTCGTCGTAGCCCTGGATCACGGGCTGGTCATCCGCCACGAGGCGGCGCAGCCGGGTGAAGGCCATCGCTTCGCCGTCGGCAAGGTGGTGCACGATCTGACGGGCGGTCCACTCCCCTTCCGGCTGTGGTCGGTCGAGTTCCTCCTCGGTGATCCCGGCGAGAGCATCGACCAGGTCCGCGATGCCCGTTCGATACTGCTCGATGAACTCGGCGCGATTCACGATTCCTCCTTCATCGTCGGTCCATGCCTTGACGGACGGCCTGGTGTCAGGCGCTTGCCAGCTCGGCACCGAGGCGCCGAAGTCCGAGCGGCCCGAGTGCCAGGGCTCCGGCGTGCCAGGCCCGTCGATCCAAGGTTCGACCGGCGGTCGAAGCCGCAGCTGATGCCGCCGCGCGACCGGCGAGCCAGGTCCGCTCGCCGAGCTTGTACGCCGTGGCCTGGCTCGGCCAGGACAGGTAGCGCAGGACCTCGCTCTCCGCCTTGTCGCGATCCATGCCGCCGGCCCGGACGATGAAGTCGATCGCCCGCTCGTAGGTCCAGGCTTCGCCGGCCCCGGGCCAACCCTTCGGGATCGTCCGGCCGGTGTGCAGGCCGATGTCGACGACCACGCGCGCCGCCCGGAATGCGTGCGCGCACAGGAATCCGAGGCGCGTCTCCGGAGTCCGGAACCAGCCGAGCTCGTCCATCAGACGCTCGGCGTAGAGAGCCCAGCCCTCACCGTGCGCGGACATGAACCCGAGCTTGTGGGCGCGGGTCAGGGGCACGAGGTGGATGGTCGCGTTCTGGAGGTGATGCCCGGGGACCGCCTCGTGGTACACCGTGCTGACTTCGTCCCAGGTGGGGAATCGCTGCCGCCCCACGGTCGGGAACCACGTTCGGCCGGGCCGCGTGAGGTCCTCGGACGGCGAGGTGTAATAGGCCGCGGCGGCACTTCCCTCCGGCGGGATTCGGACCTCGCATCGACTGATGGCCGCCGGGATGTCGAATTCGCGGCCGCTGAGCCCGTCGATGGCCTCATCGGTCACGTATTGCAGCCACGATCGGTAGGCATCGACGCCGTGGATGGATCGGCCGGGGTCATTGATCAGGAGATCCCTGACTGCATCGAACCCGGCACCCGGCAGGATCTTCTCGCACTCGACGTCCTTCTGCTCCTCCAGCCGAGCGAGCTCCTCCCAGCCCCAGCCGTAGGCCTCGTCGAGGTCCAGGTCCGTGCCGAGGAGGTACTCCGCCCAGACGCGATAGCGCTCATCACCGGACGCGTCGGATTCGCTGGCCCGGGCGGCGTATGTGCCGCGAAGCCATGTCGCGAGGTCGGCGTACGACTCGGCCGCCTGCTTCGCCGCCGCGTTCAGGCTGGTGCGGAGCTTGTCGTCGATGCCCTCGGCGCCGGCGACCAGGGACCCGAACCAGCCTTCGTCCGTGCCGCTTCCGGCCCAGGTCACGCACTGGTCGGCCACCACGATTGCCTGCCGTCGCGCGGCGGCTCGCCCGTTGGCCAGCCCGGCCTCCAGGCTCGCTCGGTAGCCGGCCATCGATCCGCGCACCGCGCCCAGGCGAGCAGCGATCTTCTCCCAGGCCTCGGGCGTGGACTTGTCCATCAGGTCGAACACGGACCGGGTGCTGGCCGCCGGGCCCACGATGTTGCTGAGCATCCGCTCACGCTCGCCGGCCTCGATGACGCCGAGCTCTCCGGCCGTCCAGTCGGCGAGGAATCCCTTGCCGAGGCGCTCGGGTTCACTCGTCGGGGCAGCGGCGTCGAGGTCCTGGATCGTCTTCCGGAGCAGGTCTGCCATCGCGGCAACGCCTTCGGGTGAGTAATCCGTCAGGCGCGTGCCGTCATTCGGGACGCCCCAGCGCTCGCCTCGGACAGGATCCAGCGCGGCGACCTCGTCGATGTACCGGCTCGAGATCTCACTGACGGTGGGCATCGGGTCCTCCAGATGGTAGAACGAGCCTCGTTTGCTCCCAGTGTTCGTTCGGGAGCGAAGCCTACGCCACGACGCGCTGGAACATGCCGAGGCAGGCGCCGGTCGCCGGGAAACGCGGACATCCATGTTTGCGGCTCGCGGGTTTGTGCCTCACGAGCACCCCGAATCGTTACTCTTATCTCGGACATGACAGAGTCAACGTTGAGCGAGCATACGACCCGGCCGATCCCGAGGCAGGCGCAGGTCGTCGTCATCGGTGGCGGGATCGTCGGCTGCAGCGTCGCCTATCACCTGACGAAGCGCGGCTGGCGCGACGTCGTCCTCCTCGAGCGCAAGCAGCTCACCTCGGGCACGACGTGGCACGCGGCCGGCCTCGTCACGCAGTTGCGTGCCACCTACAACATGAGCATGCTGGCCAAGTACAGCGCTGAGCTCTTCCCGGAGCTGGAGCGGATCACCGGCCTGGGCACTGGGTTCCGACGCACAGGGTCCGTCCTCCTCGCGACGTCGGAGGAGCGCTGGACGGAGGTCCGCCGCCAGATCTCGATGGCCCGCATCTGTGGCTTCGAGGTTCATCCGATGAGCGGCCGCGAGGCGGCGGTGATGTGGCCGCTCATGGACCCGTCGGCGGTCGTGGGCGCAGCGTACCTGCCCGCAGACGGGGTCGCCAATCCGACCGACGTGACGCAGGCCCTGGCCGCGGCCGCGCGGCTCGGCGGCGCGCGCATCTTCGAGCACACGCTCGTGACGGGCGTCATGCGGCGCGACGGCCGGGTGAACGGCGTTGCCGGCCGGGTCTCGGGTGTCTCGACGGACCGGGGCGACATCGCCGCCGAAGTCGTCGTCAACTGCACCGGGATGTGGGCTCGTGAGCTCGGCCTTCAGTCCGGCGTGACCATTCCGCTCCACGCAGCCGAGCACTTCTACGTCGTGACCGAGCCGGTGCCCGGCCTCACCAGGGATCTGCCGGTGCTGCGATCCCCGGACGACACTGCCTACTTCCGCGAGGAGGCCGGCAAGTTGATGGTCGGGTTCTTCGAGCCGGGCGCCAAGCCGTGGGCCACGCGCGGGATCCCCGAGAATGCCGCGTTCGTGTCGCTGCCCGAGGACTGGGACCATCTCGCGCCCTACATCGAGCTGGCCGCGCGGCGCGTCCCGCTCCTCAGGGACCTCGGTATCCAGCTCTTCTTCAACGGTCCCGAGAGCTTCACGCCTGACGATCGCTACATCCTGGGCGAGGCCCCCGGGCTGGACGGCTACTTCGTCGCGGCCGGCTTCAACTCCGTCGGGTTCCAGTCCGGCGGGGGAGCCGGTCGCGTCGTCGCCGACTGGATCGTCGATGGCCATCCGCCGCTGGACCTCTGGGAGGTCGACATCCGGCGGTTCATGCCGTTCCAGAACAACCGACGCTACCTGTACGAACGGACGACAGAGACGCTTGGGCTGCTGTACGACCTGCACTGGCCGTTCCGCCAGCTCGAGACGGCCCGCGGGGTGCGCCGGACGCCGTTCCACGATCGTGTCGCGGCGCGCGGGGCGTGCTTCGGCGAGCTCGCGGGCTGGGAGCGGGCCAACTGGTATGCGCCTGCGGGCGTTGAGCCGCGCTACGAGTACAGCTACGGCCGCCAGAACTGGTTCCCGTACTCGGCTGAGGAGCACCGGGCCGTACGCGAGGGCGTCGGCATCTTCGACCAGACGTCCTTCGGCAAGATCCTCGTCCAGGGCCGCGACGCGGAGGTCGCGCTCAATGCGCTCTGCACGGCGGACATCGCCGTCGAGCCCGGCCGAATCGTCTACACCCAGTGGCTGAACGAGCGGGGTGGGATCGAGTCGGATGTCACGGTCACGCGTCTCGATGAGCGATCGTACCTGGTCGTCACCTCGGGGACCTCGATCGTCCGCGATCTCGACTGGCTTCGCCGCAAGGTCCCCTCCGACGCCAACGTGGTCGCGACCGACGTGACGAACGCCTTCGCGGTGCTGAGCATCATGGGGCCCCACTCCCGCGAGTTCCTCGCCTCGCTCACGGATGCCGACCTCTCCAGCGCGGCATTTCCGTTCGCGACGTCGCGCGAGATCGACCTCGGCTACGCCATGGTTCGGGCGTCGCGCATCACCTACGTGGGCGAGCTCGGCTGGGAGCTGTACATCCCGACCGATGTTGCGACCCACGTATACGACACGATCGTCGCGGCCGGCGACGGGTTCGGTCTTCGGCACGCGGGCTACCACGCCCTCAATTCACTGCGAATCGAGAAGGCGTACCGGCACTGGGGTCACGACATGACCGACGAGGACAGCCTCCTCGAAGCGGGGCTCGGGTTCGCCGCGGCCTGGAACAAGCCGGGCGGGTTCATCGGGCGGGAGGCGCTTCTCCGGCAGCGTGAGGCCGGGCTCGCTCGCCGGCTGGCGGTCTTCGTGCTCGCTGACCCCGGCCCGCTCCTGTACCACAACGAGCCGATCTGGCGAGACGGAGAGCTCGTGGGACGGATCAGCTCGGCGATGTTCGGGCACACGATCGGGCGATCGATCGGGCTGGGCTATGTCCGGCGGGAGGACGGGTCGGTCACCGCCGATTGGCTCGCCGCGGGTCGCTACGAGGTCGAGATCGCCAACGAGCGCTGCGCGGCTGGCGCGTCGCTTCGGGCCCCGTACGACCCGAAGGGCGAGCGCGTCCGGGCCTGATTGGTCGGGCCTCCTCGTTCAGGCCTCATGGTCTGCGATGGCCGGCCCGTCAGGCGGTGCCGTTGCCGGCCGCGGTGGCCCGCCGGAGGGCGACGAGCGACAGCATCTCGTAGGCCAGGTTGGCGGCGAGGAAGGCCGTCTGGCCGGCCGGGTCGTATGCCGGGATGACCTCGACGACGTCGAAGCCAAGGAAGTCGACGCCGGTAAGACCACGCACGATTGCGAGCGCGTCGTGGGCAGAGAGTCCGCCGGGCTCGGGTGTCCCGGTGCCGGGCGCAAAGGCCGGATCGACGACGTCGATGTCGAAGCTGATGAAGGCAGGCCTGTCCCCCACCCGTTCGCGGATCGCCGTTGCGGTCGCCGCCGGGCCCAGCCGGAGCACATCGTCCGTAGTCAGGTACTCAAGACCCAGTTCGCTCCGCAGACCGGTCCAATCCTGGGCGGCGTAGATAGGTCCCCGCAGCCCGACTTCGATCGAATGGGCGACATCGACCAGGCCTTCCTCGATCGCGCGCCGCATCCACGTCCCGTGGTTGTACTTCTCGCCGAAATAGCTGTCCCAGGCGTCGGTGTGCGAGTCGAAGTCGATCACCGCGACCGGGCCGCGCGAGCGGGTTGCCCGCAGGTGCGGCAGTGTGCAGGCGTGGTCCCCGCCGATGAGCAGCGGGACGACGCCGGCCTCGACGATCGGGGCGACCGCGCTTTCGATTGCCGCATAGCTGCGCTCGATGTAGCCGGGCACGATCGCCACGTCGCCGTAGTCGATGCACGAGAGATGGTCGAACGGGGCGATCTCCAGGTTCGGGTTGTACGGGCGGAGCATCACCGATGCATCGCGCACCGCACCGGGCCCGAACCGGCCGCCGACGCGGTAGGTCACGCCGGTATCGAAGGGGACGCCGAGCAGAGCAACGTCCACGTCCTCGAGCGTCCGCACGTGCGGCAGGCGGCCGAACGTCACGGGTCCCGTGAACCGTGGCGACTGGAGGGAATCAGCAGGCGTGTAGCGAGGCATCGATCAGCCGTTTGGATCGGCGACGAGAACCGCGTCGTTGACCGCCCAGATCAGGCCGACGCGATCGCCCGACTGCCACTCGCGTTCGCCGCCGCCGACCTGCCGGCGAACCGTCGCCGCCTGCCCGTCCGGCAGCATCAACTCGTACTTGCGGATCGAACCGAGGTAGAGGGCGTCCCGCACCGAGGCCTCGACCGCGTTCACTCCGGGGGCCGCGACGGCCGGGTCGTTCAGCCCGACGATCCGCAGCCGTTCCGGCCGGACGACGATCGCCGCCGCCGAGCCGTCGGATAGAGCTGCCCGGTCCTCCTGCGCGGCAGCCACCCGCCAGCGCAGGTTGCCGCGCGCCAGCCAGCCGCCCTCGCCGTCCCGCTCGAACCGGCCACGCAGGATGTTCGACTCTCCGATGAAGTCGGCCACGAAGAGCGAGACGGGTCGGTCGTACAGGTCTTCGCCGCGACCGAGCTGCTCGATCCGACCCCTGCTGAAGATGGCGATCCGATCGCTCATGACCAGCGCCTCTTCCTGGTCATGGGTGACGTAGATGACGGTCGCGCCGAGCTGGCGGCTGATGTGCATGACCTCGAGCTGGAGGGCCTCGCGAAGCTTCTTGTCGAGCGCCCCGAGGGGCTCGTCCATGAGCAGCAGGCGTGGGTGGAAGACGACCGCGCGGGCGAATGCAATCCGCTGCTGTTGCCCGCCGGACAGTTGACGAGGGTAGCGACTGCCGAGGCCCTCGAGCTTCACGAGAGCCAGCGCTTCGGCCACCCGGCGCTTGATCTCGGAGCGGGTCGCCCGGCGCATCTCGAGCGGGAAGGCGATGTTCTGGGCCGCCGTCAGGTGCGGGAAGAGGGCGTAGTTCTGGAAGATCATGCCGACGTCCCGCCGATGCGGCGGGACATGGGTCATGTCGACGCCGTCGATCTCGATCGTACCGGCCGACTGACGGGTGAAGCCGGCGATCATCCGCAACGTC
Source organism: Chloroflexota bacterium (assembly GCA_016191425.1). Lineage (GTDB taxonomy): Bacteria > Chloroflexota > Limnocylindria > Limnocylindrales > CSP1-4 > UBA5189. The sequence goes on from JACPOR010000005.1 coordinate 141,193, forward strand.
GTGGTCTTGCCCGAGCCCGACGGTCCGAGGAGGGTGACGAACTCGCCCTGGCGGACCTCCAGGTCCACGCCGTCGACGGCCTGTACGTCCACGAAGGACTTCGCGAGACCGCGCAGGACGAGCGCCGGCCGATCTGGCTGATCTGGCCGATCTGTCGTGGCGCCACCGGCCGCGCCAGTGGAGCCGCGTAGGGCGCTCATCGAGCCGGAGCCTGGCGACGGACGACCAGGGCGAGGAGCAGGATCGTCGTGGTCACGGCCAACAGGGTGGTGGCGACGGCCGCCACGGTCGGATCGACGACCTGGCGAACCTGCTCCCACATCTCGACGGGCAGGGTCCGGAACCTGGCGCTCGTCAGAAAGATCGACACGACGACCTCATCCCAGGACGTGATGAACGCGAACAGGCCACCGGCCATGACGCCGGGCAGGATCAGCGGCAGCGTGATCCGGCGGAACGTCCGGACCGGCCCGGCGCCGAGGCTCTGGGCCGCCAGCTCGAGGTTGCGGTCCACCGTGCGCAGGCTCGTGGCGACGTTCACGACGACAAACGGCATTGCGAGCGCCGTGTGGGCAAGGACGAGGCCGGCGATCGAACCCGCGAGCTTCCAGCGCACGAACACCGAGAACATCCCGATGGCGATGATGATCACCGGGACGATGAGCGGCGAGAGGATGAGCAACTGGAGGCCGTTCCGGCCCGGAAACCGCCCGCGGACGGTCCCCAGCGCGGCCAGCGTCCCCAGCGCGGTCGCGAGGACGGCCGTCAGGAAGGCGACCTTGGCGCTGTTGACGAAGCCCGTCGACCATTGCGGATCCGTCACCATCTTCTCGTACCAGCGTGTCGAGAAACCCTCCGGCGGGAACGTCAGCGAGTTCGAAGCCGTGAAGCTCATCGGCACGACCACGAGGGTGGGGGCCAGCAGGAAGAACACAGTCAGGGCGCCGAGCGCCACCAGGAGCAAGCGGTGCGGCTGGCGCCACGAGTCGGTCATCGCTCAACTCTCCTCAAGGCTGCCGAAGGCATCGCGGAGGCGGATGAATCGCGACGCGATCACGAGAACCGCGAAGGTCAGGCCCATGAGGATGACCGCCATGGTGCTGCCGATGCCCCAGTCGAGCCGCTGCTGGACGGCGCTGGCGATGAACTGGCTGATCATCGTGTCCTTGGGTGAGCCGAGCAGGGCCGGTGTGATGTAGAAGCCGAGGGCCAGGACGAAGACGAGCAGCGTACCGGCGAGGACGCCTGGCAGCGACAGTGGCAGGAAGACCCGCCTGAAGGCCGCGAACGGTGGGGCGCCGAGGTTCGCGGCGGCCTTCGTGTACTCCGGATCGATCCGCCGCATGACAGCGTAGATCGGCAGGACCATGAACGGCAGCAGGATCTGGCTCATACCGAGCATGACCCCGAGCGTGGTCCGGATGAGTGGAATCGGTTCGTCAACGACCTTCGAATCGAGCAGAAACGTGTTGATGATCCCCGTGTCCCTCAGGATGACCTGCCACGCGTAGGTACGCACGAGCAGGCTGGACCAGAACGGGAGGAGCACGGCGATGAGCAGCAGCCCGGCCACTCGGGGCCGGACGATGTTCATGAGGTACGCATACGGATACCCGAGCGCCAGGCACACGACGGTCGAGAGGGTGGCCACCCAGAACGTATTGCCCAGGACGCGGAGGTTCGCGGCGGACGCGAAGAAGCGCCCGTAATTCGCGAACGCGTCGCCGGTCGGCTTGGCGAAGTCCGTGACGCTGCGCAGGCTGACAACGACCAGGGGGACCAGGAAGAAGGCGCCGAGGAAGGCGATCGGGAGGATGGCGAGCAGCGCCCAGCGGTTGACGATCGGGCCCTCGCGAGAGCGACGGCCCGATCGTGCATTCACCGGACGGAGCTGGCGCACCGGTCCGGCGCGTCAGGCGGCCGCATCTGCCGTCGTCACCTGGTCTTCCACTCCTGGTAGGCGTCCTCCAGCAGCTGGGCGTTCTCGACGACCCAGGTGTCGTCGAAGTAGGCGGTGGTGTCGTTGATGTTCGAGACGCTGAGTTCCGCGACCTTCGATGGGTCGGCCGTCGCAAGCTTGTTCGTTGGCCCGTACGGGATGTATTTCGACGGCGCCGCGTTGTTTTCCTTGCACGACGCCCAGCCGATGAAGGCCATGGCCGCGTCCTTGTTCGGCGTGCCCTTCGGCACAACGAAGTAGTCCGCCGTGACGATCTGCTGGTTCCACTGGATCGCGACCGGCTTCTTGTCGATGTTCTTGGCGCTGTAGGCGCGTCCATTCCAGATCATCGCCATGGCAACCTCCCCCTTGCCGAGGAGGTCCTGCGACTCGGCGCCCGAGCCCCAGAAGACGATGTCGTTCTTGATGGTGTCGAGCTTTGTGGTCGCCCGCGGAAGATCGAGCGGGTAGAGATCCTTGGGGGCCACGCCGTCGGCGAGCAGGGCGAACTCGAAGATACCGCCCGCCGAGTAGTCCCAGAAGCCGCGCTTGCCGGGGAACTTGGTCGTGTCGAAGAAGTCAGCCCACCCCTCGGGCACCTGGCCTGCCGTCTTCTCGGTGTTGTAGCCGAGGACGACGCCGTACGTGATGTCGGCGACGCGATACGTGCCGGCGAAACCGTCCAGGATCTCGTCTTTGGGGACCATCGTGTAGTCAATCGGTTCGAGGATATCGGCCTGCGCGTCCAGTCCGAAATCGTTGCCGACATCGACGATGTCCCAGGTCACCTGGCCGGCCTCGACCTGTGCCTTGATCGTGGCGTTCGACGAGTCCTCGCTCTCCTGGAACGTGACGCCGGTCAACGCCGCGTAGGGCTCGAGCCAGCCCTTGCGTTGAGCCTCCTGATAGGCGCCGCCGTACGAGGCAAACGTCAACGTTGTGCCTGCCGCCTTGGGCGGGTTCGTGCAGATGTCGGCCATCGGTGCCATCGTGGGCGCCGCGCTCTCGGGAGCTGTCGACTCCGGTGGCCCGACGGTCGGCGAGAGACTGGCTCCCCCACCGCACGCTGCCACGAGAGAGACGCCCGCGGCGATCAATGGAGAGAGGCGTCGCCAGGATGTCATCGATCGATCCTCCTCGGTGTCCGCGGGTCCTGGCCGGACGAGCTGCTCCGCCACGCCCAGGCCGCCGGAACGTCGCCCATCATAGACGGCGGGGCTTCCTCGTCATAGACCACTTCTGAAATGGGGACGGGCCGTCTCAGGACACCCTTCGGAGCCTCCGACCTCGACCCCGGAGGTCGCGCAGGACCTCGCGGGCGGCGTTGTGGCCCGGCACGCCGTACACACCGCCGCCGGGATGGGTCCCGGAGCCGCACAGATAGAGGCCCCGGATCGGGGTCCGGTAGTCGCCATGGCCGGGGATCGGCCGGAGGAAGAAAAGCTGATCGATCGACAGCTCGCCGTGGAAGATGTGCCCCTGCGGCAGACCGTAGATCCGCTCGAGGTCGGGCGGCATCAGGATCTGCCGGTCGATGATCGCGTCACGGATCCCCGGCGCGAACTCGGCAATCGTGTCGACCACGCGGTCCGCAAAGGCCTCCCGTTCGGCCTCCCATGTCGTGCCCGCGAGCGTGTACGGCGCGTGACCGCCGAAGACGTTCAGGATGTGCTTCCCCTCCGGCGCCAGGGCCGGGTCGGCCAACGTGGGCACGACCGGCGAGAGGAACGGACGGGTCGAGGGTCGGCCGTACTTCGCGTCGTCGTAGGCCCGTTCGAGGTACTCGATGGTCGGACCGAGGTGGACGTAGGTCGGATAGGCGACGCCGATCGCATCGCGGTCGAACGCCGTGTACTCGGGCAGGTGGTCGAGTGCGAAGTTGATCTTGAACGCGGTACTGAACGTCTTGTACGACTCGACATCCGCCATGGTCTGGACGTCGAGGTGGGGCGCCCCCACGAGCCGGAGATAGGTGGACCGCGGGTCGGCGTTGGAGATGACCACCCGCGCCGAATAGGCGTCGCCGTTGACCAGCTCCACGCCGACGGCCCGGCCGTCGCGCACGGTCACGCGGGCGGTCTCCGCGTCGGCCAGGATCGTGGCGCCGTGGGATCGGGCGCACGAGGCAAGCGCTTTGGTCAGGCCGCCCATCCCGCCCCGGATGAATCCCCACCCTCCGGCGCCCTTGTGCTCGCCCATCAGGTGGTGGAGCAGGATGTAGGCGCTGCCCGGTGTCATTGGTCCCTTGAAGTTCCCGATCGAGCCGTAGTAGGCGAGGGTCGCCTTGAGCTGATCGGATTCGAACCAATGCTCGAGGAACTCGACGATCGAACCGGTCATCAGGTCGAAGAACCGGAAAGCGCCATGGCCCAGCCGGCGAAGCCTCCAGCCGAGTTCCAGCATGTCCCTTGCGCCGCGCAAGCCGAACGACGCCGGTGGAGTCTTCCAGATGAGCTCGCGGACGAAGGCGGCCGCCTCGTGAAGAAATCGGTTGTAGTCAGGGTAGCGCTCGGCGTCCTTGCGGGAGAACTTCGCGATCTCCGCGCAGGTCCTGCGCTCGTCGTCCCAAAGGACCATTGAGCGGCCGTCCTCGAACGGGACGAACAGGTTGTCGGTCGGGATCAGCTCGAAGCCGAACTCCCCGAGCCGGAGCTCCTCGATGATCCGCCCCTGGAACATGCTGTTGACGTAGGAGGTCGTCGACACGTGGAAGCCCGGCCAGACCTCCTCGGTGACGCAGGCCCCGCCCACGATGCCGCGCCGCTCGAGGACGAGCGTCTGCAGCCCTGCTCTGGCCAGGTAGGCCGCGGCGACCAGACCATTGTGGCCGGCCCCGATGACGATGGCGTCGTATGAGCCCGCTGCGACCACGCCCGCCACCTCCTGTGGATCCCCGGGAACATCAGGACGTGGCCCGAACTGTGGGCCGCCACGGCGAGACGTGTCAAGCCGATTGGGCGGCTGGGCAAGTCCCAGCGTCTGTGCCCGTCGCGGCCGGAGCCCGGTTTCCGGGAGCTGCCCAGGGCGGGTTGCCTGGCCAATGCTCGTGGGCGGAGCACTATCCGGGTTCCAGAGCAATGACGCGCCCGCTCGAACCCGCGCCAAGGGCCGGCGGCCGCCTGACCCGGGCCCGGCCACGCACGGGTACGCACCACATCCGGGGGATCAGCTGGATCTCGCGCTCCGCCCGGCGGCCGTCCGGGGCCGGCTACCCGCATAGTGCTCCGGGGGCGGTCACGAGCCAGGATTTGCCGGGGGGCCGGGGCCGGGGCCGGGGCCCGGAGCCGCCGGGGGCCGGGGCCGGGGGCCGCCGGGGGCCGGAAGGTGGATGCGTCTGGCGGGTGGTCAACCCTGGATCTGGGCGAGATGCTCCGCGTCGTGGACGAGTGCGACCCCCATGAGGGCGGCGACGTCGAGTTCCCCAAACGTGGCGTGATGGCAACGGCGGGTCCAGCCGTCGGCATCGAGGGCGTCGAGGCGCGCGATCGTCGCCGCGCGGAAGTCGCCGAACACGGCCAGCGCGCCCTCGAAGGATCCCGTCCCGGACCCTTCCAAGAGCCCTGGCTCGACCCACGACCAGGTCGGGAACGTCTCGGCCTCTAGTGTCCCGCGCGAGAGGCATGCGGCAAGACGGCCCGGTATCGCAGCGAGGGCGTCGCGCAGGGCCTGCTGTTCCGGCGTCACGCGGCACCGCCCGCCGAACCAAGCGCGCTGAGGAACTCCCGGCGCCAGCTCTCCGTGGATTCGACCTGGTTGAACGTGTAGACGTGGAGGTCGATGACCGCCGCGGACGGATCCACGATCACCGGCGCGAGCTTCTCCAGCAATCCGGTGGGCCGGTAGATGCCGCCCGCGGTCAGCAGCTCGCCGACAAATCGGGCGTTCTTCGAGAGAAACCGACCGGTGTCCTTGACGCCGATCCGGGCGCTGATGGACAGCAGCTTCGGAATCTCCGCGACGCCCGGGATGCCGATCTTGACCGGCAGCACAAGCCCGTCGGCGCGGCGAGCGGCGATGAAGGCGTGAATGGCAACCGGATCGAAACACAGTTGGGTGGTCATGTAGGACGCGAACGGCGCCTTGTCGCGGAGCGCCTGAAGCAGCGCCGGCGGAGGGATCACGGCGTGGCCCTGCGGATAGCACGGGATGCCGATGTCACTCGGCGCATCGCCGAGGTCGGCCATGGCGCGCAGCAACGACAGCCCGTCGAGGAACTCCCCGGGATTCTCCGCGTCTCCGCCCACGACGAACGCCCTGTTGAGGCGCGCGGCCCTGAGGCGAGCCAGGACGTCGACCAGATGGGCGCGGTCGCGGATCATCCGAGCCGAGAGGTGCGGGATCGCGCGGAATCCGCGCGTCTCGAGCCCGGCGGCAAGATCCAGGGTCGCCTCGATCCCCTTGGCCGGCGAAGCGGTCACGGAAACGGTGGCACCCGCCGGCAGGAACGCCGCCTGGTCGTGCACGTTCTTGAGCGGAATCAGCTCGAACGTCGGGGCTTCGAGGATGCCGGTGAGTGCCGTGCGCGCCTCGACACTGAGCCCGGAGCCAGGGCCACCACGCCCCCCGAGACGCCGCAAAAAGGCCACGATCAGACCTCGGAATCCGGGAATGACGCCTTCCGCTTCGCGATGAACTCGAGGAGCGCCTCGTCGATTCCGGGATCAAGCGGGGGGGCCTCGTACTCATTGAGCATTCGCTTCCAGATCACGTTGGCCCGCTGGGCAGCATCGAGTCCGCCGTCCTCGAGCCACTGCTCGTACGAGTTGTTGTCGGCGGTGGGCGATCGATAGAACGCGGTCTCGAAGTTGGCGAGCGTGTGGCTGTTGCCAAGGAAGTGGAGGCCCGGCCCGTTCTCCCGGATCGCGTCGAGGGCCTGTCCGTTCTCGGACAGGTCGACGCCGTTGACGAAGACGGCGGCCATCCCGCACTGATCGGCGTCGAGGATGAATTTCTCGTAGCCGATGGCCAGGCCGCCCTCCAGCCAGCCGGCCGCGTGCAGGACGAAGTTGACGCCGGCCAGGATCGTCGGCTGGAACGTGGCGGCGGATTCGTAGGCCGCCTGCGCGTCGGCGATCTTGCTGGCGCACAGGTTGCCGCCGGACCGGAACGGAACGCCGAGGCGGCGGGCCAGCGCGGCCATGACGTACAGGACGAGGGCCGGCTCCGGGGTCCCGAAGGTCGGTGCGCCCGACTGCATTGAGATGGAGCTGGCGAACGAGCCCAGGACCACTGGCGCGCCGGGTCGCGTGAGCTGCACGAACGCCATGCCGGCGAGTGCCTCGGCCAACGTCTGGGCCGCGGTGCCCGCCACGGTGACCGGGGACATGGCGCCGGCGAGGATGAACGGCGTGATGAGCGTTGCCTGGTTGCTGCTTGCGTAGGCGCGTGCGGCACCGAGCATCGTCGAATCCCAGACGAGCGGGGAATTCGCGTTGATGAGGCTGATGATCACGGTGTGGTCGTCGAGGTAGTCGGGGCCGAGGCCCGAGAAGGCGATCTTCGCCATCTCGACGGTGTCCTCGGCCCGCGATGGGTGGGTCACCGAGCCCATGAACGGCTTGTCCGAGTACTTGATGTGCGAATAGACCATGTCCAGGTGGCGCTTGTTGACCGGCACGTCCACCGGCTCGCAGACGGTGCCGCCGGAGTGGTGCAAGTTCGGGCTCATGTAGGTGAGCTTCACGAAGTTCCGGAAGTCCTCGATGGTCCCGTAGCGGCGGCCGTTGTCGAGGTCGCGCACGAACGGAGAGCCGTAGTTGGGGGCCAGCACGGTGTACGGGTCGCCGATCTGGACGGTCCGCTCGGGGTTCCGGGCATGCTGGGTGAAGATCCGCGGGGCCGAGGCCTGGACGATGGACCGGCACATGCCGCGCGGGAATCGGACCAGCTCTCCGGTGACGTCGGCACCGGCCTCGCGGAGCAGGCGGAGTGCATCGGGATCCCCGCGGAACTCGATTCCGACCTCCTCGAGAATCGTGTCGGCGTTGTGCTCGAGCAGGGCAAGGCCCTCCTCGGTCAGGACTTCGAAGGGCTTCAGGGCGCGGGTCAGGAACGGCGCGGCCTCGACATGCGAGGCCAGACGCGCGGCCATGCGGCCGGCTCGACCCCCGGTTCGGTGGCGCGGACCTTCATGCATCAGTGTTCCTCCGTCGCGGCGGCTGGCCGAACCATGGCGAATCTTGGCGGCACGGCGACCCGGGGCGGCGCCCCAGGGGGGGTACGTGCCAGAGGGGCGGGCGCCAGGGGCACGGGCGCCAGGGGGCGGGCGCCAGAGGGGCGGGCGCCATTTACGAGCCGTGCTCGTGGTAGGTGCGTTCCCGTCACCATCGCGTGGCCAGCGTGTGGCTGGCGGTGCAAGATTCGTTCCGGCGTGAGCGTGGGCGGGGAGAAGTCATCGGGCCGGGCCGGGCCCCCACGAGGCGACAGGCACCCGATTGGCGGATAACACGATCGGGGGTCGTACCTGGGTCGCTTTGCGACGCGGCAAGCGGGCAACACGAACCCAGCGCGTGGGTGACAGGCAACGGCATCCGCGGTCACGATTTGGTCTCCGCGGAAGCCACGGCTGGCCGGCGCCGTCGCGTCGGCGGCGCGGAACGCCCTGTGCCCGGCGCCCCATCGCCTGCCGCGCGCCGCGTCGGGAGATCGACCGCAGCGGCGAGGAACGGCATCGGCGCGATCCGATGTGGCAGCGCCATGGCATCCACGAAGTGTTCCTGGAATCGCGGCTCGATGGCGGTCTCGATCTTCTCCACGGTGCGAACGACCGCCTCGATTTCCCGGCGGGCGTCACCGGACAACAGCGCGATGAGCGCGCCCGTGCCCGCGGCGTTGCCCGCTGGGCCGACCCGGTCCAGCGGGGCGTCGGGCACGAGCCCCAGGACGAGGGCGTGGAGCGGATCGATCTGGCTCCCGAAGGCGCCGGCCAACTCAACGCGATCCACGGTCTCGACGCCGAGATGATCCATGAGCAGCCGCGCGCCGGCGTACAGCGCGGCCTTCGCCAGCTGGATCGCGCGAACGTCGTTCTGGGTGATGGTCAGGCGTGGACTGCCGGGCACGTGATCCGCCTCGCCGGGTGTTCCGGACGACGGCGACCCCTCGTGGAGCAGGTAGGAGAACGTCCGTTCGTCGGACTCGACGCGCGGCGATCGTGTGGCCATGGATCCGTCGATCGTCCCATCCGCGGTGATCACGCCGGCCAGGAACAGCTCGGCGATGACCTCCACGATCCCCGAACCGCAGATCCCCGTGATCCCGGTCCGTCGCGTGGACGCCGCGAAGCCGATCTCGTCCGACCAGCGGCTGGACCCGATCACGCGGAACCGCGGCTCCAGCGTTGCCCGATCAATTCGGACGCGTTCGATGGCCCCGGGCGCGGCTCGCTGGCCGCAGCTGATCTGCGCGCCCTCGAACGCGGGCCCGGTCGGGGACGACGCCGCCAACAGCCGGGCGCGACTCCCCAGCACGATCTCGGCGTTCGTCCCGACATCCACGAGCAGCGTGATCTCGTCGCGCAGGTACGGTGTCTGGGAGAGGATGGCGGCGGCGGCATCGGCGCCGACGTGCCCGGCGATGCAGGGCAGGAGGTAGGCCCGGGCCCCGGGGTGAACGGCGATCTCGAGTTCGCGTGCCGTCGTCCGGACCGCACCGTCTGTGGCCAGGGCGAACGGCGCCGACCCGAGTGGGATCGGGTCGATGCCCAGGACGAGGTGGTGCATGATCGGGTTGCCGACGAGGGTGATCTCGAGGATGTCGTTGGCGTCCACCGCGGCCCGCGCGGCGAGCCCCGCGACCAGCGAGGCCAGTGCGTCGCGAACGGCACGCGTCAGTTCCACGGCCCCACCGTCGTGCATCATCGCGTAGCTGACCCGGCTCATGAGGTCCTCGCCGAACCGGATCTGGGGGTTCATCACGCCATCGGAGGCGAGGACGGCGCCGTCGGCGAGATCGGCCAGGTGCCCGGCGATGGTCGTGGAGCCGACGTCGATGGCCACGCCGAGTGACCGATCGTGAAGGCCCGGCCAGACCGCGGTCACGTTCCGTCCGTCGTGGACCGCGGCCGTGACCCGGTAGGCGCCGGCTTCGAGGGCCGGCTGGAGCGCGCGGATCACCTCGAGGTCTGCCACCAGGCCGTCGAGGCCCCACTCGGTCTTGAGGGCGGCGAGCACGCGGGCGAGGTCGCCGCCGGGCGCCTCGAGGGTCGGCCGCGCGACCTCGACCTCGTACAGCCGCACGACCGGATCGATGACGAAGTCGCGGACCGGGACGCCCTTGCGGACCACCTGACGATGAACCTGGCTCTCGGGCGGTACATCGACAAGCACGTCGCCATGGATCGCGGCCCGGCAACCGAGGCGCCGATCCGCCGCGAGGCCGCGCAGGCGATCGAACTCGGCCTCGTCCGCGCCGGATGGAGACAGATGACTGCCCGAGGAGGTGATCCCGTGCTTCGGAAAGGCGCCCTCGGCAGGACGAACCTGGCAGCGGCCACACAGTCCGCGCCCGCCACAAACGGAATCGAGATCGACGCCGAGGGACCGCGCCGCGTCGAGCACCGTTGTTCCGCCCGGGACGCGACCACGGCGCCCCGATGGCGTGAAGATGACGAGCGGATCGGCCCCGGGGGTCACGAGGAGGCGCCGCCTTCGGCCGCACCGGCGGGCGATGCTGCGGCCGCGCCCGATGCTGCGCTGGCGCCCGATGTTGCGCTGCCGGCCGAGCTGCCCGTGGGGACGCCAGATCCGCCGCCGGCCGGAGCCAGCGCGCGACGATTCACGCGCCGCCCGCGATCGCCCGGTCCGGCTGTGCCACCTGGCCCGCTGCCCATGCCGGCCTCCGGGGTCGGCGGACGATTGATCCGGATCCAGCGACCCGCGTCGGCGTCGTTGCCCATCAGGACGTCGGCCGCCATGATCGCGGAGCGGACCTCGGCCGACAGCGGGTTCGTGATGGCCGACGTGAGGCCGGACGCGATGGCCATCGGCAGGAACGCGGCGTTGATCCGCTCGCGATTCGGCAGCCCGAAGCTGACATTCGAGGCCCCGCAGGGGGAATTGACGCCGAGTTCCTCGTTGAGGCGACGGACGAGGCGAAAGACCTGCTGACCGGCCGTTCGCATCGCCCCGATCGGCATGACCAGGGGATCGACGACGATGTCGGAGCGCGGAATCCCGTGGTCGGCCGCCCGCTCCACGATCCGCTTCGCGACGGCAAACCGGACGTCGGGATCCTCGCTGATGCCGGTGTCATCGTTGGAAATTGCGACGACGGCCGCACCGTACTTCCTGATGAGCGGCAGGACACGCTCCATGCGCTCCTCCTCGCCGGTCACGCTGTTGACCAGCGCCTTGCCTCGATACACCGCGAGGCCGGCCTCGAGCGCCTCGACGATCGAGGAATCGATGGACAGCGGCACGTCGACGAGCGACTGGACCAGCTGGATCGTCCGCGCCAGGATCCCAGGCTCATCCGCGAGGGGAATGCCCGCGTTCACGTCCAGCATGTGGGCGCCGGCCTCGACCTGCGCAATGGCATCGCGCTCGACCCGGCGGAAATCGCCGCTGCGCATCTCCTCGGCGAGGAGCTTCCGGCCGGTGGGGTTGATCCGCTCACCGATCAGGACGAACGGTCGGTCGAACCCGAGCACGACCTCGCGGGTGGCCGACGAGACAACGGTATGGGTCATGCGGGCTCGTCCTCGGATGGGGTCCTGTCGATGTCCACTCCCCCGGCGGCAATGAGCCTCGCCAGGACCTCGCGGGTGTAGTGACCCTGCAGTCGGGCAGCCTCGTCCTTCGCAACGGCTTCGAGATCGTCGCCGCAGGGTCGCGACTCGCGGCGCCACTCCTCGATGTAATCGCTCGCGGCGCGCTTGCCGGCCTGCATCGCGGCGCGGTCGATGGCGACCTGGAAGCGCGGGTGCAGCACGATCTTGTGGGTCGTTCGACCCTCCTTGGCCACGACCTGGGCCGGAATGTCCCGCCACCAGATGACCGTCAGATTCGCGGGCATCAGGCGGATGCTCCGGCCGTCATCACGGCGGGCGCGTCCGACGCCTCGCGGCCGGCCGCTGTCGGTGCGGTCTTGACGCCGCCGCGGGCTGCGTCGGTGCCCGCTCGGAGCGCGGCCATCGCGGGGGCCAGTTCGCCGTGGCCTGTGAGCCGCCGTTCGAATCGCAGGCCGAGCCGCCGGGCGCCACGTCGGGCGAGGGCCGTGAGGGCGGGGTCGTCGGTTTGGGCGAGGAACACGACGCGGCTGTAATTGCCGAAATACAGCGGCAGCAGCTCCGGGTGACGATCAATGCCGAGGCCGCGGACCACCAGACGGTCGAAGTTCCGGGCGAGGAAGTCGGTCAGATAGAACGTGCCGGGCTCCGCCTCGGACATCGCGGCGAAGGCGGCCCGGCCCGCGTAGATCTCGTAGCAGTGGGCGCCCTCGAGCCGGGCGACCCCCTCCTGCTCGAGGACGCGATCGAGAAGTCCACCCGTCCCGCAGTCGGCGTAGGCCACGAACAGCGCCTCGCGACCAGCGGCTCGCGCCTTGCGGATCCGCGCCCGGACCGCTTCGGGAATCCGCTCGGGACGGTTGTGGAGGGTTGCCGGAAGGCACGTCAGGTCGACCTCGGGCAGACCGGCCCTTCGGGTGAGGGCCACGAGCTCGCGGGCGAGCGCGCCGCAGCCGATGACGAGCGGTCGGTCCCGACCGCGCCGGATCGAGGCGCTGCCCTCAGGCGACCTGCGCACGGCGTTCGTCGACGAGCCGTCGAGCTGTCTCGGAGGCCACAGCCGCGTCCCGACAATACGCGTCCGCTCCGACTGCCTTGCCGAATTCCTCATTGAGCGGTGCCCCACCGACGAGGACGATGTAGTCGTCCCGCATGCCCCGATCCCTGAGGGTCTGGATCACGACCTTCATGTACGGCATGGTCGTGGTGAGGAGCGCCGACATGCCCAGGATGTCCGGCCTGTGGAGCTCCAGCGCGGCAATGAACTTCTCCGCATCGGTGTTGATGCCCAGGTCGTGGACCTCGAAGCCGGCGCCCTCGAGCATCATCGCGACGAGGTTCTTGCCGATGTCGTGGATATCGCCCTTGACCGTACCGATCACGACCTTGCCGATCGGCTGGGCACCCGTCTCGGCGAGGAGCGGTCGGAGGATGGCCATCCCGGCCTTCATCGCGTTCGCGGCGAGGAGCACTTCCGGAACGAACAGGATGCCGTCGCGGAAGTCGATGCCGACGATCCGCATGCCCTCGACAAGCGCCTCGTTGAGGACCTTGTCCGGACCCCAACCGCGGCCCAGCAGCAGGTTCGTGCCCTGGATGATCTCGGCGGCCATGCCGTCATAGAGATCGTTGTGCATCTGTTCCACGAGCTCGGCATCCGCGAGTCCGCTGAGATCAATGTCCTGGTAGCCGTCCTGTGCCATCGAGTCGTCCTGGCTCCTGTGCGTCGCGGCGATCCCGCGTTTCGCGATCGACGTCGCCATCTCGGCCACCGTCGAGGGAGGGTTCCATCATGCGGGTGGTTCCACATCGTGGAACGATGCCGTATGATGGAACAATTCGATCGACAGCCTAGCCCATGGGGGGTTCGATGTCCAGAGTCCAGAGCATCGAGCGAGCGTTTTCCGTGCTCGGTGCGCTCGCCGACGGACCCATCGGCGTAACCGAAGTGGCCGCCCGGGTGGGTCTTCCCAAGTCCACGGCGGCGCGGATGCTGGGCTCCCTGGAGCGCGAAGGCGCCGTGGAGCAGGTCCCCGGCGAGACGCGGTACCGTCTGGGACCCCGGATCGCCACGCTGGCGTCGGGCCGTCCCGAGACGCGGGGCCTCGTCGCGATCGCCCACCCGGCGCTCGTGGAACTGGCCGCCGAAACGGGCGAGGCAACGGGCCTGTCCGTCCCGGATGGCCGCACGGTCCACTACATCGATCAGGTCGATTCGCCCAATCCGGTGCAGGTGCGGGACTGGACCGGGTCGCGGATCCCGATGCATGCGGTCTCCTCCGGACAGGTGTTCCTGGCGTACTTCTCGCCCTCCGCGCTCGCCCGATTCCTGGCCACACCGCTGGAGGCGTTCACGCCCGGGACGTTGACGGACGCGGCCACGCTGCTTGAGCGGCTGCGTGACGTGCGGCGCGACGGCCATGCCTGGGTGCGGGAGGAATTCGCCGAGGGCATCGCCTCGGTGGCCGCGGGCATCGCCGGCGCCGACGGGGAGCTGATCGCGGCGGTCCACGTGCACGGACCGATCTACCGATTTCCCGCAGCAGGGTCGGAGCGAGTCATTGCTGGAGCTGTCACCGCGGCCGCGGCGCGGATTGGTACGCGCCTGAGAGGTGGGCTCTGACGCCCACGCCGAGCAGGCTGCGGGCTCCCTCCTCAAACTGATGCCCGTCGCTGTCATACGAATGACCCGGCAAGCGCGGTCCCCGCCGCCGGCGGCCCGGATCAGCCGGCTGAGACTCGCCGGGCAGCCGGCTCAGACGGCCGGGGAGCTGGCCATTGAATCGACCTCGGCCAGCCTGATCCGGACGATATCCGCGACGATCCGCGCGGGAATCGGATTCGCCGGATCGAATCGCAGCGTCGCCTTGCCCGACAGACACGGCCGCAGCACGTCCCCGTGGACGGCCATCACGGCGTCACTGGCCGGGAAGAGGCTCCAGTGGTTCTTGAACGCCGAGAATGACACGACGAACCTGCCGTTCGACCGATAGGCCGGCATGCCGTACGCGATGACCTCGACGGCCTCGGGCGCGGCTGCCCGGATCGTGGCGCGGAGCTCCTTCAGGGGGCCCCGCATGTCCGCCGGCAGGGCGGCCATATACGCGTCGACCGTTGCCGGCTTCGTCATCGCCGATCCTTCTGCGCGGGTCCCTGTTCGATCCAGATTCGGGTGCGCCGTGCATCGAGCGCCTGGCTGTCCTGGTGCCGCCAGCAAGCGTTCGGCTCGTGCCGGCGCGCGATGCGACGTCCTCTCATCGTGAGACGGCCGGGGTGCGTTCGAGCGTGACGACCGAGAGCACGCCCGTTCGCCCGGCGATCTCGACTTCCCGCTCGGCAGGTGGCGAGCCTCGTCCGGCGCGATCCCAGGCGATTCGACTGACCAGCAACTCGCCCGGTCCGGCGACCCCGCCGAGGCGAGCCGCGATATTCACGGTGTCCCCGAGGGCCGTGAAATCGATCTTGTCGGCACTGCCGATGGCCCCGACGAACGCCTCGCCCGTATGGACGCCCGCCCCGACGAAGAAGCCCTCGTCACCAAGCCCGCTGCGCTCGACGGCCGCGAGAATCGCCGCGCCGGCATCGATGGCTCGAGCGGCGTGGTTCTCGCCGGTGATCACCGGGATGAACAGGGCCATGACCCCATCGCCGAGGAACTTGTCGATGATGCCGCCATTGGCATCGATCGCCCCTGCAGCGACGCGGTAGTAGTCCTGAAGCAGGGCTCGAAATCGACCGGCCGAGATGCGCTCCGCAAGCCCGGTCGATCCCCGGACGTCCGCGAAGACCACGCTGATCTCGATGTCCGCGCCGCCCGGGAACTTCGAGAGTTGCCCGAAGCAAGCCCGGCACAGGAGCGGGTTGTCGTGCATCGGCCCGTGCCAGAAGAGGCGGACGATGGCTCCGCCCGGCCCGCGGAACGGCGAGGCGCAGACCTTGCATCGTGGGGAGGACGGCACGATCTTCCACAGCCGTCGGGCCTTCAGCAGGGACGGATCCACGCCCGTGAGAAGCGATCGCCACATGGCCGTCGTCTGATCATCGTCAGCCATGCCGCCGATGGTACGCGCCGGATGCGTCCCAGGACAATCCGTGCGCATCCCGGAAGCTGACGTCGACAGGCGACCAACCCTCGACAGGCGACCAACCCTCGACTTGACATTTCAGCGTGACCTGACCTATACCGCAGCACGCTATAGTCAGGTCATCGAGAGCGGAGGCATTTCATGACCACCGGCCTCGCCTGGATGGTGGCGATCACCATCGGGCTGACGCTGGGTGGCGCCGCACTCCACTTCCCGGGCAGCTACGGTTCGCCCGCATTCGATGTCACGGCCGGTGTGTTCGGATCGATCCTTGGCGGTGTCAACGGAGCGTCCGTCGGCGTGCTGACGTGGATCGGCCTGCGGCTGTCCCGACGCGCCGGAGCGCGTTTCCTCACGATGATGGTCGTGAGCGTCGGTGTCACGCATGCGATCAACGACGGTTCGTCCACGGAACTGCCGTTTGCCTTGTACGCGGCAATCGCCGGTCTCGTGACTGCAGGAGCCGCAGGATGGATCCTCGGGGAACGCCGACCTGGCCTGCTCGCGGTGATCGGCGCCGCGTGGATGGTCGGTCTGAACATCGGTGGATGGTCCGGGAACATGATCGGGCTCCCGAGAACCGAATCGCCCCTCGGCTGGGCGGAGGAACACGGCTGGGATGGACTCGTCGCCGGGATCGTCTGGGGCCTCGCAACGGCCGCAGTCGGCCTGCCGTACTCGATCCGCGGGCGGATAGCGACCGTGGACGGTGCTCTCAATGGATCGTGACGATCCCGCCTATGCGGGGCAGCGGGATTACACGCGAGCGCTGCTCAACCTGTACGACCCGCTCGTTCTCGGGCCGATCGCCCGGTTCGTCTGGCAGTGTCCAACGGGCGGGCTGCTCGAGAGGTACCGGCGCCACATTCGCCCGAATCACCTCGATGTCGGCCCGGGAACGGGCTACTTCCTCGAGCATTCGGGCCTGCGGGCGGGCAGTGCCGTGACCATCCTCGACCCGAACCGGAACGTCCTTCGCCACGTCGCCCGGCGATTGCGACAGTTCGATGTGACCGCGGTCGAAGCCGATGTCCTCAAGCCGCTGCCCGTCGCCGGATCGTACGATTCGGCCGCGCTCCATCTTGTGATCCATTGCCTGCCGGGACCCATGTCGCGAAAGGCGGCCGCCGTGTCCAACGCTGCGGCAACGCTGGCGCCGTCGGGCGTGCTCTTCGGTGCGTCCGTCCTCGGGATTTCGGGGCGCCACAACTGGATCGCGCGGCGGTTCCTCGCCGCATTCAACCGGCAGGGCGGGTTCGACAACCTGGCCGACACGGAGGCCGGCCTCCGCGAGATCCTCGAGGCGTCGTTCGATCATGTGGAACTCGAGACGATCGGATCGGCGGTCCTGTTTGCGGCGAAGGGTCCGCGCCCTACGCTGCCCGCCCCGACCTGATCAGGCGGCGGTCTAGGCCTTCGCGAACTCGCGAAGCCCGATCGGATCGATCGGCATGCCCTGCTCTCCCTTTCGGTGCCTGGGATGTGCGGCCATTCAGCCGCGCCGGCGGATCTCCGCGCTGATGGCCGGCACGATCTGGTGCAGGTCGCCGATAACGGCATAGTCGGCGAGCGCCATGATCGGCGACTCGGCATCGGTGTTGATGGCCAGGATCCGTTTCGCGGACTTGCAGCCCACGATGTGCTGGATCGCGCCAGAGATACCGCATGCGATGTACAGGTCCGGGGCGATGCGCTGCCCGGTCTGGCCGACCTGCTGCGCGTGCGGGCGCCAGCCATTGCTCGTGACCACCCGCGACACCCCGATGGCGGCCCCGAGCAGTCCCGCGAGCTCCTCGAGTTCGGAGAACGCGGCGGACGAACCGACGCCGCGCCCACCACCGACGACGACCTTCGCATCGGTCAGCGAGATCGAGCCCTTCGAGGGCGGCTCGTGACCCATGACGCGGACCACGACATCTGCCGCCGAGACCGTCGGCGCGAACGGCGCAACGGCCGCTGCCGATGTCCCGGGCCGTTCGTCAACGGCAACGGCATGGGGCGCCATCGTCAGGCACCGAACGGGGGCATCGAGGGTGCCGTCCTCAAGGAGGCTGCCGGCCCATCGCTGGCGCGTGACCGACCACGAGGCGCCAGGCGTCGCTGCCAGTACGTTGGCCGCGAGCGGCATGCCCAGCCGGGCCGCCCCGTGGGCGAGCACTTCGGCGCCGCGATCCGTGCCCGGCCCGATGACCGCGACCGCCCCGCGCGCAATGGCGAGTTCGGCCAGCGCCGCGCCCCAGGCTGCGGGCGCGTAGGCCCCGACGATCGCGGTGTCCATGACGACATGGGCCGCGGCCGCGCCATGCGCTCCGAGGCCGGGACCAGCGACGCTCGCGTCCGCGCCGAACAGGACCGCCTCGACCGGCGCCCCACCGAGCCCTTCGGCGAGCGACCGCGCGAACGCCAGGGTCTCGAGGGAAACGCGATCCGGCGTGCCGACGGCCTCACCCGATCCGAGTTCCACGAAGACGAGGATCGGGCCGCTCATCGCGCCACCAGACCGAGCTTCTGGAGCAGGTCCACGACGGCGGGCGCGGCCTCGGCGCCGCGGCCGAGGATCTCCACCTGCGACCCGGACTCCTCCGGCAGGCGCAGGAGTGCCTTGATCGGACCGACCGGCAACCCGGACGAGGCGGCCGGGCCGGAGCCCGCCGCGCCCACCGGGCCTGAGCCCGCCGCGCCCACCGGGCCTGAGCCCGCCGCGCCCACCGGGCCGGAGCCCGCCGCGCCCACCGGGATCCGCTCGACTTCCTTCTTTTTTGCCCGAAGCCGGCCCGGGACGGACGGGTAGCGGGGCAGGTTGATCCCCTCCTTGACGCCGACGATCGCTGGCAGCGGCAACTCGTAGGTCTCCCAGCCACCGCCGGGGGCCTCGCGCCGAGCCGTCACGGAGCCCGAGCCGACCGTGAGCCCCTTGAGCCCATTGACCACCGGACGACCGAGCGCCACGGCGACCCGGATCCCGACCTGGAACCCGCCGCTGTCGGCCGATTCGTTGCCGAAGATCACGAGATCGAAGGTCCCGCCCGCGGCTTCCTGCGCCCGGATCGTGTCGGCGATCGCAGCCGCAGTCGAGACGGGATCCCACTCCGAGCCGTCGGTTTCGAGGAGGACGGCCCGGTCGATCCCGAGCGCCATCGCATCGCGCAGCTGCTCCTCGGCTGCCGATGCGCCGAGGGTCAGGACGGTCGATTCGCCCCCCCCGGCCTCGATGATCCGGACAGCCTCCTCGATCCCGCATTCCTCGTGCGGGCTGATCGTGAAGCCGAGGAACTTCGTGTCGATCTCCTGGCCATCGGCGGTCAGGACGATCCGGCCCCCGGTCTGGGGTACGCGCTTGACGCAGACGAGGACTCTCACGCCCGGCCGCCTGCCGTGCTCTCGGTCGCGAGCGTGACGGCGGTCGCGCGCGGGGCGGCACTCACTCTCGCCCGCGTCACGGCGGTCGCGCGCGGGGCGGCACTCACTCTCGCCAGCGTTGCGGCGGTCGCGAGCGGGGCGGCACTCACTCTCGCGAGCGGGGCGGTGATCGCGCCTGTGGCGGT
Organism: Chloroflexota bacterium; assembly: GCA_016191425.1. GTDB lineage: Bacteria > Chloroflexota > Limnocylindria > Limnocylindrales > CSP1-4 > UBA5189. Next base: position 160,489 of record JACPOR010000005.1, read on the forward strand.
GCTCACGCCCGGATCCGCGCGTTGTCCGGGTCGAACAGCGGCGTCGCGCCGGCGATCGCCACGGTCACCGGGTAGTGCTCCCCGAAGTACTCGACCACGAGCTTCGTCCCGACGACCGCGTGCTCCGGCGGCAGGTACGTCATCAGGAGGTGCTTGCCGACCGACGGGCCCGAGCCGGCCGAGGTCACGTACGAGCGCCGGCCCTTCGCGTCGATGATCGAGCGCCCGTCGGGCGTCAGGATCGGCTCGCGTCCCAGCATGTAGCGCTTGACCCCGTTCGACGAGGTCGGATCGTCCACCGTGAGCGTGCACAGGATCCCGACCGGGTCCGAGGCGCGCTGCGCCTCATAGGCCCCACGGCCCACGAAGTCGGCATCCTTGAGCGAGGGCCGGGCCATGCCCGCCTCGACGAGGTTGAAGTCGAGTTCGAGTTCCGCACCATGGGCGCGATAGCCCTTCTCGAGTCGAGACGTCACGGCATAGGTGCCGATCCCCACCGGAACCATGCCGTGCGGCTGACCGGCGGCCCAGAGCGCGTCCCAGACTCGGAGGCCCTGCTCCATGGGAACGTAGATCTCCCAGCCGAGTTCGCCGACGTAGCTGATCCGGGATGCCAGGGTCCGGACGCCGTCGATATCGACGGTCTTCGAGGTCAGGAACGGGAAGCCGGCATGGCTGATGTCGGCGCTGCCGTCGGTTGCTGCACCGAGGATGTCGCGCGCGCGTGGACCCCACAGTCCGAACGTGGTCATCGCACTGGTCAGGTCGAACAGCTGGGCGGAGCCGTCCTTCGGGAGTCCGTCCACGAAGATCTTCCTGTCCCGCATCCCCATACCCCCGCCGGTCACGACCCGGAAGTGGTCGTGGGCCAGCCGCATGATTGTCAGGTCGGCCAGGATCCCGCCAGCCGCGTTCAGGAGCGGCGTGTAGACGGTCCGGCCCGGCCGCACGTCCACCTTGTTGACGCACAGGCGCTCCAGTGCGGCCAGCGCGCCGGGGCCGGTGACATCGAAGATCGCGAAGGCGGACAGATCGACCAGGCCCGCCCGGTCCCGCATGGCCAGATGCTCGGCGTTGATGATGGGGCTCCACCAGCGCGAGTCCCACTCCGCGGCACGCGGCATGACCCGGTCGCCGTACTCGGCGAGGAGCGGTTCATTCGCCCCGTACCAGAACGGCCGCTCCCATCCTGCCGCCTCGAACGCGACCGCGCCCAACTCCGCATGGCGGACTGCCGCGGGCGAGCGTCGGATGGGCCGATTGCTCTCCCACTGTTCCATCGGGTGGACGATCCCGTAGGTCTTGTTGAAACCCTCGGTCGTCCGGGCGCGGATGTGCTGCAAGGTCTTGTGGTGGTCGTAGAAGCGGGCGATGTCCGAGCCGTGGGGATCGATCTCGGGCGTGCCGTGGGTCATCCACTCGGCGACGCACCTGGCGATCCCGGGCGCCTCCTTGATCCAGATGGCCGCAACCGACCAGAGATTCTTGACCTCGGGCGTCTCGCCGATGATCGGGTTGCCATCGGGCGTGAGCGACAGGAGCCCGTTGATCGCCAGCTTCACGCCGACCTTCTCGTCGCCGACGATCGACGGGAATAGCTCGAGGGCATCCTCCAGCTGGGGATCGAAGTCGTCCTGGGTGAAGGGGAGCATCGTCGGTGAGAGGGCCGATGCCTCGATCGAGGGGATGTCGTCGGGGTCCATGAGGATCGCCCGATGCGCGTACGAACCGACCTCGAAGCCGTTGCCGTGCTGGCGCTCGTACATGTTGGTGTCCATGTCTCGAACGATCGGGTAGTCCACCTCGGTCCGGGCGTTCGCGAACATCGGGACCGGCCCGATGTCGATCATCTGGTGGACCGCCGGGATCAGCGGGATCGAAGCGCCCGCCATCTTCGCGATCCGCGGGCTCCAGATACCGCAGGCGATCACGAGGTACTCCGTGTCGATGTCCCCGTGGTCCGTCCGGACGCGGGTGACGCGGCCGCTCTCGGTGTCGACGCCGGTGACCTCGACTCCGGCCGCGCTCGTCAGGGCGCCCATCTCCTGGGCCGCCTGGCGCATGAGCGTGCCGGCCTGGAGCGAATCAACGACTCCGACGCCCGGCGTGTAGAAGCCACCGAGGATGATCGTCTCGTTGATGAACGGGACCATCGCCTTGACCTCGGCCGGGGTCAGCAGGCGGACCCCCTCGATGCCCCACGCCTTCGAGGAGGCCACTCGGCGCTTCAGCTCCTCCATCCGTTCCGGCGTCCGCGCGACCTCGATGCCGCCGCACTCGTGGTACACGCCGAGTTCCCGGTACTGGAGGGCGCTGTCCATCGTGAAGGCGGCCATCTCCTTGTTGTGATCGGTCAGGAAGATGAAGTTCGAGGCATGGCCGGTGGAGCCGCCGGGGTTGGGCAGGGTGCCCTTCTCGAGCAGGACCATGTCCCGCCAACCCTGCTTCGCCAGGTGCCAGGCCATGCTGTTACCCACGATCCCGGCCCCGACGATGACGACCTTTGCGCGCTCCGGCAGCGATGCCATGTGCTCGATGTCCTCCAGTTGTCCCATACCGACCCGTTCTGGCCGGGGTTGCGTGCCGGCACCTCAGCCGGGGTTGCGTGCCGGCCGCGGGCCGGCGTTCGATTTGCGTGTCCGGGCTCGCTCAGGGCGGGCCGGATGGATTCCTGATCAGGCGAGGTTCATGACGACGGTCTTCATCTCGGTCAGACGCTCGATGGAGAAGCGTCCCCCGACGCGGCCCATCCCGCTCTGGGATCCCGCTCGCCCTCCGAACGGCAGGTGGGATTCCCAGTAGTTGGTGCCTTCGTTGATGTTGACCCATCCGGCGCGAACCGACTCGGCGAACTGAAGCCCCGCCCGCAGGTCCCGGGTGAAGATGGCATTCAGGAGGCCGAACGCCGACGCGTTGACGATCCCGATGGCCTCTTCAATGCCGTCGATCGGCGTGATCGGGGCCACCGGCCCGAAGGTCTCCTCGCGTGCGATCTCCATCTGGCGCTTGACGCCGGTCAGCACGGTCGGCTGGTAGAAGAGCGGGCTGCCGAGTTCGGGGCTACGCGCGCCACCGGTGACCACGACTGCTCCGGCTGCGATGGCCTGGGCGACGTGGCGCTCGGTCTTGGCGGCGGTTGCCTCGTTGTTGAGCGGGCCCATCGTCGTCCTCGGATCCAGGGGATCTCCAAGGCGCGTCTCGCGGCGGATGGCGGCCGTCAGGCGTTCCAGGAAGTCGCCGTCGATCTGCTGATCGACCAGGATCCACTCACCGGCCGTGCAGCTCTGGCCGGCGTTCAGGAAACAGGCCGTGAGGGTCGCGGTGACGGCGGCGTCGAGGTCGGCATCCTTGAGGATGACCAGCGGGCCGTTGCCGCCCATCTCCAAGAGCAGCTCCTTGCCGATGGCTCGCTCGGCGATCTGGCGGCCCGTGGCCGTTGACCCGATGAACCCCACCGCTGCGACATCGGGGTGACCGGCAAACTCATCGCCGACCTCGGAACCTGGCCCGGTCACGAGATTGAAGACGCCCGGCGGGACGTCGGCATCCACGAGACACGCTGCGAGGACCGTCGCGCAGTACGAGGTCAGGGTCGCGGGATTCCAGACGACCGTGTTCCCGCCGGCAAGGGCCGGTGCGATCATCTCCGCGGGCATGGTGTACGGCCAGTTCCAGGGCGTGACGATGCCGACCACGCCCATCGGGACGCGGTAGACGAGCACCCGCTTCCGGGGGTCGATCGAGGGCGGCATCAGCCCATCGAGGCGCGTGGCATCGGCGGCGGCCATCCGGAAGTAGACGAGGAGTTCGTCGACCTCGCCGTAGGCCTCGGCCTGGAGGGGTTTGCCCTGGTCCAGAGTCAGTGCCTCGGCCAATTGGTCCCGGCGGGACTCGATGTTCGCGGCGACCCGTTCCAATGTGGCGGCGCGGACGAATGCGGACTGAGCCGCCCATCCACGGCGCGCGGCCAACGCCGCCGCAATGGCTCGCCGCGCGTCGTCGCGGCCTCCTTTCGGCACGCGGGCAATGACCTCGCCGGTCGCGGGATTGGTGGCTTCGAAGGAGGCTCCGGACGCGGCAACGCACCAGGCGCCATCAATGAACATGGCGACGTTTTGGATCGCGGCGGGATCGACGGTCATTCAACCTCCTGTTCAAACCGTCAGTGCGCTCCTGGCAGCCGGACCCGTGGGCCGGCGGCGGCTGGGCGCGGGGGCGCGTGGGCCGGCGGCGACTTGGCGGCAGCTGGGCACGGGGCGCGGCGAACTGTGCCTCGGACGATGGGACGACCCACAGTCTGCTCCGCGGGCCGGAGAGCCGCAACCGCGAGTCGGGCATCGCAAGCACTGCATGACCGAACAACAAACCGGTCCGAGACGTGATCGCGCCGCGCGGTCACCGGACAATCAGTCGTTTCGTGCCCCAGGTGACTGCGCATAGACGCGCAGTCCACGACCCTATGGGCATTGGCCCCTGGATTGGCGCGTCCACAATCCTGGGACCACATCCGACGAACCCGGGGGCGATGGGCGCGGCAGGCATGTCGACCCGTCTCACGTCTATTTGATATCTGCCTCAAGTGTGATTTCAGGGTTGCCCTCACGACTCGGCGGGAATGGCGAGAAGGAGACCCGCAGGCGCGTGGTTGTGGGCGCCGGCGCCGGAACGAAGACGAAGCGAACTGCCACGCCTGCGTTGTCCCCGGAAACACCCGAGCAGAAGGCTTCGAACCGTGTCGCGTCGGAGCTGGTCACGTCGGAGCCGGTCACGTCAAGGGACATCCCATCGATGTCCTCCCGTAGTTCGCACTCGGGACCGCACGCTATCCAGACCACGCCACTGCCGCCGGCGGCTCGAAGCTGGAGGCTCACGAGCCGAGCGTCACGACCTGCGTCCCTGGCCATCTGTGGCACGAGCGTTCGAGTGAGTGTGCTGGTCTCCACCATCTGAATCACCGCGGCTGCTCGCATCAGCTCGCTATGCCGGCGTCGCGAGCCGCGTGACGGGTCGCCACGGCGCAGGCCTCGAGAGCTGAACGCAACGACCCGAGGGCGACCGCCAAGGAGCTTCCGTGTGGCCCGAATCAGCACATTCCTGAGGCGAGTCGAGATCTGACGCCCCGGGTTCACGGGATCGGCTGTCAAGCGATGTATGGTCGACTCCAGGTCAGTTCAGGATCACCTCGGCGCCCCATGCGACCGCAGACCCTGTCCCCCTCCAGTATCAATGACCTGCCCCTCCAATATCGCCGTCAGGCGGCGCCGCGGAGGCGGCAACTGGGCGTTGCGACCAGTACTGGACACGGAGCGGCGGCTTCGCCACTCGCGGATGACGTTGCCTCAGGCGTCTCATGGAAGACCGCCTGACGACCATATCGGAAGAATGGATTGCTTCGAAGAGGCGTGCGTTCCGGCGCTTCACGTCGTCCATCGGGTCCCTCCGTGTGCGCAGCCAAGATCGCAGCCCGACGATGCCGAAGCATTGTGGTCGCGGAACTCGCGTACGTTGATACTTCAACCGCCGTACGAGACGCAGCAGTACGGCTACAGAAGCATTGTGGACGCGGAACTCGCGTACGTTGATACGGCAGATTACCAATCAGCGATCCACGCAGACTCTTTCCTAGCATCGAGGGGCGAGCGGCTGCCGAGCGATATGCGGAGCCCATTGAGTTGCCGACTACTCGCCAGAGGGGTGATAGGCGAGCAACTGGGTGTTTCCGATCGACCGACGCCCACCATCGGGCCCAAACCGTGCTCAAGGTATGGGCTGTGCCGATCGTCGTCCCGTATTCATCCACCTACCACCCCTGGCGGGAGTATTCGGAAGTCGAGTCGGGTACGTGCCCGCCTGGCGAAGGCATTCTTCCGGCAGGGTCGGTTCGGCAGGGTCGTTCGGCAGGGTCGGTTCGGCAGGGTCCCGACGCGCGCGCGCCGAGTGTCGCGAGCCACTTCTGCTGTCGCGAGCCGCTTCCGCTCTCGCGAGCCACCTCCCGAGTGTCGCGGGCCACTTCCGCTGTCGCGAGCCACTTCCGCTTGACGCGTGGCGGTCCACGGGTCGATCCTCAGGAGGTCCGATCGGCGCTCCCATACCGTGGGCGTCCCGTGGCGCTCCCGAGGTGGAACGCGTGCAGACCGCGCAGACCGACCGATCAACGGGCGTCGAACCGACCATCGCGGTCCGCGGGCTCTGGAAGATCTTCGGACCGGCCGAGACAAAGATCTCCGGCTCTCCCCTGCTGGAACTCTCGAACTCGGAGTTCCGACTCCAGACCGGCTCAACGATTGCCGTTCGCGACGTCTCGTTCGATGTCCGGGCGGGCGAGGTATTCGTGGTCATGGGCCTGTCCGGCAGCGGCAAGTCCACGCTCGTTCGGTGCCTGACCCGGCTCATCGAGCCAAGCCTCGGTCAGGTACTCCTGGACGGCGAGGACATTCGCGCGGCGGACCAGGAACGGCTCCGGGAGCTGAGACGCCGCCGGTTCTCGATGGTCTTTCAGAACTTCGGATTGCTGCCCCACCGCCGGGTCATCGACAACGTGGCCTTCGGCCTGGAGATTCGCGGCGACGCCCGCGGACCGCGCCTCGCCAGGGCCCGCGAGATGTGCGAGCTCGTCGGCCTCGGGACCTACATGGACAGCTTCCCCGAACAGCTGTCCGGTGGGCAGCAACAGCGGGTCGGTCTCGCGCGAGCGCTCGCGGGCGACCCGGAGGTGATGTTCTTCGATGAGCCCTTCAGCGCCCTCGACCCGCTGATCCGCCGGGACATGCAGAACGAGGTGATCCGCCTCCACCACGAGGTCGGCAAGACGATGGTCTTCATCACCCATGACCTCGCCGAGGCCCTCAAGCTCGGAGACCACATCGTCATCATGCGCGACGGGCGTATCGTCCAGGCGGGCTCACCGGAGGAGCTGGTGGGTGCCCCGGCCGATGACTACGTGGCCGACTTCGTCCAGGACGTCGCCAAGGCGAACATCCTGACCCTGCGCTGGATCATGCGGCCGGCACTCCCCGACGACGAGCTCGATGGTCCGGAGTTCCCGCCGACCACGATCATCCGCGACGCCCTGAGCGTCGCGGCGCAGACCGAGAAGCCGATCCGCGTCGTGGAGGGCGACCAGTTGCTGGGAGTCGTGGACCGCCGCCAGATCCTCGGGGCGATCACGGGCCCGGACGGGATCCCGGAGTGACGGCGGTGATGTCCGCGATCCCGCGGCGTCGGATTCCAGCGACGCGCAGGTTCTGGGCCGTCGCCCTCGCCATCGGCGCTGTCGCGCTGTACATCGCGTTCGCCGGGCAATGGACTCTCCCCCACAACAACGACGCACCCTTCTTCGAGCGGCTGAACGACTTCCGGGCCTGGATCGACGCGAATCGCAATTCGAACCCGATTCTCGTTGTGCTCATCGTCGGCGTGCGGACGGCCATGGGGGCGCTGTTCACCGGGTACCTCGGCATCCTCCAGGTCCTGACATGGCCCGGCCTCACCGTGATCGCCGGCGGTCTCGGTCTGCTCGTCGGTGGCCGGCGACTTGGCGGCCTGCTGCTGTCCGGCTTCCTCTCGTTCGGTGTCCTGGGCCTGTGGGATCGCAGCATCGAGACCCTGGCGATGACCTTCGCGGCGGTGACGATCAGCCTGTTGATCGGCATCCCCGTCGGCATCCAGGCCGGGCGCAGCGTCCGCTTCTACTCGGCCATCCGCCCGATCCTGGACGTCATGCAGATCATGCCGACCTACGCTTACCTTGCGCCGTTCGCCCTGATCTTCCTGATCGGCCCCACGACCGGGGCAATCGTGACGCTCATCTACGCGATTCCGCCGGCCGTGAGGATCACCGCCCTGGGCATCCGCGGCGTCGCTCCAGCCACGGTCGAGGCGGCAACGTCGCTGGGGGCGACCCGCCGCCAGCTCCTGGCCAAGGTCCAGCTCCCCATGGCGCGGCGGACCATCGTCCTGGGGATCAACCAGACGATCATGATGGCGCTGTCGATGGTGGTGATCACAGCCCTGGTCGACACGCCGGGGCTCGGCAAGAACCTGATCAAGGCGATCCAGATCAGCAACGTCGGCGTGGCGTTCGACGCCGGCCTGGCCATCGTGATCATGGCGATCATGCTCGACCGCCTGACGACGCGGGCCAGCGAGCGCGTGGATCCCGCGCGGGCGGGTGGCGCGGAGGGCCCCTCGCGACAGCTGCGACTCGCCGTGCTGGTCGCCTCCGTTGCGGCCGTTCTGGTCGGAACATTCGTCATAGATGGCGGGCAGTTCCCCACCACGATCGGCTTCTCGTTCCGCGAGCCGATCAACGCGGCCGTCTCGTGGGTGTCCCTGAACCTCTATTTCGCCACCGAATGGGCCAAGAACGCCGCGACCTACGGCCTCATCAACCCGATCCAGTACACGCTCACCAACGCGCCGTGGTGGCTCGTGGGCGGTGTCATCTCCGCCCTCGCTGTGGTTGTCGGCGGTATCCGGCCGGCGTTGATCACGGCGCTGTGCCTGCTCGGCATCCTGGGGATCCAGCTGTGGGAACACAGCATGCAGACGCTCACGTTGGTCCTCGTGGCCACGCTCCTCACGCTCGTCATCGGGCTCGTGCTGGGTATCCTGTCGGCCCGGAGTGACGTCTTCTCGGCGATCCTGCGCCCGGTCCTCGACGCCGCCCAGACCATGCCGGCCTTCGTGTACCTGCTGCCGGCCGTCGCGCTGTTCGGTGCGACCCGCTTCTCCGGGATCGTCGCAGCGATCATCTTTGCCGTGCCGCCGGTCATCCGTCTCGTCGAGATCGGCATCCGTACCGTGCCCGCAACCGTGCGCGAGGCCGGCGTCTCTGCCGGAGCGACGGCGAGCCAGCTGCTGCGCAAGGTCGAGCTGCCGCTCGCCCTGCCGGCACTCCTGGTGGCCACGAACCAGGGCATCATCCTGGTGCTGTCGATGGTCGTTGTCGGCGGGCTGATCGGTGCCGGCGGCCTCGGGTATGACGTGGTGGCCGGGTTCGTCCGCCGCGACTTCTTCGGCGAGGGGCTCGCCGCCGCGTTTGCCATCGTCCTCCTCGGGATCATGCTCGACCGGATCACCCAGAGTGCCGGGAGCACGCGGGCGCGCGACCCGAGCGCGTCGGCGGGCGACGACACCGCGACGGCGCCGGCGGCAGGCTGAACCTGACCGGGTGCGCGCCGCGGCGGCGCACCTTGCGGCGGGGCATCTTGCGACACGCACCGCGGAGGCACGCGCCGGACCGGGCGGCACACCCCGCGACGGGGCAGGTTACGGCGACGCGACCTCCGGTGGCACCTGCCGAAGCCTGAATCCTGCGATGCACACCGACCATCGGCGAGGGCGTAGGATGCACTGACGCATCGGCGGACACGTCGGTCGATGGCCACGGGAGGACCTCCCGGGCCCCAGCGGAGGAGTGGAGTGAGCTCGAACAAACGATTCGGTCGCCTGGTCGTCGGGTTCGTCGCGGTGAGCCTGGTCGCAGCGGCCTGCAGCTCCGGCGGTTCCGGCGGCAGCAAGGGAACCGTAAACATCGCCGTCAACCCGTGGGTCGGCTACGAGGCGGATGCCGCCGTGGTTGCGTATCTCCTCGAGAAGGAGCTCGGCTACACGGTCGTCAAGAAGGACCTCGCCGAGGATGTCTCGTGGCAGGGCTTCGAGTCAGGCGAAGTCGACGTGATCCTCGAGAACTGGGGGCATCCCGATCTCGAGAAGACCTATATCACCGAGAAGAAGGTGGCGATGGATGCCGGTCAGACCGGCAACGTCGGCATCATCGGCTGGTTCGTCCCCAAGTGGATGGTGGACGAGAACCCCGACATCACCGATTACAAGAACCTCAACAAGTACGCCGACCTGTTCAAGACGTCGGAGTCCGGCAACCTCGGTGAGTTCCTCGGGACCGACCCGTCGTACGTCCAGTACGACGAGGCCCTGATCACGAACCTGGGGCTCAACTTCAAGGTCCGCTTCACGGGAAGCGAGGCCGCGACGGTCGAGGCCATCAAGCAGGCCGATGCGCAGAAGAAGCCGTTGCTCGCCTACTGGTGGGATCCACACTGGCTGAACGCCGTAGTGCCGCTCGTCCGGGTCAACCTCCCGGCCTACACCGCAGGCTGCGATGCAGATCTCGAAAAGGTCGCCTGCGACTACCCGGAGTACAAGCTCAACAAGATCATTCGCGTCGGCTTCAACGAGAAGGGCGGCGATGCTGCGACCTTCATCAAGAACTTCAACTGGACCAACAAGGACCAGAACGTAGTGGCCGACTACATCACCAACGGCAACATGACCCCCGAGGCGGCTGCCGAGAAGTGGGTCAAGGCCAACGAAGCCATCTGGAAAGCCTGGATGCCGTAGAAGGGGCACCCGCTCCTGCCACTCCAAGCCGGCGACGGATCCCGTCGCCGGCTCTCGATTCACCCGAACCTCGAGATATCCACATCGAACCTTGCGCTCAGGCTTGACGCTGTGCGAACCGGGCGCCCAAGATGGGCGCCGACGATGGCCCGGGGCTGGACGAACCCCGACCGCGCGGCGAGCCCCGAACCCGGACCGTGTTCGACGTTCTCGGCTCATCGCATTGGCGGAACCGTCCGGGTACCAGCCGTTGCATAGAGTGCGCGACACCCGGTTGCGCACCGCATATCTGGAGGAAGAGTTGACCACATCCCGTACGCTGCCCCGCCTCGTGGTAGGCGGAGCGATCCTTGCGATTGTCGCCGCCGCCTGTGGCGGAGGCGCATCAAGCGCGCCGACAATTGCCCCAACAGAAGTGGCGAGCCAGGCCCCGACCGAGGCCCCTTCAGTCGACCCGATGCAGGCCCTGGTGGACGCGGCGAAGGCCGAGGGCACGCTGACGACCATCGCCCTGCCGGCGGACTGGTGCAACTATGGCGCCGTGATTGCAGGTTTCAAGGCCAAGTACGGCCTCGCCGTCAACGAGCTCGACCCGAACGCCGGGTCCGGCGACGAAATCGAAGCCATCAAGGCCAACAAGGACAACCCCGGCCCGCAGGCGCCTGATGTCATCGACGTCGGCCTTGCGTTCGGCCCCCAGGCCAAGACCGATGGCCTCATCCAGCCCTACAAGGTCGCGACCTGGGACTCGATCCCGGACAGCGCCAAGGACGCGGACGGGTTCTGGTACGGCGACTACTACGGCGTGCTCTCCTTCGAGGTGAACACGGCGGTCGTGGCCAACGTCCCGCAGGACTGGTCCGACCTTCTGAAGCCCGAATACGCCAACCAGGTCGCCCTCGCCGGTGACCCGCTTGCCTCGAACCAGGCGATCCAGGCCGTCTTCGCAGCCTCGCTTGCCAACGGTGGCTCGCTCGATGACGCGTCGAAGGGCCTCGACTTCTTCAAGAAGCTGAACGACGCCGGCAACTTCGTGCCGGTCATCGCGAAGCCCGGCACCATCGCCTCCGGCGAGACCCCCATCACCATCCGCTGGACGTACAACGCGCTGTCGAACCGCGATGCCTCGGCCGCTTCCGGCGGACCAAAGATCGAGGTCGTCGTGCCGAAGTCCGGCCGCTTTGCCGGCGTCTACGTTCAGGCGATCAGCGCGTATGCGCCGCACCCGAACGCCGCCAAGCTCTGGATGGAGTACCTGTACAGCGACGAGGGCCAGAACCTCTGGCTGAACGGCTACTGCCACCCGATCCGCTACGAGAACCTCATTGCCAACAATGCGGTTCCGGCCGAAGCTCTCGCCAAGCTGCCCGACGTAGCCGGCGCGGTTTTCCCGAGCCTCGACCAGCTGAACGCAGCCAAGACCCTCATCACCACCGAATGGCCGAACGTCGTCGGTGCGGTCGTCAAGTAGCGATCCGACCCGACCAAGCCTGACGTCCAGCTCCGGGCTGTGACTTCAGTCGTCAAGCGCGTGCGACGCCGACCCACGTTTTCGTGGGTCGGCGTCGTGCCGTTCTTCCTCTTCGCCTTTGCCGCGCTGGCCCTGCCGTTGGGCTTCCTCATCATCGGCAGCTTCCAGGATGTCGACGGCAATCTCACCCTCAGGAACTTCGCGGACCTGCGTACGGGGACCATTCCGGTCGCGTTCCTCAACAGCATCGAGATCAGCCTGGTCACGGCCGTTGGCGGTGGCTTCTTCGGGTTCGTGCTGGCCTGGGCCGTGATCATGGGCGGCCTGCCGTCCTGGATCCGTTCGGCGGTCATGACGTTCTCGGGCGTTGCCTCGAACTTCGCCGGCGTGCCGCTCGCCCTGGCCTTCGTCTTCACCCTCGGCAACCTTGGCCTCGTCACGAAGTTTCTGATGGATAGCTTCGGACTCAGCCTCCGCCAGGATCTTGGCTTCACGCTCTACAGCAAGACTGGCATCGAGATCGTGTACTTCTACTTCCAGTTCCCGCTGATGATCCTGATCATCGCGCCTGCCCTCGACGGCCTCCGGCGCGAATGGCGGGAGGCGTCCGAGAACCTCGGGGCGTCGGCCTTCCAGTACTGGCGCCACGTGGCGCTGCCGATCCTGACCCCATCCATCCTCGGCACGATGATCCTGCTCTTCGGCAACTCCTTCGGGGCCCAGGCGACCGCGTTCCAGTTGACCGGCGGCACCATCGAGATCGCCACGATCGCCATCGGTCGGCAGATCCGCGGTGACGTGCTCCACAACCCCGGCCTAGGCTACGCCATGGCAATGGGCATGGTGATCGTCATGGCGGTCGTCATCACCGCCTACACGTGGCTCCAGCGGCGCTCTGAACGGTGGCTACGGTCATGACCGAGGGCGGCGGCGTGGGCTTTGGACGAATCGGCGTCATGGCCTCCTGGTTGAAGCCCCGCCCGGGCTCGGAGGGCCGCAAGCGGCGTGGCACCAGCTCGTTGATGGCCTGGCTGGTTCTCCTTGCGGGCATCGTCTACTTCATCATCCCGCTCGTCGCGACGCTGCTCTTTTCGCTCCGCCCAACGCCGGCCACGCTCGCCTATTCGAATGTCCTGAGCGATCCGAAGTTCAGCGGCAGCCTCCTGTACTCGTTCACGATCGCCGTCATCACGATCTTCGTCTCGCTCGGGATCATCGTGCCGACCGCGTTCTGGGTTCGCCTGAAGGTGCCTCGCCTCCGAACCGCAGTCGAGTTCGTGACGCTGATGCCGTTCATCATTCCCGCGGTCATCCTCGTCTTCGGGGTCATCCGCGTGTACAGCGCCAAGCCGTTCGTGTTCACCCGCACCGAGTTCGGATCCGACGCGCTGCTCGTGGCGGCCTACGTGGTCCTGTCGTTCCCGTACATGTACCGGGCCGTGGACACGGGCCTCGCCTCGATCGACGTCCGAAGCCTGACCGAAGCGGCCCAGAGCCTGGGCGCCGGCTGGCCGAGGATCATTCTCCTGGTCATCCTCCCGAACCTCCGTACAGCGCTGCTGTCGGGCGCGTTCCTGACCTTCGCCATCGTCATCGGCGAATACACGATCGCCAGCTTCCTGGCCCGCAACAACCAGTTCGGGGTCTACCTCTCGCTGCTCGGCCAGAACAAGGCCTTCGAGCCGGCCGCGGTGTCGCTGATCAGCTTCGGCCTGACGTGGGTGGCCATGATCGTCATCGCCCTCATCGGTCGCGGCAGTCGCGACCGCCTCCAGATCACCGGCGCCAAGTGAGCCAGGAGACCACCGCCCGATGAGCTTCCTCGTATTGACCGGCGTCCAGAAGCATTTCGGGCCGACTGTGGCCGTGGAGGACTTCAACCTGTCCGCGGAGCGCGGTGAGTTCGTGAGCTTCCTGGGGCCCTCGGGCTGTGGCAAGACGACCACGCTTCGGATGATCGCCGGCTTCGAGGTCCCGACCGCCGGCAAGATCGTGCTCGATGGCGGCGACATCACCTACCGGCCGCCCAATCGACGCAACGTGGGGATGGTGTTCCAGTCGTACGCGCTCTTCCCGAACATGACCGTCGCCGACAACGTGGGCTTCGGGCTCAAGGTGCGTGGGCGCCCGCGTGACCAGATCCGGAAGCGGGTGGACGAGCTCCTCGAGCTCATCCACCTCCCCGACAAGGCCCAGCGCTACCCGTACCACCCGGGCCCTGGCCTTCGAGCCCGAGGTGCTCCTGCTGGACGAGCCGCTCTCGGCGCTGGATGCCAAGATCCGGGTGTCACTCCGCCAGGAGATCCGGGCCATCCAGCGCCAGCTCGGCATCACGACCGTCTACGTGACTCACGACCAGGAGGAGGCGCTCTCGCTCTCCGACCGGATCGTCGTGATGAGCGAAGGTCGCATCGAGCAGGTCGGAACGCCGTTCGAGGTCTACAACTTCCCGACAACGGCGTTCGTGGCCTCGTTCGTCGGGACGCTCAACGTCCTCGCGGCGACGGTCATCGATGCCGGAGCGGGACGCCTTTCCGTCGGCGGTCAGGAGATCCGGATCGCCCGGCGGATCGACGCGAGCGCCGGATCCACGATCTCCATGGCCCTCCGGCCCGAAATGGTGTCCCTCGGCGAGGGCGTCCCGGGATCCAACAGGGTGCGCGGCACGGTCGCCGATGTGAGCTTCCTCGGGTCCATCGTCCGGATGCGGATTCGGCTGGCTGAAGGGGTCGTCGTGACGCTCGACGTGTTCAACGAGCCAACGCTCGAGCTGCCGACCCTCGAGGCGCCGGTCACGATCTCGTTCCCCGCCGAGGGCCCGCTCATCCTGGCGGGCGCACCTGCGCCCGAGCCGGCCGCGGTCCTTCTCGAGGAGGTTTGATCCACAGCTCGGATACTCGATAGGCCCGGGGATGAACGATCACGCTCGGCGCGGGCGCCGCGACCCGCTCGCCGGGATGGACCTCGCGATCTTCGACAAGGACGGAACGCTGATCGACTTCCACCTGATGTGGAGCGGCTGGGTTCGCGAGCTCGCCCGGGGCCTCGAGGCAGCGCATGGCCGGAGCCTCGAGGCGGTGGTCTATCCGATGATGGGCGTGGATCCGGAAACGGGTCGGGTGTACCCGCACGGTGCTCTCGCGGCCACTGCGATGGTCCGGCTCCGCGACGCGCTGATCGCAGCCCTCATCGCTCATGGTCTCGAGCCGGCGACGGCCGAATCGATGGTCGCGACAGCGTGGCACAGTCCCGATCCGCTGGCGCTGGCCCGACCGCTTGCCGACCTGCGCGACCTCTTCACCTCGCTGCTGGCGGCTGGGACACACATTGCGATCGCGACCAGCGATGACCGTGAGCCGACCGAACGAACGCTCGAACACCTCGGCATTTCCGACCTCGTGGAGGCGCTGGCGTGTGCGGATGACGGGAGACCGGTGAAACCGAGCCCCGACGCGGTCCATTGGATCTGTCGAAACCTGCAGATCCCCGAGGCGCGCACGGCCGTCATCGGCGACGCACCCGCGGATCTCCGGATGGCCCGATCCGCCGGCGTGGGCCTCGTCATCGGGGTCCTGACCGGCGTGGGAGACGAACGGACCCTCGAGCCGCTCGCGGATCTCATCCTGCCCTCGATCGCAGACCTCAGGGCTGCCCCGTAGCCGTGATCCCCGGACACGTGTCGTCCGGGACCCCCCGTCCGCCGATCGAGCTGGTGCATCACGTGGGCTCATTGACGCTCGGCCCGAGCTGCGCACTCGACGGTCATCGGGGACGGCCAGCTCGCACTCGGCAGGTGTGATCCACCACGTCGATCAGGGCCAACCCCGCGCGATCACGGGTGCTGCCGCCGCACGACCAGGGCCAACCCCGCGCGATCAGGGCGGGCCGCCGCGTGACCAGGGCGGCTGCCGCTGCGCGATCAGGGCGGGCCGCTGCGCGATCAGGGCGGGCCGCTGCGCGATCAGGGCGGGCCGCCGCGTGACCAGGGCGGCTGCCGCCGCGTGACGAGGGCGGGCCGCCGCGTGACGAGGGCGGGCCGCCGCGTGACCACCGGCTGCTGCCTGGACAGGGCTACCTACGAAGCACGCCCGTAGTCGACGTCCGACTCGACGCGCTCATGGCGGAGGCGCCGCTCAGCGGCGACTTCCGAACAGGCGAAGCAGGAACAGGAACAGGTTGATGAAGTCCAGGTAGAGGGACAGGGCACCCATCACCGCGGCCTTCTCGACCGACCCGGTCTGGGCGACCAACGAGCCCGAGGCGATCCGCTGCGTGTCGTACGCGGTCAGGGCCGTGAAGATGACGACCCCGATCACGGAGATGATCCAGCTCAGCGTCCCGCTCGCGAAGAACACGTTGATGAGCGACGCCACGATCAGCCCGACGATGCCGATCATGAGCGTCCCGCCGAGGCCGGTCAGGGATCGCTTCGTCACGACGCCGTACAGACCGGCGGCACCGAACATGGCCGACGCGGAAAGGAACGCCGCCGTCACCGACTCGCCGGTGTAGAGCGACACGATCACCGCGACGGTGAATCCGAGGGTGGCAGCGTAGACGAAGAAGAGGCCGAGGGCGAGGGTGGCGTTCATGCGACGAATGCCGAGGCCGATCGCCCAGACGATGGCGAGCTGGCCGAAGAAGATGGGCAGCCAGAGGTTCGCGACGGACGCCATGACCTGCTGGTTCGACTGGACCACGAACGCGACGCCGGCCGTCAGGAGCAGACCCGCGAACATCCAGAGGAACGCCTGGCTCAGGAGCGCGGCCGCGATGGCCGGGTCGGCCCGGACGGTTGATGGGGCCGTGGGTGATGTCGGAAAGCTCATTCGAGACCTCCTGGGGCGGATGTCGTGACTGATCGATGTGGACGAACGGTGCGAGCCGGCGTGGCCGACCGCGATTCTGCCTGTTCTGCGGCTCGGGCGAGCACCCAGATCAGGTCCGCGAGCCGATTGAGATACGGAACGAGGTAGGCTCCGGGGACCAGGCCACCGCGTCGCAGGGCAACCGCGCGCCGCTCGGCGCGCCGGAGAATGGTCCGGGCAAGTTCGAGGGCGGCGCTCGTGACGGTCTCGCCTGGTACCACGAATTCCGTGGGCAGCGTGATCGCGGCCTCCGCTTCGATCAGCACCCGCTCGACCTCCTCGAGCATCGCCGCCGACACGCGCGTCCGACCGTCCTCAAGGCGATCCCAGGCATCCGGGTTCGTGGCGAGCTCGGCGCCGACCACGAACAGCTCCCGCTGGAATCGCAGGATCAGGTCCCCGAGGCCTCCGAGGCTCGGGGAGAGCGTGCCGATCCGGCGCTTCACAGCCAGATTGGCACGCGCGAGACCCAACGCCGCGACAGCCTCGTCGATGGTCCCGTACGCCTCGGTTCGCGGATCATCCTTGGAGATCCGGTCCCCGCCGAACAGCAGGCCGGTCGTCCCGTCATCGCCCTTCGTCGTGGCGACGACGGAATCGATCGGTGAGCGCCGGTTCACCACATCAGGCCGGCGTCGCGGGGATCCCACCGCTCCGCAAGCAGGGTCACCTTGACGGGGTGGTCCACGACGGACTCGGCCTGCTCCTTGACCTGCGCGATCATCGAGCCGGCGTATGGGCAGAACGGAGTGGTCAGGATCATCTTGATCTCGGTTTCGTCCGTGCCGAGGATGACCTGCTTGATCAGGGCAAGCTCAACCACGTTCATCCCGATCTCGGGGTCCACGACGGCGCGCAGGGCATCAAGGATCGCGAGTTCGGTCGCCCGACGTGCCGCATCGAACGCGGGGGCGGCTGGGGCCTCGGGAGTTGTGGGGCTATCAACGGCGTCGGTCATGGTGCTTGGGGCGCTCCGCTACTGAGCGAAGAGCGTACCACCAGTTCCGCGGCCGGGGCCCCGGGGCTCGGGCCAGAGGCGCGGGGCTCGGTGTGGCGCAACGCGGGTGCGGTGTGGCGCAGTCTCGGTGCGGTGCGGTGCGGCGCGGGCTCGGTGCGGCGCAACGCGGGCGCGGTGTGGCGCAACGCGGGTGCGGCACGGGGCGGCGGGGCGGGCTCGGTGCGGCGCGGCGGGCTCGGTGCGGCGCGGGCTCGGTGCGGCGGCGCGGCGGCGGGC
>JACPOR010000006.1 GCA_016191425.1 Chloroflexota bacterium
AGGCGGCGGATGACAAAGCCGTAGTAGTCCTCGACCTTCCCGGTGACGCGCTCCCAGCTGAACTCGTTCGCTCGTTCGATCCCGGAGGCTGTCAGCCGGGCCCGGAGTTCATCGTCCGCCACCACGCGCCCGATGGCGACGGCGAGGGCCTTGGGATCACGAGGCGGCACGAGCAGCGCGTCGCGGTCGCGACGGACCACCCCCTTGTAGCCATGGATGTCACTGCAGACGATCGCCGTTTCGGCCGCCATGGCCTCGAGGAGGACGATGCCGAACGATTCATGTCCGGTCGCTGGCGACACGTAGACGTCGGCGGTCCTGAAGAGGGCGTCGCGCTCCTCATCGGGCACCCGACCCAGGAACTCGACGCCGCCGAGGCGGCGCATCATCACATAGCGCCGCGCCTCGCGCTCCTGCGGCCCGCCGCCGACCACGAGGAGGCGGCAATTGCAGCCGGTCTTGCGCAGGATCCGGTAGGCGCGCAGGAGATCAAGGAGGCCCTTCCGGGACTCGAACCGCCCCACGAAGAGGATGTTCCGCGTCCCGTCCTGCCACCGGGCAATGGGCACGGCGCGCTGGAAGCGGGCGATGTCCACGCCGTTCGGAATCACCTTGTAGTCGCCCGGGAAGAAGCGGTCGATGAAGTGGCGCGCGGCGGCCGATACCGCGATCCGGCCGTGCAGGCGGTTGGCGTAGGAACCCATCGTCTTCGAGCCGAACTCATATGCCGCCGAGAAGCCCCCGTAGGCGTGGAAGGTCGCGATGTTCACGCTCGTCGAGAGACGCAACACGATCAGCGAGAGGAACGGCACGAACGGCTCGTGAAAATGGAGCAGGTCGAACTGCTCGCGCTCGAGGACGTCACGGACCTGGGACAGGTAGCGGGGCGACAGTGTGATCGTGCCCATCGAGCCGTTGGCGGGCATCGAGAAGCCCTTGCCGATCCGGATGACGTCGCCATCCGACGCCCGCTGGAGCCCATGCGAGCTGGTGATGATCCGGACATCGTGGCCGCGCAGGCGCAGGTTCTCGTAGAGGTAGCGGACGTGCTGGTTGACGCCGCCCGGCAGCGGATAGACGTAGGGGGTGACGAGCCCGATCTTCATCGATCCCCGATGCCACCGACGGAGCCGTAGCCCGCCGGATAGCCCAGGTCGCGCCGTGAGCCATCCCGCCGGATTCGGCCGCCGAGATTTGCCCGCGCGTCGCGGCCGTACTTGCGGAGCTGCTGCTGGAACGTCCCAAGCTGGGCAGTTGTCCCGTGGAATGTGCCGTGGTGATGCGTGGTTCGAGCCAGGATGGCGGCACGAAGGTCGTCAGCCGACCGCCCCGGGAAGCTGGTATGGCCGGACCCGACGGCGTCGAGGGCATGGGCGTCGGAGTTGCCGACCTTTGCGAGCTCGTGCTCCTCGGCGAACCGGACGACCTGCGCGTGCATCGGGCGGCCCAGGGTCGTGGGGTTGAAAGCCTCTATGCCGTCCGGTCGGTAGCGAGGCTGGTCCTCGAGCAGCCGTCGGAGCACAAAACCCTGGGCGCACAGCGGGTACGGCACGAGCGGATGGGCGGGGATCGCAAGGCCACCCTGGTCATGCACCGCGGCGATCGTCGATCGGAGCGACCGTAGTGGCTTGACCGTCTCCTCGATCCACAAGGCGATCAGGTGGCCACCGAGGGTCGTCACTTCCTCGCCGATGACGACGTCCACGTGGTAGCCGCGCTCCCGGGCGATCGCCCTGGCGGCCAGGGCCGCATCGATCCGCTCGTGGTCGGTGATCGCGATGACGTCGAGGTCGAGGTTGGCCTCGACGTGCTCCAGGATCTCGATCGCGCCGGCCGTCCCGTCCGATGCCAGCGTATGGATGTGCAGGTCGGCCCTGCCGAGTCGTTCCGTCATCGCGCTGGCCCCGCCTCGAGCTTCCCCGACCCGCCTCGAGCCTCCGGGTCCAGGTCGGGCCAGATCGGCGAGAAGACGGACCACCACTGATCAGGCGCCTCCGCAATCGATTCCTCCATCGCTCGGGCGACCCCGGTCATCGCGGCGACGAGTCGAGTCCGCCGCTGGCCCTCGGTGGGGATATCGACCCGCCGCAGCTGGCCACAATAGCGGCCGCCGTGCGACCTCCGGACAGCGGCGACCCAGATCGGCAACCCGTGCTCCATGGCGAGGAGCGCCGGACCCATGGGCAGCGGCGCCGGGGCGCCGAAGAAGGGCACGTCGACGGTCCCTCCGGCGACGTTCCGATCGGCCACCATGCCCACGATGCCGCCATCGTTCAGGGTCTGGGTCAGGACGCGCCGGGCGTCACGCAGGCCGACGATGTCGACGCCGACGGAACTCCGAGTCCGGGCGATCCACGCCTGCAGGGCGGGATCCGCGAGCGTTTCCATCGGCGCCGTCACGTGACGGCCGGTCCGCGCCACGGCGAACAGGGCCGGGTACTCCACGGCTCCGAAATGCATCGAAACGAAGACCATCGGGCCGGCTGTTCCGAAGGCGTCCGCGACGGTCTCGGGCGTTTCCACAAGCAGTCGGCGCTCCAGATCATCGATGCTCCGGCCGGGCAGACGTGCCATGTCGAGGTAGTACCGAACGGCCTGCCCGAAGGCGGATCGGACGACGCCCTCGAGGCGTTGATCATCGGTCGCGGCCGCCCGGATGACCTCGCCGCCGAGCCCCTCGGACCGGATGTATTGGGCGACCCGGAGCAGGTTGTGTCGGGCGCGGGCGGCGCGATCCGGCGCGACTCGGTACCAGAGCGCGCCCGCCGCTCTGCCCAGGGCGTTGACCGGGGCCTCGGGCAGGACCACCAGGAGACGCGCGAACGCGGCCACGATGCGCGCCCGGAATCGCTGTCCCCGCGTCGGGCCTGGGGGTGCGGGCAGAACCCCGTCGGTCACGCCGGCCCGCCGCTGAGCATCTCGGCCGCCCGGGCGGCAAGCGCTTCACTCTCGGCCACGGCGGCCGGCCAGAGGGGCTTGAAGGAGTACCACTGCGACGGCGCCGGTCCGACCGATGCGGCGAACGCGTCGGCCATGGCCTGGGTCGCCCGCTGAAGGGACGCGGGATCGGACGATGCGACCTCGATCGGGTCCGTCCAGGTGATCGAGAAGGTTCGGTGGTCCGCGTTGCGCCGGATCGTGATCGGGAGAATCCGCGATCCGGTTTTCGCAGCGAGCGTCGCCGGTCCGGCCGGCATCGTCGTCCAAGCATCGAACAGCTTCACCGGGATCCCATCCTCGCGATAGCCCCAGTCGATGAGGAGGGCGAGCATCTCCCGCCTGCGAAGCACTGTGTAGATCTCGCGCAGATTTCGCCATGGGATCACATGGACGCCCCACTGTTCACGCGTTCGCCGGAACTCCTCGAACAGGCCGGGGAACGACGAGTCGTCGGCGACCACGTTGATGGGCCAGCCACGGGACGCGACGCCGGCCGCCGCCGCCTCGGCGTTGCCAAGGTGGCCCAGGGTGAAGATCAGGCCGCCCTTCGACTCCGACCAGATCTTGTGGATCGCATCGAGGTCCATGCCGCCCACGAGCTCGTCGGCGTGTTCGCGGGCGAGCTGCGGCAGGCGGGCCAGCTCGACGACGTAGCGACCGTAGACGCCATACGCCGCCAAGGCGGTCATGCGAACCTTCGGATGCCCAGGGGACAACCCGAGTACGTGCCCGAAGTTGGCGTTCGACCAACGCCGCTTCGTCGGCCAGAGGATGTAGGAGAGCTGCGCCCCGCGGGCGAGGATGACGCGCGGAATCGCGGGCGGCAGGTGCGAGATCACCCAGGCGAATGCCCGATATCCCACGACCACCGCCCGCTCCACGACGGGCGAACCCGGATCGAGGCGCCGGTGCGGCGCCTCGAGCCGATGCTCTCGGTCGGTCACTTCGCCGCGGCGGCGGCGACCTTCGCCTTCGATCCGGCCATCTTCCGGAGCGACCGCTTCTGGGGCGCTTCCGTACCGACGAGCGTTTCGTTGTCCTCGCCGCGAATGAACGCCTCGACGCGGTTGAACGCGATGTCGTCGTGGATCTGCTGGGGCGGGCTCTTCATGAAGTAGCTCGACGGAGCAACGAGCGTGCCGGTTAGCCCGCGGTCCAGGCCCAGCTTCAGGCACCGGATGGCGTCGGTGATGACACCGGCGCTGTTGGGGCTGTCCCAGACCTCGAGCTTGAGCTCCGCGTTGAGTGGTACGTCGCCGAAGGTTGTGCCCTCCATCCGGATATAGCACCACTTGCGATCGAGCAGCCACGGCACATGGTCACTCGGGCCGACGTGGACGTCGTCCGGGTCCATCTCGTAGTCGAGCATGGAGGTGACCGCATTGGTCTTGCTGATCTTCTTGGACTCGAGCCGCTCGCGCTCGAGCATGTTCAGGAAGTCCGTGTTGCCGCCGAAGTTCAGCTGGTACGTCCGGTCGAGGCGGACGCCGCGGTCCATGAACAGCCGCGTCAGAACGCGGTGGCTGATCGTCGCGCCGACCTGGCTCTTGATGTCGTCGCCGATGACGGGCAGGCCGGCCTCCGCGAATCGACGCTGCCAGTACGGCTCGCGTCCGATGAACACCGGGATGGCGTTGACGAACGCGACGCCGGCCTTGAGGGCCTGCTCCACGTACCACTTGGTCGCTTCCTCGCTCCCGACCGGGAGGTAGGAGACCATGACATCGACTTCGCGCTCCTTGAGGATCCCGACGATGTCGGCTGTCGGGCCAGGGGCCTTCTCGATGATCTGGCTGAGGTACTTGCCGAGGCCGTCGTGGGTCATCCCGCGCTCGACCTCGACGCCCATGTGCGGTACCTGCTGGAAGACGAACGTGTTGTTCGGCTTCTGATAGATCGCCTCGGAGACGTCCTTGCCGACCTTGTTCTTGTCGATGTCGAACGCCGCCACGAACTCGATGTCCTTGACGTGGTAGCCGCCGAGCTCGACGTGCATCAGGCCCGGGACGAAGTCGCCGGCCTTGGCGTTCTCGTAGTAGTAGCGGCCCTGGACGAGGCTGCTGGCACAGTTTCCGACGCCCACGATGGCGACGCGGATCTTGCCGTCCCTGCGCTTTGACCCGGCCCACGTTCCGGCGTGGGTCCCGTCACTGCCGTTCTTGCCGTCGCTGTTGCTCACTGCTCGCTCCTGTTTCCTTGATGGGCCTGGATGGGTGTGGTCTGCTGATGGGTGTGGTCTGCTGATGGGTGGGGCGCGCGGACGGTCGTGGCGCTCCGTCAGCCCTCCCGAGCCTGGGCGCGCACGTGGAGGATGCGCTGAATGGTGGTGATCGTGGCGAGAATCGCGATCAGGGCGAGCGCGGCCTCGAGGGCGAGGGCGGAGAGGGGGTAGGCCATCCCGCCGGGCTGGTCCATATCCTCGGGGAAGCCGGGCAACAGTCCGGCTACGATCAGGCCCAGCGTGAGGATCACGACCCGGATTTCCCGGGGGGCCAGACCAACGGCGGCCATGCCCGTCCCCGTCGTGAAGCCGAGCGCCTCCGACCTGGCGCGTGTGTAACTGACCATGACGGCCGAAACGAGGGCCGCGGCAGCCAGGATGATGGTCCGCCAGAGGCCCATATCCAGGGTGCCCCAGATGATCCCAAGGTAGATGACCCCCTCGCCCCAGCGGTCGAACACGGAGTCGTAGAAGGCACCGAGCCTGCTGGTCGTCCCGGTCGCTCGCGCCAGAGCCCCGTCGAACAGGTCGAAGAGGGCGCCCAGGAGGCCGAGCAGCCCCGCGAGCAGCCATGCCTGCGCACCGGCCGCGATCGCCGCGATGATGGCGAGACCGAAGCCCATGAACGTGAGCTGGTTGGGCGTGAGGCCGAGCCGACCGAAGCCGCGGGCGACCGGCTCGGCGAGACCGCGGACGCGCGTCCGCAGGCTGGCTGAGACGAGGGAGCCGCTCACGAGACGGCCCTCCGCTGCTGTTCCGCGCCGAGGCCCAGGACTCGACGCTCGTAGGCGGCAAAGCGGTCCCAGGCCTCGGGGATGAGACGGGTCACCGTCTCGCGGCCCGCACGCCGCGTCTCCACGAGCCCGGCGAGTCGGAGCTTGCCGAGGTGCCACGATACGAGCGGCTGGCTCAATCCTACATGGTCGATGAGCTCACTGACCGAGGCCTCGCCCTGGGCGAGTCGCCGAACGATGCGCAGGCGATTCACATCCGAGAGGGTCTTGTGGATGAGCCGCACGGCGCGGAGATCGTCCGGCTGGTCGACCACCGCGGCAATCGTGGAGCGGATTCGAGCTGGAGACGGGCTCAGGGGTTTCTCCCTAGGTCGAATGCATCAACGACGGTTTATATCAATATGCGTTGATCTGGTTCGCATGTCAAGCGTCCATCGCCGGCATATTCCAGGCTCAGGTTTGTGGTCCCTCTTCAATCCGCATATGCTCTTGGTGTAACGGGCAGCGGAGGGAGACCAGCAATGTACGCACGAGTCACCACTACTCAGTCGCAACCGGACAAAGCCGATGAGGCCGCTCGGGTGATCAAGGACGAGGTGATCCCTTCGACCCAACAGATTGCGGGGTTCAAGGGTGGGCTGTGGCTGATCGACCGAGCTTCCGGCAAGGGATTATCGGTCGCCCTCTACGAGACGCAGGACGCCCTCCGGGCGAGTGAGGCGGCTGCGGCGAAGATCCGCCAGGACGCGGTCAACCAGCTCGGGGCTGACTTGGTGTCGGTCGAGACGTACGAGCTCGTCGGCAGCGCGGGGCTCGCCGAGGCGATCACACACCCCGCCTAATTCTGGTCCGCTCACGGACAGCCCTGCCGAGAGGATGGCTACACTCCTCGGGCCACCGTCCGTGTTGCGAACGTTGACTGGAACCCGCCTGATCAAACTGGCCGAAAGTGGGGCCAGTTCAGGTGATCATGCCCAATCACGATGCGCGGATATCGTGGGCGGACTGCCAACCGGCGGTGCGAGACCAGGGAACGGCTCGCGGACTGGGCTCCCGGCCTTTGACGATACCAACGGTCGCAACCTGTTCCACCGATTGCATGGGGTCGCAGTGACTCGTGTCGACTCCCCGCGATGTCGCAGCTTCTTGGCGACGTGCTCGAAAAGCCACGGGTCGGAGTTCGCGAGGCCCGTCTTGACCGCTCGCTCCGCCCTGCCCGTTCATCGATCTCCGCGGCTATGGCGTCATCTCCGTGGACCTTCGCCGGATTGTCGCGATCGCGGACCACGCTCGGCGCCCCTGGGCCAGGCTGAGCCGATTGCCTCGATAGGTTTCGCTGGAGCCACTTGCGCGCAGCGACTACGGTGAACCCGCGGCCGAGGAGGAACTCGATCGGGTAAGTGAGGTTCCCCGGTGAAGATGAGACTGGGCTCAGGCGACCAGGATCGCGTCGAGTAGGTCGGCGATACCGGCGAGGGCCGGCACGCTCCCGAAGCCGCGGTCGGTGAAGGGCGTGCCGTCGAAGCGCTCGGCTGGGGTCTGCCACGCCAGCTCGCCGTGGAGCCGATGGTAGTTGTAGTAGCCGGCGTAGGCGGTGACAGCGTCCTCGGCCGCAGCGAGGTCGGCGAGCTGCTGGCGGTCGAGGACCTCCGACTGGAGGGTCGCCCAGAACGCCTCGATCTTGCCGTTCGTCCAAGGCGTGTCGATCTGGGTCCGGATAATGCCGGATCGCAAGGTCGGCAAGGCTGCGCTGGAACCGGCTGAGCATCGTCCGGGCGATCGCCACAAACGGCGTCCCGTTGTCGGTCATGAGCTCGTGCGGAACCCCGCACAGCTCGATCGCCTCCTCGAGCAGCGCGAGGATCCCCGCGGCCTCCTTGGTCGGGACGGCCCGGATTCCGAGCAGGAACCGGCTGTGGTCATCGACCAGGGCGACGAAGTGGCAGGTCCGCGCGTGGCCGGTCGCGCCAACGAAGAAGAACGGACCCTTGAGGTCGATGTGCCAGAGCTCGTTGGCGGCGGCCCGCTCGTAGCGCGGGCCCGGCGTCCGGACGTAGCTCGGACGGTGCGTCCCATGGCGAGCGAGGACACGATCGACCTGGCCGTGGGTCAGCGGCCACACCGATCGCCGCCGGAACTCGGCGGCGATCCGCGCGCTGTTCCAGTAGGTCAGCAGGCGGACGGTGAGGATGAGCCGTTCGAGCGCCGGTGGCAGGTCGCTCGCGCGGCCGATCCGCGGCCGATCGAGGAGCGCCTCGATGCCGCCGCGCTCGAAGCGCGACCGCCAGCGGAACAGGCTGGCTCGGCTGCAGCCGAGCTCGGTGCAGATCGAGCTCATCGGCTCCCCGTCAGCCCAGCGTCGGAGCGCGGCTCGGCGGCGCCGAACGATGGCCGCCCGGCCGGGACGGCCGACAGCGTCAGGCGGTCGCCCGCCCTGGGTCGCCACGAACAGGAAGCCCGGTCCTTCCTGGTAGTGGTTCCTCCGCGGCAGCCGCCGCGGGTTCGCATACGTTCGAGACTGGATCTCCGGCATCCGCGCCCTCCTCGAAGGGCACGTTAGCCAGTCTCATCTTCACCGGGGAACTTCACCAAGGGGACAGCGACTTTGTCACTCTCGTGGCTATGGAAACGAGGGAGACGATCACGTTGGACCGCCGAGCACGGCAGGGCCCATCGCCGCCCTGGGCCTCGAGCCGGCGGCCAGGTTGCCTGGCTCAGGCGACCGTTCGCGAGGCCCTACACTCGGGCGGATGGACCGTCGAAGCCGGCTCGTGTTGCTCGCCGTGCTCGGTACCGGCGTGTTCCTCTCCGGCCTCGAGCTGATGGTGACGGCCGTCGCCCTTCCCTCGATCGTGGCCGACTTGTCCAGCTGGACGCAGCTCCGGCTGGCCTCCTGGATCATCAACGGCTACCTTCTTGCCTACGTGATCGCGATGCCGCTGGCCGGGCGCCTGGCCGATCTGTGGGGGTCGCGGCGGATCTTCCTCGCCGGCCTGGCGCTGTTCACGATCGGTTCCGTCCTGTCCGGTCGAGCCCTGTCCCTCGAAGAGCTGATCGCCGGCCGCGTGGTGCAGGCGGTCGGGGGCGGCGTCCTCGTGCCCGTCGGCACGGCCGCGGCATCGCACCTGTTCGGGGACCACGATCGGCCCCGTGCCCTGGGGGTGATTGGTGGTCTCACCTTCCTGGGCATGGCGACCGGGCCGTTCGTGGGTGCCTGGATCATCGGCAACTTCCACCCCGCGAGCGCCCTCGAGGCCGCCGGGATCATGGATGGTCCGCTCCACGACGCCCTCGCCGCGTCCTGGCGGTACGTCTTCTATGTCAACGCTCCGATCGGCATCGCCGCGCTGGCCCTGGCGTGGGCGGCCTCGAGCGGCTGGGAAACGACGCGCGAGCAGGGTTCCCTGGACCTGGGCGGGGCCCTCGCCTTCTCTCTGGGGATCGGCCTCATTCTCATTGCCACGACGCTCGCCGGGAGCCCGGAGATCGGCGGCAGTGCCATCCGACCGATGCTGATCCTCGGCGCCACCGGCGCCACCGGCCTCCTGGTGGTGGCGGCCGCGGCACGAATTGGCGTCGGCCATCCGCGGCCCTTCCTTGACGTGCGGCTGTTCCGCCATCGAGCGTTTGGATCCGCTGCGCTGATCTCGCTCCTGACCGGGTACGGCTTCGCGACGGCCATCGTCGGCGGGGCCGTGTTCGTCGACCGCGTCCTGTACGGCGGGCCCGACGTCCAGCGGATCACGCTCGGTGCCCTGGCGGCCGCGACCGCATTCGGTGCACTCGGCTCAGGCCTGATCCTGCGCTTCGTCGGCCTTCGGATGGTCACCGTCGCCGGCCTGATCCTGAGCACCTTCGCACTGGTGGGGATGGCGAGGTGGACGCCCACGACCGGAGTGCCCGAGGTTGCCGCCTGGCTGGCCCTCTTCGGGCTCGGCTTCGGGACGACGGTTACGCCACGCTCGACGGCCGCGATCGCAGCCGTTGGTCGAGGAGCCTTCGGGGTTGCGTCGGCCACGGTGACGGTCGCCCGGATGCTCGGCATGGCCCTCGGGCTGGCGGCCCTCACCGCGTTCGGCTCCACGACGATCGATCGGCTCTCCCAACAGGTCTACGCCTCACCCGACGCGTACCGGCAATTCATTCCAGCGGCATTGCGAGATCGGGAACTTCGTGATGGGCTTGTCGTCCAGGCGCTCGAGCGCTGGGCTGCCGACGAGGCGGGCCGCATCCTCGTGGGGATCTTCCTCGTCGCTGCGGCCGTGACAGTCGTCGCCCTGATTCCCACGTTCGCACTTCGACCGTCGCGTATCCTCGACCGGCCATGACGACAGGATCTGCTGCGCCCCTTGCAGACGGGCCGGAACGCGACGCTGGGATCGGGGTCGCGGTGATGGTTGACGGGATCGTTCGCGAGTATCGTGGCGAGGCCGCCATCGAAGGCCTCGAGGGGCTGCTCAAGGAAGCCCGGCAGGCACACGGCGTCGTCTGGATTGATCTGTCCAGCCCGACGAAAGCGCAGGTCGAACGTGCCTCAAGCCTGCTCGGCCTGCACCCGCTCATCGCCGAGGACATCCTCGAGGGGAAGCAACGCGCGAAACTCGAAGCCACCGACGACCTCATCCAGATCGTCCTGTTTGCGCTCGACGATACCGCCGACCTTCGGGCCCATGAGATCGACCTGGTCGTCGGCGACGCGTTTCTTCTGTCCAGCCATCCAACCGAGTGGAACCCGCGTGGCGGGGCCCATTTTCGAGGCGAGCTCGACGGCGTCATGCGGGGCGGTCCGGACCATCTCCTGTGGGCCATCTTCGACGAGATTGTCGACGCCTATTTCCCGTTCGCCGACCGTCTCGAGGACACCATCGACGCCCTGCAGGATGCCGTGATGGAACAGACCGACCGAGACACGCTGGCCCGCGTGTTCGGGCTGAAGCGCCAGCTGATTGCCGTTCGACGAGCAGTCGTCCCGGTCCGTGAGGTGCTCAACCAGCTGACGAATCGCGAGTTGGCCCTCATCGACCCCGCCGAGCTGCTGTATTTCCGGGACATCTACGACCATGTCATCCGCCTGACCGACGAACTCGACAACGATCGCGAGCTGGTGACGGCCACGCTCGATGTGTACCTCTCCCAGGTGAACAACAATCTCTCCGCGATCATGAAGCGTCTGACCGGGGTGACCGTCATCATCGCGGGCGTCGGCGCGATTGCCGGGATCTTCGGCATGAGTGAGGCTGGCCTCGCCTTCAGCGGCGGTGAGGCGCTGGGCTTCTGGGGGGTCGCCGTCGGGACGATCGCGTTCTCCGCGCTTGCGGCCCTGGTGCTCCACCGGGTCGACTGGATCTGACGGGCCGAGTCCCGCCCGACCGGCGCCCGGAATCCGGGCCCGCGCGTCAGGGCCTCGGCACCTCCGTCAGCCGCACACCCGTGGCTTGGCGACCGGATGAGCCGCTTCGTGGTCGGCGGGGCCGCTGCTGACGAACTGCGCCACGACCTGGGTCTTGGGTCGGGTGCCCTTCGGTCCCTCGGAGGTCTGCAACCAGACCTGCTCGGTTGTCGCGGCAACGGCGTCGTCGAGATCGAGTTGATGCCGTCGGACCTCGGTGATCTGGTACACGAAGCGCTGATCGTCGCTCGTGTAGACCTCGACGGTCAGCCCGAGCATCCTGGCCCCGTTCTCGATCTTCGACGCCGTCAGGATCGGCAGGAACATGCCCGTTCGAGCGTGGGCATAGAGATAGGTGGCGCCGCCGAACCCGGGCTGCCCGAGGTCCCTGAGGTACATCGCCACGTCGCAGAGCGGGTAGTCGTAGGCATCCGGCTGGTCGATCACCGGGAGGTCGATCCCGAGATCCCGGATCACGACCCGGGTGGCCACACGATCCGCAGGCGGGGTCGGCGCGGAGGTGGGTTCGAGACTCGGTTGCCCTGACCGTGTCGGCGCGGGAGTCGGGGCCTCCGTGGGCGCGAGCGTCACGACCGTCGGGACCTGGGATGGCTCAGGTCCGGCCTCGACCGGCACCGTGTAGGTCAGGAGGCCCGCCATGAGCAATGCGACCCCGAGGGCCGAGAGCGTTGAGGGCACGAGGCGCGACCTGACCCGGACCCTGAACTCGTCCACGGGCGAAGGCTATCAGCGGATCCCGGGAACCGCCGCCACCCGCAGGTACTGGTACGCTCGCGCCATGGGACCTCGATTCACGCTGGTGGCTGGTCTCATCGCGGGTGCCGCAACGGCCGTGGCGATCCTCGTCGGGGCCGTCCTGCTCATTCCGGATCCGGGACCCTCGACCGTGATTCCGCCATCACCAGAGGCGAGCATCCAGTCGCCCGCGCCGTCCGCGCCGTCCGTGCCGTCCGCGAGCCAGGCGAGCCCGACGGAATCGGTCCAGATCACCGTCGGGACGGTGGCGTTCCACGTCGGCGAGGTCGCCCCGGCCCTGTCCGTCCCGCAACTTGGCGGCGGGCAGATTGATCTGGCCAATCTGCAGGGCCGACCCGTATGGATCTACTTCGTGCAGACGACGTGCCCAACCTGCGTTGACGAGTTCCCCCTGATGAACGGGTTCGCCGCCCGGTATGCGGACGCCGGACTCGTCGTCATCGCCATCGATGTCCGCGAGGACGAGAGCCTCGTGTTGTCCTTCGTGAACTCATTGAATGCCCTGTTCCCCATCGGCCTGGATGCGGACGGTGCGGCCGCCGGGCGCTGGGACGCGGGCGTCCTGCCGGTCCATTTCTGGGTCGATCGAGACGGGATCATCCGGGCGGGCGCCCTGGGCGGCATCGGGCCGGATGTCATGGCCAGGAACCTCGCGACGATCCTGCCGGGCATTGACGTCACGCCGTAGCGTTGACGCGGGTCGCGGCGAGCGTGGCCAGGCCGGCTGATACGCCGGGCGGGTGCCCGGGGCGGGCTCGACGCCCTCCCGAAATCTCGGACAACGCTGCACGGGGGAGTATCGGCGAAGAAGGCCGGGCTGCCCGTACCGAGGGGCAGCCGGACGTTGGAGGCCCGGCCCCAGCGTCTCATGATCCTCTCACACGGCCCCGTTACGTTCCGCGAGAAGCCAGCCGGCCGCCGTTCCACGGGGAGGGTTCGAGACGCACCGCGAGACGCACCGCGAGGCGCCTATCCGTGGCCGCGGCGGCCGCGGCGGCCGCCGACCGCCGATCAGGGCGATCGCCGGGCTGGTCGTTGCGGCGTCCGCCCTCGCCGCTGTGTGGACCGGAGGCCAACCAGCCGTGCCGGGTGAGCGTGGCAACGATAGCAACGCCGCTGGGAGCGCCGTCGCGACGGGAAGGAACCCGGTGCCGGTACCATCGTCGTCCGCGCCGTCGCTGGCATCGCCGAGCTCTCCCGAAGGCTCCGGCCAGGCCCGGGTGATCATCACCGCCAAAGGCGTCGTGCTGCCGGTGATCTCGACGAACGGCAGCTCGTGGATGGTCCGGACCCCGTGCGGACGGTCCACGACACTGGCCGCTGGAGGTGCCATCGACCTCGTGAGTGCCGCCGACGTGGTGATCGATCCAGGCCATGGCGGAGCCACCGAAGGGGGCGCCGTGGGCGCCAATGGAGTGGTTGAGGCAGACATCAATCTGGCGGTCGCGAAGCTGGTCGCCGCCAAGCTCGAGTCCGCCGGCTATCGAGCCATCCTCACCCGAGGCGGCGACTATCGGGTCCCGATCGTCAGCCGTGCCGCCATCGCGGATGCCCTCGTGGCCCCCCTCGTCTCGATCCATCACAACTCCGGCGATGCCAATGCCGCGGCACAGCCCGGGACCGAGGTCATCTACCGACGGAGCGACATCGCATCGCGCCGGCTTGCCGGACTCATCTGGGAGGAGTCGATCGCCAATCTGGGCGCCTTCACCGCCGACTGGGTGGCCGGAGGTGATGCCGGTGTGACCTATCGGCTCGGCCCCACCGGTGAGGACTTCTTCGGCATCGTCCGCTTGCCCACGTCAGCGGCGGTGCTGGCCGAGATGCTCTATCTCGGAAACCCGAGCGAGGCGGCGTTGCTCGCCCAGCCGGCTGTCCTCGACGCGGAGGCCCAGGCCATCGCGGACGGAATCCGGCGCTGGCTCGAGACCAGGGATCCTGGTTCGGGGTTCGTCGAACCCTCCTACCGCCTGACCGCCCCGGGTGGCGGCGGCGGGTCCATCGGGTGCGTGGATCCGCCCCTCGAGTGATCCGCGCGCCCCGCGGGTTACCCGATAGCGCGGGCGGCGTTCCCCACGATCTCCAGGAGCGGCCCCGGGATGATGCCCAGGAGGACGGTGAGGATTGTCGTGACCACGAGGCCGGCCCACAGCGAAGAAGCCGGCCAGGGGCGGGATCCCGGTGAGGGACAGCAGGAAGATCGTCATCAGGCCACCGAGGATGGGCTCGCGTCGGATGAGGCCCGCGAACGTCTCCAGGTTGGACGTGACGCCGGCCCGCTTCTGGAGGGCCGCGATCACGGCGAAGGCACCGAGGTTCATGACGGAGTAGGCCGCGCCGTAGTACAGCAGGCCCTCGAGACCTTCGATTCGCCCCGCCGCGTAGGCCGCCAATCCGACCAGCATGTACCCCGTGTGCGCGATGGAGCTGTAGGCGAGCATTCGCTTGACGTTGGTCTGGGTCAGGGCCACGAGGTTGCCGAGCGTCATCGTCAGGATGGCGAGGACGACCACGACCGGCAACCAGTCGGCCTTGAGCGGCCCGAGGGCCTCGACGAACAGGCGCAGGATCAGGGCGAAGGCACCGACCTTCGGACCAACACTGAGATAGCCGGTGACGGGCGTCGGGGAGCCCTGGTACGCGTCCGGCGTCCAGTAGTGAAACGGCACGGCGGCGATCTTGAAGGCGACACCGGTCGTGAGGAAGGCGAGGCCCAGCGCGAGTCCGGCGGACAGGCCGCCCGTCGCCACCATCGAGGTGAGCTGGGCGGCGACCTCGGAGACCCGGGTGGTGCCCGTCAGGCCCCAGACGAAGGCAAGCCCGAAGAGAAAGATCGCCGAGCTGAACGAGCCGAGGAGGAAATACTTGATCGCCCCCTCGGTCGAATAGCCGTCGTTCTTGTGATACCCGGCGAGGAGGTAGCCGGGCAGGACCATGAGCTCGAGGCCGATGAACAGCACGAGGAGATCCGCGGAGGCCGAGATCAGCATGGCGCCGGTCATGGCGAAGATCAGCACCGCGGCGAACTCGGCCAGCGGCAGTCGGCGGGACTCCAGGTAGTCGGGTGCGAACACGAGCGTCAGGGCCGTGATCCCGACGAAGACGATGTCGAGGAACGTCGTCAGGTCGTCCACCCGGTAGGCGCCTCCGAAGGCCGTGGCCGACGTGGAGCCCGTGACGATCGTCAACAGGCCCACGATCGCCAGCCCACCGAGCCCCACGACCAGCACCGGCCCGTGCCGGTTGGGAACGACGATGTCGGCCGTGATGACGCCCGCCGCGACGACGATCGCAGCGACGAAGGGTGCGACGGTGACGAGGTCCTGGAAGGTCATCGGACGGCGGTCACGCGTTCGTTTCGGCCGATGCCGAGCCGCGGATCATCGGGAGCGTGGCTATCCGCACAACGACCACCGCCGCGATGACCCCGATGCCGACGGCCGTCACCAGGGGATCCACGGCGATCGTCGTTCCCGCCGCGACATCGGCCAGGGCCCTGGCAACCGATCCGTCGATGATGTCGAGGAGGATCCCCGGGAAGAGCCCGAAAGTTACGACGAGCGCACCGAGCGGCGCCAGCGTCAGGATCTCGACCGGGGTGATGTCGGTCAGGTGGTTCCCGAGACCCGTCAGGAAGCCCGACACCTCGCCGGTCGCCATCCGCTGGAACATCCAGAGCATGTAGGCCGCACCGAGGATCATCACGAACGTGGCGGTCGCCGCGGCGAACGGGTTGAACGCAAATGTCCCGAGGAGGACGAGGAACTCGCCCACGAAGCCGGACAATCCCGGCAGGCCGGCCGAGGCGAAGACGAAAAAGCCCATGATCGCGATATAGACGGGCGTCCGGCCGGCGAGCCCACCCATCTTCGCAATCGTCCGGTCGTGAGTGCGCTCGTAGATGACCCCCACGAGCAGGAACAGGGCCCCGGTGATCAGGCCGTGATTGACCATCTGGAGGATGGCGCCGTCCATGCCCTGCGGCTGGAAGATGAAGATGCCGAGGGTCACGAAGCCCATGTGACTGACCGAGGAATACGCCACGAGCTTCTTGAGATCCGGCTGGACGAGGGCCACGATCGCGCCGTAGATGATCGCGATCAGGCTCAGGACGATGATCACCGGGGCAAAGGTCTGGGCCGCGTCCGGATAGAACGACAGCCCGTATCGAATGAACCCGTAGCCGCCGAGCTTGAGGAGGACGCCGGCGAGGATGACCGAGCCGGCCGTCGGCGCCTCGACGTGGGCGTCAGGAAGCCAGGTGTGGAACGGGAACATCGGGACCTTGATCGCGAAGGCCAGGAAGAACGCCCCGAAGGCCAGCAGCTGGAGCGTGGGATCGAAGCCGCCGCCGCTCGTCGCGAACGCCCGCAGGACCTCGTAGTCGAACGCGCCGGTCCAGTTGCCGCCATTCGCGGCCTGGAAGGCGAACGCCGTGGCCAGGATCGCCACCAGCATCAGGAGCGATCCGACGAGGGTGTACAGGACGAACTTGATCGTGGCGTAAATGCGATTGGCGCCGCCCCAGATCCCGATGATCAGGTACATCGGGACCAGGACGATCTCCCAGAAGATGTAGAACAGGAAGGTGTCGAGGGCGAGGAAGACACCGATCATCCCGACCTCGAGGATCAGGAACGAGATCATGTACTCCTTGATCCTGGTCTGGATCGGCTTGAAGCTCGCCAGGATGCTGATCCACGAGAGCGTCGTCGTGAGCACCACCATCAGCAGGGACAACCCGTCCACGCCGAGCTTGTACTCGATCCCGAAGGCGGGAATCCAGGACAGTTCCTCGGTGAACTGGAAGAGACCGCCGCGCCCGGCCGAGAAGCCGACGGCGAGCAGGAGCGAAGCGATCCAGGTCAGGAGCGATGCCCCGAGCGCGACCGGGCGTGCCCAGGACGCCGGCAGGAACGCGATCAGCAGCGCTCCGATGAGCGGCAGGAACACGATGAGCGACAGGATCGGGAAGCCGTCCATGCCTACGGCCCCGCCATCAGCGCGTACGAGGCGACCATGACGATCAACCCGATCGCGATGCCCAGGGCGTAGTTCTGCACCCGTCCGGTCTAGACACGGGCCAGTCCACCACCACTCCGTCGGGTGACCGAGCCGATGCCGTTGACGATGCCGTCCACGACGTTCGCATCGAACCACCACAGGAACGCGGCGACGCGGCCGCCGATCAGGATGAAGAGGACGTGGTTGATCTCGTCGAACCACCACTTGTTCAGCGACGCGCGGTACAGGAAGGGGACGCGGGCGGTGAGGGCTCGGACCTCTTCCGGATCCCCGCGCCGCCGCAGGCCGCCGACTTCGACGCCGAACAGCCGCCACGCGGCCAGCATGCCGATGACAGCGACGGCCACGCTGATCAGGATCAGGACGCCGTCGATCCCGAAGATCGCAAAGTCGGCCTCACGGCGCCCGAGAATCTCGAGCCCCTGGGCGTACACGGGTTCCAACCAGCCAGCCAGGAGTCCCGGCCCGGTCTGCCCAAAGAGCGGCCCGAGCGGCGGACCCGGCCAGGACAGCAGCAGGCCGAGGAGCACCGCCGGGACCGCGAGCAGCCAGAGAGGGAGCGTCATCACGGCCGGCGACTCGTGGATCTTCGGCTCGACGGTCGCGTCCACGCGGCTCTCGCCCCAGAACGTCATGCCGATGAGCCGGAACATGTAGAACGCGGTCATGACGGCCACCAGCACGCCGATCGCCCATACCCAGTAGAAACCGGCCTTGAACGTCTCGCCCAGGATCTCGTCCTTGCTGAAGAAGCCCGCCAGCAGCGGGATCCCGGCCATCCCGATCGACCCGATCAACATCGTCCGGTAGGTGTGCGGGATCTTCTTCGCGAGGCCGCCCATCTTCCGCATGTCCTGCTCATCGTGGACGGCGTGGATGACCGAACCCGAGGCGAGGAAAAGCAGGC
Organism: Chloroflexota bacterium; assembly: GCA_016191425.1. Classification (GTDB taxonomy): domain Bacteria; phylum Chloroflexota; class Limnocylindria; order Limnocylindrales; family CSP1-4; genus UBA5189. Next base: position 17,994 of record JACPOR010000006.1, read on the forward strand.
CCTTGGTGAATCCCTGGGCCATCAGGTGGAAGATCGCCGCCGTCCACGCTCCCACGCCGAGCGCGGCAAACATGTAGCCAAGCTGCGACAGCGTTGAGTAGGCGAGGACACGCTTGATGTCCGTCTGGGTCAGGGCGATGGATGCCGCGAGCAGCGCGGTGAAGATGCCGATCCCGGCGACGACAACCATCGCCTCGGGGGCGCTGGCGAAGATCGGGTTGGCTCGGGCGACGAGATAGACGCCTGCGTTGACCATCGTCGCGGCATGGATGAGGGCCGACACCGGGGTCGGACCCTCCATCGCGTCCGGCAACCAGACATGAAGCGGGAACTGGGCGCTCTTGCCCATCGCCCCGGCGAAGATCAGGAGGGCGATGACCCAGATCGGGATCGGCAGCGCAGCGGCCAGGGTCCCGGTCGTGCCCATCGAAGTCGGCCCGGTCAGGGCCCCGATCGAATCCCGGATGTTCAGCGTTCCCGTGTTCACCCAGATCGCCATGATCCCGAGCGCGAACCCGACGTCGCCGACGCGGTTGACGATGAATGCCTTCTTGCTGGCCAGTGCTGCGGAGTGCTTCCGGTACCAGAACCCGATGAGCAGGTAACTCGACAGGCCCACCAGCTCCCAGGCCACGAAGACCGTCAGCCAGCTGTCTCCGAGGACGAGCAGGAGCATCGAGAACATGAACAGGTTCAGGTAGGCGAAGAAACGCCAGTAGCCCGGGTCGTGGCTCATGTACCCGATGGAGTAGATGTGCACGAGCAGACCGACCGTCATCACCACGATCAGGAGGGCGGCCGTGAGGTTGTCGACGAAGAAGGCGGCTTCGATATGAAAGGCGCCGGCCGGGATCCAGTCCCAGAGCTTGACCGTGCGACCCTCATCACCGAACCCGCCCGTGACCGCCGTGAAGACGACCACCATGGCAACCACCCACGCGATGGCCACCGCCGCGACCGGCACGATGTGGGCGCGCTTGCCCAGCCGCCGCCCGACGGCGGCGGTGAACAGGAAGCCGGCGATGGGCAGCAGCGCGATCAGCGGGATCAGGATGTCCATGCTCACCGGCGCATCGCGTCGTACTCGTCGACGAGTGGGGTCTTCCGGTTGCGATAGATCGCGATGATGATGGCGAGGCCCACCGTCGCCTCGGCCGCGGCGACCGCCATGACCATCAGGGCGATGATCGAGCCGTCCGCCTTGAGGCTCGGGATGAACGACCCGAACGCCACGATCGCGAGATTGACCGCGTTCAGCATCAGCTCGATCGACATCAGCATGCTGATCGCGTTTCGACGAGCAAGGAAGCCGAACGTGCCGATCGTGAACAGCGCTCCCGACAGGACGAGGTAGGCGTCCAGGGAGTTGGCGAGGCCCATCAGGTCGGCTCGTCTTCGCGCTTGGCGATGAAGATGCCGCCGATCACCGCCGCGAGCAGGAGCACGCTGACGACCTCGAACGGCAGGACATAGTCGCCGAACAGCACTCGGGCGAGGGTGTCGGTGGCCAGGCGGACGCGTGACGACGCCTCGCCCCAGTCCGTCGCGCTCACCGCGAGGGCGATCAGGACGACGAGGATGATGGCCGCCACCGCGGCCGAAGCGGCCTGTGTCTGGAACACGAGCCTGGCCGGTCCGGCCTTCGACTGGGTGAGCATGATCGCGAACAGGATCAGGACGCTGATCGCGCCGATGTAGACGATCACCTGAGCCGCGGCGACCAGGGGCGCCCCGACCACGACGTAGATCCCGGCCAGGGCAAGGAAGGCCACGATCATCGCGAGGCCGCAGCGAATGATGTCCCGCATCGTCACCACCAGCAGGGCCGACGTGAGCATCAGGGTCGCGAGGGCAGCGAACAGCGCATCGTCGACCGAGCCACCACCCAGCACGAACACGATCAGGGCTGGTGTGGTGATGATCGCGCCTGCGACCGCTGCGGAGAGGAGGTAGAGCCAGCCTCGCATCCGTCGTCTACTTCGTGTGGGCGTGGGTGCTGCCCGCACCACCGTGGCCATGCCCGTGTCCGTCGGCGACGAGGGCTGAGCCGTTTCCGTTGGCCGAGCTCACGGATGCGGGGAGCATCGGCAGGAGCTTCGCGCGATCGACGAACCGTCCCTCTTCGACGGCGCGCTGCAGCCAGTCGCGTTCGCGGCGAATGTAGCTGACCTCGGTCTCACGGTCGACGGTGGCGAGGGCCATGAGGTCGATCATCGGCTCCGACCGACTGGTGTGGGCAGTCTCGAACTCGCCGCCGTCGCGGAGCGCGTCGTACGGACAGGCGTCGACGCAGATGCCGCAGAGGATGCACCGACTCTCGTCAACCTCGTACTTCTGGAGCACGCGGGGCTTGGGCATCAGCGCCCCGGTCGGGCAGGTCTCGGCGCAGCGGCCGCAGGACACGCAGGGCGTGTCGTTGAGGCTCATGTCGAGCGGCGTCGTCACCAGCGTGTCGAAGCCGATGCGCATGAAGTCGTAGCACGCCGCGCCGACGACCTCGGCACAGACGTTCGCGCAACGGCCGCAGTCGATGCAGCGGGATGGCTCGCGCAGGATGAAGGCGTGGCTGTCATCCCGGATGTAGTCGTGGTTGACGCCCGTGAACCGGTTCTCGGTCACGCTCCGGTACCCGGCCCCCTGATGGTGCTGTGGCTCGAGCGTCTTGAGCGTCGTCCCGTATTCGATGCCGAGTCGACGGAGGTCGCAGAACCCGATTGCCTCGCAGGTGCACTGCAGGCAGCGGGTGGACTCGGCGACCGCCTCGGCGAGCGAGTACGGGATTTCGTACTCGACGTAGCTCGCGTTCCGGTCCTCGGCCTCGAGCGCCTTCATCCGATAGCGCGGCTCCTTGACCTCCGAGGTGAAGGGCACGATCGAGAGGAACTCGGGCTGCGGCTCGGCCAGCGTCTGGCGAGTCTTGATCTCGGACAGGTCGTGGCCGCGCAGGTATGCGTCGACCGCGTAGGCGGAGCGTCGGCCCTCCGCCACGGCCTGGACCACCGTCGCCGCGCCGATTCGGACGTCCCCGGTCGCGAACACGCCTCGACGTGTTGTTTCGAAGGTGACCGCATCCGCCTGCAGGCGCCCCTGCTTCGTGGCCGTGATGCCCTCAAATCCATGGCCCACCCAGGACAGGTCAGGCCCCTGGCCGATCGCGAGCAGGACACGGTCACAGGGGATGATGAACTCCGTGCCGGCTGCGGGCTCCGGACGTCTTCGACCCGACGAGTCCGGCGCACCAAGCTGCATCCGGATGAACTCGACCCCGCTGACCTTGCCCGTCGTCGCGTCGACCACGACCCGGGTCGGGCCGGCCTGGAAGATCGCCGTGACGCCTTCCTCGATTGCCTCATGGACCTCGCCGGACGCGGGCATGTCCTTCATGTCGCGCCGGTAGACGAGCGTGACCTCGCGAGCGCCCTGGCGAACCGATGTCCGGCTGCAGTCCATCGATGTGAAGCCACCGCCGATGACGACCACCCGCTTGCCCTCGTGACCGGGATAGGGCAGGCCCAGGGTGGCCGTGCGCAGGTATTCCAGGCCATCGATGACCCCGTCGGCGTCCTCGTTCGGGATCCCGAGCTTGTTGGTGTGGTAGCAGCCGATCGCGATGAGGACCGCATCGAAGCCCTGGTACTGCAGGTCGTCCAGCGTGAAATCGCTCCCGAGGCCCTGGTTGCAGACCACCTTTCCGCCGAGCCGGGTGACGGATTCGTACTCGGCCTCGAGGACTTCGACCTTCGGCAGACGGTACTGCGGGATGCCGTAGCGGAGCATGCCGCCCGGCGCCGGGTCGCGCTCGAAGACGGTCACGTCGTGGCCGCTGATGAGCAGGTAGTACGCGGCCGCCATGCCCGCCGGCCCGGAGCCGATGATGGCGACCTTGCGGCCGGTCTTCGGCTGGAGGTCGAACGGGACGGGCGGGTCGATCCCGTCGTCGAGCATCTGGCGGAGCACTTCATCGCCCGCGTATCGGTGGCTGTCCCGGATGGCGATGGCCTCGTCCACCTCGTCCCGGCGGCAGTGGTCCTCGCACGGAGCGGGACAGACGCGGCCGAGGACGGACGGGAAGGGGATGGTCCGCTTGAAGATCCGCGTCGATTCGCGCCAGTTGCCCTCGGCGTTCTGCTTCAGGAACCCGGGGATGTCGATGTGGCTGGGGCACTTGTTCTGACAAGGCGGCAGACAGTAGGCGTTATGGTCCGAGAAGATCAGCTCGAGGTTCGTCCTCCGGAGACGTCGCAGCTCCTCCGTCTGCGTCTGGACCTTCATGCCGTCCTCGGCCGCCCGGGAACAGCTGATTGGTGGGTACTCCTCGCCCTCCACCTCCACGACGCACATCCGGCATGCGCCGAAGCCGGGGAGTTTCGGCTCGTAGCACAGGGTGGGGATCTCGATCCCGTTGTCCCGGCAGACCTCGAGGATGGTCTGCCCCTCGAGGCCCTCGACGATCTGCCCATCCACTTCCATTCGGATGGCCGGCGTGGACTGCGGGCGCTGCGGCGACTGCGTGGTGAGCAGGTGCTCGGCCAGTGTGTCCTCGCAGGGCGCGATGGTATCGAGGACGGCCGGCGTATCCGGGCGGGACTCGGCGCGCGTGATCAGGTCAGCCAAGGTCGGGGCCTCAATGCGTTGCGCTCGCCGCCATCGCAATTGGATGACAGACGCCCGCAGGGCAGGAGCCGCGCTCGAGATGCTCGTCGAGCTCCGCTCGGAAGTATCGCATCCCGCTGACCAGCGGGAGTGTCGTCAGGCGCTCGTGGTCGCACAGGGCCGAACCGACGATGTCTGCCGCGAGATCGGTGAGGAGATCCAGATCACCGGCGCGCGACGTTCCGGCGGCGAGGCGATCCCCGATCTCGGACAGGCGGCGCGTTCCGATCCGGCAGGGGATGGTCTTGCCGCACGCCTCATCGGCACAGTAGCGGGTCAGGACGCGGGCAAGATCCACGATGCACGCCCGATCATCGGCAACGATCACGGACCCGGAGCCGATATGGGCGCCGGCGGCCCGGAGCGCCGCAAAGGTGTACGGAACATCCAGTGCATCCGGCGGCAGGATCCCGCCCGAGGGTCCGCCGACCAGGACGGCCTTCAGCTTCCGGGCACCCGTCGGGGTGCCGGCCAGGGCCGCGACGTCGCGGAGGGAGGTGCCCAGCGGGATCTCGGCCACGCCCGACGCCTCCGGCCCGCGAACCTGCACGAGGATCGTGCCGGGACATTCGGCCGCGCCGATCCTTGCGAACGCTTCTGGGCCGTTGACCACGATCCACGGGATCGTGGCGAGCGTCTGGACATTGTGGACGACGGTCGGCAGGCCTCGAAGACCGCGGGTGGCCGGGTGCGGCGGCCGCTGCTCGGGCTGGCCGCGCTTGCCTTCGAGGGCCTTGAGGAGGATCGTCTCCTCGCCGAGCAGGTAGGCGCCCTGGACCGTGCGGACGCTGAGGTCGAGGTGATGGCCGGGCCCGAACGCGTCGAGACCGACGAATCCCGCGTCCTGGGCGGCCCCGACGGCCGTTTTGAGGATGCGAATCGTGGCTCCGGCATCCGCCCGCACGGCGATGATCGCCTCATCCGCACCGATGGCGAACGCGGCGATGGCCAGCCCCTCGATGATCGCGTAGGGGTTCCGCTCCATGAGCACGCGATCGGTGGCCGACGACGGGTCCGCTCCATAGCCGTTCGCCACCACGACCCGACTGCTGGCCGGCGTGGCACTCGCCGCTCGCCACTTGTCGGCCGACGAAAAGCCGGCCCCGCCACGGCCGCGCAGTCCGGACGCGCCGATCGCGGCGGTCGTACCCGTCGCTCCAAGGTCGCGCAACGCGAGACGGAGGCCGGCGAACGCCCCGGCCGCCATCGCCGCCTCGAGGTCCGTGGGATCCGCCGCGTCCTTGCCTGGCAACAGGATCGCCGGCCAGCTCCTCGGTGTCGGGAGGATCGTGACGTCGGTCATGCGTCGTCGCCCCCGCCGCCGCTGAGCGATGCCCCGAGGCCGGCCAGGAATGCCTGCTCGGCCGGACGACGGGCGGCCATCGCCGCCGCTTGCTCCAGCAGGGCCGGAGGCTCGAAGCGAAGGTGCCCGTAGAAGGACGCGGTTCCGTAGATCTGGGCGTACCAGGTGCCGGTCACCTGGCTGATCCGCTTGAGCGCGCCAACCGGCAGGTAGCCGTAGTGAGCCTGCGTCGCCTCGAGGATCGCCAGCAGGTGGGCCGGGTCGTGATCGAAGCCTTCGAGGATGTCATCCACGGCACCAACGTCCACGCCCTCGAAATGGTCGTAGGCGGGATCCGGGACGGTCCGTCCGGAGCGTCGGAGCGCCGATTCCTCGCGCCGTTCGCCGTAGGTCTCGGCGGCGCCCCAATGGACGTGGAAGCGGCCCTTGGTGTCCATCCCGCCCATGTCGATGCACTCGATCGGGCAGGCCTGGGCGCACTGGAAGCAGGTTTCGCACTTGAGGGTGCCGTACTCGTCGTAGAGCAACTGGAGGCGGCCCCTGAATTTCGGGGGAATGTCCGCCCGGACCTCCGGGTACCGGATGGTGGCCTTCGGCTCGAAGAACCGCCGGAGGGTCAGGGCCATGCCCCGGACCATGCCGGACCCCGGAACGAGGCGTATCGGATTCATGCTCATGAGCCGACGATCACGACTGCCGCGGCGGTCACGAACAGGTTGAGCAAGGCGGCCGGCAGGAGCCACTTCCACGCGAACCCCATCAGCTGGTCGATCCGCACGCGCGGGAGGGTGCCCCGCATCCAGACAAAGACGAAGACGAAGCCGAACGTCTTGGCCATGAACCAGACGAGCCCGGCGACCCAGTCGAAGCTCACGTATGCCCAGGCGAAGGTCAGGCCGCCGGCGACAACGTTGAACAGGACGAACCCGATGATCAGCGCCACCCACCAGCGCATCGAGCTGCGCGCGAGGTAGAAGGGCGCCGCCAGCGCGAGGGTTCCGATTATCGGCACGAGGGCGATCAGGAACAGGAGCGGGATCCCGAGCGAGCCCGGGTACAGGGGGATCGACAGGGCCGGAAACGGGAACGGTGCGTTCCACCCTCCGAGAAACAGCACGGCTGCCAGCGCTGAGAGGATGAACACGTTCACGTATTCGGCGAAGAAGAAGAACCCGAAACGCATGCCTGAGTACTCGGTGGCAAAACCGGCCACGATCTCCGAATCGGCTTCAGTCAGGTCGAACGGCGTGCGGTTGGCCTCTGCTGTGGCTGCGATGAAGAAGATCACGAAGCCGAGTGGCTGACGGAACACGAACCAGTCGGTGAACCAGCCGGATTGCTGCTGGACGATCTGATTCAGGCTCATGGTCCCGGCGAGGATCAGCAGGCCGACGACCGACAGGGTGAGCGGGATCTCATAGCTGACGATCTGTGCCGCCGAGCGGAGGCCACCCAGAAGCGAATACTTGTTGAAGCTGGACCAGCCACCCATCAGCAGTCCGACGACACCCATCCCGCCGACCGCGAAGAAGTACAGCAGCCCGATGTTGAAGTCCTGGCCGTACAGGCCGGGGGCGAACGGCAGCACCAGGAGCGTCATGACCGCGGCCGCGTAGGTCACGACCGGCGCCCAGGTGAACACGATCGGGTCTGCGGCAGTCGGCGTGAAGTCCTCCTTGATCAACACCTTGAGACCGTGGACGACGGACAGCAGAGAGCCCCATGGCCCGACGCGGTCCGGGCCGACCCGCAGGTTCATGAGGGCGATCACCTTCATCTCGAGGTAGATGTTCAGGAAGGCGATCGGGATCGTGATGACGAGGATGATCGTGGCCGCCGCGAGGAATCGGACGAAGCCGAGATTCGCGAGGATGAGGTCCGCCGCGGTGCCGCCGAACAGCACGATCAGCGCCACCAGGCCAGCCCCGAGCACCGCGAGCAGCGGCACGAGCGTGAACACGATCCTGCCGGGCAGGGTCAAGCGCCCCCAGGCGCGCGAAACGGCCGTCATCGATGATCACCGGTCGCCGAGGCAAGACCAAAGCGGAGCCGAGCACGCGAGCGAGCGCACCCACGCGTGCGTGAGCGAGGGAGCGCAGGCGACAACGCAGGGATGGTCCGGCGGACGGCCCTCATTTGTCGACTCCTCCCATGACCGGATCGAGGGAGGCCATGATCGCCATGCAGTCGGCGATCAGGTCACCGCGCATGAGCAGGCCGACCGACTGGAGGTGGACGAAACTCGGGTCGTGGATCCGCATCCGGAACGGCTGGTCCGTGCCGTCGCTGATCGCGTAGGTCGCGTACTGCCCACGCGGGCCCTCGATGGCCGCGTAGGCCCGGCCGGGTCGGGGGCGAAGCAATCGCGGCAGTTTCGCCATGATCGGGCCATCCGGCATCTGGTGGAGGCACTGGTCGATGATCCGGAGGCTCTGTTTGATCTCCTCCATCCGGAGCAGGTAGCGGGCCAGGGAGTCACCCTCGGTCCGGGTCGGGATATCGAAATCGAGTTCGGGATAGATCGAGTACGGGTGCGCCCGCCGGACGTCGAAGGGACTGCCCGTGGCGCGCAGGTTGGGCCCCGTCATGCACATCGCCAGGGCCGTCTCCGTATCCACGACGCCGAGACCGCGGGCGCGCCGGACGAAGATCTCGTTCTGGTTGAGGAGCGTGAGGTTGGCCTCGATCTGCCCCGTTGCGCGGCTCATCCAGTCGCCAAGGCGACTCATGAAGTCGTGATTCAGGTCCCCGTTGACGCCGCCGATCCGGAAGTAGTTGAAGAGCATCCGCTGGCCCGTCAGCGCGGCCAGCATCTCGACGATCTCGTCGCGCTCGATGAACGACCAGAGAATCGGGGTGAGGCCGCCGAGATCGAGGGCGAACCAGCCCATGAACAGGGCGTGGCTCGCGATCCGGTTGAGCTCACCGGACAGCACCCGGATGTACTCGGCACGGCGCGGGACGTCGACGTCGAGGAGCTTCTCGAAGGCCATGACGGGTGACCACTCGCAGAACAGCGAGCTGACGTATTCGAGCGGGTCAACCTGGCTGATGACCTGGTGGTAGTCGGCGTTCTCGCACAGCTTCTCGACCCCGCGATGGAGGTAGCCGAGGACGGGATCCAGATCCACGACCTTCTCGCCGTCGAGTTTCAGGACGATGCGCAGGACGCCATGGGTGGACGGATGCTGCGGTCCCATGTTCAGGAACATCTGTCCATCGCCGAGCGTGTAGAACTCGGCCTCCCGCTCAGTCCTCGGCGGGTACGGTGGAACGGTTCCGAAGACGCCGATCTCGTCGTCCAGGAGGACGCGCGGGTCGTCGGCCGATGCGTGCCGGCCGGGATGTGAGGTCGTCGTCATCGGGCCGCCCGCCTACGCCTTCACGCGGCGGATCGCGCCGGCCGAGGTGCCCTGCGGGGCGTGGCTTCGCTCCATGGGCCGGACCCCGCCGCCGGGGGAACGCGCGGCATCGTCGGGGAGGAAGAAGTCCTTCCGGAGCGGAAAGCTTGTGTAGTCAGGCGGCATGTAGATGCGCCGCAGGTCGCGGTTGCCCTCGAACACGATCCAGAACATGTCGTAGGCCTCGCGCTCCATCCACTCCGCGCCCTTCCAGAGGAAGGTGATCGAGGGGGTCCGCGGCTCGTCGCGGGCGATCCCTTCGGCCACGACCCGCAGCCAGTCCGAGGTCGTTTCACTCCAGAGGTGATAGACGACCTGCATCTGCTCGCCGGTGTCGACGCCGGCCAGGTCGGACAGCATCAGGAAGCGGAACTCCGGCTCGTCGTGGAGCGCCCGGAGCACATCGGGGGCCGCCGCCGCCGGGATCCGCAGCTCGGTCTCGTCGTGACGCTGGCGAATCGGTTCGGTCGCGACATCGCCGAACCTGGATTCCAGGCGTGCCCTGAAGGCTCGATCCACCTCAGACTCCAGGCGGAACGGTGGGGCCGATGGCGCGCTCCGGCCAGTGGCCGCGGCGATCCTTGACGATCTGCTGGAGCTTCATCATCCCGTAGATGAGGCCCTCCGGGCGGGGCGGGCAGCCGGGGATGTAGACGTCCACCGGCATGACCCGGTCGATTCCCTCGATCGTGCTGTAACTGCGCTTGTAGCGCCCCCCGGAACAGGTGCAGTCGCCCATCGCGACACACCACTTGGGCTCGGGCATCTGCTCCCACAGGCGGACGAGCGGGCCCGCCATCTTCGTGGTCAGGGTGCCGGCGACGATCAGGACGTCCGCCTGGCGCGGCGAGGCGCGGAACGGGAACATGCCCCAGCGATCCATGTCGTTCTTCGAGGTCGCGGCGCTCATCATCTCGATCGCGCAGCAGGCAAGGCCCGACAGGAGCGGCCAAAGGCTGTTGGCCCGCAGGAGATCGAGCACGACGTCGGCCTTGGTCGGGATCACCTCGAGCAGGCCGGACCATCGGGCGTCGTCGCGGCGGGACACGTCGCTGGCCGCAACCTCGGCAAGGTGCGCGAGGCCGCTGTCCGTTCCGCCGTTGTAGGCGGTCCCGGCGGCGGAAGTCCACAGGTCGTTCTTCACGACGATGGGCGCCGTGACACCCGAGGTCCCCGGAACGACGAGGGCCGTCGAGCCGATGCGTGCGCGACCCTCGCGGGCAGCGACGCCGGCGGGCTCCGGGTCGTCGTTCATCGCCACGTGAGAACCCCCTTTCGCCAGGCGTATGCGAGGCCGATCAGGAGGATACCCACGAACAGGAGCATGCTCACGAAACCGGCGAGCAGCAGGTCTCGGAAGATCACCGCCCAGAGGTAGATGAAGACGACCTCGATGTCGAAGGCGACGAACAGCAGGGCATAGATGTAGAACGAGAAACCGAAACGACCGTGCGTATCACCGAGGGTGTCGATGCCCGACTCGTAGGGCAGGCCTTTGTGGACGTCACCGCGATTGCGATGCGACAGCAGCCACGCCGCGCCGAACGTCAGGAACGTGAACGACACGGCCGCGACGGCGAAACCGACGATGTACCAGATCCCGGTCAACCCGATCCTCACTCCGAACGGCGCCAGCAACGGGCGACGCTCGCTTCTGGGCAGCAACGTCCTGGGCGGGACGAGCCTCGAGGCCAATCGCAGCGGGCCGTGCACGGACGGCCGTCGCCCATCGGCATTCTAGCAGGGGCACTCGCTCCGGCAGGGCGCCGGAATCCCCCGACCGGCGCCCTGCCCGAGGTCGAAGGACGGCCCGCGCCGAGCGCGCGTGCAAGACCACGGGCCGCCCTCCGTCGGCGAACCCCGCAGGCGGGGTGCGCGCTGAATGTGGCGGTGCGGCCCTTCGCGGCGCAATAGGGAGCGTTCCCTAACGATTGGGAGCGTTCCCTACAGCGGATCAGGCCATGTCACCGCGCCGGCAGTCGAAAGGCGAGACCGCGCAGCGTGGACGAGTCGGGCAGGGAGCGTCCGAACAGCAGGACCGCGAAGCGGCCCGTCACTCGCGGATCGAGGAGTCGGAAGAGAGCCGCTCGTGCCGTGAGGTACCCACCGATGTCAGTCGCTCCGGGGCCTTCTAGTCCGACGAGCAGTTCGCCCGCCCCGAGGCCGGTCAGGAACTCCGCCTGCGTCGTGGCCCCGAGGAAATCCAGCCCGGCCGTCCTTGCCGCGACCTCGACGGCGGTGAGGTCCACGTGCGCCGTCAGATCCTGGCGACCCACGTTCCGGAACGGATCGTCGTGGACGCGGTGGTGGACATAGGCTCGCAGGAGGCTCCCGCGCCCCGGGTGGTACAGGGCCGCGGCAGGATGCCCATAGTCGATGAGCAGGAGGACGCCACGCTCCAGTCCCCTCGCCGCGTCGGCGACCCAGGCATCCACCGTGAGGCAGATCTCCCCATGCTGGCCCGGCATCAGCCGGACGCCCTCGCGCGCCAGCCTGCCCGCAAGGTCGGTAGTGGAGGGCGGCAGTTCGAGCGCCGTGAACGCGCCATCCGAGCCAACAGCCACGAAGAGCTCCGCCAGTCCGCCATCCCGTCGGCCCACGACCCGATGCACAGGCAATGCGTCGATGACCTCGTTGGCCAGGACCACGCCGACGATCGGGCTGCCATCGTCCGGTTCGAGGACCGTGCCGCCGCCGACGCTCGCGAGCCGGGCGAGCACCTGGCGCTCGCGATCGGGGGCCCGCTCGGCGATCCGGTACCGCAACGCACCAAGGAGGTCTGACCCGCTCCGTTGGAGGCCACCAACGATGCCCGCGGCGAGCGCCCCGGTGCCCGCTCCGAATTCCCGCACGGTGAACCGCCCGGGGCGGCCGAGCCGATCCCACACCTCCTCGAGCTGCCGGGCGATCGCCCAACCGAAGATGGGATGCGATTCCGGCGCCGTGAGGAAGTCGGAGGTCCGGCCCGGACCCCGGGTGCCGGAGGCGTAGTAGCCACAGGCGGGGTGATAGAGCGCGAGTTCCATGAACCTCGCGAAGGTGATCGGACCATCGGCCCGGATCTCAGCGCGGATGAGCTCGGCCAGATCCGGGTCGTCCCCGGGTTCTGGCCGGGGGGCGAGGTCGGCGGGCCGCAGGAGGCTCACCACAGGATCGTCGGTCATCGCCGTCGAGCCCCGAGGACGAGCCGCAGGCCGGGGCCGACCAGCGTGTGACCGCCCAGCAGAATCGGGACCGTTGCGGCATGCGCGGCCGCCGTGAGGGTTCGGAGCCAAGGATCGACGATTCGCTCGTGCAACAACAAGTCGCTCGCGAACCGGTCTTCGGGGACGGGCCAGCTCGCCTCGTCCCGACCGAATCGATGCGCCATCAGGACGCGTGTATCCACCACCGCGGCGTCGCCGAGGGTCGCCATGAGATCCCCGAATGCGGCGGGTCCGTCGCGATCGAGCAGGAGGCCGAGGGATGATCTCGTCGGCCTCTGGGACGGCCCCGCCGTCTTCATGCCGCGCTCCTCGATCAGGGCACGCGTCCGGCTGGCGGTGTGCGCCTCGACCCAGTGCAGGGAGTCCGATGATGTCCGGCCCGCGACGAGGAGCTCCGCTCGAGGATCGGTGGTGCGGGTCGTGACGCGCATGTGCGCATCGCGCACCCGGAGAAGGGCCGGATCGTTCGGCTCGGCCAGGCCCGCGAAGAAGGCGTCGATCGGGGAATCGAGGTCCACCTGCAGTCGCCAGCGGCTCAGCAGATCGCGAACCTCAACGCCTCGATCGGCGAGCCAACGCGGGAGGCCATTGTCGCCGGTGAGCTCGGGGCGCCCGGGGCGCCCGGGGAGCTCGGGGAGCTCGGGGAGCTCGGGGAGCTCGGGGAGCTCGGGGACCTCGGAAAGCCCGCCGAGGGCGACCTTCGCCGGGATGGCCACGATGTCGCCCGAGTAGCGGTTGTTGGTCAGGGCATGTCCGGTGCCCCTCGCCGCGGTGACGAACGCTCGCCGGTCCGTCGCCGTCGCGAGCGGGACGCTGCCCGACCCGAGGACGATGATCCCGGCACCAGCGTCGAGGGCCGCCAGCCGCCGAAGCCGCGCCCCGAATGGAGTACCGCCGGGATGTGTCTCGACGACCCGCGATATCGCGCCTGCTGCCGCAAAGCCGCGCGCCTGCCGCGCGGCGTTCCGCGCCCTCGCCATCGCGAACACCGACTCCAACGGCCCGGCGCCCGCGCCCGGAACGGCATGGAGGATGATGGCGACGACGCGCGTCATCGCGCGAGTCTAGCGAGGGAGGCAGCAGCGCCGATGGGCCGTGTGCGGGCCTACGTTGGCCTCGGGGCGAATCTGGGTGACGCCGCCTCGACGCTCGCAGCCGGAATCCATGCCCTCGCGGTCCTGCCGGGCGTCCGTCTCCGGGGCGTCTCGCGGCTCTACGCCACGAAGCCGGTTGGTATCGTGGAGCAGCCGGACTTCCGGAACGCCGTTGTGGCCCTGGACGTGCCGGCCGGCCCGGATTCGGCTACGGGTGCCGTGTCCCTGCTCGTGGCGCTGAAGCAGATTGAGCGGGCATTCGGACGCAAGGACCGCGAACACTGGGGTCCTCGCGAGCTGGATCTGGACCTGCTCATCTTCGGCCGCGCGCGATTGTCGCTGGACCGCCCGCTCGCAGGTCTGTCCCTCGATCCCGGCAAGGCCGACCGCCTGCTGGTCGTGCCCCACATCGAGGCCGCCGATCGGCTGTTCGTGCTCGCGCCCCTGAGCGACCTTGTTCCTGGCCTCGTCCCGCCTGGCTGGGGCGAGACCGTCGCCGCAACTCGTCGCCGCCGCGAGGCGGTCGAAGGCCCGAAGGCGGTCCGTCCGATCGCCGGCTGGACGGGCGAGGGCTGGGCTGCGTCCCAGATGTAGGCATCGCCTCCCGGGCGGGTCAACGGCCGGATTTCGCCGATACGGTAGGCTGGCGTGGCACGAGGGCGACGCCCGACCGCGCAGCATCCCAGGCGAACCTGCACGAGAGCGATCCCATGCCGAAGCCGCCGAAGCCGCCGAAGCCGCCGAACGCGCCGAAGCCGCCCAAGTCGCTCGCCGCCTCGACCTTCGTCCTGGCCCTGGTCGTCGCGTTGGCGCCGTGGGCCCTGGTCGTGCCCGTCCCGGCCTCGGCGGCCGTCGTCAGCGCGTATGCCTCGGTCGGTCGAGATCCGATCGCGCCCGGCGTCCAGTACGACCAGGGACGGATCGTGACGACCGCGGGCAGCCAGGCCGTCAACATCGTGGAGGTCGATCTCGCCAACCCGGCCATCTCCTTCGAGGCGGCGCTTTCCAATGGCCGCGTGACCGGGCTCGAGCGGACCAGCACGCTGGCGAAGAATCGCTCATCCGAAGGCCACCGCGTCGTCGCGGCGATCAACGGCGATGTGTGGGGCGGTTTCACCAACGACATGTCGTTGGCACCCAACGGCCTGCACGTGGAGGCGGGCGAGCTGGTGACTGCCGCGCTGGGTCCGAGACCGACGTTCGGCGTCGGGGCGGACGGTCGGCCGATGCTCGGCTCGCCCAGCGTCAGCGTCACGCTGGGAACAAGTCTCGGCACATCGTTCGTGATCAATCGGGTCAACCAGCTTCGACGGTCCAGCGAAGTCGTCCTCTATACCCCGCGCTTCGCAAGCAGGACGAGCAGCGCCGCAACCGGGACCGACATCGTCATCGGCGGGCTCACGCTGCCGCTGCGCATATCGGGATCGTGGGCCGGGGTCGTCATGACGGCCAGGCCGGCCGAGGGCGGCTGGCCGATCGATCCCGGCACGGTGGTCCTCACGGTGCCGGCCACATCGCCGCTCACAGCGCTGGTGCCCGGCGAGCCGGTCACGCTCACGACCGCCGTGACCGGGGGCTGGGAGTCAGTCCAGCAGGCCGTCGGGGGGCGCGAGTGGATCGTTCGGGACGGAGCGGTCAACATTTCCCCGCGTCCCACCAGCGCCGACCAGCTCTACGCCCGCAGTTCGGTGGGCCTCACCGCCGACGGCCGCCTGATCCTCGCCACCGTGGACGGTGGTCAACCGGGGTGGAGCAGGGGCATGCGCCTGCCCGAGCTGGCGGACCTGATGCTGTCGCGGGGCGCGGTCAACGCGCTCAATCTCGACGGTGGCGGATCCACCGCGCTCGCCATCCGCCTCGCGGGAACCAGCGGCCCGGTCCTCGTCAACCGGCCCTCGGATGGCTCGGAGCGGGGTGTCACCAATAGCATCCAGGTCGTCAGCAACGTACCCACCGGACCGCTCTCGGCGATCAACGTCCAGCCTGGATCGCGGAGCCTCTATCGGAATGGCACGGCGCAGTTCACCTTCACGGGGATGGATTCCGGCTACAACGCCGTCCCGCTTGTCGCGGGCCAGGTGATCTGGTCGGTGACAGCCCCGATCGGGACCGTCGATACGACAGGCCGGTTCGTGGCCACGGCACCCGGAACCGGCCAGGTCGTTGCGACCGCCAACGGCGTGACGGGTGCCGCGACGATCACAGTGCTCGACGATTCGACGCCACCGATCGCCGCCCCGCCTCGGGTCAGCTTGCCGGTCAACACCGCGATCGGCTCGGGTGTGACGGTCACGGTCAACTGGGACGCGGCCACGGAGACCGAATCGGGCGTCGTGTCGTATGAGCTCCAGCGGAGCGTGAACGGCAAGGCGTGGACGACGATGCCGAAGGCCGCGGCGGCCGCGCGGAGCACCACCCTCACCATCCCGCGCGACCGGACCTACCAGTTCCAGGTCCGTGCCGTCGACCTGGCCGGCAATGTCGGGGCGTGGACGACCGCGGCCGCGTTCCGTCTGGCCGTCGCCCAGGAGACATCGTCCGCCCTGACGTTCGCCGCAGGCAGCTGGAGCCGGGCCACCTCCCCGTGGTATGACGGTGGGGCGGCCCGCACGACCCGGTCCGTCGGCGGGATAGCGCGGTTCACCTTCACCGGAAGCTCGTTCGCCTGGGTCGCGGCAGTCGGCCCGCTCCGGGGTGGCGCGGGCGTCTACGTGGACGGCGTCCTCGCGGGCAACGTCAATACCAACCGCTCGAGCTCGGCCGCGAGGTTGGTCGTCTTCAGCCGGACCTGGGCGACCTCGGCGAAGCGGACGATCGAGATCCGCACGCTGGGAACGGCGGGAACTCCACGGGTGGACGTGGACGCCCTGGTCGTGCTCGCGCCGGCCGACGGAGTCACGCCCCCGTCGCCCTCGCCGACCCCTACGCCGACCCCGACCCCGACCCCGACCCCGACACCGCCGCCCCCAACTGCCGACACCGTGCTCGTGGGGGCCGGCGACATCGCGTCATGCGGCCTCACTGGCGACAGCGCGACGGCGAAGTTGGTGGCGGGCATCGCCGGGACCGTCTTCACCGCGGGTGACAACGCCTACGAGAACGGGACCGCCGCCGAGTTCCGTGATTGCTACGGCCCGACGTGGGGCGCGTTCCGCGATCGAACGTACCCGGCTCCGGGCAACCATGACTACGGGACGTCCGGCGCGGCCGGCTACTTCGACTACTTCGGTGAGCGGGCCGGCCCGCGCGGCGCCGGCTGGTACGCCTATGACCTCGGCGACTGGCGGATCTACGCCCTGAACTCGAATTGCACGAAGGTCGGCTGCGCGGCCGGCTCGGAACAGGAGCAGTGGCTGCGCGCCGACCTCGCGACCAATCCTCGCTCCTGCGTGCTTGCCTACTGGCACGACCCGCGCTTCACGTCCGGCCCGACCGGCAACAACGCGAGCGTCACGCCCCTCTGGAACGCGTTGTACGAGGCCGGCGCGGAGGTCATCGTCAACGGCGCCGACCACGACTACGAGCGGTTCGCCCCTCAGACCCCCGCCGGCGCCGCCGACCCCGCGAAGGGCATCCGCGAATTCGTGGTTGGCACCGGCGGTGCGAGCCTGCGCAGCTTCTCGACCATTCGCGCCAACAGCGAGATCCGCAACAGCACCACGTACGGGGTCCTCAAGCTGACGCTCTCGGCAAACGGCTACGCGTGGCAGTTCATTCCAACAGGCAGCGGCACCTTCACGGACTCGGGCAGCGGGGCCTGCCGCTGACGGCCGTCGGGGTCATACTGGGCGTTGGTGGCGTCCGTAAGCTTGTTCGAGTTCGCCGCTCCGGCATTGATCCCGGTCTGCATCCAGGGTTCCGGCACCCGCGTGGCGTCCCATGAGTGGGTGAGCGCCTGGTCATTGGCAAAGAGCGTGCCGCCGAAGATCGGATCGGGCGAGTTGGCGCTCACCGGGCCCGCCCACAGGACGGTCGTGAGGGCTGCCAGCGCGACCCAGATCCAGGCCCTGCGGCGCGTGAGAGATGCCCGCTTCATTTCGACACCCCGGTGAGCGGGACCTGTGCATTGTCGTCGAGCCGAAGAGCTATGGGCGCTCCGAGTGCCCCGGGCAAGGGCAGCAGCTCCCCTTGCGGCCCGAGCACCAGCCAATCGGTCGGGAGATCGACGCTCCGGTATCCGAGGAATCTGACCAGGGTAGGGCCGTCCGTCGGACCCGAGTAGATCTGCTGCGTGATGCCCGTCGTGAGGTTCAACCCCAGCAGCCGGTAGTCGGAGACGAACGGAGCCTGGTACACGAGCAGCGGTCCGGCCGCAGCCCGAACAAATACGGCATCACCGGCACCGGCCTCGCCGACGAGCGTCGTGGTCCTTCCCGTGGCCAAGTCGACCCGGAAGAGCGGACATGGAAGCCCGGGGCAGTTCTCGGAAGCGATGTACTCGCTGGCGGTCATGCCGATGACGCCCCCGTGAAGTGGGACTTCGTCATAGCTCCGGACTTTCCCGGTCGCAACATCTAGGACCCGCGTGCGGCAGCCAACCCCGAGCCCACACGAGTAGACGGCCAGGACATCGCCGGCCGGGCCCCACACGAACTCGGTCCCAGTGGCAGGCTGGATCTCCGCCACCCACGCGGGCGCCGTCATGACCATCTCGGCCTTGCTCGAGCCATCCAGACGCAGCCGCCAGATCCCGAGATCTGCACGCGTGGTCCGATCCAGCAGGACGTAGTAGAGGTTGGTCGCGTCGCGATCGAGCGTCGCCCGCCAGACTGGCTGGTCGCTCGTCAGGAGGACGCGCCGGGTCCCGTCGACCAGCGAGAGGGCCGCGACCTCGGAGGTATTGCCGTCGTCGCCACCGTAGAGGATCCGATCGCCGAACGGGCCGGCGGCAAATGCCGGGTTGGGCAGGTCGACCGTGAACGAGCCCACCCACCCGAGCTTGCCGGCCGTGAGGCGATAGCCCGTGATGCTGGTCGCTCCGGTCGAGTCGAGCTGGAACCAGCCGCTGCCGTCCAGGCCGTACCCAAGGGGCGAGATGGCCGGCCGCAGTGGGAGCACCGGCACGGAGAGGGCCACCGACGGCTCGACGGACGGCACCGCCGACGGCACGACCGGATCGGTGGCGGCCGCTGCCGACGGAACCGCGCTGGCCGAGGCACCGGCTGGCTGACCACCCGTCAGCGCGACGGCGGCGATGATCGCCACTGCCGCGATCAGGACGCCGCCGAGCGCCCCACCCCGCCACGCTGGACCCCCACGCAGTTTCGCGTCCATATCCCCTCGTTTCCTGGCCGTGGACCCCTGGATCAGGGTCGGCGCAGTCTAGGCGTTCGCGGGGGCGGGGGGGGGTCAAGTACTAGTTTCCATCTGTGTCGACTACGTATCGCCATCCCGTGCCAGATGTCGGCGGCCGTCCGTGTCCCGGGCCGGTCGGGCGTTTTCCTCGCGCCCGCCGCATGCCGCCACGAGGTAATCGAGGACCCGAAGGCCGTTCGATAGCTTGTACGCTCGCACGGCGAAGGCCGGACGGCGGGTCAGGCCACGCTGGGCGCGCGCGCGAGCGAGCCCGAGGACGCACTGACCAAGGAGCGGGTTGTCCGGCTCCATGCTGAACCCGCCGCCTATCGCGACGATCGTGCGGATCTCGTCCGCCTCAGGCATCCGCGCCTTGCCTCCCAAGCGGGTCGTTGCATCCCGTGCAAACAACTTCGGGACTGCGGCGTACCGAAGCTCGCATGACGTCGATTCTTTGCGTTGGCTGCGACGATTCCACCGTCGGCCGCCCGGGAGGCCCGCTGCTGCAACGGCCACGTCGAAACATTGCATCGGATGCGACGGATCAGTGCCACGGGGCGTCGATTCGCGAGTTGTTTGCGTATGCCGCAACGCGGCGCCGCCGATTTGCGTGGGGCGCAACGAACGTGGCCAACGGGGTCGAGCCGGCCGGACCCGCCCCCGAAGAACGCCGAGCGAAGGGCACGCCGGCCTGCGGCGTCCTACAGCCGCACGCTCGGCGGGCGGTCCCGATCGAACATGTGGACCGTGTCCACGAAGCGGACCGTCTTGGTCTGGTAGGCCATCACCAGGGAATGGGTCCGCGCCCCGCCACCGAAGAACCGGACCCCTTCGAGAAGGTCGCCGCTCGTCACGCCGGTCGCGGCGAAGACGAGGTTGTCGCCGGAGGCGAGGTCCTCCGTGTGATAGACACGGGTCTCGTCGCCGTGACCCATCTGCCTGCCCCGCTCGCGCTCCTCCTCGTTGCGGTAGCGGAAGCGGGCCTGGATTTCGCCGCCGAGGCAGCGCAGGGCGGCCGCGGTGATGACGCCCTCGGGGGCCCCGCCGAGACCCATGACCGCGTGGACCCCTGTTCCCTGAACGGCGCAGCTGATGGCGCCCGACAGGTCTCCGTCGCCGATGAGCTTGATCCGGGCACCGGTCGCCCGGACCTCGGCGATCAGGGCGTCGTGCCGCGGCCGTTCGAGGATGATGATCGTGATGTCGCCCGGTTTGCGGCGGAGGGCCTCGGCGATCCGGTGCACGTTCTCGGTCGCGGACACCGTGATGTCCACGTGGCCGGCCGCCAGCGGGCCGACGCACAGCTTTTCGAGGTAGGTGTCGGGAGCGTGGACAAGCCCGCCCTTCTCCGAGGCCGCCAGGACGGTGATCGCGCCGGCGGATCCGGTCGCGACAAGGTTGGTGCCCTCGAGGGGGTCAACGGCGATGTCGATCTCGGGTGCGGATCCGTCGGCGCTCGCCGCACCAACCCGCTCGCCGATGTAGAGCATCGGCGCCTCGTCGCGCTCACCCTCGCCGATGACGATCGTGCCCGCCATCTGGATCTCGTCCATCGCGGCGCGCATGGCCTCGGTGGCGAGGCGATCGGCCTCGGTGCGGTCCCCTCGACCCATGAGCCGGGCGGACGCGATCGCCGCCGCCTCGGTGACCCGAACCATCTCAAGCGCGAGCAGTTGTTCCACGGTGCACTCCGGATAGCGGGCCGGTCTGCCGGCGGTCGATCAGTGGCGGAAGTGACGGCGACCTGTGAAGACCATGGCGAGGTGGTGGCGGTCGGCGACCTCGATGGCCATCTCGTCACGGATCGAGCCGCCGGGCTGGATGATCGCCGACACGCCGGCCTGCGCCGCGATCTGGATCCCGTCCGGGAAGGGGAAGTAGGCATCGCTGGCCATCACGCTGAGACGGGCGCGATCCCCGGCCCGGCGGAGTGCGATCTCAACGGAGACCTGGCGGCTTGCCTGGGCCGCCCCGATTCCCACCGATGCGCCGTTCCTGGCGAGGACGATGGCGTTGGATCGGACATGGCGGACGGCCCGCCAGGCGAACAGGAGATCGGTCAGCTCCTCGAGGGTCGGGCGCCGCTTCGTGACCACCTGGAGCTGGCTGCGGTCCAGGCCGAGCGTGTCCAGCGTCTCGACCAGGAGGCCCCCGCCGATGCGCTTGAAGTCGAGGTTCGCGATCCCGTAGTCGCGCATCCCGTCGGTGGGATCGGGCGGCACCGCGACGATCTCCAGGCCGGCCTTCTGGCGGAGGATCCCGAGCGCCGCCCGGTCGAATCCGGGCGCCACGACGGCCTCGTAGGAATTCTGGGAAATCGCCCGGGCAGTCGCGCCGTCAAGCTCGCGATTGACACCGACGATCCCACCGAACGATGCGACGGGGTCGGTCTCGAGGGCCTTCCGATAGGCGTCGACGAGCTCGTCCGACGAGGCGATCCCAACCGGATCCGTGTGCTTCGTGATCACGACGGTCGGGCCCGTGTAGTCGCTGGCCGTTCGATAGGCCGCATCGATGTCGAGGAGGTTGTTGAACGACGGCCTCTCGCCGTGGAGCTGGGTGCTGTCGGCAAGCGTTCCAGACCGGTGGGTGGTCTCCCGATAGAACGCGGCCGACTGATGGGGGTTCTCCCCGTGGCGGAGGTCGGCGACCTTCTCGAGGACCATGGCGAGGTGCTTCGGAAAGGTGGTCCCCGAGATCTGGTTGAGGTACGCCGCGATCTCGGCGTGGTAGGCGGCCACGATCCCGAACGCTTCGGCGGCGAGCTGGGCCCGGAACTCCGCGCTGACGAGTCCCCGCTCCCGGAGCTCGACGATGACCCGCGAGTAGTGCTCCGGGTTGGCAACCGCGGTCACGCCGGCGCCGTTGCGAGCGGCGGCCCCGAGCAGTGCGGCACCGCCGACGTCGATCATCTCGCTCGCTCGCTCGATGCCCACGAGACTGCGCCCGATCTCGGCCCCGAATGACCTGACGTTGACGACCACGAGATCGATGGTCGCGATGCCCTGGTCGGCGAGCTCGGCGAGCTGCTCCGGCTTGTCCCGTCGGGCCAGAATGCCCGCGTAGACGGCCGGGTGGAAGGTTTTGACCTGACCGTCGAGCATGGCCGGGATGCCCGTGAGGTCGGCGATCGGGGACACCTCGACGCCGTCCGCGGCAAGATGCTCACGAGTCCCGTCGGTCGCGTACAGCTCGACCCCGAGGGCCTGCAACTCGCGCGCAAAGGTGGTGATTCCGTCGCGCGTGGCGACCGAAAGCAGGGCTCGCAAGCGTCCTCCTCAATCTGCCGTCGGCGGGGTGCGGGTCTCGGGTCGAGTATAGCCGCGGCCCGTGGCATACTCCATGCTCGGCGACCTCGACCGCGGCAGCGCGGTGGCCACGCACTTGGAGACACGGTGACGCTGCTTCCCTGGGAATACCTCTGGCTTCCCTTCACGGCACGAAACTTTCCGGATCTGTTCAACGAAATCTGGATCAGTTCGGTGGTCCTGCTCGTCGTACTGGTCGTGCTCTACAACCTCCGCACGCGCGCCCTGCATCGACACCGGGTCTACACCGACATGTGGGAGTGGCTCCTGTGGACCGGGCTGATCACGTTCATGCTGGCGGTGACGGGGGCCATCTTCGTGTTCGATTTCGCGGTCGTCCTCGTGACCCTCGTGGCAGGCCTGGCGACGATGGTCTGGGTCCGGTTCCGTCGCTATCCGCCGCTCTTCGAGGCCTATGAGCAGCAGCTCGCGCGACAGCGCTACGTGAGCCGCCAGAAGGCATCGCGGCCGGAAGCCACCATCCGATCCCGGGGCTCGCGGCGCCGGCGGCGCTGAACCGCGCCGGCGTAGCGGCATCGAGCGAACGGATCCGGGCACGCGACGTGCCGATCGAGGTTCGACGGTTCGGGGTCGGCTACCGTCGTCCAGAGGGGCCACCGGGAACGCGCGGTCTGGCCGGGCAGGTCATTCATTCCGACGGCCGCGGCCTGATCTCCGAACTGGCCTTTTCCCGCGGCGGCACGATCGTTCCGCATGACAACCCGAACACCTCGTGGTTCTGTGTCATCGAGGGCGGCGGCTGGGTCCTCGTCGGCGAGGAGCGGCGACGCGTGGCGGCCGGGGAGGCCGTCCTCTGGCCCGCCAACGTGACCCACGCGGCCTGGACCGAGCAGGGCGAAATGCGGGCGATCGTCGTGGAATTTGCGGGCCCCGACGACGCCCACCCGCTCCTCGAAGAGGCCGCCTCCACCCGACGGATCGCGCGGGCCACCCGACGGATCGGTGCCGGGGAATCGTCGGCCACGCCAGATTCGCGCGCCGATTCGAGCGATTCGGTGGCGCGTGGAGAGGGTCAGCTGGCCGATCGGCCCGTCAATCCGGCGATGGTGGATCGCTCATCGGGTGAGCCGGTCTAGCGATCGAACCGTCTCGACACCGAACCCTGACGTCACGTCGACCGGACGTACCGCCGACGTGTCAGGCGTCTCCGAGGATCGCCCCGAGCTGGCCGAGGATTCGGGCGGTGGCGCCCCATACGCGGAGACCCATGGTCGGGTAGGCCCCGAAGCGCACTGGGAACCCACGGATCTCCGTTTCGACGAGTTCGATCCGTGCGCCGGCGACGAAGGCGGCGAGGGGCGCCCGAACGATGGCTTCGACTTCGTCGGGCGAGGCCATGAGCACGGGCCGACGCGCCGCCAGGGCGACGACGGGTGTGACCCGGTAGTCCGAGATCGGGATCCAGAACGTCTCGAGCTGTCCGACCACCCGGACGCCCGACAGGATCGGATCGAGCCCCACCTCCTCAGCCGCCTCTCGAATCGCGGTCGCCGCTGCGTCCGAATCGCCGGGCTCGGACCGGCCGCCCGGCAGGGCGACGTCACCGCCGTGGTGGCCGCCCCGGTCAACACGACGGATCAGGATGACTTCGGCCTCCGCGTCAGGATCATTCGACGCTGGCGCGATCAGCACGAGGACGGCCGCGTCACGCGCGGAGTCGGGCCCGGTCAGGACGGCCGCCGTCCGCCGCTCACCGGTGTCGAGACGCTCGGGCACCAGGGCGGCCGGCGGCGCCGGCAACTCCTCCGGGAGGATCGCGAGCCGCGCCGCGGCTGCCGCGTACTTCAGTTGATGAGGCCTTCGCCATCGCGCTTGCGCGGCGTCGTTTCGGGAAGGTCCAGGACGGCGGCGCGACCGCGGCGTCCTGCGCGGGCGAGCTCCGCGTTGCCGGTCTCACCATCGGAACTGCGCGGGTCTCGGTGCTCGGCGGCGTTCGTGACCACCGACATGGCCTCGGTCGAGAACACGAGGGTGGATCCGACCGGGTCAGCGTCGCCGACGATCCGATCGCCCGGCTTGAACGTGCCCTCGATCAGGGCCCTGGCGAACGGGTTCTCCACGAGACGCTGGATCGTCCGCTTCAGCGGACGGGCGCCGAACGATGGGTCGTGCCCCTCTCGAGCGATCAGGGCTCGGGCGGAGGCCGTCAGCTCCAGGCTCAGCTCCTGGCCTGTCAGCCGGACCTGGAGGTCCGCGAGCAGCAGGTCCACGATCGCCGTCAGGTCCGCATCCGTCAGGGCGTGGAAGACGATCACCTCGTCCACGCGATTGAGGAATTCCGGCCGGAAGTGCTGGCGCAGCGCGTCGGTCACCTGCCGCTTCATCGCCTCGTACGTCTCGGCGTCTTCCCCTTGCCCAGCGTAGCCGGCGATCACCTGGCTGCCGATGTTGCTCGTCATGATCACGACCGTGTTCTTGAAGTCGACCGTCCGGCCCTGTCCATCCGTGAGGCGCCCGTCGTCGAGGACCTGCAGCAGGACGTTGAACACGTCCGGATGGGCCTTCTCGATCTCGTCGAGCAGGACCACCTGGTACGGGCGCCTGCGTACCGCTTCGGTCAGCTGGCCGCCCTCCTCGTAGCCGACGTAGCCGGGTGGCGCGCCGACCAGCCGCGAGACGGTGAACTTTTCCATGTACTCGCTCATGTCGATGCGGGCCAGGGCCGCCTCGTCGTCGAACAGGAACGCTGCCAGGGATCGGGCCAGCTCGGTCTTGCCGACGCCGGTCGGTCCCAGGAACAGGAACGAGCCAATCGGGCGGCGCGGGTCCTTGAGACCGGCCCTGGCCCGGCGGACGGCGTCCGCGACGGCCGCGATCGCCTCGTCCTGGCCGACGACCCGCTCGTGGAGGCGCTCCTCCATGTGGATGAGCTTGGCGGTCTCGCCTTCCATCAGCTTCGACACCGGGATGCCGGTCCACGCCCCGACGATGTCGGCGATGTCGTCGGCCGTGACCTCCTCCTTCAGAAGCGCGCCAGGACCCTGGAGTGCCGCGATCGCCGCCTCCTGGCCGGCGAGTCGCTCGGACAGGTCACGCTGCGTCCCGTACTTCAACTGCGCTGCGCGCTCGTAATCGGCTTCACGTTCGGCCTGCTCGATGCGGACCTGGAGCTGCTCGAGCTCGGCCTTGGTGGCCCGGATGGCGGCGATCGCCGACTTCTCCGCTTCCCAGCGCTGCTTCATCCCGCCGGCTTGCTCGGCGATCTCGGCCAGCTCCTTCTCGAGCGCCCCGAGCCGGGCCTTCGATGCGTCATCGGTCTCCTTGCGGAGGGCCTCGCGCTCGATCTCGAGCTGGATCCGCCGGCGCTCCAATTCGTCGAGTTCGACGGGCATCGAATCGATCTCCATCCGGAGCCGGGAGGCCGCCTCGTCGACGAGGTCGATCGCCTTGTCGGGCAGGAACCGCTCGGTGATGTAGCGGTCGGACAGCGTGGCGGCGGCGACGAGCGCCGAATCCGTGATCCGGACGCCGTGGTGGACCTCGTACCGCTCCCGCAGGCCGCGCAGGATGGAGATGGTCTCCACGACCGTCGGCTGGTCCACGACCACGGGCTGGAAGCGCCGCTCGAGGGCGGCGTCCTTCTCGATGTGCTTTCGGTACTCGTCGAGCGTCGTCGCCCCGATGGTATGGAGCTCGCCCCGTGCCAGCATCGGCTTGAGGAGGTTGGAGGCGTCCATCGCGCCCTCCGCCGCTCCGGCACCCACGACGGTGTGCAATTCATCGATGAACAGGATGACAGCCCCCTCGGCGTCCCTGATCTCCTTCAGGACGGCCTTCAGGCGCTCCTCGAATTCACCACGGAACTTCGCCCCGGCGATCAGGGCACCGAGATCGAGCGAGACGACCCGCTTGCCCTTGAGCGTCTCGGGTACATCGCCGCGGACGATCCGCTGGGCCAGGCCCTCGGCGATGGCCGTCTTGCCAACGCCGGGCTCGCCGATCAGGACCGGGTTGTTCTTCGTCCGGCGGGACAGGACCTGCATGACCCGGCGGATCTCGTCGTCGCGACCGATCACGGGGTCCAGCGTGCCGGCACGGGCCTCAGCGGTCAGGTCGCGACCGTACTTCTCGAGCGCCTGGTACGTGCCCTCGGGATTTGGCGACGTGACCCGCTGGCCGCCCCGCACGGACGCGAGCGCCCTGAGGATGGCCTCGCGGCCGGCGCCGTGCGCGTCGAGGAGCTTCTGCGCCTCACCACCGACCTCTGCCGTGCCGAGCAGGAGGTGTTCGGTGGAGGTGTACGCATCACCCAGCCGTCGAGCTTCCTCCTGGGCTCGATCCACGACCCGCCTACCTCGTGGGTCCAGGCCGAGGGAGCCACCCTGGATCTTGGCCCGGCGAGCCAGGACCGCGGCCAGCTCGCCACGGAAGGCCGGCAGGTCCACGCCCAGGCGCCGAAGCGTTTCGGCCGGGACGCCGTCGTCCGGCTCCAGCAGGGCGCTGAGCAGGTGCTCGGCGTCGAGGACGGGGCTTTCGAGGCGCTCGGCGAGTTGCTGGGCAGCGAGAACGGCCTCCTGGGCCTTCTGGGTGAAGCGATCAAGTTGCATGGTGGATCTCGGTTCTCTTTCCCTGCGCCGCGGATCGTTGTGGTCAGATGCGTGGATCTGGCTGCTCCACAAGGTCGAGGAACGTCGTCGCAGCCGCGCGGGCCTCGTCGGAGATCCGGCTCGGCAGGACGACGCGAACCCGGACGTAGAGGTCGCCCGAGCCCTCGCGCTTGAGTCGAGGCATGCCCTGTCCGGTCAAACGGAACGTCCGCCCGGTCTGGGTGCCCGGCGGGAGGGTGAGGAGGACCCGGCCCTTGAGCGTCCTGACAGAAACCTCGCCGCCAAGGAGGGCCTCACGGAGCGACACGGGAATCTCCCGCTCGAGATCGGCGCCACGGCGGGTGAAGTCGCCATGCGGCACGACCTTGATGACCACGATGAGGTCGCGGCCGTCGGGGCCCTTCCCGGAGAGTCGCACCCGGCTGCTCGTGTCGACACCGCGCGGGATCGCGACCTCGAGACGCCGGCCGGCGACCTCCACGATGCGCGAGGCTCCGTGGAAGGCCTCTTCGAGGGTCACATCGGCGATCGCCTCGGCCGGCGCGAGGACCGCGTTCGTCCCGCCAGCGGTCCCGGCGGCCCGAGCTCGGCCGCCATTGCCGAAGAGGACCTCGAAGAAGTCACTGAAACCGGCACCGGCGGCTCCGGCACCGGGGGCTCCGCCACCGGCAGCGCCGCCGCCGGTTGTCCGGAACTCGTAGTGGACGTTCTGGCCACCGGCGCCGGCGTAGCTCGCGAATGGCCCGCCCGGTCCGAATGGATCACCCTGGGCGCCCGACGATCGACCACCACTCGGATTCGCCTTGGCGGCTCGCTCGTAGGCCTCCCAGTCCGTGCCGAACCGGTCGTACTTCTGCCGCTTGTCCGGATCGGACAGGACCTCGTTGGCCTCGTTCACGTCCTTGAAACGCTGCTCGGCAACCTTGTTGCCGGGCTTCTTGTCAGGGTGATTCTCTCGGGCGAGCTTGCGGAAGGCCTTCTTGATCTCGGCGGCCGTCGCGGTGCGGGGCACGCCGAGAGTCTGGTAGTAGTCGCGGACGTCCATTACGTCACATGTCCGAAACGAACGTCGCCGTTTGGGCGCGCCACTCCGTCGTTAAAACGCGCGCGCACGCTCACGCACGTTCCGGTGCGCTCGCTCATGCACTCGGTTCCGCCTTGGCTTGGCATCGCTCCAACAGCGAACACTGGTTCCGTCTCCTCAGACGACGACCGCAGGCTGATCCGGCGGGAAGGTCGGGCGGGGGAGGGACCGGGATGATCCGCGCTCGCCACCGGAGTTCGGCGTGGAGCTCGCCGGGGCCGCCAACGCCTTCGGGCGCCGACGAAGCGCTGCCTCGAGTACCTGATCCATGGAATCCGCGAGCACGAGCTTGATCGACTTGCGGATCTCGTCCGGGATCTCGCGGAGATCCTTCTCGTTCTTCCTCGGCAGGATCACCGTTCGTGCGCCCGAGAGGTGCGCTGCAAGGATCTTGCTCTTGAGTCCGCCGATCGGGAGGACGCGCCCGCGGAGGGTGATCTCGCCGGTCATCGCGACGTCCTTGCGGACGGGGATGCCGGTGAGGGCAGACACGATGGCGGTGGCCATCGTCACACCCGCTGACGGCCCGTCCTTGGGGATGGCCCCGGCCGGGACGTGGATGTGGAGGGTATTCTTCTCGAAGACCTCTCGCGAGATGCCCAGCTCGGACGCGTGGGCGCGTGTCCACGACAGGCCAGCACGGGCAGACTCGCGCATGACCTCACCGAGCTGGCCGGTGAGGATGAAGTCTTCCTTACCCTCCATCTTGGTGACCTCGACCGCGACGATGTCGCCGCCGACTTCCGTTACGCCGAGGCCGGTGGCCGCGCCGGTCTGGTCCTCGGCCTCGAGTTCACCGTACTCGAACCGCGGCGGCCCGAGATACTCGACGAGCTTCTTCTTGTCGACGACGGTCCGGCGCTTGCGGCCCTCCGCGACCGTTCGGGCGACCTTGCGCATCACGTTGGCGATCTCGCGCTCGAGGTTCCGGACGCCGGCCTCGTGCGTGTAGGAGAGGACCAGCTCGACCATCGCCTCTTCCGTGATCTCGATGTGCTTCGGCCGGAGGCCGTGATTGGTCATCTGCTTCGGGACCAGGAATCGCTTTCCGATCTCGATCTTCTCTCGCTGGGTGTAGCCGGGAAGTTGGACGACCTCCATCCGGTCGCGCAGGGCGGCCGGTATCGGATCCATCAGGTTGCCGGTGGCGATGAACATCACCTTCGAGAGGTCGAACGGCACCTCGAGGTAATTGTCCTGGAAGGTGTTGTTCTGCTCCGGATCGAGGACCTCGAGCAGGGCGGACGACGGGTCGCCCCGGAAGTCCATCCCGATCTTGTCGATCTCGTCGAGCATGAAGACGGGGTTGTTGGTGCCAGCCGTCTTGATGTTCTGGATGATCCGGCCGGGCAGGGCGCCGATGTAGGTTCGGCGATGGCCCCTGATCTCGGCCTCGTCGTGGATTCCGCCCAGGCTCATCCGGACGAACTTGCGGCCCATCGCTCGGGCCACGCTCTTGCCGAGCGAGGTCTTACCCACGCCGGGTGGTCCGATCAGGGCAAGGATGGGGCTGCGGATCGTATCGGCAAGCGACCGAACGGCCAGATACTCGAGGATTCGCTCCTTGATCTTGTCAAGGCCGTAGTGGTCCTCTTCAAGGATCCGGGCCGCCTCCTTGATATCCAGGAGGTCGTCCGTCGAGGTGTTCCATGGCAGGCCGGCGAGCCAATCAACGTACGTGCGGATCACGCCGACCTCGGGCGAGGCGGACGGAATCCGGCTCATCCGGTCCACCTCCTTGAGCGCGCGCGCCTTGATCTCCTCGGGCATGCCGGCGGACTCGACCTTGTCGCGAAGTTCGTTGACCTCGGCCTGCTGGGGGTCGTCCTCGCCGAGCTCCCGCTGGATCGCCTTGAGCTGTTCGCGGAGGATGTACTCGCGCTGGGTCTTGTCCATCTCGGACTTGACCTCGGACTGGATTCTGCCCTTGAGCTCGAGGATCTCGATCTGATGGGCGAGGAAGCTCGAGACGAGCTTGAGCCGCTCCGCGATGTCGACGGTCTCGAGCAATTCCTGGCGCTGTTCGGTGGTCATGTCGGGGCTGTACGCCGTCATGTCGGCCAGCAGCCCGGGTTCGGAGATGTTCTTGGCTGCGACCGCCGCCTCGGGCGGTACGGGCGCACCGGCCTGGACGTACTGCTCGACCTGCGCCTGGACCGAGCGCATCAGCGCCTGGATCTCGACGTTCGGCGGTGTGGTGTCGTGAAGCTCCTCCACGCGCGCTCGCAGGTACGGATCGACCCGGGAGAAGCCGTCGAGGCGGATGCGCCCCTGGCCCTGGACGATGGCCCGCACGGTGCCGTCCTGGAGCTGGACCACCTGGGCGATCTTCGCGATCGTGCCCACGGTGTACAGCTCGGAGGCGTCGGTGATGTCCTCCTGATCGGCCTGGCGTTGCGTCACGAGCGCGATCGGCGAGCCTGCCTCAACGGCGGCGTTGAGAGCCGCGACGCTCTTGTCACGGCCTACCTGCAGGGGCACGATCATCTCCGGAAAGATGACCGTCTCCCGTAGCGCAACGAGCGGCAAGTCCTGGATATGCGGTTCGGTCCGCTCGGCGTCCCGGGTGGATGGTCGCTTTGCCATCAAAGTCTCCTGCGTGGTGCTGCGGTTGGTGATTGGCCGTGAGTGGCGGGCCGAGCGCTCCGGCCCGCGCGATCAGGCGGTGGAAGCCGAGGGTTCGGACGTCGCCGCTGTCGCGTCCTGCGCGGCCCTGGCGGCGTCCGCCCCCTCGTCATAAAGGCGCTCGAGGATCCTGGTCCCGAGGCGTTCCTCGAGTTCGAACAGGATCCGCACCCCGGCGAGATTGACGCCGAGGTTCTGGGTGAGATGGCGGATCCACAACACCCGTCGAATGTCCGTCTCCGAATAGAGGCGGATGTTGGTTGGCGTGCGCGCCGGGCAGACGAGACCGGCATCCTCGTAGATCCGTAGCGTGCGCGGGTGCACGCTGACGATGCTCGCCGCCACGCTGATGACGTAGACGGGTCGCTCAGGATCCGGGGTATCGGCTCGGCGAATGCTCACGCGCACGAAGGACTCGCGATTTCCGTCAGGTCCGGGACGCCTCGGCGGGGACCCTGGCCGTCCCGTTGGACGACATCTCGGTCACCGGCGAGATCCGGATCTGGCGCGGCTTCATCTGCTCGGCCTTCGGGATCCGCAGGGACAGGATCCCGTGTTCGAAGGTCGCCTCGGCCTTGTCGGGCTCGAGCCCGTTCGGCAGGGTCACCGATCGGCTGAAGCTGCCGCGGCGGATCTCCTGGATCAGGTAGCTTCCCTCGCCAACCTGGCGCTCGTCGGCGGTCCGGCCGGTGATGGTGAGCGTGCCGTCTTCTACGGTGATCTCCACGTCCTCGGGCTTGATCCCGGGGAGGGATGCCTCGACAACGATGGACTCGGGCGTGGCGACCACGTCGAGCGGAAGGGCAGGGCCCTCGAGGGTTCCTGCGGTCCATGTGAATGGGCGGAAGACGTCGTCGTCGAAGAGTCGATCCATCGCCTGGCGGAGTGTCAAGAACTCGCCTCGAGGCGAGGGTCGGCGCACGATCGTCATTTCGTGGCACCTCCTGTGCTGCTGTAGTGTCCCCTGCCCGGGTCCGAATCGATCGTCCCTTGCGGGCATCCGGCCCACCTCGGACCGGACGTATAGCATCGTAGAAACCTGCCAACGTCATTGTCAAGAGTCCGTATGGTTGCGTTTTCTTGATTCTTCACTGGGGCGCGACCGTCGGGAGGTCGTCATACGGTGCCTCGCCGGTGGCTCTCGCGGAGCGCGGTGGCTCTCGAGGGAACGTGGTGCCGAACCTCCGGCGATCCCGTGCCGGAACCTCCGGCAATCCCGTGCCGGAACCGCGGCGCGTCCCGTGCCGCCCCCCGGTCACTGCGCGTGCCGAGCCCCGGCAATCCTCGCTTGTGCTCGCCCCCCGGTCATTGCGAGTGCCGAGCCCCGGGCAATCCTCGCTTGTGCTCTCCGCCCGGTCACTGCGAGTGCCGAGCCCCGGGCAATCCTCGCTTGTGCTCTCCGCCCGGTCACTGCGCGTGCCGAGCCCCGGGCAATCCTCGCTTGTGACCACCCCCGGAGCACTGTGCGGATAGCCGACCACGGCTGACCGCCAGCCGACCCGGCGATCCCGCCGATTCCCCGCCTCCGGTCCGGGTGTCGTGCGTGGCCGGGGGCAGGGCGAGCCGACCCGTCGCTGCTCGGGCCGGTTCGGGCGGGCGGTCCACCCTTGCTACCTCGATAGTGCTCCCCGGCGGCGCATTGGCCAGGAAACCGGGCAGGGCCCAGGCCGAACGGGCCGCGCGGCGCCGAACGGTGTGCCGGGCGGGGATGGGAGGGACCGAGCAGGGAGGAACCGAGCCAGGCAGTCGGGTGGGCGAATACCGGCGATCTTCGCTTGTGACCGCCCCCCGGTCACCGCACGCAAACTGTTCGTTGCGATCGTTCCCGCCGTCATCCCGGGTGCGCGGTCAGCTCGTCGGGCGTTGTCAGCTCGTCGGGCGTTGTCAGCTCGTCGCGCCGGGTGGAGTCAGCCCGTCGGGGTAGCCTCGAGGTCGACGGCACCGATGAGCTGTTCGTGGAGCCGCGATGAGCACTCGTTCGGGCCGATTGCGATCACCTTATCGCCGACCCGAAGCGCCATGTCCGGGAGGAGTGGCTTGGCGATCCCGTCGCGCACGACGGCGAACAGCGAGCAGCCCTCCGGCATCGTGAGCTCACCGGCCGTTCGACCGATCGCGGGGGACCCATCCTGGAGGTGAGCCTCGATGATCTCGAGTTCTCCTTCTCCGAGGGCCGCCAGGTGGAGCAGTTCGTGGACGGGGATGTCCTGCTCGATCGAGCCGAGGATCATCCGGGTCGGGCTGATGATCTCGTCCACGCCGAGGTGCCGGAACAACTCCTCGTTCTTCGGGTTGTTCACGCGAGCGATCGTGCGAGGCACGTCGAAATGGTGCTTGGCCATCTGGCAGATCACCAGGTTGTCCTCGTCGTCGCCGGTCACGGCGGCCACGATGTCCGCCCGGGCACATCCCGCTTCGCCGAGGTACTTGCCCTCGCAGCCATCGTGGGCGACCACGATCGAACCGATTTCGTCGGCGATCTGGTCGGCACGAGCGCGGTCCTTCTCCATGAGGACCACTTCATGGCTGCTCTCGATGAGCTCCTTCGCGAGGTAATACCCCACCTTCCCGCCACCGACGACGAGTACGAACATGGATCAGGCCTCCTGTCGGGGCGCGTCGCCGGTGACAACCGCGGCGAGCGGAGCGTGGGTCGCGCCACCGTGGTGGGTTCCCGTCGGGGCGATGATGCTCGGCAACCCAAGGCTTCCGAGTCCCAGATACCCGCTGATTGCGTCCGCCTGCATGGTGGTCCGGCACAGCGCGGCGATGCCGAGATCGGCATAGGCGGCGGCGCGCACCGGATCGTTGATCTTGGCGATGACCCTGCCGATGCCGAGCTTCTCCGTCGCCACCTGCGCCGCCATGACGTTGCGGTTGTCCCCCTCCGTCAAGGCCAGGAAGATGTCCGCACCGGACGCTCCCGCGCGCCGCAGCGTGTCCTCATCGGTACCATCGCCGCGTACGGCGCTGCCTCGAAACTCGGAGGGCAGTCGATCGAAGGCACGAGTGGAGAGGTCGAGCACCAGGACCTCGTGGCCGGCGGCGTCGTACGCCTCCGCAAGAACAGACCCGACACGACCGGCCCCGACGATGACGATCTTCACGATGATTCCTCGGTGATCGGCTCGCGCACCACCCAGACGGCGCACGGCGCATTCTTGAGAACATAGGGAATCGTTCGCCCGATGGCGAAATCGCCCCCGAAGCGCTTGCGGTACGGAAGGCTCAGGACCAGCAGGTCGGCAGCTCGCTCGATCGCCTCGTCGACCAGGGCTGCGCCGACTTCGCGGGCCTGGAGGAGGACCGGATCCAGGCGAACCTTCGACTGCTCGGCGGTAGCCTCCGCCTCGTCGAGGATCTGCTGCACTTGCTCGGAACGTCCCGCGATGTCGGCGTCGAGTGGTTGGGACCAGGCTACCTCCACGACGTGGACCGCGACGATCTCGGCCCTGATCGGCCGGGCAAGCTCGGCGACGAGGTGGACGATTCGGGTATCGCTGGCGTTGCCGGCGAGTGCGATGACTGCACGGTTGAAGACTGGGTGTTGGTTCTCGGACACCGGCCTGGTCGACCGCCTTGGCTGGTGCGGGGCTACGGGCCCGCTGGATCCGGGCCCACGGTCGGGCCTTGGCGGCCGTCACGATACACCGAGCGTCGCCGGGTCGCCCGCTCGCCGCGTCGGGCGGAACGCCGGGTCGCCCGCTCGCCGGGTCGCCGGGTCGCCGGGTCGCCGGGTCGCCGAACCCCGCTCTCCGATTATCACGGATCGCCGAACGCTATCTGGCCGCCGCGTCGGGTGGACCGTCGGGTCGGCTGTGCTTGTCCCGGAAAGGCGAATCGAAGGCCTCCGGATCATCGCGTCGATACGGCACGTTCACCACCACGGTGTGCGGTCGGCCGAGCAGGAGCCGTCGAAGGTGACGGGCGGACTGGTTGTACAGGAGCCGCTCCCACCAGCTCTTGGCGACGTACTCGGGGATGACCACGAACGTGACCGGTGAGGGGTGGTCCGGCGGCCAGGCCTGATCCAGAACGTCGAGATAGGCGATGAGCGGACCGGCAAGGGCGCGATAGGGAGACTCGATCACCACGAGCGGGATACCAGGGATCTGGCGCTCCCAATCGGCCCGGACCGCGTCGACTCGCGCGGGGTCGTCGAAGATGAAGACCGCTCGGACATCACTGGCGACCGTCCGCGCAACATTGATGGCCTGGATCACGGCCCGGTCGATGCCCGGTACGGGCACGATGACCCG
This sequence comes from Chloroflexota bacterium, assembly GCA_016191425.1. Lineage (GTDB taxonomy): Bacteria > Chloroflexota > Limnocylindria > Limnocylindrales > CSP1-4 > UBA5189. The sequence goes on from JACPOR010000006.1 coordinate 52,790, forward strand.
TTCCTCGCGGACCGGCGGTCCGGCCACGTAATCCGGACGAATGGCCAGCTCGCGCGCGCTCCGGGCGTACTGGCGATGGATGAACAGCATCATCGCCACGAGGGTCGGAATGAGAATGACCACGAGCCAGGCGCCGTCGAGAAACTTCACGCTCGTGACGACGACGAGGACCACGAAGGTCAGGACCGCGCCGACGGCGTTGATCGACGCTCGCCAGACCCAACCCGCGGATCGCTCAGCCAGCCAATGGCGGACCATGCCGCCCTGCGAAAGCGTGAAGACCACGAAGACACCGACCGAATAGAGCGGGATGAGAGCATGCGTGTCGCCCTCGAACAGGGCGAGCAGAAGCGCCGCGATCGTCGCCAGCAGCACGATCCCCCACGAGAAGGCCAGCCGATCTCCACGGAAGCTGAACTGGCGAGGCATGTAGCCATCTTCCGCCAGGAGTGCGGCGAGGCGAGGAAAGGCATTGAAGCTGGTGTTCGCCGCCAGGAACAGGATCAGCGCGGTGGCGGACTGGAAGGCATAGAAGAGCGGTGAGCCGGCCCCGAAGATCACCGTCGCGACGAGAGCGACGACGGTCGGCCCGCCCTCTTCGCTCGGCAGGATCCCGAAGCCATCCGCCACGACCGTCATCCCGAGGAACAGGACGCCGAGGAGGATGGCCATCGCGACCAAAGTGTTCGATGCGTTCCTTGACTCGGGCGGCTTGAAGGCCGGAACGCCGTTGGCGATCGCCTCCGTTCCCGTCAGCGCCACGGAACCGGAGGCAAAGGCCTTCAGGAGCAGGAAGAGACCGATATCGTGGGTGCCAAAGGCCACCGCGTCCCGCTGGACAACGTCGACGGCCGTGCCCGTGACGATCCGGAAGACTCCCATCGCCACCATGAGCAGGGCGAGCGCGAGGAACAGGTAGGTTGGGACGGCGAAGATATTGCCCGACTCGCGGAGGCCGCGGAGATTGGCCACGGTGATCAGGGCGATGGCGACGACCGCGATCTCGACCCGGATGTCGTAGAGGCCCGGAACCACCGAATAGGTCTGGGCGATTGCCGAAGCGGTCGAGACGGCCACGGTCATGACGTAGTCGATCAGGAGCGCAGCCGCGGCCACGAGCGAGGCCACGGCTCCGATGTTCTCCTTGGCCACAGCGTAGGCGCCGCCGCCATTGGGATACGCACGGCAGACCTGTCGATAGGAAAGCGCCACGACCGCAAGCAGGACGCTGATCCCGATGGCAATCGGGATCGACACGAGGATGGCCCCGGAGCCGGCCACGATAAGGACCCGCAGGATCTCTTCCGTTGCGTAGGCCGACGATGAGATGGCGTCCGAGCTGAAGATCGCGAGCGCCTGCTTCTTCGGCAGGCGCTCGCCGGCCTCCTCCTCGAACGCCAGGGGCCGCCCGAACAGCAGGCTGCGAACGCGTGCGAAGAACCTCCCGCCGGGGGTCGTCGGGCCGCTTGCCGCGGCCTTGGCCACGAGCTGGCCCGGACCCGTGTAGCGGAAGTAGGGGGAGTGGGGGCGATTCACGCGAACACGCCGATCCGCGAGCTTGCGGCCGCGTACGGGCCGCTGACCTCCGGTCATCCTGCTCCCTGCTCTGGCGCCGTCTCAGGCCGTCTCCGCCGGTCAGTGATCGCGGCGGTACGGGACGTCGGCGATGACGGTGTGTTCGCGGCCGACGATGGCGGCCTTCACGCTTCGTGCGGTCTGGTTATACAGCAGTCGGTCCCACCAGTGTTTCGCGACATACTCCGGAAGCACCACGATCGTCACCGGTACCTCGCGATCCGGCGGCCATGACTCCGCGAGCACGTCGAGGTAGGCAACGAACGGCTCGGCGATCGCTCGGTAGGGTGACTCGACGATGACGAGCGGAACGCCGGGCAATTGTCGCTCCCAACGCCGCGCCATGGCCTCGGCTTCGCCGGGATCAACGGTCACATAGACCGCGCGAACATCGGTGGCGATCGTCCTCGCGAAGGTGACGGCCTGGACGACCGCACGATTGATGCCATTCACGGGGACGACGGCCCGCTGTTCGCGAAGCGGTCCGGCAAAGACCGTGTCCTCGCTCACGGACAGCTCTTCGGCCTGGCCTTCGTACTGGTGTCGAATCGACAGCATGAGCAGGACCAGCATCGGGATCAGGAACAGGACGATGAGCGAAGCCGGCGCCTTCGCTGCCGCGACGACAACGGCGACGATCCCGGTGAGGATGCAGCCAAAGGCATTGATGGCCAGTCGGCGCTGCCAGCCCGGTGGCCGTTCGCGGAGCCAGTGTCGGATCATGCCCGCCTGGCTGATCGTGAAGTCGATGAAGACTCCCACCGCGTAGAGCGGGATCAGCAGGTGCGTCTGGCCGTTGAAGACGACGATGAGGGCGGAGGCCACCAGGCCCAGGACGACGATCCCGTAGGAGAAGGCGAGACGATCGCCGCGAAGGGCGAACTGGCGGGGCATGTGGGAGTCGCCGGCAAGAATGGCGAGCAGTCGTGGGAACGCGTTTAAACTGGTGTTCGCGGCCAGGAACAGCAGCAGCGCGGTGAACGACTGGAACAGGAAGAACGGGATGGTTCCATCGCCATAGACGCGTCGCGCGACCTGGCTGATGACAGTCTGCTGTTCCGGCATGGTCAGCTGGGTGATTCCGAATCTGACTGCCAGAAACGTGATCCCGATGAACAGGATTCCGAGCAGCACGGCCATGGCGCCGAGCGTCGTGGCTGCGTTCCGTGCCTCTGGCGGCTGGAACGCCGGGACTCCCGTGGCGATCGCCTCGGTCCCGGTCAACGCGACGGCCCCCGCCGCAAAGGCACGAAGGAGCAGCAGGATGCCGACCTGCTCCGGTAGCCGGCCGGCCTGTTCCGCGATGCCGGCCGAAAAGTCGCCGTGCTCGCCGCCGATGACGATTCGGAACGCCCCGATCGCGATCATGAGGAAGGCCGAGCCGATGAACAGGTACGTCGGGATCGCGAAGATGTTGCCGGCCTCCCGCAGCCCCCGGAGGTTGCCGATGGTGATCAGCGAGACGGCCACGATGCCGATGAGCACTCGCTGATCGATGAGCTCGGGCAGCGCCGAGGTGATCTGTTCGACGGCCGATGTTGTCGAGACCGCCACGGTCATGACGTAGTCGATGAGGAGCGCCGAGGCCGCGATCAGCGAGGCATTTCGTCCGAAGTTCCGCTTGGACACCGAGTACGACCCACCACCCGTCGGGTAGGCGATGCACACCTGGCGGTAACTGATCGCCACGGCGATGAGGAGCACCGAGATGGCAATCGCGACCTCGAGCCCCAGGGCGAGCGCGGCAACCCCGCCGAGGATCAGGACACGAAGGATCTCTTCCGTCGCGTACGCGGAGGATGAGATCGCGTCCGAGCTGAAGATCGCAAGGGCCTTCTTCTTGGACAGGCGCTCGCCGATCTCCTCGTCGGATGCGAGTGGGCGGCCGAGCAGGATCCGTCGGACCGTCGCCATCGCTCGCCCGAAGCCCGTCGTCGGCGTGCTGGCCGCCGCCTTGGCGGTCATCATGCCCTTCCCGCTCCAGCGGAAATAGGCCGCGTGGGGGCGCTCGACGCGGATCCGTCGATCGCCGAGCTTGCGACCGCGAAGCGGCTGTCGTCCGCCGATCATCTCGCCGGGCGCTAGGAGCCGGAGTCCAGCCGTGCGACGAGAGTCGCCGGCAGGCCTGCCGATCGCATCGCCTCCTGGACCGCCTGGATGTCGTAGGAGACGCGGTGCCAGGAGATCGAATCCTTCTCTGTATCCAGTATCAGGAAGGCCGCCCGTGGATCGCCGTCACGCGGCTGACCGACGCTCCCGGGGTTCACCAGCGCGCGACGCCCGCGCAGTTCCAGGATTGAACCGTCACCCGGGCCGACGACGTCAACGGAACCGTCCTCCTCGATCCAGGCCATGGGCACATGGGTGTGGCCGTGAAGGCCGATCCGGGTCCCGAGCGCGGCGAGGTTCGCCCGCGCCACAGGTACCGACGTGATGTACTCCCACATCGGGTCGCGCGGGCTGCCGTGAACAAGCGAGCACTCGTCAAGGATCGCGGTCGGGGGCAACCCCGTGAGCCAGGCCCGGGTCGAGGGGGAAATCGAGTTTCGCGTCCACTCCATGGCTCGCCGTGCATCCGGATTGAACCAGTCAATCTCGGGGCCGCCGATGGCAGCCGCGTCGTGGTTACCTCGGACGCCCGTTACGCCGAGCTCCTGAAGGCGCGCGACCACCTGATCCGGGGCCGGTCCGTAGCCGACCACATCGCCAAGATGCCAGATGCCGTCAACCCCGCCCGCAGCCCGAACGGACGCCTCGAGGGCGGGCATGTTCGCATGGATGTCTGAAAGCACCGCGACTCGCATGGTCTGCCAGCGTAGCAGGGGCGTTCCTCACCAGGGCCGTCGTGTGCGTGCTCACCATGGCCGTCGCTTTCGCCGGGCGGGATCACGCGGGTAGCCCTCCGGGGTCGGCGACCGCTTCTCGATCACCGCGACGCCATGGCCGGCGAGGTGGGCCGCGTCCTGGACGGCATCGGGGTGGGGCCTCCACCATGGCGGCGAACCGCCCATCGCCTGCGCGGCGCGGCCGGCCGCCGCCAGCTCGACCGCGAGGTCACCCCGCTTCCACGCGATCAGCCGGCCGCCCCGGCGAAGGAGCGGGAGCCCAAGTTCGACGAGGTCGGCGAGGGCGCCGACCGCCCTCGCGGTGACCACGTCCCAGTCGCCCGGAGCGATGGCCTCGGCCCGCTCCGCCCGCACGTCGACGCGCCGAGCCAGGCCCGGTTCGGCCGCGACCACGCGCAGGAATGCCGCCTTCTTGCCAGTCGACTCGACGAGCGTCAGGCGCAAGCCGGGCATTGCCGCGCCGATCGGGATGCCGGGGAACCCGGCCCCGGACCCGATATCGATGAGCGTGCGGTGAGGGCCATCGAGGATCACGGGAATCGCGGCGAGACTATCGGCCACGTGCCGTTCAGCGAGCCCCACCGGGTCCATGATCGCGGTGAGGTTCACGGCCGGATTCCAGGCGGCCAGGAGCCGAAGGTGTCCGTCGATCACCTGGCGTCCGCGGGGGTCGAGACGCACGCCGATGGTGGCGAGTCCGTCAAGCGCGACACCGAGGGCGGCGTGATACGCGAACGGGAGGTCGGGCAATCCGTCGACGTTTGTCGGGAGCGGATCTCGATGGTCGTTCAGGCCTGTATCCCCGGATCGGGGGTGACAGCCACCACGAGAGCCGCCCCCGGCGACGTCGTTCGTCTCGCAGCCTCGGCGCCGGTCTCGCGCCCTGCCGTCGGTTTCGTGGCCGGGTTTCCCCGGACCCCTGGTGCAGTGCGCTCCCCGTAGCCGAATTGGTGCGGATGCAGGACGCTACGAGTGCCGATGCGTGTCGTCAATCGGGTTATCCACGAGGACGTACCGAATCCGCCGGGATCCGGTGGATAACTCGCGTCGTGGCTCGGCCCGGGGCCGCTTCGCCGTGAACCAGCCCCTCGAGGCCCCGTCATCCAGGTTGCCCGTGCGCGCGGCCCGAACCTCAGGCCTTCACGCCTCCGCGAACGGGACGACCGAGCGTCCGCCGGACGACATCGACGACCTCATCGACGTAGCGATCCGCGTCACCCTGCTGTGCCGCGGTTCGAACGCATCCCTGTACATGGTCCTCCAGCACGAGGATGGCCAGGGAGTCCACGGCAGCCCGGAGCGCCGCCGTCTGCTGCAGGATGTCGACGCAGTATTCCTCGCGCTCGATCATGCGGGCGATCCCGCGGACCTGGCCCTCGATCCGGGCGAGCCGCCGCACGAGCTGGCTCTTGTCTTTCGAATAACTGTGGCGGAAGGTGTCACCGAGCGTCACGTGCCCGCCTGCCGCTTCCTTCGTGGGGGACATCCGTCTCTCGTTCGCTCCATCTGGCCATGGTGCCGGGGGCAGGGCCGCGATCGCATGATACCCCCTGGGGGTATCGTCGGCAAGGGAGTGTACTCATTCAGACGTCCATCAACGATCCCGACAGAGGGCCCGAGCCCCGTCTACGCGCCGGGCTGGCCTACGCACGCCGGGTCGGCTAAGCACGCCGGGTCGGCTAAGCACGCCGGGTCGGCTAAGCACGCCGCGTCGCGTATGCGACCGGGTCGTGAGCCCGACGATCGAGCCACCTCCGGTCTCGGGTCGCAGACTGGCGGGGCATGGAGGGTGTCGTTCTCTGCTCGGACGACGCCACTGGGAAGCAGCGGTGCTCCACCGCATGGTCTCGTGCACCGGGGCATATCCTCGTCCGCCCGCTGCCCAGCCCGCTGCCCAGCCCGCCGTCGGCCCGCCGTCCAGCCTCAGCCTCGGTGTCATGGACGTAGCGCGACCGGATCCCCGAGCCAGCGCGAGGTCGTCGTTGACGAGTGTGTCGGCTACACTCCGGGTGGATGGATCCTCGCGACCACCTGCGCGCGCTCCCAGACGGGCTGGCCTGCACCGTCTGCAACGAGCCCGTCCCCGTCGACCGGATCCGCCTCCTGGCTCGTCGGGATGACCTTGTCTTCATCCAGGTCGAGTGCGAACGGTGCGGCAGCACCGCGCTCGAATTCCTTGCCGAAGCGGCTCCGGAAGGCGTGTCCGCCCCAGATCGCCCGGCGATCTCCACGGATGACGTCCTCGCCATGCACGAGTTTCTCGATACCTGGACGGGCGGCGTGGGAGCGTTGCTGGCCGCGCCCAGCGGCAAGTCTCGGGCGGATGAGAGTCGGAGCTCATGACCGTGTCGCCGCCCGCCGGACGACCCAAGGCGCCCCTCGCTGTTGATGTTGCCCAAGGCTCCACGCTCGTCGATGCCCTTGACCGCACGCCCGTCGATGCGACCGGCCGACCCTGGCCCGCCTTCGCCCACGCCAGCGAAGCCGAGATGGCTCGGATCCTCGACTTCTACGCCGTCCGCTGGGACTACGAGCCGCGGACCTTCCCGATCCTCTGGAACCTGGATGGGGACGTCGTGGAGAGCTTCTCGCCCGACTTCTACCTACCGGAACTCGACCTCTATCTCGAGATGACGACGCTGAAGCAGCGTCTCGTCCGGAAGAAGAATCGCAAGCTGCGCCGGCTTCGGGAGTTGTATCCCGCCATCAACATCAAGCTGTTCTACGCCAGGGATTTCCGGGCGATGATGCTCAAGTACGGGCGCATTGCGCTGGCTGACTCCCTGTCCGGCACGCTCGGGCAGATCTCGCCGGATCGAAGCCCCGGGGAGCTCGTGCATGTGCTCGCGGACGTCCTGGTGACCCCTTCGACGGCGGCAATCCCATCACGGCCTCGCCGCCGCGACCGTCGGGCCGAACCGCCCCCGCCCGACGTGCTCGTGACGACGGCTCCGGCAATGTCGGGCCGGGGCGCACTGCAGTTGCAACCAGCCCGCGCTTCAGCCCGCGCTTCGACCCGCATTGAGGAGGCATCCGGCAGGTGATGGGAACGCTCACGGACCTCGAGGCCGATATCGGCGAGATCCTGCTCGACGAGCAACTGATCCAGGCTCGAATCCTCGAGCTTGGGGCCCAGATCAGCGCCGACTACGCGGGCCGTCCCCTGACGCTCGTCAGCGTGCTCAAGGGGTCGCTGCCCTTCATGGCCGACCTCATGCGCGCGATCTCGTTGCCGGTCCGGATCGACCTCATGGAAGTGAGCTCGTATGGTGGCGCCACGACCGAATCTTCGGGGCTCGTGCGCATCCTCAAGGACCTCTCCACGACCATCGAGGGCGAAGAGGTCCTCATCTGCGAGGACATCATCGATACCGGCCTGACGCTGAACTACCTGATCCGCTATCTCGGCGGCAAGAAGCCCGCGTCCCTGCGCATCTGCACCCTCCTGGACAAGCCCGCTCGCCGTCTCGTGGACATTCCCGTCGACTACACCGGATTCACCATCCCGGACCAGTTCGTGGTCGGTTACGGGCTCGACTACAACGAGCTGTACCGGAACCTCCGGTTCGTCGGGGTCCTCCGGCCGGAGGTCTACGCGACACCCGAATGAACATCCATCGACGGCCCGTCGGGCGGGCGCGGATTCTGGCCGCTCTCGGCGCCGTCGTGGTGCTGGTCGGTTGTGTGCTGCGCTGGTGGACGGTCGGCGGCGAAAACGGGCTGCCCCAGATCGGCGGCAACGCATTCGACGGACTCGGTATCGTGGTGTTCGTGGTCGCACTCGTGACGATCGCGGTCGTCACGCTCCCCTATGCCACGGACCGCCCGGTGAGTGCCGACCGATGGCCCGCGTACGCCCTGCTCGCGACAGTTGGCTGGGTGGCCTTCGTCCTCCGTATTGTGGACCTGGCCTCAATCGGGGCGCTGGCGTTCCCGGAACCAATCGCGGTCTTCACGAATGGTCCGGGCCTCTGGGTCACGGGCGTGGGTCTGGCGATGCTTGCGCGCGCCGCCTACGATATCCACCGGGAGCCGGGAATCCGCTGATCCCGAGCGCGCCTCGGCGGCGAACTCGTTCGTCACTGCCAGCGCTTCCGACTCCGCGAGGGTGGTGGGCCCCGGCCTTGGGTCAGTCCTCGCCCTGTGGGTCAGTCCTCGCCCAGGTACGCCTTGCGGACACTCTCGTCACTCATGACCTCTCGGGCCGGGCCGGTCAGAACGACACGGCCGGTCTGCAGGACGTACGCCCGGTGGGCGATGGAGAGCGCCTGGAGCGCGTTCTGCTCGACGAGGAGGATCGTGGTGCCCTGCTCGTTGATCTCCCGAACGATCGAGAAGATCTGCTGAACCAGGATGGGCGACAGGCCGAGAGATGGTTCGTCGAGGAGCAGCAGGCGGGGGTGGGACATCAGCGCGCGAGCGATGGCGAGCATCTGCTGCTCGCCGCCCGACAGGGTTCCCCCGAGCTGGTGGGTGCGCTCGCGGAGCCGCGGAAAGAGGGTCATGACGCGATCGAGATCCGGGGGGATCGTCGGCTGGTCCCGGGTGAAGGCGCCCATCATGAGGTTCTCGAGGACGGACATCCGGCCGAAGATCCGGCGGCCTTCCGGGGCGTGACCGATGCCTCGCCGGACCAGCGTGTGGGCCGCCGTCTTGGAAACGTCCGCACCTTCAAAGCGGACGGTTCCGCGGCGGGGATGGAGGAGGCCGCTGATCGTCTTGAGCGTCGTCGTCTTGCCGGCGCCGTTGGCCCCGATCAGGGTCACGATCTCACCCTCCGCGACGGTCAGGTTGACCCCCTGGAGGGCGTGGATCTGACCATAGAAGGTGTTGACCTCGTCGAGGACGAGCATCGGCTCCGCGGCCTGAGGACGCTGATCGGCTGCGGTCATGCGGCTGGTGCTCCGAGGTAGGCTTCGATCACCTTCGGGTCCCGGCGAATCTCATCGGGCGTGCCCTCGGCGATCTTCTCCCCATGGTCGAGGACGGTCACCCGGTCGCTGATCCCCATGACGACCTTCATGTCGTGCTCGATGAGCAGGATCGTCAGGCCGAGGTCCCGGCGAAGCCGGCTGATCAGGCTGGTGAGGCCAGCCGTCTCGTTCGGATTCATGCCGGCGGTCGGTTCGTCGAGGAGCAGGAGCACGGGATTCGACGCGACGGCGCGGGCGATCTCCAACCGGCGCTGGTCGCCGTACGGGAGGTTCTTGGCCAGTCCGTCGCCCGTTCCCTGGAGGCCTACGAGCGCGAGCAGTTCCTCAGCCCGGATCCGCGAGGACAGTTCCTCCGCCCTGTTCCGGGGAGTGGAGAGGAGGGCGTCGACCCAGCCCGCGTGGAGCCGCGAGTGCATCCCGACCTGCACGTTTTCGAGCACCGTCATGTTCTGGAAGAGGCGGATGTTCTGGAATGTGCGGCCGAGGCCGGCCACGACCATGTCGTTCGGCCGCGCACTGCGGAAGATCCCGAACCGACCGAGGAAGCGCTGATAGGCCGGACCACGCGCGACCCCCGTCACGAGCGACGCGAGCAGGACGAGGATGGTCGCGAAGATCCCGAGGATGACCGTTCCCTGGGCCAGCCCGGCGAGGCTCGCGAGGATGGTCGCCATGGCGACGACCCCCGGCATCACCAGCCACAGGATCGGCTCGAGCCAGGCCCGTCTGGGGTGGGCGATCACCGTCTCACCCCGGAACTCGATCCGGCCATCGGTCGGGTCGTAGATCCCGGCGATGACGTTGAAGAACGTGGTCTTGCCCGCGCCATTGGGGCCGATGAGGCTCACGATGCTGCCCCTGGGGATCGCGAAGTCGATGGTGTTGACAGCGATCAGGCCGCCGAACCGCTTCGTGACCTTCTCGGCGCGCAGGACCTCGGTCGTCTCGGTCACCGGTCGTGCCCCCGAAGGTCCTGGCCGGAGGTATCACCCAACTCGTCCGCGCCCGGCGCCGCACCGAGCGAGCCGATCACGGCCGGTTCGTCGATGGGACCAGCGAGTTCATCGGCGATGTGGAGTTCCCGCCGTCGTCGCTGGCTCGGGAACAGGCCCTCCGGCCGGAACAGCATCATCAACACGAGGGCGACTCCGAAGAGGAGGTACTGGTAGTCGAGGAAGTTGATCTCCGTGAGGAACGGAATCCCGAGTCCCTCCACCATCCCGTTGAGCTGCTTGAGGAGGACCACCTGGATGAGGTAGACCAGGAGCGCCCCGGCCGCCACACCCCAGATGTTGCCCATCCCGCCGAGGATGACCATGGCCAGGACGGAGAACGAAACTGCGAACAGGAACTGCTCGGGAGAGACGATGGTCAGCTTGGAGGCGTTGAAGACGCCCGCAAAGCCCGCGGTTGTGGCGCCGATGGCGAAGGCGAGCAGCTTCGTGGTCACCGTGTTGATGCCGTTCGCGGCGGCCGCCAGTTCGTCCTCCCGGATGGCGTTCCAGGCGCGACCGATCCGCGAATCCTGCATGCGGTACAGGAGGATCATGGCGACTGTCACGATCCCGACCATGAGGATGTAGTAGGGGAACGGCGACAGGGCCGAGAACTCGCCGAGCACGGGCAGCGGTTCGGGCCTGAAGATCCCCCCGATGCCGTTGGTGCCTTCGGTCCATTTGTCCAGGTTGAGGAAGACGATCGGCACGATCTCGCCGAATCCCAGGGTCATGATCGCCAGGTAATCGCCGCGAAGACGGAGCGTCGGGGCGCCGAGCGCGATCCCGAAGACCGCCGCCACGGCCGCTCCGACCACGAGCATCGGCAGGAACGGCAGGTCGGTCTGCGAGAACGGCGAGTTCGAGTAGGCGTAGGTGTAGGACCCGATCGCGAAGAACGCGGCGTAGCCCAGATCGAGGAGACCGGCCAGTCCGACCACGACGTTGAGGCCCATGGCCAGCAGGACGAAGGTCCCGGCATTGGCGAAGGCATCGAACCATGCATTCTGGCGCTGGATCAGGGACAGCGGCGGTACCTGCGCCAGGACGATCATGGCGGCCGTGATGAGCACCATCGAGACCACGATCGTCGCCGAACGGTGGCCGTGCGCGTACGCCCGCAATCGGGCGCGTGGCGACGGCGACCCCGCCGAACGTACCTCCATCGTGGCGGTCATGCGCGATCTCCCGAGTGCTGGCCGAGGATGCCGGTCGGTCTGAAGATCAGGACCAGGGTCAGGATGACGAAGATGAGAAACTCCTGCCAGCGCGCGTACCCGAGCGCCGCCGCGAAGTTCTCGATGAAGCCGATGATGAAGCCCCCGATGACCGCGCCGGTGATGTTCCCAATCCCGCCGAGGACCGCTGCGGTGAAGGCTTTGAGGCCCGAATTGAAGCCGAGGTCGAAGCGGACATAGCCGAAGCGAAGTCCCCAGACAAGACCGGCGGCGGCGGCGAGCATGCCCCCGATCAGGAAGGTCAGGGAAATCGTCTGGTTGGCGTCGACGCCCATCAGGGCGGCCGCCTCCTGGTCCTGCGCCGTCGCCCGCATCGCGCGTCCGAGGCGAGTCCGTGTGACGAACGCCTGAAGACCCAGCATGAGGACCATCGCGAGCACGAAGATGAAGATCGAGAGGATCGAGATCTCCGCCCCACCGACTGAAATCTGCCAGTCCAGCGGGAAGATCTGCGGCGCCCGCCGGTCACCCGACCCCGCGATCGTCAGGGCGACGTTCTGCAGGATGAACGAGACGCCGACGGCGGTGATCAATGGCGCGAGCCGGGGTGCCTTCCGAAGCGGGCGGTAGACGGCCCGCTCGATCCCGGCGTTGAGCAGCCCGATGATCGGCATCGTGAGGATCAGGGCACCGAGGATCAGGATGATGAGGAGCGGGATGTTCGTGACCGCCTCGTTGTTGCCGGTGATGCCACCGATGAAGACAACAGACAGGAACGCCCCGAGCATGAAGATGTCGCCATGGGCGAAGTTGATCAGCTCGATGATCCCGTAGACCATCGTGTAACCCAGCGCGATGAGGGCGTAGATCGCGCCGATCGAGAGCGCGTTGACGGTCTGTTGGAGGGCTTCGGGGAACGCCGCGTCGATCGTTCTGCCACCGAACAGAGAGAGCGCCATCCACAACACGACCAGGTAGGCGATGACCGCGGCGACGGCGATCGCGGTCATCCGCAGGCCCCTGGCCAATGGGTTCGGATGCGCGGCTGGCGAGGCGATCGCGGTCACGATGTGAACCTCAGGGCGGAGGGGGGTGGAACCCTGCGGGGATGGAGGGAGGCCGGGAACCCGATGGATGCCCGGCCTCCAGGGCGCGAAACGCTCCTACTTGACGGCCGCGTCGATCTGGGTCTCGTACTTCCAGTCGCCCTTGCCGTTGGCGCCGGCGGGGTCGACCGAGTAGATCGAAACGATCAGCTGGCTCGTGTCCCCGTTCTTGTCGAACGTGACGCTGCCGACATTGAGGGAGTAGGTGTAGGTGCTGTCGGTTCCCGCGACGCGAACCGCTTCGCGGAGCTCGGCGTCGGTCTTGGGATTCGTGGCGATGGCGCGCTTGAGCGCGTCGAGGACCACCTGGGTGCAGGCGAAGCCCTGACCCGCGTACCCGGTGGAGTCGATGCCGTATTCGGCCTTGTAGTCGGCGTCGAACTTGTCCTTGCCCTCGAACGTGCCGGGGCCCGCAAGGGTGCTGTACGCGTTCTTGGCCGCCGCGGCGGCGAGGTTGAGGAACGAGTCCTTCGTTTCGCCGGAGCCGTCGTTGATGCCGTCGGGGCCGACGAACGGAATGTCGCCGAGACCGACCTGGGCCGCGGCCAGAAGGATCCGGGCCCCGCCGGTCGCGGTCACGCCGCCGAAGTAGATCGACTCAGGGTTGAGCGCCTTTGCGGCGGTCATGATCGAGACGTAGTCCTGGGTGGTCTTCGGTGCGGCGTCGCGCTTGACGACGGTTCCACCGCGCGCCTTGAACTCTGCCTCGAACGAGTCGGCGACGCCCTTCCCGAAGGTCTCGGTGTCGTCGATGATGTAGACGCTCTTCTTTCCGAGCTCCTTGATGATGTACGCAGCCCCCGCCGGACCCTGGACCGCGTCGGTGGTGACCACCCGGATGTAGTTGTTCGGCTTGGTGCGCAGCGCCGCTGCAGCAGCACCGGCGGTCAAATCGGGGTTCGTGTTGGCCGGCGAGCACTGCAGCAGCCCGGCCGCGTTCGAGACCGGGATCTCGGCCTTGGCAACGCTCGAGTTGAGCGGACCGACGACGGCCACGTAGTTCGGATCGCCGACGATCTTGGTCATGTTGTTGGCGCCGGTCTGTGCGTCGTGCACGCCGTTCAGCGCGTCGTCGAAGACGGCCGAATTCGGAACGGTGACGGTGAAGTCACCGACCTTCCCGCCGGCCTGCTTCACGGCGAGGCGGATGCCATTGAGGATCGGGTCCGAGGCCGCCTTCTCACTGCCCTGGAAGGGGAGTTCGACCGCGATCTGGATGTTCTTGTTCAGGCTGGCCGAGCCACCGCCACCACAAGCGCCGAACACGATGGCTGCGCTTGCCGCGATGACCGAGTATTTCGTGAGCTTCATGCATTCTCCTCCTCGAATGAGATCGCCCAGCATGTTCCTGGGCGATCACCTGGTCGGCTGACCCGCGAACCCGACCCGTTGGCAGGCCGCGGTGCCGGCGTTGGCGCCCGTCCCGTGCACCAGACGCTGCGCCCAGGGAGGGCGGAGGTCGGCGCTGGAGTGGTGCGCGGCGGCTGGGACCGTGACCTGTTCGGGCGGCGCGCAGGTTGCCGCCGAAGCGATGTCGTATGATAGTGCCCGGCGCACCGATTGCAACACCGGTTGGCGCGATCCAGATGATTTCGCGAGCGGACGACGTTCGCGCTTCCTGCGATCAGCGGCACCTGTCGACCTCGGTCGACCCCGATCGGGGTGGTCTGCATCGAGGTGGCGCCATCCGATCGAGGTACCAGCGACGGCGTGGAATACACGGTCCGAGCAGCCCGAATCACCGACATCGACCGGTTCGTCGCGCTCAGCGGCGACCAGATCGGTGGCCGTGGGTCGGGAACTGCCCTGGATGCCGCGGACATGCTCCGACAGCTGGTCTACCTTCCCCACGCGAGCATCCTCGTCGCCGAGCGGCGCCGGGAGTTTGCGGGCGGCGCGGTCCTCGCGATCCGTCCTTCGGTTCGAGCCGGCGGCTATGTCGGAACGATCGATCTCCTGGCCATCGCTCCCGGAGCTGATGCAGACGCGGTGACGGAGGTCCTCCTCGCGGAGGCCCTGCGGTCGGCCGCCAACAAGGGTTGCGCGTCCATCGAGGCAGCGCGACCAGACGATCCCAACGAGCGGGCGCGGTGGGAGGAGCGCGGATTCATCGATCTCGGCCCGCACATGGGACGCACGCTCGCGCCGGCAGGCGCGGGCTCCAGACGATCCCGATCATCGTGACGGCCCACCCGGTTCGCGGGTCGCTCCGTCACCAGTACTAGGAGACCCCGTGGGCAAGAATGTCGCCGTCTTCGTGGACGTGGCGAACGTGTTTTATGCGGCCAAGGCGGCCGGAGTGGATATCGATTACGTCACGCTGCTGAAGTCGGTCACAGCGGGCCGCGACCTCGTGCGGGCGTACGCGTACACCGGCCTGGACCCGGACAATGACAACCAGCGGAACTTTCATGACTTCCTGCGTCGCAGCGGCTACAAGGTCGTCAGCAAGGACATTCGCAAGTACGGCGACGGCAAGGTCAAGGCGAATCTCGATATCGAGCTGGTCGTCGACATGATGAAGACGGCCCGCAACCTGGACATCGCGATCGTGGTGTCCGGCGACGGTGACTTTGCCCCGGCCATCCGCGCCGTCCAGGAACAGGGCGTTCGCGTCGAGGTCCTGAGTTTTCGCGGCAACACGTCGTCGGACCTCATGGATGTTGCCGACCTCTTCACCGATATCGCCCAGATCGCCAAGGTCGAAAAGGGATCTTCCCGCTCCGGGCGCCGGGTCGCGAGTGACGAAGGGGACCTGTCGATGACCGAGGTCCCGGACAAGATGAGCGAGGGTGCGGGACGTGGCCGCGGCCGCAGTCGGACCCGGACCCGCGTCGACGAGGCGGAAGGGGTCGCCGCGCCCCGGCCCCGAAGTCGAGCCCGGGTCAAGATCGTCGACCCAGCGGAGGTCGTGGCGCCGGCCGCCGGGATCCCGATCGTCGCCCTCCCGGGCGAGAAGCTGTCCAGGGCCGCGATCGCCCTCCCGGGCGAGAGGCTGGCGAAGGTCGCAGCCGTCGCCGCCGACAACTCGATCGATGTCGATGTCGATGACGAGGCGGACGATCTCTTCGGATCGGCGCGTGCCGTTGATGGCGAGGAAGAGCCCCGCCGTCGTCGTCGCCGCCGAGGCGGACGGGGCCGCGGCCGGGGACGGGGCCACGAGGAAGGCATGGCCTCGGGCGAAGCGCCGGCCGACGCTTCGGCAACATCCGATGAGTCCGACACGGATGAAGATGACGCCGAGATCATGGTGGCCGCACCGCAGGCCCCGGCCAAGCGTGCCGCCCACGCCTTCGGTTCGGTCTGGGACTCCCAGATCGGGATGCCGTCCGGTTCCCGGGGTTCCGGCCAGATCATCGACGAGGACGACCTCGACGAGCCACCGATTCCCGAGTACCTCATCGCCGAGCGGCGGCAGCGTGACGGTCGGGGTGTCGGTCCGGGCGCTCGCTCCGGCGGCAGAGGCGTTCGGAGTGGCTATGCCGCTGCCGTGGAGCGGGAGCGCTACGGTGGCGGGAGGTCCGCTTCGGGCGGACGAGCCGGTGGGTCGTCGCGCTTCGGGGAGGCCGCGCCACGCGGAGGCAACCGCGAGCCTGAACGATTCCGTGCAGAACGGGCTGCACCGCGCCCCGCGCCGCGTGCCATGAACCCCGACGAGCCGTGGACCGAGGTGTCGCCGGAAATCGAGGCGATGCTGCGCGCCCAGATCGGGAGCCGACCCGCCCCAAAGCCCGGATCCGGAGTCACGGCCCCGGCCCCGACTCCGGCCCCAACTCCGGCCCATGAAGACGGCGGTGCCGCTTCGGCACGGGCGTCGATCGCTCCGGCGGCATCGGATGCGCCGACGCCGAGGCGGCGGTCGGTCCGCAAGCCCCCAGCCGGAGCTCAACCCCTGACTGTGGAGCCGGCCGTCGAAAGTCCGGCTCCCAAGCGCCGATCCACGCGCAAGGCGCCCACGGCCACGGCCGATGCGGTGACTGCCGTCACCGAGGCGCCGGCAGCGACTGCTGTGCCGAAGCGGCCCTCCTCGCGCAAGGTTGCGACGAAGGCCGCACCGACCCCGCTGGTGGAGAAGGCCGCGCCGACCGAGAAGGCCGCGCCCACCGAAAAGGCCGTGCCGACCGCACCGACCGCGCGGGTGGAGAAGGCCGCGCCGAAGCGACGCACCGCCCGCAAGGCGGCCGAGCCCACAGCCTGATCCGGGCCGTGGAGGGACTGCGGACTCGGGGCCAGCCGGTCGCCGCGGCCGCAGTCCGGGCGATGCTCGCGTCCGGGTTCCCGCATGCCCTGCTGCTCGTTGGTCCCGCAGGGGTTGGCAAGACAACGCTCGCGCTCGACATCGCTGCGGCCCTTCTGTGCCAGGGCGCCCCCGGCTCGGCTCGACCGTGCCGGGCTTGTCGCGGGTGCCGAACGGTGGAGCATGGTAACCACCCGGACCTCCATCGACTGGCCCCGGCCGGGTCCGGGGCGCTCATCTCGATCGGCGGCCGCGAGGAGCGCGGTGTCCGGGAACTCGTCCACGACCTGGCCTTTCTGCCCGTCGAGGGTGGTGCACGCGTGGCGATCATCGAGGCTGCGCACAGGATGACGGAGGACGCCCAGTCAGCCTTCCTCAAGACGCTCGAGGAGCCGCCCCCCGGGACAACGATCGTCCTCTGCGCCGATGACGAGGAGCGCCTCCTGCCCACGATCCGCTCGCGTGTCGTGCGGGTCCGACTCGGTCCCATGGGCTCCCGCGACGTGGAAGCCGTCCTGGTCGAGCAGGGGATCGCCGACCCTCCGACCGCCGCCCGCCTGTCGCGGATCACGGATGGGCGCCCTGGCCACGCCATCGCCCTCGCTCGGGCGCCCCAGGCGGTCATCCTCCGCGGCGAGATCGCTCGAACCCTCCTGGACCTGCTCGACGCCAGCGTGACGGCACGGCTGACCGGTCTGCGCGACCTGGCCGCGAGGTCTGGCGAAATGCTGCGCGCCATCGAGACGGGTGCAACCCAGGCAGCGGGGTCGGGCCGAGCGGCCCGCCCGTCGCACGGAAGGGGCCGCGCGGCCCAGGCCGACCCGCCACGGGCCATGCCGAGTCCCCCGGAAGCCGCCGATGTCTCCGGAGATGAACTTGACCTCGCGGTCGAGGAGCGGTCCACGCGCGCGCCTGCCGCCGAGCGTCGCCGGGCGGCTCTCGCCCTCCTCGAGGTCTGGCGGGCAGTGGTCCGTGACATGGGCCTCGTGGTCGTTGGGGAAGCCGGCACGGTCCGGGATCAGGACCTGCTCGACGATCTCAATGGGCCGGCGCGACGTCTTGACGTGGCCGCCATCGGATCGACACTCAGACGGCTCGACGTGGCCGCGGAGCAGCTGGAGGGCAACGTCAGTCCCGAGCTGGTCCTCGACGTGCTTGCGATCCGCTGGGCAGCCTCGCACGCCGCGTGATGTCGGTCCGACTCGAGGTCACCGTGCGCGGCGTGGTCCAGGGCGTCGGGTATCGCTATTTCGTGATCCAGCAGGTCCTCGGCACGGGGATCACCGGCTGGGTCGCGAATGGTTCTCGCGGCGAAGTGATCTGCAGAATGGAGGGTGATCGGGCGGCCCTGGAACGCGTGCTCGCCGACCTCGAGCGAGGTCCAGCGGGCGCCGTCGTCGAGCAGGTCCAGGCTGTCTGGATGCCGGCCACCGGCAAGTTCAACGGGTTCTCGATCCGCTCCGGCGGGCACCCAGGCGATTGATCCGGAGAACCCGGCAGGTAGGCACTCCCGCGATTGATCCGGGGAACCCGGCAGGCAGGCACTCCCGCGATTGATCAGGGGAACCCGGTCAACAGACCACCGTCGATCGTCGTGAACGTGCCTGTCTGGTACGAGGCGCGGTCCGAGCACAGGTAGGCGACGTAGCCGGCGAACTCCGCGGGTTCCCCATATCGACGCATCGGAATCGCTGCGAGGTGGTCGGCCCGCACGGCGTCGACCGCTCGGCCCGTGCGTTCCGCTGTCAGGCGATCGAGATGCTCGATCCGAGCCGTGGCATGCCGGCCGGGAAACGCGCCGTTGAGGGTGACCCCGTCCGCCGCGACGGCGCGCGACGCTGTCTTCATCCACGCCATCAGCGCACTCCGTCCGCCGTTCGAGTAGGCGAGGTCGTCGACCGGTTGTCGGATGCTGTAGGAGCCGACGGCGACGATCCGTCCCCAGCCCCGTTCGCGCATGCCCGGCAGGAGGCGCGTGGCCAGATCGATGGGCGTCAGGGCGAGCATCTGGAAGGCCCTTCTCCACCCGGCGGCGTTGGTCGCGGACGGATCGACCGGCGGCGGGCCTCCGGCGTTGAGAACGAGAATGTCCACGCCACCGAAGGCGTCCAGAGCGTGCGCGGCGATCTGGGCGGCCGCGTGGCGATCAAGGAAGTCGGCGGCGACCGCGCTGGCGCGGACCCCGTGCTCGGAGGACAGCCCGGATGCCATATCGGCGAGGACGTCGCCGCGCCGAGCGGTCAGGACGAGGTCACAGCCTTCGGCCGCCAGGGCCGCGGCAATGGCTGCGCCGAGTCCGGCCGTCGCGCCACCGACCACGGCCCGACGTCCTCGAATGCCCAGGTCCACGGCTCGCTCCTCGACAGGCTCTTGCGACGCCGAGCCTAGCGCACCAGCCGATTGCCGACCGCCGCTGGGACCCTCGGGCTATTCCATTCGGTGACCACCGGGTCAAGGATTCGGGATGTGGAAGCCTCGTCAGTCGCCCAGGCACTCCCGGAGCTGTACCGGACCGTGCTCGAGCGCGTCGGATCGCTGGAGCACACGGGTCATCGCCACGAGGCGTTCCTGATCCGCCGGGCCGCCACGACGGCCTACTCGAAGGCCTGGGACGACGGCGCCCATCGGCGACTGTCCGTCTTGCAGCTCCGCGCCGAGCGCGTCCTCGGAGGGATGGATCGCCCGCGAGCCTCGCTTGCGCCTCGACTGGCGCCGCGGTGGTCGCGAAGCGCCTGATCCTGAGCATCCCGACCCATGCCGCCAGCCGCGACTTGCGGTCCGCGGCCACTGCCCGGCCCGACCCCGCAATCTTTGCCCCGACGGGCGGCCCCGACCCGTGGTCACTGCCTGGGTGCCGAGCCCCGGTAACTGCCTGCGTGCCGACCCCCCGCCGGGCAATCCTGGCCTATGACCGCCCCCGGAGCACTATGCGGGTAGCCGGCCCCGAACGGCCGCCGGGCCAGCCCGAGAGCAGACCGATCCGCCCTATGTGGTCCGAACGTCGTGCGTGGCCGGGCCCGGGTCAGGCAGCCGCCGGCCCGGCACGCGGGTTCGAGCGGGCGCGACATCCTCCGCTATCTGCATAGTGCTCCCCCCACGAGCATCAGCCAGGAAAGCCGGGGCCGGGACGGGGCCGGACGGGGCCAAGTCGCTCTGATCCGCGCCGAGGCGCGACCAGCCGCGCCGCCCCATGCCGCGCCGCCCCGCGCCGCGCCGAGCTGCCGTTCGATGACTGGATCGGGGGCAGCGAGGCAGACCCGGCGCCGGTCGACGAGGTCGTCTACGGGTCGTGAGATTCGTCGACACGTCCTTCTGGGTGGCCCTTCGATTCCGCCGGGACGCCAACCATGACGCCGCCGTCCGATTGTGGGCACCCGGTCGCGCCATGCTGACCACCAACGAGGTCGTCGGTGAAACATGGACGTTCCTCCGTCGCCGTGACGGGCACGCCTCGGCCGTCGCGTACATCGACGCCGTGCAGGCCGCCACCTGGCTGACCGTCGTGCGCATCGATGAGTCGATGGAGCAAGAGGCCTGGGCCTGGCTTCGGCGGCACGATGAGCGCGCCTACTCCTTCGTCGATGCCACGAGCTTCGCCGTCATGCGCCGAGAGCGGATCCGGGAGGCGCTCGCATTCGACGGTGACTTCAGCGCGGTCGGGTTCGTTGAGGTCCGACCCGACGGGTGACGCGGCCCCGCCGGAGGCTTCCGTGCTCTGCAGGGATTACGCTTGGGCTCTCCGCCATCGGTGGAGACGACCTGGAGATGACGATGCCTGCACGGTTCACCCTGTACGACGCCGTTGACCGCCGGATCACGAGCTTCCTCGCCCGCCACGGTCTCACGTTTCTGCGCGTCGGCCTCGGGTTCATGTACGTCTGGTTCGGCGCTCTCAAGTTCTTCCCCGGCCTGAGCCCGGCACAGGAGATCGCGACGCGGACGATGGACCGCCTGACGCTGGGCCTGATCCCTGACCCGGCGATGATGCCCATCCTCGCGACCTGGGAGACGCTGATCGGCCTGGGCCTCATCTTCGGCGTCTACCTCCGCGCGACGATCCTCCTTCTCGCGGTCCAGATGGTCGGCGCGGTCTCGCCACTCGTGCTGTTCCCGACCGAGGTGTTCACGAGAGTTCCCTTCGCGCCGACGATCGAGGGGCAATACATCATCAAGAACATCGTCGTCATCGGGGCGGCCATGGTGATCGGAGCGACGGTCCGCGGCGGCCGTCTCGTGGCCGAACCCGGCAAGGACCCGCCGGGTAGCGGACTCACGCCGGACGCCAGCTTCGTTCAGGGCAGCGCCTGATCGAGCCCGCGGAAGGTGGCCGTCCCTCTTGGTCGAACGTCCCCACCCGCCCGGATGCGTCGGCCGCAAACAGGCAGCCAAGGTAGACCAGCGGTACCAGCAGGTAGGCCTAGGCGGCCGTGAACGCGACCACCAATTCCCCGATCCCTGGCTCGCGAGCCCGCCGACCTGCGCTGAGACGGCTCATCCGCGGCCCCGACCTGCCGGACGCGGCTGCGGCCTGGCGACGAACTGCCCGGAGAGGGAACCGAGCCGCGCCGCTCCTCGGTTCGCGGCTCGTCAGGGCGCCGGCAGGTACCGGTTGATCTCGCCAATCGTGATCGTCTCGTCCGGCTTGAAGGTCCGGGCGCGCCCGGATGTATCGGCGGGAAAGAGCTGCTGAACGGTTACGAAGAGGAGGCCGTCGCTCCCGTCCATGTCGGTTCCGGCAGGCGTCGTTGCAACATCAGCGCTTCACCACCCGTTACTGTGGGATGTCGTAGTTCGTGTTGAGCATCCCGATCTCGTCCGACGTCAGCACCTCAGCGGCCGTGACGTCGTTCGGGAACATGCACGAGCCCCGGTTGCTGGAGTGCCGCAGGCCGAGCGTATGCCCGAACTCCTGGCAGGCGATGTAGGCCCGCTTGGACGGCTGGTCGTACTTGTCGGGAAACCCGAGGTTGTATCGGATTGCCTGCGGCACGCACCACCGGCGAGGATCCCCCACCGTACGACGCCGCCGTCGTGCACGCGCTCCACGCCCAGGCGCTGTTCATATACACGTCATCGTTGACCCAGACGTCGGCGTTCGTCGAGGAGTTTCGCTCCGAGCATGCAACATCGAGGACCGGGTCGTAGTCCTGGCTACATGTGTCACGCGTCGCGGCCGCTTGGTTGGGGCTCGACGTTGCCGAGGTAGTACGTGTGGAGCCCGTTGTTCGCGATGCACTGCGACTCGACGTGGCTGTCGCAGGCGTGGGCGGGTGTCTGGTACGAGGCCGTGTTCGATCCGAAGTTGGTCGCGATCGCTGTTCCGGCCGCGGTCAATGCGATCAACACACCTGCGACGGGACCCACCGTCCTGCGCCCCACGGACGGCCACGGTCTCGATCGCATGAGCGTCCCCCCTCGGCTCCTCGGGATCTACGACGTTACTGTCGTAGACGTGGCGCGGACCTTATCCCCACCCCCCCGGCGAGGTTGTCAAGCGGCGTCGCCGATGTGCGTGTTCGGCGAGCCCGGCAGCCTCACCGGGCGGTGCGCCCGGGTCCTCAGCCCCATCTCATGTGCGATTCAGCACGACCTTCCAGCGTGGGGCATCATTCGCATGCACCTCGAAGGGATCGAACGCGATGGCCAGGAGCAACGAGGCTGGCGGGCGCACCCGCAGCGCCCCCAGCAGGATCGAACGTCGTCGAGCGCTCGCCCGCCGCATGCTGGCCGCAGCCCGGGCGGCGCTGCCGGCCGATAGCCCGCTGGAACTCGTGCTCGCCGAGGACGCGACGGCCGACCGCACGTCGGTCGTCCGGGTCGTGGTCCGTGGTCCGGATGCCGTCGGACGCCTCCTCTGGCCACCGTCGGCCGACACGCTCGGCGAGGCCTATCTGCGTGGCGATATCGAGATAGAGGGCGATATCTGGACGGCCATCGACGCCGGGCGGGCCCTGGATGTCCGCCGGCTCGGGCGGGATCTGCCGCGCCTCGCCCGCCTCGGCCTCGATCTCCGGCGTGGCGCCGGGCCGGCACCGATCCTCCGACGCCGGGCGCGCCTCACCGGACGGCGGCACTCGAAGGCGCGGGACCTGGCGGCGATCCGCTTCCACTACGACGTCGGCAACGAGTTCTACGCGCTCTGGCTGGACCGCCGGCTCGCCTACTCGTGTGCGTACTTCGAGACGCCGGAGACCTCCCTCGACGATGCCCAGGAGGCGAAGCTGGACTTGATCTGCCGCAAGCTCCGCCTGGAACCCGGCATGCGCCTCCTCGACATCGGCTGCGGCTGGGGATCGCTCGTCATGTTCGCCGCGGAGCGGTACGGCGTCGAGGCGACCGGAATCACCCTCTCCGCCGCCCAGGCCGAGTGGGCCACGGCCGAGATCGGGCGACGCGGGCTGGAGGGTCGCGCGCTCGTCGCGATCCGTGACTATCGGGATCTCGACACCTTCGGAGCGTTCGACGCCGTTGCCTCGGTCGGGATGTTCGAGCATGTCGGTCGCGAACGGCTGGGAGCGTACTTCAGGGCGGCGCTCGCCGCCCTGAAACCGAACGGCCTGTTCCTCAACCACGGCATCGCCACGACCGCGACTGGCGGCGGCCTGCGGCCGTCCTGGCTCCGCTTCGGCGATGGCGGCTTCGTCGGTCGCTATGTATTCCCCGACGGCGAGCTGGTCACCGTCGAGGACGCGACCGGTTTCGCCCGCCGGTCGGGTTTTGAGTTGATCGATATCCAGCGGCTGCGACCGCACTACGCGCTCACCCTGAAGGCATGGGTGGAGCGCCTTGAGGCCTCGGCCGACCGGGCCCGCGAACTCGTTGGTGAGGAGGTGTTCCGGACCTGGCGGATCTACATGGCGGCGTCCAGACGCGGCTTCGAGGACGGCTCGCTCGACGTCGCCCAGTTGCTCCTCGCCCGACCCCGTCAGGATGGTCCCGCACAGCTTCCGCTCCGGCCGTGGTGGAACGGCGGGGAGCACGTTCAGCATGGATCCGAGGACCGGCCGTCGGTCGGCTCGTCGGTTTGATCCACCCACCCACCCAACCAAAGGAGGTCGCCACATGGCTGACAAGGTAAAGGACCCGGTCTGCGGGATGATGATCCGGCCCGAGGACGCAGCCGCCACAGAGGAGCACGAAGGCCGGACGTTCTATTTCTGCAGCCATGGCTGCCACAACAGGCGAGCGGCACTCACGCCTCGCGATGGGTGCCGCTCGATTCTCCCCCCGGTACCAGGAAGATGAGGGAACGTGACGTCGAATGAGAGCGGCCTTCAGGGGCGACCCTGGCAGAGGCGGATCCTTGGTTTGATCGCGAGTGTGTCGACCGTGATCGTCATCGTCGGGCTGGTCGTCGCCCTCTTCTTCAATCCGCTCTGGATCAACGTTGAGCAGGAGCGTGCCGGCGTGCCGGCGCTGACGGGGTATACGTCGGAGCAGGTCCGGAACGTGACCGGCTCCCTCCTGTCCGATGTGCTCATCGGCCCGCCGGCGTTTTCTGTTGAAGTGGACGGCCAGCCGGTGCTCGACGCCGCTGAACGATCCCACATGGTCGACGTCTACAACGTCATGCGCATCTTCGTCGGCGTTGTTGGGTTGGCCGTCCTGGCACTGGTCCTGATCGTCTGGACCAATCGTCGCAGTGGCTGGCCCTGGCGTGCGATCGCACGTGGTGCGACCGGGCTCGCACTCGCAGGCCTGGTGATCGGGGCCGCCGTCCTGTTCTTCTTTGACGCGGCCTTCCTCCTCTTCCACCTCGTCTTCTTCCCACAGGGCAACTTCCTGTTCGATCCGCGGACGCAGCGCCTCACGCAACTCTTCCCCGATCAGTTGTTCTCGGAGACGTCGATCGCGCTTGCGGTCGGCGGGCTCACGCTCGCCGTGGCAGTCGCGCTCGCGGCGCGGCGTCGGGCGACTCGTCTCGGCGGCTGACCCGACGGCCGAAGCTGCCGGAACGAGCCCGTCGATCAGCCGCTCGCGTCGACGGTCGTGGCCCCGCCCCTGCTACGTGCCAGGAGCCGCGACGTGACGCTGCGCCACCCTGACGCACCCCTACAACTTACGGGACCACGGTGACGCCGCTGGCGGTACCGACGGGTCCCGAGGCCGACCCGCTCGCAGCAGGCTGGTCACCGACCGCGGCGTCGAGCTGGATCTCGACCTTCGATCCGGGCTTGACCGCGGAGGCCGCGGCGGGCGCCTTGGTCTGATAGGTGGTCGTGGGGGTCAGGCTGAACACGAGGGTCAGACCGTTGGTCGTGGTGATCGTGATCGTGTCGCTGGCCACGGACTGGACGGTGCCCGACAGGATGAAGCCGCGGTCGGCTCCGAACCCGCCGCCCTGAACGTCTCCGCCGTTGGCGGCACCCGGCGCTCCACTTGCATGCGGAACGCCACCACCCTCGATACCACCACCCTCGAGGCCGCCGCCACCGTCGAGCGCGCCACCACCCCCCAGGCCGGAGGCCGCGACCGGGGCCGTGTTCCGTCCGATCGCAAACGCGACCCCACCGACGGCGACGA
This sequence comes from Chloroflexota bacterium, assembly GCA_016191425.1. Lineage (GTDB taxonomy): Bacteria > Chloroflexota > Limnocylindria > Limnocylindrales > CSP1-4 > UBA5189. The sequence goes on from JACPOR010000006.1 coordinate 78,184, forward strand.
TCGCGGCCAGGACGAGGACGATGTTGAGCCAGCCGGCGGACGACTTGGCCCTCCGGATCTGGGCAGGTGAAGGACTCGGGATGACCGGCTGGGACATCGGCATCCCGGTCTCTGGTGGCGCGGGTTCGAACGGCTCCGGGCCGGCGGGGCGTCTCGAATCGAAAGTCACGGAATCTCCTTCTCACTCGTAGCGCAGTGCGCTGATTGGATCCAGGCGCGCGGCCTGCCTCGCCGGCCAGACACCGAACACGACGCCCACCACAAGACTGAAGAGGACCGCGGCGCCGATCGTGGCTGGGTTGAATGCGAACCCCCAGCCTGCGAGTTGGCCGATCACGGCCGAGGCGGCAAGGCCCACGGCGATACCGATCAGGCCGCCGAGCAGCGAGAGCGTCAGCGCCTCGATCAGAAACTGGGCGAGGATGTCTCGGCCGCGAGCGCCGACGGCCTTGCGGATACCGATCTCGCGGGTCCGTTCGCGGACGGACACGAGCATGATGTTCATGATCCCGATGCCGCCGACGATCAGCGAGATCGAGGCGATCCCCCCGAGCAACAGGGTCAGGGTGGCGCTGATCGATGATGCCGCTGCGAGCAGCTGGGTCTGATTGAAGACGTTGAAGTCGGGGGTGGCGCCTGCGCGGTGCCCGTGCCGCGCGGCAAGCAGTGCCGTGATCGACGCGGTCGTCGCCGTCATCTGATCGGGCCGAGCGACGCTGACCCCGATGCTCCGGACGGTCTTGCCGCCGACGAAGTACTTCTGGACGACGCCGATCGGCACGATGACCTGGTCATCAGGATTCTCGAAGCCGGTGCCGCCCTTGGGTTGCAGGATTCCGATCACCTGGAAGGGCAGCCCGGCGATCGCGATCTGCGAACCGACGTCGCTGGCTCCGAGCTTAAGGTTCGCGGCGGTCGTGGCGCCGAGAACCACGACACGCAACTTGCTGTCGACGCTGACGTTGGTCAGGAAGGCTCCCTGCCAGACCTGGTAGGCGCGCACGTCGGCGTAGGCGCTCGTCGTGCCCACCACCGTCGTCGTCGTCGTCTGAGCCCCGGCCCGAAGGGCCTGGCTCACGGATATCTCTGGCGCGACGCCCTGGACGGTTGCCAGCTCGCCGATGGCGACGGCGTCGTCAAGCGTGGGTGGGGTCGCGCCTGTTCCACCTCGGCCGGTCGGGCTGATGATCAGGAGGTTTGTTCCCAACCCGTTCAGCCGGGTCGTGATGTTCGCCGTGGTGCCCTGGCCAACCCCGACCAGTGCCACCACCGAGGCGACGCCGATGATCACTCCGAGCATGGTGAGGGCGGCGCGCATCCGGCTCGTTCTCAGTCGCGAAAGGGCCAGCCGAAGCAGTTCGAGAAAGGTCATGCCACGATCCGGCCGTCTCGAAGGTGGATCTGACGGTCTGCCGAATCTGCGACGTTCTGGTCGTGCGTGATCAGGACGATCGTGCGACCGGCGGCATTGAGTTCGTGGAGCAGCGCCAGGACCTCGGCGCCGGAGTGGCTGTCCAGGTTGCCCGTCGGCTCGTCGGCGAGGATGAGGGCCGGCTCCGTGACCAGCGCCCGCGCAACCGCGACCCGCTGTTGCTGGCCACCTGAGAGTTCGGTGGATTCATGGTCGAGGCGGTCGGCCAGACCGAGACGCTCCAGGGCAGCCGTGGCCCGGGCATTCCGGTCGCGGCGGGAAACGCCCTGGTAGAGCAGGGGCGTGGCAACGTTGTCGAGCGCGGTGGTCCGCGGCAGCAGGTTGTACGACTGGAAGATGAAGCCGATGGTCAGACTCCTGAGCCTGGCCAGGCCGTCGTCGTCGAGCTCGGCGACAGGCGTGCCGGCCAACCAGTACTGCCCGCTGGTGGGTCGGTCGAGGCAGCCCAGGATGTTCACCATCGTGGTCTTGCCCGAGCCCGACGGCCC
>JACPOR010000027.1:0-40210 GCA_016191425.1 Chloroflexota bacterium
GTCCACTCGCCGTTTGTCGCCGGCTCGCCCGCCGCTCGCCCGTCGCACGGCGCTCGCCCGTCGCTCGCCAGGCGTCGCCGGCTCGCCCGCCGCTCGCCAGGCGTCGCCGGCTCGCCCGCCGCTGGCCGCTCGCCCGTCGCTCGCCCGTCGCTCGCCAACGCCCGTCGCTGGCCGCTCGCACGGCGCTCGCCCGTCGCTCGCCAACGCCCGTCGCTCACGCCCGTCGCTGGCCGCTCGCACGGCGCTCGCCAGGCGTCGCCGCGCCGTATTCCAAGAAGGATTAGCAGGTCGCTCGGCCTTGCGCCGACGCGCGTAGCCGGCTCGCCACGAGCCCAAACGGCCCCGACTTCGTGGCATTCATGCACCAGATGGATGAATTGGCGAGTTTCACGGGAGTGGGGGCGGCATCTTGCCGATCCGCTCCGCATCGTGTGGTCCGCTACGCCTTCTTGGAATAATGCTCACGGCCTCTGCGCTCGGCCTCGGCGCTCGGGCCGAGCATCCTCGCGGATCGCGGGGCTGGTTATCGATGTCCGTTCGGCCGCCGGGCAGCGCACAGGGCGGAACGCGGTTCGGACGGCCCTTCGAGGGCACCCAGCATGCTAGACTCAATATCCAGTCTGCATAATCCTTATGCGTTCGCAGTGTGCGGGCGCCCGCCCTTGACGCTCGAGGTGCTCCGTGGTCCAGGCCCCGTCTCGGCTCGCGCAGGCGCGGCCGGTTCCCAGCATCATCACCGAGATTCCCGGGCCCAAGGCGCGTGCCCACGTCGCCTATGACGAGACCTGGACCTCGCCGAGCCTCCCGCGGGCGTACCCGATCGTGCCGATCCGTGGCGAGGGCCTGACCGTCGAAGACACAGACGGCAACCTCTTCCTCGATTTCGCCGCCGGCATCGCGGTCACCTCAACGGGCCATTCGCACCCCCAGGTGGTCGCCGCGATCAAGGAGCAGGCCGCCGATCTCATCCACTTCTCGGCGAGTGACTTCTACCTACCGATCTACGCCCAGACGTGCGAACGGCTGGCCAAGCTGGCGCCCATCAAGGGCGGTCGGGCGCGGACCTATCTCGGGAACTCCGGCGCCGAGGTCGTCGAGGCGTCGATCAAGCTCGCCCGCTACACCACCGGACGCCCATACGTTGTTGCGTTCCTCGGTGCATTCCACGGTCGAACCTATGGCGCCGTGTCGCTGACCGCGTCGAAGGCGAAATACCACGGTCAATTCGGTCCGCTGCTGCCCGGTGTCTACCACGCGCCCTATGGCACGGTCGAAAACCTCAAATGGTTCGATGACGTGCTCTTCGACAAGCTCGTGCCGGCCAACGAGGTCGCGGCGATCATCGTCGAGCCGATCCAGGGCGAGGGCGGTTATCTCGTCCCTGAGGCTGGATTCCTGCCCGGGCTGCGCGACCTGTGCGACAAGCACGGGATCCTCCTCATCGCGGATGAAATCCAGTCGGGCGTGGGTCGTACCGGCGCGATGTGGGCCGTCGACCTCTGGGATGTCAAGCCGGACATCCTGCTCTCCGCAAAGGGAATCGCCTCTGGGATGCCACTCGGGGCGATGATCGCCCGCGCCGACCTCCTCGAGTCCTGGACGGCCGGCACGCACGGCTCGACCTACGGCGGCAATCCCGTCGCCTGCGCCGCGGCGCTCGCGACCATCGACCTCGTCGAGGGTGGGCTGGTCGAGAACGCCCGTGTTCGCGGTGACCAGGCAATGGCCGGCCTCAGGGTGCTTGCCGCCGACTATCCGGCACTCATCGCCGACGTTCGGGGACAGGGGCTGATGATCGGGATCGAATTCGATTCGGCACAGCACGCCGAGGACGCCCAGTGGGCCTGCTTCCAGCGGGGGCTCCTCGTTCTCGAATGTGGGAAGTCATCGGTTCGCATGTCGCCCGCGCTCACCGTGTCCGAGGACGAAGTGACCACCGCGCTCCGGATCTTCGGGGAAGCCGTTGCCGAGATCGCGGCTCGCTAGCAGTCACGCGCCGCGGACGTCGTTCACGAACGCCGACACCACGCACGGTGTACCGGAATGGATGCGCGCAGTGGCCCTGATGGCGCGGCTGCGTCGCCCTGATGGCGCGGCGGCCCGCCGTGATGGCGCGGCTGCGTCGCCCTGATGGCGCGGCGGCCCGCCGTGATGGCGCGGCTGCGTTGCCCTGATGGCGCGACGGCGTCGCCCTGAGCGAGCGTGCGCCGAGATGATCGAGCGTGCGCCGAGATGATCGAGCGTGCGCCGAGATGATCGAGCGTGCGCCGAGATGATCGAGCGTGCGCCGCCATGGTGGCGCAATCATGGCCGTGGTCGATGTGGCTCAGCACCCGTAGCGCCCGGTAGCGCCCCCGTAGCGCCCGCCAATCGAGAACACCGAGCCGCCGGAACTCTTCGCCGGCGGCTCTGTCTCGTCCCGATCAACCTCCTCGCGACGTCAGGCGGTTGTCGATCGTGCCGAACTCCACAGGCGGACGGACAGGACGTACAGGATCACTGCAAGGCCGGGCAGCGTCCGTGCGGCCGACCAGGCGCGCCATACCCAGGCGAAGACCCAGACGATCGCGATGAGCAGGGCCGCGCCACCGATGGCCCGCGCCTGGAAGTTGCCCGAGTAGAAGGCCGCGACGTAGATCGGGACGAGGATCCCGAGCGTGAGGGCCAGGCGTCCATTGACGGCCCCGAACATCCACATCGCGCTCGCGACGAGGGCGAGCGAGATCCAGCCCAGAGTTCCCGAGTGGACATGGGTCAGGATCTGATCGTTGTTGAACGTGACCACATCGGCACCGTTCAGAATCCCGATCGTGATCGTGATCAGGAACAGGGCCATCGCCACCAGGTACATGCGGGCGAGCGTGCTCCCGCCGGGTCTGGACAGTCCGTCCATGCCTGCGTCCTCCCTCATTCGGCCTGGCTCGTGCCGGCCGTCCCAGGCCATCCTAGTCGTGTGCGAGCCAGGATTTTCGATCTCCCGCGTAAGGGTCGGGGAACCTCGGCCGCGGCGGAACCTCGTCCACGGAGCCTCGGGCCGCCGCGGGACCTCGGGCCACGGCCTCCCGGGCCACGGCCTCCCGGGCCACGGCATCCCGGGCCACGGCCTCCCGGGCCACAGCCTCCCTGCGTGACACGGCGTCCGTGGCGGATACTTCCCCCATGCTTCCCTCCAAGGTCGCGACGATGCGCGACGCGATCGCCGATCTCGTCCGCGACGGGGACACCGTGGCCATCGAGGGATTCACGCACCTCATCTCGTTCGCCGCGGGTCACGAGATCATCCGCCAAGGCAGGCGCGACCTGACGCTCGCGCGCCTCACACCCGATCTCATCTACGACCAGATGATCGCCGCGGGCGTGGCCCGCAAGCTCATCTTCAGCTGGCTTGGGAACCCCGGTGTCGGCGGGCTCGGGGCCATTCGGCGGCGGATCGAGACCGGGGAACCCGCGCCCCTCGAGGTCGAGGAATACAGCCACTTCGGTATGGTCGGCCGGTATACGGCCGGCGCGGCGAACCTCCCGTTCTTCCCGATCCGCTCGTATTTCGAGACGGACATGCCGGCGGCGAACCCCTTGATCAGGGAGATCGAGTCGCCCTACGGAGACGGCAAGGTGTTCGCTGTCCCGCCGCTGAAGCCCGGCGTCACGATCGTGCACGCGCAGCGGGCCGACAGCGCGGGCAACACCCAGGTCTGGGGCCTGCTCGGCTGCCAGAAGGAGGCGGCGTTCGCCGCCGACCGCGTGATCGTGGTGGTCGAGGAGCTGGTCGACGAAGCCGTGATTCGGGCGGACCCGAACCGGACGATCATCCCGGGTCTCATCGTCGATGCCGTGGTCGTGGAGCCGTTCGGGGCGCATCCGTCGTACGTCCAGGGCGCCTACGACCGGGACAACCGGTTCTATCTCGACTGGGACGCGATCACCCGGGACGAGGAGAGCATCCAGGGCTGGTTGCGTGACTGGGTCCACGACCTTGACGGTCGAGCCGCCTACGTCGAGAAGCTCGGCATGGAACGCGTGGCCGCACTGAAGCCCGGGTCGGCACCATCCGGCTCGGTCGACTACGGAGACTACCGCTGATGGCGGCGGTCCGGTACATCGTCCGTGACGTCGACCAGGCGGTCAGGTTCTACGTGGACCGGCTCGGGTTCACCCTCGACCAGAAGATGGCCCCCGCCTTCGCCCGGGTGTCGCGCGGCGATACGACGCTGTGGCTGAGCGGTCCGGCAAGCTCTGCGGCGCGGCCGATGCCGGACGGTCGGGCGCCTGCACCCGGAGGCTGGAACCGGTTCGTCATCCAGGTTGACGACCTCGCTTCGACGGTCACGGCGCTGCGCACGGCGGGCGTCGTTTTCCGGAATGACATCGTCGCCGGTCCGGGCGGCCGCCAGGTCCTCATCGAGGACGCGGACGGCAATCCGATCGAGCTGTTCGAGCCGCGGCCGTGACGGCCGAGACGGCGTCCCCGGCCGCCTTCTCGAAGTCCGAGATGATGATCGTCGCTGCGGCTCGCGAGCTCGCCGGCCAGCGCGTCTGCTTCGTCGGCGTCGGGCTGCCGAACATCGCGGTCAACCTCGCCCAGCGGACGGTCGCCCCGGACCTCGAGCTGGTCTACGAGGCCGGGGTCTTCGGGGCTCGGCCGGCACGGCTCCCGCTCTCGATCGGCGACCCGACGATCGTCACCGGGGCCACCGCTGTCGTCTCGATGTATGAGCTGTTCAGCTTCTACCTCCAGGGCGGGCTGGTGGACGTCGGCTTCCTCGGGGCGGCCCAGATCGACCGGTTCGGGAACATCAACACGACGGTGATCGGGCCATACGATCACCCGAGGACTCGCCTGCCGGGTAGCGGTGGTGCGTGCGAGATCGCGATCAACGCCCGTGAGGTGTTCGTGATCATGCGCCAGAGTGCTCGGTCGTTTGTCGAAAAGATCGACTTCCGGACGTCGCCGGGCAATCTCGGTGGCGCCGAGCAATCGGAGCGGATCCGGCGCGAGGGAGGCTGGCTGGGTCGGGGACCGTCGGTCGTGGTCACGGACCTCGGGATCTGGCACTTCGACGACGACGGCGAGATGCGCCTCGACTCGTTGCACCCGGGTGCCACGCTGGACGATGTCCGGGCGACGATCGGCTGGGATCCGCGCATCGCCGCGCCACTGGCGACGACCGCAGAGCCATCGTCGGAGGAGCTTCGCCTGATCCGCGAGGAGCTTGACCCGGGCGGAGCCTACACCGCCTAGGCAGGCGCCAGGTTCAGAGCCTCTCCGCCGATGCCCTGGCGCGGACCACGAAGACGGGGCACGGTGCGTTGTGGACCACGTGGTCGGAGACGCTTCCGAGGAAGAACCGACCGACCGATCCGCGTCCATGACTCCCGACGACGACGAAGTCCACCTGCTCGCTGAGGGCGGCATCCACGATCGATTCGCCGGGCTCGCCCTCCCAGATGAGGAAGGTCACCCGGACGCCGGCTGTCCGACCACGCGTCACGAGCTCCTGGGCAGCGGCTTCACGCCGGGTCCGGATCTGGTCGACGCGGGCGCCGAACCGTCCGCCCGGCAACCGCAGGGACCGCGGATCGATGACGCTGACGATGAGCAGTTCCGCGCTCAGCCCGCGCGCCAGGTCGAGGGCCTGAAGACCCGCCTCCTCGGATGCCGGGGAGAGATCGGTCGCAAGAAGGATCCGGCGCTGTCGGGGGATGGCGCCCGGGAGCGCGATGAGGTCCGGCATGGCGCTCATTTCATCTCGATCCGGCAGGGACGCCCGGGGAGCCGGCGCTGCCCAGCGGCCGCGCGGCCCAGCGCCTTCGAGGCCTGGCCACTCGCTGGTACCCGGGGTCACGCCGTGTCCGATCATCGGCGACACGGAGGGCCGGGACGTGGTTGGTAGGCATGGACGAATGGTGAGGAGAGGAGCCACCGCTCGGAAGTGACACGTGGCCCGTTGAGACGGGCCGCTGGTCCCCCGATCGCCTGCCCGGGTTGCTGCCCTCGCCAGTCGACCCAGCGCGGCGCAGCGAGCCCCCTGCCCGGCGAGCCCGCTGCCCGGCGAGCCCCCGGCCCGGCGAGCCCCGGCCCGGCGAGCCCCTTGCCCGGCGAGCCCCGGCCCGGCGAGCCCCGCGCCTCAGGCTGGTACCCTCAGGCCGTGTCCGACGACGCCGCGCCCACACGCACCGCCGGGTCGGCGGATCCCGATGTCGCCGTGGAGGCCGCCGAGTTCGGCGAGGTGATTTCGGCGGAGGCCGCGATCAAGGCCCTGGACGGCGCGACGCGTGCCATCGCCGGTGAACTCGATCTCGATCGCGTTCTCCAGCTCATCGTCGACAGCGTCCGCGATCTCGTGCACGCACGGTACGCGGCGCTGGGGATCGTGGGTTCGCGCGGGCGAATCGAGCGCTTCATCACCAGCGGCGTCAGTCAGGCGGAGCGCGAAGCCATCAGCCCGTTGCCCCAGGGTCGCGGCGTCCTCGGACTCATCATCCAGGAAGGGCGCGCGTACCGGATCGCGGACATCAGCAAGCATCCGGCCCGATCCGGTTTCCCCGTCAACCACCCTCCGATGCGGTCGTTCCTCGGTGTTCCCATCCGGACCGGCAAGGAAACGATCGGCAACTTCTACCTCACCGAGAAGATGGATGACGAAAGCTTCTCTGCCCGGGACCAGCGCCTCGTGGAGATGTTCGCCCTGCACGCGGAAATCGCGATCCAGAACGCCCGGCTGCACACGCGAATCCAGCAGCTCGCCGTCCTGGACGAGCGCCTCCGGATCGGTCGGGACCTGCACGACGGGATCATCCAGGGCCTCTACGCCGTCGCTCTCTCGCTCGAGGACGTCCCCGATCTCATGGCCGAGGACCCCGACGATGCGTCGGCCCGGATCGATCGGGCCATCGATCGACTCAACACCTCGATCGGGGAGATTCGGTCGTTCATCATGGACCTCGGCACGGACCCGGCGGGCCAATCCTTCGGGGCGCGGCTCGCCGGCCTCACCGACGAATTACTCCTGACCTCCGGCGGTCGTATGGCGGTCGACCACGACCTCGCGGACGCCGATCGAATCGAATCGAGCCTGTCGCTCGAAGCCACGAGCCAGCTCCTCCAGATCGCCCGTGAGGCCCTGAGCAACGCGCTGCGACACAGTGCGGCTGAGCGCGTCCGGCTCGCCGTTCGCATCGATGCCGGGCAACTCGTCCTGTCGATCGAGGATGATGGGAGGGGTTTCGACCCGGCCGCTCCACGACGCGCCGGGCACCTCGGACTCTCGAATCTCGAGGAACGCGCTGCGTCGATCGGTGCGGCTCTCGACATATCGAGTCATCCTGGCGCCGGGACCCGTATCATCGTCCAACTACCCATCTCTCCGGAGACTCGCCCAACGTGACCAACGATCAGACTCCGCACCCGCTGCGCCTCCTCGTCGTCGATGACCACGAGGTCGTGCGCCAGGGGCTCGTTGCGCTCCTGGATCGCCGCGAAGGATTCCAGGTGGTGGCCGAGGCCGGCACGGTCGCCGAGGCCATCGAACAGGCCACGCGCCACGAGCCCGACATCATCGTCATGGACGTTCGCCTCCCGGATGGGTCCGGCATCGAGGCCTGCCGGGAGATCCGGGCCGAGCTCCCGGCCACGCGGGTCGTCATGCTGACGTCGTTTCCCGATGAGGAAGCGGTGCTCTCGGCAATCGTGGCGGGCGCCGCCGGCTACCTCCTCAAGCAGATCCGGGCACGCGACCTCGTCGCGGCCCTCGAGGCCGTCGGACGCGGCGAATCCCTGCTGGACCCCGCGGTCACCGAGAAGGTGCTCGAGCGCATTCGCCGGATCGCAACCGGAACGTACACGGACGAGCTTGCCCAGCTCACCTCCCAGGAGCAGAAGATCCTGTGGCTCGTTGCCGAGGGCAAGACCAACAAGGAAATCGCGTCGGACGTGTTCCTGTCCGACAAGACCGTGAAGAACTACGTCAGCTCGATCCTCTCCAAGCTCAATCTCGAGCGCCGCGCACAGGCCGCGGCCTTCGTCGCCAAGCACCGGCTGGATCGCGGCACCGGTTGATCGCCTGACGGACCGAAACGCGGCCGGCTGAACGGGCCGCCGGCGCACCGACCTTCGGCCCGCAATGTCGGGACGTCCGGACCAGCGGCCCTTGCCGGTCGCAGCCCTATGCTCGGGCCATGCGTATCGTCACAGCCGAAGAAGCCGTCGCCCAGATCCAGTCTGGCGAGCAGATCTACGTTCACGGTGCCGCCGCCACCCCGTCCGTCCTCCTCGACGCGCTCGTGGCCCGGGCGCCGGAACTCCGCGACGTCAGGGTCGTTCACCTCCACATCGAGGGACCCGGTCCGCACCTGGCCCCGGACATGGAGCCCCACTTCCGGCATATCGCCCTGTTCATCGGCCCGAACGCGAGGGCTGCCGTCAACGAGGGTCGAGCCGAGTACGTCCCGGCATTCCTGTCCGATGTGCCGCGCCTGTTCGACACCGGTCTCATCCCGCTTGACGCCGTGTTCGTCAACGCGACACCGCCCGATGCCCATGGGTTCTGCTCACTCGGGACCAGCGTCGAGGCGATCCACGCCGCCATTCGCGCGGCCAGGACCGTGATCGTCCAGTTCAATCACGGCGTGCCGCGGACCCTCGGCGACAGCTTCATCCACGTTGACCAGATCGATCTCGCCGTCGAATGCGACGTGCCGCCGTACGAACACCGGGTCGGCGAGCTCGGGGAGATCGAGCGACGGATCGGCCAGTTCGTGGCCGACCTCGTGCCGGACGGCGCCACGATCCAGATGGGCATCGGCGGGATCCCCTCGGCAGTGGGAGCCGCTCTCGTCGACAAGCGTGACCTCGGCGTCCATACGGAGATGTTCACGGACGTGGTGGTCGACCTCGTGGAGCGCGGCGTGATCAATGGCCGACGCAAGGAACGCAACCGCGGCAAGATCGTGGCCGCGTTCATGATGGGTACCAGTCGCGTCTACGACTTCGTGCGGGACAACCCGATGGTCGAGATGCGGCCGGTTGACTTCACCAACGACACCCACGTCATTCGATCCTTCAGCCGCATGACGGCGATCAACTCCGCGATCGAAGTGGACCTCACCGGACAGGTCGTCGCCGACAGCCTCGGCCACCGAATGTACTCGGGCGTCGGGGGCCAGATGGACTTCGTTCGAGGTGCGGGCCTCGCCTCCGAAGGGCGGGCGATCATCGCCCTGCCGGCGACCGCCGCCGGCGGCACCGCATCGCGAATCGTCGCGGCGATCAAGGAAGGCGCCGGCGTGGTGACCACCCGGGCGCATGCGCGGACGATCGTCACGGAATGGGGTGTCGCCGAACTCTGGGGCCGCTCCCTCCACGAGCGCGCCGAGGCCCTGATCTCGATCGCCGATCCGATGTTCCGGGACGCCCTTCGATCCGACGCCCGCCGCCTGAACCTCGTGTAGCTGGACTTCCGATCCGCATTGTTGGCAGGGATCTAGCCCGCAGGCTGATCGATCTGGCTTACCATTTCAGCCTCATCCATTCGGCCTCATCCGGCCGTGGCCGTGGCCCATCGCGGACGGTGATCCTGCACCCTGGCCGAGCGTGCTTGCGGTGCGTCTGATGAGCTAGGTCGGCCAGACCAACGACCGACCCGCGCTGGCCCGCGCCGAGAGATCGCCTGAAGAGGCGCAACCAGCAGGGAAAAAGGAAGAGGGTGGATACCGGGCGTCCCCTCCGATATCCACCGCACCTCGAATTCTTGGGCGATCCGTTGGCCATGGACAGGGCCGAAGGTCCCGAGTTGGGTGTGACTATCGAGCCCGGGTCCCGATGCGCAGCGGGCCGCGGGCGGGCCTGGATCGGGCCGGATGGCGCTCCTGCGCCGATGGCCCGGGCCCCTACCTTGATCGCTGGAGGTTTCTCGATGTCCAGCCCCAATCGAGCGTCAACGCATGTCGGACGGGTCCACCCTGGGGTTTGGCCAACCGAGATACCTGTCCTCGACGCGCTGCCCGAAGGGCCGCGGGGCCGCCTGGCTGCCTCGGTCGCTCGTCTCGATCTCAAGGCGGGTGTCACATTCCTGCGCGAGGGCGAGACCACGGACTTCCTCGCCATCGTTGTTGCCGGTCGGGTCGCGGTTCATCTCCGGGTTCCCGAGCGAGGTCCGATCACCATCCTGACCCTGGAACCTGGCGACATCGTCGGCTGGTCGGCCATCGTCGCGCCCTACCGGGCCACGACGAGCGTGACCACCCTGGAGCCCACAGAGCTCGCCATGATCGACGCCGAGACCCTGCGTGGCCTGCTCGAGGCCGACATCGAGCTCGCGGCCGCGCTCCACCCGCTCATCCTCGACACGGTCGTTGCCCGACTCGCCGCCACGCGGACCCAGCTCCTCGACCTGTTCCAGGGTCGCGAGGCGGATCCATGGTGACCCCGGACCGGGTTGCCACGGTTCCCGGGTCGCGAGGCGGATCCATGATGACCCCAGACCGGGTTGCGATGCTGCCCGCCGTGGACACGCTGCCGCGAACGTTCCTGCCTCGGCACCGGGTGGACGAGCTGCTGACGGCCCTTGGCGCCGGCGGCCGACGCGTCATCGGTCCGACCGTCGTCGACGGGGCGATCGTGATGACCGATCTCGAGGGCGCAGCCGAACTGCCGGCCGGATGGACCCTCAGGAGCGTGCCGGGTCGAGTGACGATGGAGCCGCTGCCGGAGGGACCCGGAGCGGCGCGGACGTTCCAGTACCCGGTGACCGGGGACGGCATCAAGCAGACCCTGTTTCCCAGCCGGGTCGACGCGCTCTCCGTGGACACGGCCCCGGATGGCACCGTCCGCGTTCGCGTGGTCGGCCCGGTGGACGCCCCTCCCGTCGCCATCATCGGAGCGCGGGCCTGCGACCTCGCGGGTCTCGCGGTCCATGACAGGGTCCTGCTCGATGGGCCGGCCAGTGACCCGGACTACGCGGCACGGCGGGCGGACGTCCTGATCGTCGCGGTGGAGTGCGCCCTGGCCGGGAGCACCTGCTTCTGCGCGTCCATGGGAACGGGGCCGGAGGTGACCTCCGGGGCCGACCTCATCCTCAACGAACTCGATGAGGGGTTCATCGTTCGGGCCGCGACGCGTGCCGGCGAGCGCCTCGTGTCGACACTTCACCTCGACGCGGCGGACCCGGCGGCGACGGCCCGCGCAACGGCCGAGGTCGCCGAGGTGCGAGCCGGGCTCGGAACCGCCGCGATCCCGGACAACGCCCGCGACGTCCTCCTTGCGAACCTGGGTCACGCTCGCTGGGACGAGATCGCGGAACGTTGCCTTTCCTGTGCCAACTGCACCCTCGTCTGTCCCACCTGCTTCTGCACCGGGCCGGTCGTCCAGTCCGACATGGACGGCCGTGCGTCGTCCTCGGTCAGGACATGGGACTCGTGCTTCACGGACGGTTTCGCCCAGGTGGCCGGCGGGAACTTCCGGCCTCGTCCGCGGGATCGATATCGCCAGTGGCTCACCCACAAGTTCGGGACGTGGTGGGATCAATTCGGGACATCCGGTTGCGTCGGCTGCGGGCGGTGCATCGCCTGGTGCCCCGTCGGTATCGATGTACGTGAGGAGCTCACGATCCTGGCCGCCAACTCGGCCACACCAGCCGTCACTCCACCTGGGGATCGCCGGCCGGGCACCGACGACGCGCGCCATCCCGCGCCTGTCCCATTCGAGCTGCCGACCGCGTACGCCAACGCAACCGTCGAGTGGGTGCGGCAGGAGACTGCCGATACGGCCACGCTTCGCCTGACCACCAGGGATCCGGGCCTTCTGGCCGGCCGGCCGGGCCAGTTCGTGATGGTTGCGGTGCCGGCATTCGCCATCCCCCCGATCTCCGTCTCGAGGTTTCATCCAGATGGGCTGGAACTGACGATCCGGGCCGCCGGCGCCGCCACGAGCTTCCTTACCAGGCTGCGCCCCGGGGCAAGCCTCGGCCTTCGTGGCCCGCTGGGACGTCCCTGGCCCATCGAGGATGCCTTCGGTCGCGACGTCGTCGTCGTGGCCGGCGGAATCGGGCTCGCGCCGCTGCGCCCAGTCCTCGATGCCATCGTCCAGGCCCGCGACCGATTTGCCGACGTCCGGCTCTACATCGGCGCGCGCACGCCACGAGATCAGCTGTTCATCGACGAGATCAACGCCCTGGCCGACCGCGACGACATGATCGTTCGGGTCACGGTCGATCGGGCCGGGCCGGAATGGCTCGGGAGGGTCGGGATCGTCACCCAGCTGTTCCGGTCGGTCGTCGGGACCGGACGGGATGCCACGGCGTTCATCTGCGGCCCGGAGCGGATGATGGCCGCCACGACCGACAGGCTCGGGGACCTCGGGGTTCCCCGCGAGCACATGTGGCTGACGCTGGAGCGGCACATGGACTGCGGAGTCGGTCTCTGCGGTCACTGCCAGCTCGGCCGACGGTTCGTCTGTCGCGACGGTCCCGTCTTCAGTGTTGCCGAGCTCGGTGACGACCTCCGGACGGAGGGCCTCTGATGGACGTAGCCGCTCGCGCCGCGGCAGCCGGCCCGGCCCGGGGCACGACCCCCCGGCCCCCGCGCATCGGGGTCGTCAAGTTCGCGTCCTGCGATGGCTGCCAGCTGACCATCCTCGACCTGGAGGACGACCTGCTCGAGATCGCCGAGCGGTTCGAGATCGTCGAGTTCGCCGAGGCGACCTCGAGGCGCTCGTCGGGACCGTTCGACGTCCTCTTGGTGGAAGGATCGATCTCGACGCCCGAGCAGGTGGTCGAGATCGCCCGCCTCCGCGCCGAGGCAAGGATGCTCGTCACGATCGGGGCCTGTGCAACGGTGGGTGGAATCCAGGCGCTCCGGACCGCGCGTGAGCACGAGGCGTTCCGGGCCGCCGTCTACCCCGTGCCGGCGTACGTGGACTCGCTGGCGACGGCCCAACCGGTCGCCGATTTCGTTCCGGTCGACGCCCAGTTGAGCGGCTGTCCAATTGACCCGCGGCAGCTCCTGGAGCTGCTCACGGCGCTGGCGACCGGGCGACGACCGCAGCTCCCAGATCAATCGGTCTGCGTGGAGTGCAAGCGCCGGGGCGTGCCGTGCGTTGTCGTCACGGAGGGCCTGCCCTGTCTGGGGCCCGTGACGCGAACGGGCTGTGGAGCGATCTGCCCCGCCTTCCGGCGCGGCTGCTACGGCTGTTTCGGCCCCCGGGAATCGGCCAACACGGGCGGTCTTGCCAGGGCTTGGGGTCAGGATACGGCGGCGGCGGGATCCGTACATCTCGAGCCGGCGGACATCGGGCGCCTGTTCGCGGGGTTCACCGGTGCGGCCGCGCCGTTCCGATCCGTGACCGACGCGCTCGGCGGCCGACCGCCGCGACCACTTCGATCAACGCTGGCCTCGCCCCCTGAGACGCTGCGGAGCGGTCCACCCACCTGGGGCCCGGCACCGGACGAGGGCGGAACGAGTGCGCCGACCGAGCTGACCGAGTCGACCGAGCCGACCGACGCGAAGGAGCGACATGGGCCACGGCGGTGACCTGCGGTTCCAGGTGGAGAACCTGACTCGGGTTGAAGGCGAGGGCTCGCTCCACCTGCGCGTCCGGGATGGCGTCGTGCGAGAGGCCCACCTGGAGATCTTCGAGGCCCCCCGATACTTCGAGGCGCTGGTGGTGGGGAGGACGCCCGACGAGATCATCGACATCGTCGCGCGCATCTGCGGGATCTGCCCTGTCGCATATCAGATGAGTGCCGTCCACGCCTTCGAGTCGCTCTTCGAGGTCGCAGTCCACACCCAGGTCCGGGCCCTCCGGCGCCTCCTGTACTGCGCCGAGTGGATCGAGAGCCACGCCCTTCACATCTATCTCCTCCACGCCCCGGATTTCCTCGGCTACCCGAGCGCGGTCGAGCTGGCTCGTGACCATCGCGAGCTGGTGACCGACGGCCTCCGCCTCAAGAAGGCCGGCAACCATCTCCTCTCGACACTGGGTGGCCGCCCCATCCATCCGGTCAGCGTGCGGGTCGGCGGATTCTCCCGGATGCCGAGGAAGGCCGAGCTCATGGCCCTCCGGCCGATCCTTGAGGAGGCTCTGGCCCTGTCGCTCGCCACGGTCGACGTCGCGGTCGGCCTGCATGGACCCGACTTCGAGCGCGAGCCGCGCCTCGTCGCACTCCGGCACCCGACCGAATACCCGCTCAATGACGGCCGCATCGTGTCATCGGACGGCGTGGACCTCGCACCGCCAGACTGGGACGAGGCGTTTCACGAGGTCCAGGTCCCGTGGTCGAATGCCCTCCAATCGCGCGCCGACGACGGCCTGCCGTACCTGCTCGGGCCCTCGGCCCGAATCGTCCTTGCCGGTGAACAGCTCCATCCCCTCGCGAAGGAGGCGCTGGCGCGCACGGGGGCGCTCGATTCGATCCGCCGGAACCCCTACCGCAGCATCGTGGCCCGGGCCGTCGAGCTCGTCCACGTGACGGCCGAGGCCCTGGACATCATCGACGCCTACGAACGTCCCGATCGCCCGTCTGTGCCTGCGGTGGCCCGGCCCGGCGTCGCGGCCTGGGCGACCGAGGCTCCGCGGGGCCTGCTCTTCCACAAGTACGTGGTCGGTGAGGACGGCAAGGTCGAGGCCGCGACCATCGTGCCCCCGACGTCCCAGAACCAGGCCGCGATCGAGGCCGACCTGGCCACGTTCGCACCGCGAATCCTGGACTTGCCGATCGGCGATGCGACGCACCAGCTCGAGCAGCTGATCCGCTCCTACGATCCGTGCATCTCCTGCGCGACGCACTTCCTCGATCTCAGCGTCGAGCAGATTCCGTGACGGCGCTCGTACCCGAGCTGCGCGTCCTCGTCTGCGGGACCGCGGACCGCGGTGACGACGGTGCGGCGCTGGCCGCCATCACCCACGCCCTGCCCGACCTGCCGGAGCATGTCCGATGCCGGATCGAGGTGCGCCGCTGTCCGCAACTCGACGTCACCGACATCATCGACCTCCACGACGGCGAATCCTGCCTCGTCGTCGACACGGTGGTCGGCGTCGAGCCGGGGACCATCGTGACGATGTCGCTCGACGAGCTCGCCCGCCGGGCCGGGAGTATCACCCCGCGCTCGTCACACGCGCTTTCGGTCGACGACACGCTGCTCATCGCAGAAGCGGTTCGCGGGACCATGCCGCCCGGGGCCTTCGTGGGAATCGGCGGCAAGTGGTTCGGCTACGGCGAGCGATTCTCGCGCGTCGTGAAGGCCGGCCTGCCTGCCCTCGCGGACGCCATCCGTGACGCGATCGAGGCGCTGCTGCTGGCCCGACGCTAGGGGCGGGTCTGTTGGGGGTTAGAGGACTCGGGAGCGGGGCTGGGGAGCGGGACTGGGGAGCGGGACTGGGGAGCGGGACTCCTGCCGTCACCCGCAAGCGTCATGCGCGTCCCTCAGCGCCAGGGTCGGTGGGCGATGGCAATGCCGCTCCGCGACGTGCCGCTCGCACATGGCGTCACGAGGAAGGTGGGCCATGCGGCCCCCGACGTTCAGGCCACGCGGTCCTGCCCGATGCGGGGCCACGAGCCGACGCTAGGGACCATGACGTCTCCAGCGAAGCCGCGCCCGCCGTTTCCGGGAATCCCCGCCATTGTCGACGGCTCCGAGGCCGTCGCCCACGTCGAGAGCCGACTCGCCGAAGTCGCCTGCGTGTACCCGATCACCCCATCCACCACGATGGCGGCCGTGTACCAGGTGGCCGTCGCTGACGGTCGGACCGACCTGTGGGGCACGCCGCTGCGCTTCATCGAACCGGAATCCGAGCATTCATCCGCCTCGGCCGCAGAAGGAGCCGCCCTCGCGGGCGCCCGCGTGACCAACTTCACGGCCGGGCAGGGCCTGGTCCTCATGAAGGAAGTCCTCTACGTGATCAGCGGTAAGCGCCTGCCGGTCGTGTTCCACGTGGGTGCGCGCGCGCTGACGAGCCAGGCCCTGAACATCCACGCTGGCCACGACGACATGATGGCCGTGGCCGATTGCGGCTGGGGCATGCTCTTCGCCCGGAACGCCCAGGAGGCCGCCGACCTGGCGGCCATCGCCCGACGTGCCGCCGAGGCCTCGGAGACGCCGTTCATGGTGGCCCAGGATGGGTTCCTCACGACTCACACCCTCGAGAACGCGCTGCTTCCCGAGGACGAGCTGCTCAGGGAATTCGTGGGCGACCCGCGAGATCACATTCGCGACCTGTTCGATCCCGCCGAGGCGCTGATGACCGGCGTGGTGCAGAACCAGGACAGCTACATGAAGGGTCGCATCGGGCAGCGCGCCTACACCGACCGCCTGCCGGCGATCCTCGCCGAGGCCTATGCCGAGTGGGAACGCCTGACCGGTCGTCAGTACGGCCCGGTCGACGCCTACCGGACCGAAGATGCGCGCGAGGTCATCGTGTCGATGGGCACGATGGCCGACACGTCGATCGCCGTCGTGGACCATCTTCGGGCGCAGGGTCGACCCGTCGGCTGCGTCGCGGTGACCCAATTCCGGCCCTTCCCGTCCGAGGAGCTCGTGGCCGTCCTCCACGGCGCGCGCGCCGTCGGCGTCATCGAGCGCACCGACGACCCGCTGGCCGCCGCCAACCCGCTGACCCGCGAGGTCCAGTCCGCGCTCTACGGCATGGCCGCCGAGGGTGGCCTGGTGCCACGGGTCCTCTCCATCTCCGCCGGACTCGGCTCGCGCGACGTCGCCGCCGGCGATCTGGTCGCGATCTTCGACCGCCTGTCCGAGCATCGCGAGCCGCGGGATCGACACGTCGTGGTCGGGATCCGCCACCCCCTGGCGCTCACCACGGTCCCGGTTGATCTGCGTCCCGAAGGCGCCTACAGCCTCCGCGGCCACTCGATCGGCGGGTTCGGCAGCGTGACAACCAACAAGCTCGTGGCGACGCTCGCCGGCGAGCTGTTCGGCAAGCAGGTCCAGGCATACCCGCGCTACGGGTCCGAGAAGAAGGGTCTCCCGACGACCTACTACCTGACCATCGCCGACGCCCCGATCCGTCTCCACGCGGAGCTGGATCGAGTCGAGTTCGTTCCGCTCCACGACGTTTCCGCCTTCAGCCTCGGGGATCCCCTGGCCGGCCTGGCTGACGGCGGTGACGTGTTCATTCAGTCGCCCCTGGCAGACCCCGGGGCCATCTGGGAATCCATCCCCGCGTCATTCCGCGCCGAGATCCTGGCCCGCAACGTTCGGGTGACGGCCCTCGATACCGTGTCACTCGCGCGCAGGCACGCGCCGCGCGCGGAGCTGGAGGTCCGGATGCAGGGCGTCGCCCTGGTTGGGGTCTTCCTGCGCGTGTCGCCATTTGCGGAGCGCGCTGGCCTCGGCCGCGACGCACTACTTGAGGCCGTCCGCGAGCGCCTCGGGCGCTTCTTCGGCAAGCGCGGTGGGGCCGTGGTGGACGCCAACCTCGAGGTCATCGGCGAGGCGTACGACGGCCTCATCGATGTCACTGCGGTCATCGGTGCCGGGCGTCCCATCGAACGTTCCCGTACCGAGCCTGTTCTGGAGGAAGCAACGCGATGACCTCGTCGCCGGCCGCAGTCACCCCCACTGTCGCCGATTCCATCGTGCTCGAACCGATCGTCAATCGCGGCGACGGGCTCCCGGCGTTCGCGCCGCCGCTCCTCGCCATCGACGCGTACGTCGAGGAGCGCGTGAAGGACGTGGTCATCTGGGCGTCCGATCCTCTCGTCATCGAGGCGGCCCTCCGCGCGACCGCGCTGGCACGCGGGCGCGGCTGGCCCGGCTATCCCGAGATCACTCAGGATCAGTCAGTCATCGTTGGCCGCGTCCACCGTGGCGACCGGCGAGGCGCGCGGCGCTGACCCGGCTGTGGCCGCGTCCGTGGGCGTGTCAGTGGCCGCGACTGCCCGCAGCCACTTTGTCGACACCCAGAAGTATGGCGAGGTCCCGGCGCGCAAGGGGCATGCCCGGGGTCAGTTCGGGATCTTCGTCGACCCTGTCCATTGCAAGGGCTGCGCCGAGTGCGTCGAGGTCTGTGCCGCCCTGGGTCACGACGCGCTGATCATGATCGACAAGGTGACCGAGGAGCCGGCGACCGGCGAGTCCACCCTGGACCGCTACGACCGCGATATGCGCTTCTTCCGGTCCCTTCCCCCGACGCCTCCGGCATACCGCAACGACAAGGCGCTTGCCGACCTCATGCTCGGCGAGCACGCAATGGGGTATGTCGGCGGAGCGGGCTCCTGCGCCGGGTGCGGCGAGGCCACCGCGATCCGGATGCTGGTGGCCGCAACGCGTCAACTCCACGGCCCCGAATCGATGGGGATCGTGGCCGCAACCGGCTGCAACACGGTCTACGGCAGCACCTACCCGTTCAATCCGTATCGGGTGCCGTGGACGAATTCGCTGTTCGAGAATGCCCCAGCGGTCGCACTCGGCGTGCGGGCTCGCTGGGATGCATCGGGCCACCCGGAGCGGCGACTGTGGGTCCTCGGTGGCGACGGCGCCATGTACGACATCGGGTTCCAGAGCCTGTCCCGGATGGTGGCATCCGGTTCGGACATCAAGGTTCTGGTCCTCGACACGCAGGTCTATTCGAACACCGGGGGTCAGGCTTCGACGGCCTCGTTCGGAGGCCAGGTCACCAAGCTGTCGGCCTTCGGCAAGGCCCTCCACGGACGACCGGAGCGACGCAAGGAGCTTGCCCGGATCCTGATGGCCCACGGGGAGGTATACGTCGCGCAGACGTCACCGGCCCACATCAACCACTTCTACCGGTCGATCATCGAGGCCAACGAGTATCCGGGGCCGGCGGTCATCGTGGCCTACACGCCCTGCCAGCCGGAGCACGGGATCGGTGACGATGCCTCGACGCGCCAGGCCAAGCTCGCCGTGGACTCGCGGGCCTTCCCGCTCTTCACCTACGACCCCCGTCGCGGCGAGTCGATGGCCGAGCGGCTCTCGCTGCAGGGCAATCCGGCGATCAGGGACGATTGGTCCAGGTCGCCGGACGGGTCAGCCGTCGACTTCCTGGCGTTTGCCCGGACCGAGGGACGATTCCGCCAGCACTTCCCGGCCGACGGGTCCGTCACGCCGGAAATCCAGGCCACGCAGGATGACCGCCTCGCCTACTGGCACTCACTCCAGGAGCTCGCCGGGATCCGGTAGGGAGGGCCGGGTACCTCCTGGCGCCCGCAGTTGGCCACAACTCGGATCGTCCGCCCTGCGTTCCGATGACCGCATTCGGGTGTTCATGACGCCGTTCCGCCGGCGATGCCCCTCCGCCGGCGATGCCCATCGGCGTCATACGAATGCTCCGTGCTGCTCAGGCATCCCAGGAATCGAACGGCCGCCGGGGCTAATGCCGCCGGCGGCCGATGAGCAAGCGCGAGGCGGATCTACTTGACCTTGAAGTTGGCGTAGTAGGTCATGCCGTCGGCGAGCCGCAGCTGGAACTGGTAGCAGGATCCGGCATATGTCTTGGCGGTCTTCCAGACGTATGTGTATTGGCCACTGGTGGAGTCGTATTGCAGGCCACTCGTCGTGGCTGTCGACAGCGTTTCGATCGTGTCCACCGGAGCGGTCACGTCGCAGGCTACCTTGAGGATGCCCGGCGACACCGGAGTCCCGCCTGCGAGAATGCTGAGCCCGCGGTTTCCGCCCAGCGAGAACTTGACCGGCACGGCGCTGCCGGCATTGACGAGGTTGAGCGTCGGCAGGTTGTCCACCGGCTGGAAGAACCCGGTGAACGGCCAGATCACCTTGTACGTGGTGGAGGCCGCGTTCGTGTTGCCGGCATTGTCTGTGGCCGTGCAGGTCACCGACTTGGTGCCGATCGTGCTCGTGTCGAGCGTTCCGCAGCTCACTGAGGCGAGACCGGAACCCCCATCGGAGGCGCCGGCGCTGACCGTGGCGGTTCCGCCGATGATGACCGGGTTGGGGCTCACCACGGGGTTCAGCGCTGGCTTCGTATTGTCGATCGAGACTGCCCCGGGACCGGCCGAGCTGCTGCCGTAGATGGGGTCGGTGAGGGTGATCGTGGTGGGCGACGACGGGGATCCGGTCCATGGGTCGAGCGTGATCGTCCCGTTGTAGTAGGCGGAGACCGCGTAGTTCCCGTCCAGCGCGAACGGGAGCGTCCCGAGCGATGCCCTCCCACCCAGCCCCGTCGAGGCCTGTCGCGTGAACCCGGGGTGCGTGGCGTCGCCGATGACGAAGATGACGGTTCGAAGGCTGAGGGCGTTGCCGCCCGAGTCCTTGAGCGTTGCGAATATGCCGCTGTCAGTGCCAGCTCGCTTCGGGCCGGCGGGAGTCTGGAGGACGAGGCTGGTGCCAAGCCCGGTGACCGTCACGTTCGTGGATGCACTGGCGGGCCCTGTCCCCGCGTCGCCACCGTACGTGGCGGCCACCTGCTCGAGGCCGGGCGTCACGAGGAGCGGGAGCGTGGCCGATGCCAGACCGCTCGAGTTCGTGATGCCCGTCTGGATCGAGGAGCCGATCCGGAAGAGGACGGTCCGGCCCTCCAGCGGCGAGGTACCGCTGGTGAGCGTCGCCGAGACAGCGAGGTTGCCCCCGTACGTCCCGCTCGAGGCCGCCGAGATCGCGAGGCTGGAGGCCGCGCGGGTCGGGGACGGCGCGGCGGCAAGCCCGTAGTAGGCGGCCGCATTGTCGTCGATCCCAACGAGCGCAGCGCCGTTGGCCGCCTGGACGATGAATCGCAGGTTGCTCGTGTCGGCACCGGAAGGGATGGTGAGCTGGCCGGTCCAGACCGTCGGGTCGGTTCCGGACCGGCTGAGGTCGACTGGAAGCCAGCAACTTACGGCGATGCCCGAGGCTGGGCACGCCGCATTCCCGAAGGTGTACGTCACCCACACCGCCTTCACGTTGTCGGCCCCCGTGGCGTCCTTACCGAGGACGTTCGCGGAGAACGTGACGACGCCGCTGGCGAGGCTCGCGGTGACGTTCGAGATGGTCGGTGTAGTGGCGGCGCCGGCCGCCGTGTTCGTGCTGTCAGCGTAGAAGAGGCGAAGGTCGAGGCTGGAGTAGAGCCGACGGGTAGCCGTCGAGTCACCGGCATTGGCGACGCGATGCTGAGCGGGCGTCACGACGAGGTTCGTCGAGCCGCCACTGAGGTCGCCGAAGTAGCTGGTCGTCCACATCCGGGCCGGGAAGAACGTGGTCGAGGTGAAGGGGGTCTGGGTGCCGCCGAACTCCGTGCCCGGAGCGCCGATCAGCGGGATGACGCCCGCGCTTTCCGTGAAGGCGCCGCCGCGGAACCCGACGCCGCGGAGGACCTTGCCGGTCAGCCCGACGTTCTTGACGAAGCGGGGGAGCACCGGCTCACCCGGGTTCGAGGCGATGTCCGCGACGCCGCCAGGGCCCGAGTAGTAGCTCGCGTTGGGGCTGAGATCGGTCGTGGTCCGGTGAGTGGCGCCCGACGTGTCAATGGTCACGTCAGCGGAGGCGACGCCGAGGGTGTTGTTCGTTGCGGGGACCAGGGGCGACCCCGACCCGGACGTCGTGTCGCGGGTACCTGGCATGTTGATCGAGAACATCGGGAGCCCGAAGAGGGCCGCGGTCAGCAGCGCCTTCTCGTGCATCCCCTTGATGTCCGGCGTCGCGGCGAGGTATGCGAGCTTCGACTGGACGAGCGCGGAACCGACACTGACAGGGCCGGTCCCGACTCGAAGCTGATGAGCGAACTCGGCGTAGATCCGTTCGCTGTACTGGATCAGTTCGTCGTCACCGTACTGGTAGCCGGTGCCGGCGACGAGGGTCGCACCCTTCTGGGCGAACGCCTGCGCCCAGTCGAGCGTCTGGGTGACGCCGTTGATGCCGTCGCCGTCCACGACGTTGTAGCCGGCGTGGCAGCCGGTGCTCCACACGAGGGTGTTCAACATGTTGACAGTCGGGGAAGCAAGCTCGGTTGCGTTGATGGACGTGCTGAAGTCCGCCGCGAGCAGGGAGTTCGCGTCGAAATGCGCGGCCAGGTACACCAGGTCGTAGCGCGACGGGCCCAGGAGCTTGGACCGGAGCTGGGCAGCCGTCCACGCGTTGTTGATGAAGGCATCCGTCGTGGGGCCCGTCGTGGCACCCGTCGTCGTGACGCCTGTGCCCAGGTAGAGCTGCTTCTTCACCTCGGCCGCGGAGTCGGCGATGAAGTCGTAGCCGGTCACGAGCGAGCGGCTCGGCGTGGGGGCCACGCCGCCAGGGCCGAGGCCGAGGTAGGCGTCGATCATGCCGGACGCCTCGGCCGCGCTCTCGACGAGGCGGCCGACGGCCAGGTCGGGGACCGGGAACCGCGTGCCGCCCAGCGAGAGCACCGTGCTCGCCCCGTACTCATCCTGACCGAGGACGAACTTCGAGCGGAGGCTCGCCTCCGACGAGGACGACGAGGCGACCGGCGGGACGTACCAGGACTCCGGCGCGAGATCGGCCGGATCCGGGTAGCGGAAGAACGGAATGGAGGAATCGCCGCCGACCAGCACGACGTACTTCAGGTTCGAGTTGCGGTAGGACTGGACGACATCGCGAATCGCCGACGCCACGAGGTTCTTGGCATAGACGCAGCCGATATTGGCAGGCGCGTCTGCCTGGGCGTTCAGTTGCGCGATCCGGCCGCCGGGCGCGCCGACGTCGACCACGACGCCCCCGGTCGCGCCCGCGAGCGTCGTCAGCTTCGATGCCAGGCTTGACTTGTCCGCCGAGGTCCCGGCGATGCGGCTGGAATCCCAGACGATCACCGTCTGGACCGAGGAAGTTGCCGCTCCAGGCGCCGATCCGATCGGAACAACGCCGGCGCAGGCACCGGACGTGGTGACGGAGATCTGGAACTTGCTCTGGAGATCGTAGGCGCCGTTCTTGCCCGTGACGTGGACGTAGAAGAAGCCGTCGTTGGCGTAGGTGTTGGCCGGGATCGTGGCGGACTTGGTGCCCTCCTCGACATTCCAGCCGATGAGGCTGTTCCGGGCTGCCGTCGAGTAGGCGCCGTAGATCTCGTTCCCGATATAGCTCGGGTTCCCGATATAGGCCGGGTTGCCGATGTAGGCGGGGTTGCCGATGTAGGCCGGGTTCCCGATATAGCTCGGATTGCCGATGTAGGCGGGGTTGCCGATGTACGACGGGTTCCCGATATAGCTCGGGTTGCCGATATAGCTCGGGTTGCCGATGTAGGCGGGATTGCCGATGTAGCTCGGGTTGCCGGCGAATTGGGCGGTCAGCTCGGTGAGGCTCTGGCTGCCGTTCAGGGCGGTGTACGCCTTGGAGATATCCGAGAAGAGGAAGCTGTCGAAGTCGGCCGGGAGGTCGCCCCCGCCGACGCCGGACAGGGTGACGCGCATATTCCCCCCGGGAGTGATCGGGAACTTGTACCAGCGCGACCGACCGTAGTCGTCCAGGTAGCCGGTCGTTGTGTCGTTCGCGCCAATTTCCCTGGCGTTTGTCCACGTGTCGTTGGGGTCGGTGACCACGATGCACGGGCCGATGTTGCTGAGGCCGGGTGCGGTCAGCTGTGCGGCGATGAAGGTCGGATCGCCTGGCGTCAGCGGGATCGTGGCCGAGATGGTTCCCCGCCCGCTTGCATCGGTGAGGACGCTGATGCCGGGACCGAAGGCCGGAGTCTCCAGGCTGCCGTTCGCCGCGCACGACGACGATGTCCAGAAATGGACGGTGACGTTCGTGCTCGGCGCCCCGGACAGCAGGCCCTCGACCTTGACGTTCGATGCGTCCGTGGGGCGGGCGCGGTACAGGAGCGGCGTATTGCCTGCAGGCACGGTGACGGGCACGACGGACACGTTATCCAGCGCGATGCCGTAGGCGCTCAGTGTCGTCGACTGGAAGGCCAGCGTCGTGGATGAACCTGTAGCGGTGAACCTGACTGCCCCGGGAGACCAGACGATTGGGTAACTGCCCTGCGGATGCGAAAGCTGGGCGACCGTCGAACCGTTGATCAGAACCTCGGCAGTGCGCGCGCCGGGACCGTCATCCGGGTTGGCGGAGTACTGGAACGTGAGGAGGTACTCCGCACCGGGCTGGGTTGTCAGGACCTGGGAGATCTTGCCGGCCTCGTTGCCGCTGAGATCGATCGACTGGACACCTTCGGGAGCCAGCCAGTGTGATCCGATCAGATCGATGGAACCGCTGTCGACCGACCAGCCCGTCAGCCCGCTCCCGACTCCGATGGTCTGCACGTCGGGTGCGCCGGCGGGCTGCTCGAAGCCTCCGTTGGCGACCAGCTCGGGCCGCGGAGTCGGGTCGGGAGTGTAGGTGATCGTGGCCTTGAAATCGACGCCGTTTGGCC
Organism: Chloroflexota bacterium; assembly: GCA_016191425.1. Lineage (GTDB taxonomy): Bacteria > Chloroflexota > Limnocylindria > Limnocylindrales > CSP1-4 > UBA5189. The sequence continues at coordinate 24,281 of JACPOR010000027.1, forward strand.
CACCGCCGTCGGTATTGGCGACGGAGAAGGTATTCAACCCGACATTGAAGTTGGCTGCCGTGTTGTTCGAGTAGCTCGAAATCGACGTGTAGTGCGCGACAGCCACGCAGGGATTCTGCGATTGCCGTCCGACTTCGACGCCGTTGAGATACGCGATCGCGCAGTTGTCCGACATGAGGTCGATCGAGATCGATGGCGCCGAGAAGCCGGGCGGCAGCACGAACGGGATCGAGTAGGTCGCAGTCTTGAGGACCTCTGGTGTCGCCGTTCCCGAGGCCTGATCGGCAGCGCCGGTCCCCGACGTGTTGATCCAGCGGGTCCCGGTGATGGGTGCAGCGTAGGCGCCGACCACTGGGTACGTAGTCTGCGGCATGATCTGCGCGCTGCCGGTGGTCGGGGGCGAAGCGATGGCGTACGTCACGTTCGGGTCGGCGGCGCCATCCCCGCCGGAGCCGCCACCGCTCACGAGCGTGATCGTCTGGGGCGTTGGTGGCGTCGGTGGCGTCGGATCCGCGGCGGCGACGATCGGGGGCGCCGAGGCAGCGAGGGGCAGCGTCAGCATCGTCAACTGGGCGACGAGCGCCCCGATGATGAAGAGAGATGCACCCCGCCTGCGGGTGGCGGGGCGAAACTGGATCATCGGGGACGACTGGATCATCGGCGACGAGGTGACACGGCGGGGGGACGCCGGGACCTCGCGTGCGGGCACAGACACGCTCAGGTTCCTCCACACTCGCGTTCAGGGTATCGGGGGTCGCGAGTACGCCGAAGCCTACCTCGCCGTGGGCCGCTCTGTACAGCAACGTGACGATTCCGGTGCACATTGGCACCGCCTGGCCCTTGCTTTTCAGCCCCGGATGTGATCCACGTCCAACACCACGTCGGCGAGCAGGGTCGGGATGTGCCCCGTGGTCAGCCGCTGCCGCGGCGCGCCGACGCGAGGGCCAGATCGACCGCATCGGCGAGCAGGAGCGCCGCGCCTGCCTGCCTGGCATCCTCGGATGCCGAGTCACCGAGGGCGGCGCGCGAGGCCGCCAGCCGTTCAGCCAGGGACGTCTCGGCAGCCGGAGGGCGCGGGGAGCCCAATGACGCCCGAAGGGCATCCGCCGCGCCAAGCAGCGTGAAGGCGTCCGCGGGCCGGGATCGCAGCGTCGCGAGCACCGCAACATCCTCCAGGAGGGCCATGAGCGGGCCGGTGTCGCCGAGGTCGCGGTACCCCTCGACGGCGGCACCGTAGGCCATGCCTGCTTCCTCGAGGCGCCCGAGATCTCGGAGGGCGTCGCCCAGGTTGTTCTGGGCGATCGCAAGGTTCAATCGGTCGCCGACCTCGCGCGCCAGTCGAATCGCCTCCTCGCCATGGCGAAGCGCGTCTTCGTTGCGGCCGGCCTGGGCATCCATCCACGCCAGGTTGATCTCGCAGGCGCAGATCCGGCGCCGATCCCCGAGCCCCGTATAGAGGTCCAGCGCATGCAGGCCGAGCTCGCGCGCGAGCCCGAGGTCACCGTGGTGCTGGGCGACGATCGCAAGATTGTTGGTCAGGGCGGCGACGCCGGCCGTATCTCCGAGCCGCTCGCGGATCCTCATGCCTTCCTGGTATGCGGCCCGTGCAGCCTCGAGATTGCCCCGCTGGGCGTTGACGGTGCCGGTCACCTGGAGGGCCGTGGCAACTCCGGCCTCGTCGTTGACTGCCTCGAACCGGCGCCGGGCGGCGAGGAGCCGATCAGCGGCTTCATCGAACCGACCCTGCCGGCGGGCCGATTCCGCGAGCGAGTGGTCGCACCTCGCGATCGTGCGCTGGTCGTCCGAACTCGCTGCGCGCTCGCGGGCTTCCAGGACGATCTCCCGTGCGCGGGGGATCTCGCCGGTGAGTTGGAGGACCTCGGCGAGGCTGAGCGCCGCTTCGGCGCGCTCGATGCCGTCGAGGAGCGGGATGAGCCGCTCGTAGTAGTCGATGGCCGCCGCGTTCGCGTAACCGGCGCTGGCGGAGGCAGCAGCGCGGCCCAGGTACTCGACCTTCTTCAGCGCGTCATCACCGAGCCAGTAGTGATGGGCAAGGAGATCCAGCTGGCGGCCGCCGCCCTCCGGGTCGTGCGCTTCGATGTAGGCGCCGACACGGCCGTGGAGCATCGAGCGGACCGAGAACGGCATGCTCTGATACGCGACCTCCTGGGTGACGACGTGCTTGAACAGGAACGCGAGGTCCGCCTCGCGGTCGAGGGCGACCAGGTCGGCGGTCCGAAGGGTCTCGAGATGCCCGAGTACGTCATCGAGGGCCCCGAGCTCCGGGTAGGCGCCGGGCAGGATCGGCGCCTCGAAGGCACGCCCGATGACGGCCGCTACCTTCATCGACCTTCGGGCATCCTCGGCCACGGTGTCGATCCGGCTCAGGACCAGCGCGTGCAGGCTATCCGGCAGCTGGAGACCCCGCATCGCATGCCGATCGCCGGGATCGATGTGCTGGCCGGCGATGAAGCTCACGAGCTCCTCGATGTACAGGGGGTTGCCATCCGCACGCTCCGTGACCAGCTCCACGAGCTCCCGTGACGGTGGTTCACCGTGACCGAGGACCTGCTCCAGCTTCGAGGCCACCACCTCTGCCGCGTCGGCGTCATCAAGCCGATCGAGCACGATCTCCTCGAAGTTCGGCAACCCCTCGACCCCGAGCCCACCGCCCGATGCGTCCGAGGGCCGATACGCGAGGACGAAGACCAGGCGCAGGGCCGGTGCTGCGCGTGTCAGGACCTGGAGGAGATCCCGCGACAGCTCGTCGATCCAGTGGCAGTCCTCGAGGACGATGACGAGCGGCTCCGTGGCGGCTCGAGCGCGCAGCGCCTGGGTCAGGAGATCCTCGAGGGAGGCCTTTCGGAGCTTTGGATCGAAGCTCTCAGTCAGATCGCTGTCCGGGATCTCGATGCCGAGGACGGTGTCGAGGAGCGGAATTCGCGGCACCAGCGATGGATCGATCGAGGCGAATTCGGTCTCGAGCTGGGCGATCTGCTCCACCTCGGACGCGTCGTCCTCCAGCCGCAGGAGGCGGCGCCAAACCTCGCGCCAGGCGAAGTAGCTGGTGTTCGTACCGAACGCCTGGAATTCTCCGAATGCCACGAAGATGCCGCGACGGCGGGCCGATCGGACGAACTCGGCCACCAGCCGGGACTTGCCCATGCCGGCTTCGGCGGCGATGCCGATGACCCGCCCCCGATGCTCCAGGGCGTCGGCAAGGCCCGCGTTCAGGGTCGCGAGCTCCCGCTTGCGCCCGACGAGGCGGAGCTCGAAGCGGAGCTTTCGTCGGGACGCCCGTTCCAGGGTGCCCTGCAGCGCGTGGGCGACGACCGGGGCGGACTTGCCCTTGACGGTCATATCCGGCAGGCGTTCCCAGAGGAAGGAATCCCCGGCGGCCGCTTGGATTTCGTCCGTGACGAAGATCTGCCCCGGAGGTGCCTTCGACATCAACCGCGCCGAGAGGTTCACCGCGTCGCCGAGACAGACGAACGTCCGCCGCATCGCGTGCCCGTACGTGCCGCTTCGCAGGTGCCCTCGGGTGATCCCGATCTGGATCTCGGCCGCGGCGGTTGTCTTCTCGAGATCCCGAAGCTCGAGGGCCGAAGCGGCCGCTCGGGCCGCGTCGTCTTCGTGGGCAAGCGGCGATCCGAACACGCCGTACAGATAGGCGCCCTTGTCGCCGAGGGTGAGCTGCAGGACGTTGCCGCCGTATCCGGACAGGATCTTCTGGGCGCCGCGCACGAACTCGTCGAGTTTCAGGACCGCCTCTTCGTCATCGTCGAAGTCGATCCCGGAGAAGCGCAGGAACACGGGGATCGCCGGCCGCAGCTCCGTCAGGAACTCGCCGCGGCCGGTCCTCAGGCGCTCGTAGACCGGCGGCAGCAGCCAGGGTCGAACGAGGTCCTCGGGCAGTGGCGGCGGTTCCTCGACGGGGGACCGCGGCGGCATCTCGAGCAGGCCGGCGAGGACGGCATGGACGCGGCCGGTTTCATGGTCCTCCCGGCGTTCGCCCAGGGTGACCCGGTCCCCGAGACGCTCGATTGCCGACTGCTCGAGGATGATGTCGCCCTTCTGGGCCGAGTGCTCGGCCGCTGCAAGATCGTCGATGAGGCGTCCGGCGAGGACGTCGATGAGCTGGATCTCCGGATCCCCGACCACGAATCGCCGCGCGTCGCCAACCGCAACGGCCACCTTCATGGCCAACTGGACCTGTGTACCGCCGGGCGTGATCACGGTGCCGGTCCGCTCGATGGCTGCCTGCATGGCCAGCGCCGCGGCGCACGCCAGCGTGCCGTCGTCGCCGTCGATCCAGCACGTGACGGCGTCGCCGGAGAAATAGATGACGTCACCGTTGAACTCGTCCAGTTCGGCGATGACCGCGTGGAAGACGCGGCCGATGTTGACGGTCAGCTCCTCGGCTCCGCGCTCCGGACCAAGTTCCGAGGCGAGTGCCTCCGTCAGGGGCGTGAAGCCGCTGATATCGGCGAACAGTGCCGACCCCGAAACGCGGTCGGGCAGCTCCATGCCGGCCGCCAGGGCGCGGCGGCGATCACGCGCGATGTACGCCTCCGGGTTGTCGCGCGAGGCTTCCGGGGCGTTGTCCGATCCGCGTCCTGCGGCGGCGTCGATCGGGGGCATCGGGCTCGGCACGGACCCATTCTGCCCTGCCGCGCCGCGCGGCGGAGCGGGCCGGCTCGTTCCGGAAGCGATGCGCATCGGCGTCATTCGAAGGGAGGCCCCTCCACGCGAGTGGCCGCGCGGCGGAGCGGGCCGCGCTCGTTCCGGAAGCGATGCGCATCGGCGTCATTCGAAGGGAGGTGTCATCCGCCGCGAGTGGCCGCGCTCCACGCGGAGCTTGCTCGGGGGGGCGGGGCAGGTGACGAGTGCTGAAGGGAGCGAGGTCGTGGGCTGACATGTCCAGGCGTCGGGGACGGGCAATGTCACGCCGCCGAGGGGCCGGAAAGCTCGTCCGTGGGTGACCGTCGGCACTCCGCTCCCGATCGACCCGGTCGGAGACTGGATCCATGGACGCGACCAGCGGCTCCGAGTGTGCCTGAGCATGTGCATCGGGTTCCCGGGAACCGTGGTGTCCATCGACGAGTTCGGCGCGACCGTCGACCAGGACGGGCGGCTGCGGCGAGCCTCGACGCTTGTCATCCCCGACATCTCGATCGGCGACCAGGTATTCGTGGCCGCCGGAACCATCGTCCAGCGCCTCGATCCGGATGAGGCGGAACTGATCCGCGCAACGCTGCTCGAGGCGATCGCGCTGGAGGAGGCCGAGGCGGGCGCCCCGGCACGGAACGGAGGAATCGCATGAACTTCGAAACCGGACGAACCACCGAGGACTCGCCGCGCCTCGCGGACCCGCCGCGCATCCGGGACTCCCGGGGCATCCTGGACTCGCCGCGCATCCCGGACTCGCGGAGCATCCCGGACTCGCTCCGCTGGGGCGTGGGGCTTGCATTTGCCACGGCGTTGATCAGCGGCTTCTCCATCTTTGTGAACGGCTTCGCCGTCAAGCAGGTGCCCGACGCGGCGGTCTACACGACCCTCAAGAACGCCATCGCCGCGCTGCTCCTGGTCGGGATCGCGACCGCAACCGTCAGGCGATCCGATGTCGCCGCGATGGATGGCCGGTCCTGGCTCAGGTTGACGGCCATCGCGATCGTCGGCGGCAGCGTCCCGTTCCTCCTCTTCTTCACCGGCCTCGCCCAGGCGAGCGCACCATCCGCGGCCTTCATCCAGAAGACGCTGTTCATCTGGGTGGCCATCCTCGCCGTCCCCTTCCTCGGCGAGCGGCTCGGCTTCGCGCAGCTGGGAGCACTCGCGGTCCTGCTCGGCGGCCAGTTCCTCGTGATCCGTCCGAGTGGCGTGACCTGGGGATCGGGCGAAACGATGATCGCCGCGGCCACGCTCCTGTGGGCCGTCGAGTCCATCATGGCCAAGCGCCTGCTGGCATCGGTGCCGTCCCAGATCGTGGGCGCGGGTCGGCTCGGCATCGGCCTTGTCGTGCTCATCGGCTTCCTTGTCGTGACGGGTCGCGTCGAGTCCATCGCCGCCCTCACGTTCACGCAATGGGCCTGGGTGCTCGGCACGGGGGTGATCCTGTCGGCGTACGTCGCCACCTGGTTCGCGGCCCTGCGTCGCGCGCCGGCGAGCCTGGTCACCGCGATCCTCGTCGTGGGCGCACCGATCACCGCGGTCCTCCAGGCGATCCAGGCCGGTGCGTTCCCAGGCCCCATCATCCTCGCCGGAGAGGTGCTGATCACCATGGCCGCGATCCTCCTGGCGATCCAGGCGATGCGGCGTCCTGCGCATCGCGACCAGCCCGCGATGGGCTGAGGCTCACGGCAACCTGAGGCTCACGGCAGCCTTGAGCGACACTGCCGCCTTGAGCCACACGGCCGCTTTGGGCGACACGGCCCCTTTGGGCGAGACGGCCGCTGGTCGCCCGATCCGCAGGGTCCCGGGCCCGATCAGGTTCGCTCGCTACGCCTACGGGCCGAACCGGCTCGGGTACTGCGGCCCCGAGGAGGTCCAGGAGCTCTTCGAGCAGGCAACGGGCGGCGGGGACGACGCGGCATTGCGAGCCCTGGCCCGGCAGTTCGAGGGTGCCTACCCGTACCTTGAGTTGATTGCCCGATCGAACGGGATCGAGGATCCCATGGACGGCCGGGTCGTCGAGGCCTACTGGCTCGGGAACGGGCTGCTTGACCATGTGGGACCCGGCCAGCTGGGTCCCTCGCTCGAGCGACGCTTCCGGCCACGCCTTCGCGGCGACAACTGGCGATGGCTGGCGACGAAGCCCGAAGCGGGAGCCGTGCCGGTCCATGCGTTCCACGTCCTCGACGTCTTTCCACGCCTGGGGCTGATGCGTACCGGGGCCATCGACCGTGCGCTCGAGACCATGGATTCCTGCCGGATTCGGTGGGGACGCGTGCTCGAGCGGAGTGGCGATTGGCTCGTGGTCTCGACGGTCCCCCTCGAGATGCGCGGGGGCAAGCTGCGGCTCGCCGCACCTCGCCCCGAGCGGATCCGCGGCTGGATTGACGGCTCCGGCTTCGTGGATGGTGTCGAGGCCGGTGACGTCGTTTCGATCCACTGGGACTGGGCCTGCGAGCGGCTCGACCGCAGCCGCCTCGGAGCCCTTCAGCGCTGGACCAGTCGCGAGATCGAGATCGCCAACCGGACGATCTAGTGCGAAACATGGACACGCTCGAGATCAACGCCACCGTGACGTCGAAGTCATCGTCGTCGACGCGACGGGGGCCCACGTCTACCAGCCCGGGTTCATGTACATCGCCATGGGTGGTGAGCGAGCCGACAAGCTCGAGAAACGCGAGCGCGCGTTGCTCGATGATCGCATTCGGCTCATCGTCGGGACGGTCGGGCGCATCGACGAAACAGCGAGGATCGTTCACCTCGTCGATGGCACGGCGATTCCCTACAACTACCTCGTGCTGGCCACCGGTGCCCGCATCCTGCCGGAGTCCATCGAGCACTTCGCAACCGAGGCCCACCACTTCTACACCGCGGACGTGGCCCTCCAGCTGCGCCGGGCACTCGATGCGTTCAAGGGGGGCAAGATCGTCGTGGGCATCGCCTCGATGCCCTAGAAGTGCCCACCGGCTCCGCTCGAGGTTACGTTCCTGATCGAGTCCGAGCTGCGGGAGCGCGGGCTCCGGGAGAAATCCGAGATCCACTTCGCTTCGCCGATCGGCGGAGCCTTCACGATTGAATCGGTCAGTAAGATGGCGACGCCGATCCTCGAGGAGAAGGGGATCGAGCTGCACACGTTCTTCAACGTCGAGGCGATCGATCCGGAGCGGAAGGTGGTCCTGTCCCTCGAAGGCGAGGAGCTCCCGTATGACCTGCTCGTCCTCGTGCCGCCGCACAAGGGCCAGCAATTCCTCATGGATTCCGGTCTCGCGCCGGCCCCGGGCGGCTGGCTGCCGACCGATCGCTTCACCCTGCGGGTCGGAGGTCGCCCCGACGTGTTCGCGCTCGGTGACGCGACCGACCTGCCGCTCTCGAAGGCCGGATCGACCGCGCACTTCGAGGCTCCGGTCATCGCGGAGGCGATCTCCGCCGCCGTCGAGGGCCGCGTCCCGGAGGGCAAGCACGCGACCTATGCAGGCAACGTCATGTGCTTCTTCGAGGTCGGGGACGGCAAGGGCACGCTGCTGCGGTTCGACTACGACCACCCACCCAAGCCACCGAAGCCGAACGCGCTCTGGCACCTCGGGAAGATCGTCTTCAACAAGACCTACTTCCACACCGTGCCGAGAGGTCGCGTCTGAGCCGACGGTCGGGTCGCTTCCCCCAGGGCGCCGCCAGGTTCGCGAGCTCGGCGCCGCATTGACGGTTCTCCCGTGCGATGCGTGTCGACGGTCCTCCCGTGCGATGCGTGTCGACGTCATACGAACGGCTCGAACGACCCTCGCCGGCGCTCCGTCCGATGCAGATATGACCGCGAAGCGCATCGGCGCGCAAGAGGTGCCCACCAGCGCGAAGCGCATCGGCGCGCAAGAGGTGCCCACCAGCGCGAAGCGCATCGGCGCGCAAGACCGTGCTCACCGGCGCGAAGTGCATCGGCGCGCAAGACCGTGCTCACCGGCGCGAAGTGCATCGGCGCGCAAGAGGTGCCCGCCGCCGCTTCCCGCTTCGAGCGCTCATATCGAGCCGGACCCGTCGCCGGTACAATCGCGGCGTGCGGATGATCTCTCCGGCCGGGCTCGCGTCCACGCCTACCCCATGACGGGCCGCGTATTCCGACGCTCAGCCGATCCCACGCCTCCGGTCGCGGTGCGGGCGGCGGGATCCACCGTCTGGGACGCGGATGGAAAGGCGTACCTCGATGCCGCGGGCGGGGCCATCGTGGTCAACGTGGGGCACGGCCGGCAATCCATCGCCGACGTGATGGCCGCCCAGGCCGGCCGCCTCAGCTATGCCCATGGCAGCGCGTTCACCACCGAATCCGTCGAGACGTACGCGGCCGCGATCGCACGGCATCTCCCCGTCGACGACCCGACCATCTACCCGGTGAGTGGCGGTTCGGAGGGGGTCGAGACTGCGCTGAAGTTGGCTCGGGCCTACCACCTGGCCCGCGGCGACAAGGACCGCTGGATCGTGTTCGGGCGTTGGTCAAGCTATCACGGCAATACCCTGGGCGCCCTCGATCTCTCCGGGCGGAAGTCGCTCCGGCGTCCCTATGAGGGTTGGCTCGGGCGTTTTCGGCACGTATCGGCCGCCTATCCCTATCGAGCGGGACTCCCCGGATCCAACGCACTCGGTGACGCCGAGGAGCTCGCCGACGAGCTCGATCGCGCCATCGTCGCAGCCGGCCCAGGGACTGTTGCCGCGTTCGTGGCGGAGCCGATCGTCGGCGCCACCCTTGCCGCGGCGGTGCCGCCCGAGAACTACTGGCGCGCGATCTCGGAGGTATGTCGACGCCATCGAGTGCTGCTGATCGCCGACGAAGTCATGACCGGCTTCGGGCGAACCGGCCGCTGGTTCGGCGTCGATCACTGGGGCATTCGCCCCGACATCCTGGTCGCGGCCAAAGGAGCGACATCGGGTTACTGGCCATTCGGCTTCGTCGCCTCGCGCGGCGACATCCACGAGTCGGTCATGGACGCCGGTGGCTTCACTCACGGATTCACCTACTCCCATCACGTCGTCGGCGCCGCGGTGGCAAGCGAGACCCTGAGGATCCTCGAGGCAGAGGATCTCGTGGAAGCGAGCCGGGCGAAAGGGGACAGGCTCCGGTTCCTGCTCGGAGAGCGGCTGGGCGACCATCCGCATGTCGGCGAGATCAGGGGCCGCGGGCTGATGGTCGGCGTCGAGATCGTGGCCGATCGTGAAGCGAAGGAGCCGTTCCCGCGTGCCGCAAGAGTGGCTGAAGCCCTCGTCCGCGACGCTCGCGGCAGGGGCGTTCTGGTCTACCCGGGAACGGGCCTGGCCAACGGGACCGACGGTGACTCGATCCTCCTGGGACCGCCCTTCGTCATCACCGAGGAGGAGCTGGTCATCGTCGCGAACGTCGTGGCGGAGGCCGTCGCTGCCGTGACGGCGAGTGCCGTTGCGACCGCGGGGGCCCTGGCGACGGCTCGCACCTGACCCAGGGTCCTCGCACTTTACCCAGGGTTCTCGCACCAGACCCAGGGTCAGCGCCGGCCGCGGATCAGCAGGATCAGGCCGAACACGACGAGCAGGGCAGGCACCACGAGGTTCGAAACCTCGGGAATGGCGATCTCCGACGAGGCCAGCAGCACGAGCCCGCCACCGACGATGGCCTGCCAGCCCCAGCCACCGTTTCGCGATGCACGAACGAGGGCGATGAACAGCAGCGCGATGCCGAAGAACAGGCTGCCCCAGCCGGCGCCGACCTCGAAGCCGAGGCCGCGCAGCGTCCCGGGCAGCGCCGCTGCGGTCAGGAACGCGCCGAGGTAGAGGGCGGCGGTACCGCGTCGAACGGCCCAGACCAGGAGGAATGCCAGGCCGGCCGCGAGGACGGTCGTGTTGCCGAGGTTCCGGTATTCGGGCAGGGCGTTCTGGACGATCAGCAACCCCCCGAAGATGACGAGGAACATGCCGATCCACGGCAGCCCGGGCCGACGACGATCGTCCGGACCCCACTGCCAGCCGTAGACACGGACGGAGGGGCCGCCGACCGTCATCGTGGGGCCGCCGACCGTCATCGTGGGGCCGCCGGCCGGCGGGGCCGAGCCGCCGACCGGCGGGGCCGAGCCGCGCTCATGATCCATCGTCATTGTCCCGGTCCTCCTGCTCGCCGGTCACCCGCTGGTCCGGACGGGCTCCACGTCGGCCCCTCGTCCGCGTCCTCGACGTGGCTGAAGCCGAGTCGATCCGCGAGTCGTCCGAGGATACCGGGCGCCCACCAGTTCCATTGGCCGAGCAGGCGCATGGTTGCCGGGACGAGGAGGACGCGAACGACCGTCGCATCGATCAACACGGCAATGGACATGCCGACCCCGATGCTCTTGATCGTGATGACGTCGGCGAGCGCGAACGCGCCGAACACCACCACCATGATCATGGCCGCGCCCGTGATCACGCCCGCCGTCCTCGCCAGGCCCTCGGCCACGGCAGCGGTGTTGTCCCCGGTTCGCCGGTAGGACTCCTGGATGCGCGAGAGCAGCAGGACCTCGTAGTCCATCGACAGGCCGATGAGCACCGCAAACATGATGATGGGGTTGCCGGCGATGGTGAAGCCGATGGGATCGAAGGCCAGGAACTCGTGCAGGTTGCCTTCCTGGAAGATCCAGACGAGGGCGCCGAAACTGGCCGACAGGCTCAGCAGCGTCATCACCACCGCCTTGAGCGGGATGGCCAGTGAGCCGAACAGCAGGAACAGGATGATCGCCGAGGCGAGGAGCGTCGTGCCGATCGCCCAGGGCATCCGCTCGTTCTGGCTGAGGAGGAAGTCCTCCGAGATCGCCGCGACGCCCCCGACCTGGATCTTCGAGATCCCGTCGCCAGTCGGGACGGCCCGGACGCGGGGGATCACGGCTGTTCCGGCGGGGATTGCCGGCGCCAACGGGCTGATGGCATCGAGCCGCACCAGCCCATCGCGGATGTAGGTGGATCGGAGCGCGGTGACGGCGGCTTCGAGCTGTGGCGGGAGTGACCCGGCGGGTGCCGCATAGAGCTGTGCGACCTGGTCCGCGGTGAACGCCGCTCCGGTACTCGGATCCGTGAGCGCGAACGGGCCCTCGACCCGGTCGATGCCCTCGACGCCGGCGATGGCCGTGGAGTAGTCCATGACCGACTGGATCGTTGCGGCGTCCGTGGCTCGAGCCTTTGTGTCGACGAGGATGGTGATCGGCGAGGTCTCACCGGGACGGAACTCGTCCATGAGGGCGACCCAGGCATCCCGGCTCGGGAGCCCGGCCGGGAAGATGCTCGCGTCGGGCACGCCCTGTTGCAGCCGGAAGAATGGGGAGCCCGCGACGAACAGGGCGGCGAGAACGGGGATGAGGACGGCGAATGGCCGTCGCATGACGGCATGGGCGACGCGCTCCCACCGGGATCCTCTCGACTTGGTCTCGCGGCCGCCCACGCCGATCCGGCGCAGCAGGCCTCGCGTCGACAGCGCGTTGACGCGCGGCCCGAGGATCGACAGGAGGGCCGGCAGAAACGTCAGGGAGAACATCACCGAGCAGAGCACGACCACCGCACCGGCCAGGCCGATGGAGCTGAGTGCGCTGGCCTGGAACCACAGGAGCCCCGAGAGCCCGATGGCCACGGCGATCCCGGAGAACATGACGGCCTTGCCGGCTGTTCCGACGGCAATGGTGACCGCGCGCTCGGTGCTCCGACCCTTGCCGAGCTCCTCCCGGAACCGGCTGGTGATGAAGAGCGAGTAGTCGATGGCCAGGGCGAGGCCGAGCATGGTGGCGATGTTCAGGACGTAGATGCTCATCTCGGTCTGGCGGGCAAGGAGATTGATGATCGCGAGCGAGGTCGGTATCGCCAGCCCGGCCACGACGAGCGGCATGCCCGCGGCCACGATTGAAGCGAAGACGAGGATCAGGACGAGTGCGGCGATCGGCAGGGACACCGTCTCGGCGCGCACGAGGTCCTTCTCGGAGAGGGCCGCGGAATCCTTCTGGATCGGGCCAAATCCGGTCAGGCTGACTTCGTAGCCTGCAGGCGGAGCGAGCAGGGCCTGGATTCCGTCGACGGCTTCGACAGACTGATCGTCGGTCATGTTCAGGCCGATGACCACGTACGCGGCGTCGCCGGCAACACTGATGAACCGGTCATCTCGGGTCTCGGCGTAGCCGGTGAGCGCGCTGACGCGGCTGTCAGGCGCGACGTTCGCGAGCGTCGTGGCGATCGCTGCCTGGAAGTCGGGTCCACGGGCGTCCGCGCCCGGGGCGTCGGCGCGGAAGAGGGCGAGGAAGGCGCTCTGGCCACCCCCGAACTCAGACTCGAGACGCCTCGCGACCGTCGCCGATTCGGAATCCTTGTCCAGCCACCCTCCGGCGGAGAGCTGGCTCGAGGTCCCTGCCGCCAGGGGTGCCGCGCCCGCCGCGACGATGAGCATGACGAGGAGGACGATCCGGCGCCGTCGATAGACGAACGCACCCCAGCGGCTGAACATCAGGATCCCTTCCGTGGAATGTGTCGGCGTGCGCAGACGCCGACGGACGAGTCGACGAGGAGGACAGGTCGACGGGGAGAGAGTAGGGAATGATCACGATCCTGTCGTTGGATACGCCGGCTTGTGCGCGGATCAGACGAGCGAGGCGTCGACGATCAGCTCCACATTCCCCTTGATGGCGATGGAGATCGGGCAGTTCTCCTTGGCATCCTCGGCGATCGTGGCGAACGTGGCGGCATCGATGCCCGGTACGTCGCCGACCACCGTGATCCGGCTCGTCGTGACCTTCCAGCCACCGCTCGCGTTGTCGAATGTGACCTCGGCCCGAACGTCGAGCTTGGCGGCCGGGGTCCCGTTCTTGGCCAGCCGAGCCGAGAAGGCCATGGAGAAGCAGCTCGCGTGGGCGGCGGCAAGCAGTTCCTCAGGCGACGTCTTGCCGTTGTGCGGTCCGGTGCGTGCCGCCCACGACACCGGCATCCGCGAGAAGACGCCGCTGGAGACGTAGTCGATCGTCCCGACGCCGGAAACCAGGTCGCCTCTCCAGGTGACGCTTGCGTGTCGGGTCTCTGCCATGTCGGAACCTCCGCGACGTTGGCGAATCGATTCGGCTGCGGCGCATCGTCCCACGGAAGGGTGCGTCTCGCCGTCGGGACGAACTTCACGCGACGTCGAGGGTCCCGCGACCGCGGCGCCTCAGCCGGGCCGAAGCGAGCGGACGCCCGCGACCGCACCGCCTCAGCCGGGCCGAAGCGAACGGGCGACGGTCAGGAACGGGCGATGTCGAGCAGCTCGCGGGTAGGCCACGCGGGCGACGCCGCCGAACGCCTGGTGGGCGGCGATCGCCGCGGCGAACGCCGGAGCGAATCGGTCATCCTCGAGCGGATCGAAGCCATCCTCCCACCACAGGCCGGCGACGCGGAGAGTATCGGCCCGCCGTTCGATCCGGGGCTCGATCCGGCCGACCAGCCGGTCGCCGTACAGGATGGGGAGGACGTAGTAGCCCCAGCGCCGCCGGGCGGCAGGCACGTAGACCTCCCAGACATAGTCGAAGTCGAAGACGCGTCGCAGGAGGTTCCGGTCCCAGCAGAGGGGATCGAGCGGTGCGAGGAAGGCGACACCGGGATCCTGTCCGCCGGGAGGCGTGCCGGCCGCAACCTCCCGTTCCGCCTGCTCGAGGATCGGGAGCTCCGCGGCCACGACGAAGCGGACGCCCTTGAATCCCTCGACCGGAACGGGCACGATCTCGCCCGCATCGGTCAACGCCTCGCGGTCCCCGGTTCGCTCGGCCCCGTTTCGGGCGGTTCCCAGGAAGATCTCGCTCTGCCCACCGGTTCCCAGCAGGCCGACCGCGCGGTAGCGCGAGAGGAGGCGATGGCGCCTCTGGTCCGCCTCGGGAGGCCGTTGCGCCAGGAGCTCGGCCGGGAACAGGCGCTCGGCCAGGTCATAGACGCGGAGGTTGCCTTCCCGGCGGGAGATTCCGATGATCCCGGCCTCGGCCATTGCCTCAAGGATCGCCCGGACCTGGTTCGTGGGTCGCCAGTACCAATCGATCGCCTTGCGCGGCCCTACCTCCCTGGGCAGGAGCGGCCCGGTGTCGCGGATCCGCGCCAGCAGCTCCTCGACCAGCGGGGCATGCAGATCGAAGGTGGTCCCGGCATGCCGCGCGTGACTGCGTTCCCAGGTGAGGCGGTACCAGGGCAACTCGGCGGTCGGGACGATCGAGAGCGCCTTGTTGTAGGTCTCATAGAGGGCGCGATCGCGGTAGAGCCAACGATCAGTCCAGTCCTGCCGGTATCCGTCGATCCGCGCCAGGAGCACGAGATCGTGGTTGCGGCCGGCAATCTCCAGGGGATCGAACTGCAGGGATCCCACCCGATCCACCACGCGGAGCACGCTCTCCGGCTCTGCCGGTAGTGATCTCGGCGGCGCGAGGAGGTGGCGGAGGACCAGGAATCGGCGCGCGACGGCGGCCGAGATCTCGATGGCTGGCATCCGTTGCTCCTATGTCAAGCGGCCACCGCGAGTCTACCGACCCGGCCTGCCCACGCACGGCCGGCTACGCCCCGGCCTGCCCGGCACAAATACGACGTCCGTTGTATCAGCCGGTGGCCAGCAGCTGGGCGAGGCGATCGATGAACTCAGACTGCGATCGGTTGGTTCGGCACCGCGCCTCCGGGATCGAGAACCACGCGACGCGATCGATTTCGGAGAACGATTGCACGACCCCGCTGCCCGGCGGCCACGTCATCTCGAACGTGTTCGACGTCGCCCGCTCGGGATCGAGGTCCCCCTCGACAGCCCAGCAGTACACGCGCTTGCCGCCTGCCTGGGTCACAAAGCCAAGGTCGATCGGCGCCGCGTCCGGATCTTCCGCCACGGCACTCACGGCGTGGCCCGTCTCCTCGGCAAACTCGCGAACGGCAGCCGCCAGCAGTTCTCCGTCATCGCCCAGCTCGCCCTTCGGGATGGTCCAGTGGCCCTTGTCCCGGCGCGAGAAGAATGGACCTCCCGGATGCCCGAGCAGCACTTCGATCTGGCCATCGCGTCGCCGGTGCAGCAGGATCCCGGCGCTGACCCGCCGCGTCACCGGACCCCGGGTCCGCTGGTGCGATAACGCCGGACGCGCGCGTGGAGGCGGACCCGATTCCCCTCGATCGGGACGACGCTGATCGCCCCGTCAGGTTCCAGAACGGCCAGCTGGACTTCTTCGACGCTCTCCAGGCCGTGTTCCCGCAAGGCTGCTGCGAGATCGCCGTCATCGAGGCCTTCGCGCTCCAGGGACGGGCGGAGCCACG
>JACPOR010000027.1:40218-64491 GCA_016191425.1 Chloroflexota bacterium
GGAGCCACGCACCGTCTCTTGCGATCGTGGTTGGCGGCACATCCAGCAACCGCCGCACCACGGCGAACCTCCGGCGTGCCACGGCCACGAGACGGTTGGCCCCAAAGAGCGTCACGAGAATCACCGCGGCACCGGACAACGAGGCGTCCGATCCAGTAATGGCGGGTTGGAGGGCATTCGCCGCGAGAAGCACGGCTGCCAGATCGAAGATCGTGAACTGGCCCAGTTCGCGCTTGCCGGACACCCGCAGCGCGATCAGGAAGATCGTGTAGACCAGCAGACTGCGGACGACGAGCTCGAGCGGCGGAACCCCGAACTCCCAGACCGGGCTCGACGCGTCGAACATTCCGGCATCGTCGCACAGGTGCCCGAACGCTGGCGCCACCTGTTCCACGCTCAACACACCTGTTACGCGCTCATTGACGCCTTGCGCGCTAATCCCGATAATCTGACTCGGGATTACAATCGATGCCCAACGGACCGGCCCGTTCGATCCGAACCGCAGCCCCCGGAGACAGCCGGAGACCTGATGACCACCACTCGAGAGCTCGTAGCCGACCGACGCGACCAGTACGCGTTTCACGACGACATCGTCTACCTGCGGGAGACGAAGCGCGGATTGACGCGCGACACCGTCGAGGAGATCAGCCGGTTCAAGAACGAGCCCGAGTGGATGCTCCAGTCACGCCTCCGTGCCTACGATCACTTTCTGAAGCGACCGATGCCGGTCTGGACGGATGGTCTGGACAAGATCGACTTCGACAAGATCGTCTACTACCGAAAGCCGTCCGAGCGCGAAGAGAAGTCGTGGGACGACGTTCCCGAGAAGATCAAGGCGACCTTCGAGAAACTCGGCATCCCGGAGGCGGAGCGGAAGTTCCTGGCCGGCGTCGGCGCCCAGTACGACAGCGAAGTCGTCTACCACTCCGTCAAGGAGGAGCTCTCCAAGCTCGGTGTCGTGTTCATGGGCACCGACCAGGGGCTGATCGAGTACCCGGAGATCTTCCGCAAGTACTACGGCACCGTCGTACCGCACGAGGACAACAAGTTCTCGGCGCTCAACGGTGCAGTCTGGTCCGGCGGGTCGTTCGTGTATGTCCCGAAGGGCGTCGAAGTCCCGCTCCCGCTGCAGGCCTACTTCCGGATCAACGGCGAGAACACGGGCCAGTTCGAGCGGACGCTGATCGTCGTCGATGAGGGTGCCAGCGTTCATTATATTGAAGGCTGTTTGCCGGCTGGGGAGCTCGTGAGTCTCGGCGACGAGATGGTCCCAGTCGAGTCTGTGGCTCCCGGCACGCTCGCGATGAACAGCGACGGCGACCTCTCGACCGTCGTTTCCTCGCGCCGCCGGAACTACACCGGCGAGATGCTGAAGATCGTCCCGGTCTCGGTCGGCAACGCGTTCGAGCTTACGCCCGAGCACCCGGTCTGGACGATCCGCCGCGAGCGCGTGGCGCGCTCGCGGCGCCGGACGCGACCACTCCGGCGCTGGGATGTCGACGCCACGAAGATCCCGGCGACCGAGCCGGAGTGGCTCCCGTCCGGCGAGCTCAACGAGGGCGACCTCATCTGCTTCCCCGTCGCTTCGACGACTCGGGATCACCCCGAGCTCTCGGATAACCTGCTCCGCTTCCTTGGGTACTACGTCGCGGCGGGGAGTGCGTTCGAGAACGGCGTCAGCGGCGTCCCGACGGTGAGCCTCTCGTTCCACATCGACGAGCGCGAAGAGGTCGACGATGCCCGCGAGCTCGTCGCCGCGCTGTCAGGCAAGCCGGCGGCGATCTACGAGGTGCCGGCCAAACACGAGGCCCGCGTCTACGTCTACTCGCGCGAACTCATGGAGCTGTGCCACCTGTTCGCAGGTCGCTTCTCGGCCGACAAGCGCCTCCACTCGTCGATCATGGAGCTGGCGCCGGAGCGGCAGGCGCTCCTGGTCGAGACATACCTCCGCGGCGACGGCAGCCGCCACACGCGGTCGAACGGCCGGACGCTGGTCCGCGCGTCGACCGTCTCGCGGACGCTCGTGTTCCAGCTCCAGGAGATCCTCGCGCGGATGGGGGTCTACGCGGGCGTCCAGGTTCGGCCCGGTTTCTCCGAGGCCATGGCAGACGGTCGGCGGGTCACGCACCGCCAGCAGTACAACCTCCACTACGAGGAAGGGCGGACCGTCAACCAGGTCTGGTTCGACGCGTCGCGCAATTGCTTCTGGGTGCCGATCCGCAAGATCGAGCGCCGGTCGCACGAGGGCTGGGTCTACAACCTCGAGATGGCCAGCGCCCCGAACGCCTACCTCGCTCGAGGCTTTGCCGTCCACAACTGTACGGCCCCGATCTATGCGACCGATTCGCTCCACGTCGCCGTCGTCGAGGTCATCGCGCTGCCCGGCTCGAAGGTCCGCTACACGACCATCCAGAACTGGTCGAACGACGTCTACAACCTCGTGACGAAGCGGGCCCACGCGCACGCCGGCGCCAAGGTCGAGTGGATCGACGCGAATACGGGCTCCCGCAAGACCGTCAAATTCCCGAGTATCTACCTCCGCGGGGAGGGTTCCAGCGCCGACATCATCTCTGTCGCCGTGGCCGGCCGGGGCCAGCACCAGGACACGGGCGCGAAGGCAATCCACCTCGCCCCGAACACGACGTCGCGGATCGTCTCCAAGTCGGTCTCGAAGGATGGCGGGAGGGCCACGTACCGCGGCCATCTCAAGGTCGCGCCAGGAGCCACCGGCGTCGTTGCCAGCGTTCGCTGCGATGCGCTCATGCTGGATGACGAGAGTCGGAGCGACACGTACCCGTACATCGACATCCAGGAAGACGACACGACGATGACCCATGAGGCCACCGTCGGCAAGATCAGCGCAGACCAGATCTTCTATCTCATGAGCCGCGGTCTCACCGAGAACGAGGCCCAGAACCTGGTCATCCAGGGGTTCCTCGAGGTCTTCACGAAGGAACTCCCGATGGAATACGCCATCGAGTTCAACCGTCTTGTGAAGCTCGAGATGGAGGGCTCGCTCGGGTGACGGCCACAGCCCACCCGGAAGAAGCCCACCCGGAAAAGGTAACGCCCGAAGGGGCCCCGATCACTAGATGCTCCGGCCTATGTAAACAAGGGCCAAATCACTAGATGCTCAAGACTCCTTCGAGCCCGCCGATCATACGCGCGTGCAGCGCCGAGCGGACATATTGATTCCTTCACCTTCTGAGCCCCGGACCGAACGGGCCCGTGGCCCGCGCCGTTCGCCGGCCGACCTGCCATTCACCTTCGCGACAACCGACCTCGTGGCGCGCCTGGTGTCTGAGCGCGGCGAGCCCGACTGGCTGCTGGCCGACCGGACCTCGGCGGCTGCGGCATTCGCAGCGCTCCCCGTCGAGACGAATCAGCTCTACACGCCCTACGTGGACCTCCGCGCGGCGGTCCTGGACACCGTCCAGCCGTGGGTCATGACGGCATCATCGGTCGACGGTGAGGCGGGCTCGTTGCCCGAAGGCGTCGACGGGATCATCGACGTTCGCGAGGACCTGGTCGTGGCAGTTGCGTTGTCCGACGCTGCAATTGCCGCTGGCGTGTCGCTCGAGACGTTCGGGGCGGCCCTTTCGCGTGACCCGCACGGACTCCGTGACGACCTCGAACGTGGCGAGACGCTCCCCGCCGAGGACAAGCTTGCCCAGCTGGCCCGCGGGTTCTGGAGCCAGGGCGTTCGCCTCGTCGTACCCGACGGCGTCCATGTCGCCCGCCCGATTCTCATCCGCTGGCAGAGCGGCATGCCCGATCGCGCGCTGATCACCCGGACGCTCGTTCGGCTCGGTGCGCACGCCTCGGTGGTCGTCGTCGAGGAACAGGTTCCGTCGGGCACCGAGCCGCAGCGCGCCGCGGGCGAAACGGTGCCCCAGGGCTTCTTCCACGGGACCACGGAGGTGGTGCTCGGCACGGATGCGCACCTCTCGTTTGCGTCGATCCAGGACTTCGGCGATCGTCAGGTCGCATTCCAACATCGCTACGCCCGGATCGGCGAAGGAGCCTCGCTCCACTGGGCGATGGCCCAACTGGGCGGACGACTCGTTCGTTCCCGAGTGGACAACCGCCTCGAAGGCGATCGAGGTTCCGTCGAGCAGGTGGAGATCGTCTTCGGCACGAATGAGCAGTTCTTCGACCTGACCAGCTACACCCGTCATCTCGGTCGGGACACGACCGGAAACCTCCTGTCGAAGGGCGCCCTGATGGACCATGCCCGCTCCTACATGAAGGGCTTGATCACGATCGAGAAATCGGCCGTCGGCACGGATTCCTACCTCGGCGAATTCGGGATGAACCTGTCCAAGGCGTCGCGCGCGGTCGCGATCCCGTCGCTCGAGATCGACCAGCCCGACTGCCGCCGGGCCATGCACGCATCATCGGTCGGCCCCATCGACCAGTCCCAGCTCTTCTACCTCGAGTCGCGCGGCATCGATCCGGACGACGCCCGCAAGTTCATCGTCCTCGGCTTCCTCGAGCCGGTCGTGGCGCGCGTGCCACTCGAGGCCGCACAAGACCGCCTGCGCGAGCTTCTGGACGCGAAGTGGGCCACCGGCCGCGCGGCCGACACGTCCCTGACCGGCGGTGGCTCGAGGGGTCAGGACGGCGTTCCCGTCGGCACCATCACCTGCGCTCTGCACCTGTCCCGCTTCGACCTGGCCGACGGTGAGGCCCTCGACCCGCCGGCAGAACTGCCGCTCGCGGTCTACGACGTCATCATCGAGAACGGCCGCGTGCTCATCGAGATCCCGGATGCACCTCTTCCCGTCAACCAGTAGGCCGGCCCGGGGCCGTCAGCGGGGGAGTTCGATGCCCAGACCCGCGACCTGAGCGGTGCGCAGCATGGCTTCGGCAAACACCACATCGGTCAGGCCGACGCCCAGGGCCGTGATCACGACCCGGCCCTCCGGACGCGGCGTATTCGCCAGGATCGCCTCGCCGATCATCGCGTGGGGATCCGGATAGTCATCGAAATTGCCGACGTCGCGGTTCGCGAGGAATTGCTCGCGCTGGTCGACGAGGAAGAGGGCCGCATCGCGGGCGACCTCGGCGGCGCAGTACGTGGCGTAGTCGATGGGGATCACGGTTGCGCCCCGCGACAGCCAGGCGTTGGTCATCGACTGGCGATCCGCGGCGGGCCCGAACGAAGCCGCGGTCAGCACCACATCCGAACCAGCGATCGCGTCCCGCGCGGTAGCGTGGACTTCGACCGAGCCCACGCCGGATGTGGAGCCCGCTGCCTCCGCCAGGGACTCGACACGTCGTCGGTCCGGGTCGAAGAGGTGGAGTTCGACGCCCGGCAGGAGGTGCCCGAAGACCGGCAGGTGGGAGCGGCCCTGGACACCCGCCCCGAGGATGGTCGCGCGGACCGCCCGTCCGATCACCTCGGGACCAAAATGCCGCAGGGCGACGCCGGATACGGCGGCTGTTCGCTCGGCTGTGATCGGTCCGCCGTCCATCACGGCGATCGGTATCCCGGTCGCAGGATCGTTCAGGATCACGAGGGCACTGATCCCCGGGAGGCCGAGCTCGGTGTTCGTGGCGAACCCGGCAACCCACTTCATGCCGACGAGGTCGCCGAACAGGTCGGCCCCGTGGAGCATGGCCGGCATCGCGTGGATGAACGAGGCCTCAGGCCGGGGATGGAGCGCGATCTTGGGTGGCAGCTCCGATCCGCCCGGTGTCGCCAGTGCCACCATGGTCCGCTCGGCCAGGACCAGCCGCTCATCGATCGGCGGCATGGCGTCCATCACGTCCTCGGCGGAGAGCCATCGCAGCGGCGGGAGGAGGGGCCGGTTCATCGTCGGGAGTGTAGCGCGAGACGACTGGCCGGAATGCGTCGTCATTCGATCACGTTTCACGTCGTCCGGCTACGCTTGGTAGGTGACCGATCTGGATCTCAGCCGCAGCCTCGAGAACCTCAGGCTCGAGCGCGATGCCATCCATCTGTATGTCGCCCTCGCCCGGATGGAACCTGATCCCACAAGAGCCGAAGCGTTTCGGACCATCGCCGGCAACGAGCGCCGGCATGCCGGGATCTGGGCCGACCACCTCCGTGAACGCGGCGCTGCCGTCCCGGAGGCCAACGGGCCGCGGTTCCGCGTCCGCGCCATCATCGCGATCGCCAGGATCTTCGGTACGCACGCGGTCCGAGATCTCGTCCAGGCGCTCGAGGGTGACGAGGTCGCGATCTACGCGGCCCAGTCGACGCCCGAGGTGGAGGCGATCGCCGCGGATGAGCGGGCGCATGCGGAGATCTGGAAGTCCCTGTCGGGGGCCCGCAACGGCGCACGGGCCGGGTCGAGCGAGGGGTCTGTCTCGTCCGAGATTCGGGCGACTGTGACCGGCGCTGCCGGCGAGCATGCGGCAATCACCCGCGACGTCTCCGAACCCGGTCAGATCGCGTCTCGCGAGCGATGGCACCGTTCGAGCCGATCGGGAACGCTTCGGGCCGTGATCTTCGGTGTCTCTGACGGACTGGTGTCCAACCTCGCCCTCGTCATGGGAGTCGCCGGAGCCAACGCGGCCATCGGCGGTGGGAACTTCGTCCTGCTGGCGGGCATCGCCGGGCTTCTGGGCGGGGCGTTCTCCATGGCGGCGGGGGAATACGTCTCGATGCAATCGCAGCGCGAGCTCTTCGAGCGACAGATCGCACTGGAGCGAGCCGAGCTGGAAGCGATGCCCGAGGAGGAAGAGGCCGAGCTCGCCGCTGTCTATCAGGCCAAGGGACTCACGCCGGACGAGGCTCGGACGATTGCCCGGCGGATGTTCTCCGATCCGGCGCACGCGCTCGATACGCTGATCCGGGAGGAACTCGGTCTGGATCCTGACGAACTCGGTTCGCCCTGGGGCGCCGCGTTCGGCTCCTTCATCGCCTTCGCGATCGGCGCGGGCATTCCCGTCGTTCCGTATCTCTTCGGGTCGGGCTCAGGTGCGTTCGCCGTGGCGGCGATCGCGTCGCTCGTTGCCCTGTTCGTGGTTGGCGCCGGCGTTTCCCTGTTGACCGGCCGCAGCCTTCTGTTCTCCGGCGCTCGTCAGGTCCTCATCGGGGCCGCGGCCGCCGCCGTGACGTACCTGGTGGGCACGGCCATCGGCGTCTCGGTGGGCTGAGGCATGCCGGACGTCCGTGCGACCATCGTTGCCCTCGGCGTCGGGCTCGGAGCCGGATCCATCCTGACCCTGCTCTGGCACTGGCCACTCGCCCTGGGTGGCGGCATCGGCATCGTCCTCGGCGGCCTCGCCCTGGTGGGGTCGGTGTCGTTCGGCCCCGACCAGGCCGACGCCAGTGCGGCGTGGCGGGCAGCAGCCCCGGAGTTCGTGGATCCTCCGGCCGGTCCTGACGCGGCGAGATCGCCGGGGAGCGTGGCCGAGGCCGCGGTCGACAGTCCGAGCGACATTGGCGCGCTACAAACGATCGACCGGCAACGAACGATCGACCAGAGATGAACGATTACCAGAAGACAGATCGAGAGGCAATGAAGAACGGCCCCTGGAAGCTCCAGGGGCCGCGTCGGTGCCTGATCGTGGTGCGCCACGCGGCGCAATCGAATTACCGGAACAAGCGGCCGGCGTAGCGAAACAGTTCGGTTGGATCGGACGTCCGACGGCGGTCCCCGCCCAGTAGCGTACTGAGGATCGAGAACAGGGCGAGGAGCCCAAATCCGGAGGTGGCAAGCATGATGACGTACCTGTGTGGCCCGGGTGCCGGTGGATCTGCGGTCCTCCGCTTGATCCCGTTGCCGATGCGACGGGTCCCGACACCAGATATTGACCTGATATGGGGATGATAGCCTAATGACGTTAGGCATGCAAGTGGTTCTGCTTATAAGAGTGGGGTCATGACTGGAAGGACCGCGCTGGATCGCATCGATGCCGCGCTGCTTGAGCTTCTCCAGAGAGATGGCCGACGACCCTACGCAGAACTCGGGGCCGCGGTCGGGATCAGCGGTCCCGCGGCCCACGAGCGCGTAAAGAAGCTGGAGGCACGCGGCGTCATCACCGGGTACACGGTTCGGGTCTCGGCGGAGGCGATTGGCCTGGCCATCCTCGCCTTCACCTGGGTGACGCAGGCGCCCGGCACGGTGGCGACGGACCTGACCGGCGACTTCGCAGCAATCCCGGAGATCGAGGCCTGCCATCACATCACCGGAGAGGCGGACTACCTGCTCATGATCCGGGCTCGCGATACGAACGATCTCGAGCGCGTCATCCGGGCCGTCCAGACAACCCGACACGTATTCACGACCGAGACCGACGTGGCGTTCTCGACCGCCTTCGAGCGCCGGCCGATCAGGCCGGCTCCTGAACGGCAACCTCCGGCATGATCCCGGACAGGTTGCTGTCCGGTAACTCCCTCGGGGCCGATCGAGCCGGTTCATCAGATGTGGCTCAGGCACGCTTGGTCGAGCACCGGAACGACGAGTTTTCGAGCATGGCCACGCTGGTCCGCACCCGATTCTGACTGACCACATCGATCACGACCGGCCGTCGCGCGATCGTTGCCTCGCCGTCGCTGGACCCTGGCCGGCCCGCGCTCGATCAGGGTCGGTGCACCTTCGCGTGGCACCAGGGCTCGTCGCCCGATCCGAGAAGCTGCACCGTGCGTGGATCGGCGTTCACCAAAGCCGCCGCCGTGCATACAGCCAGCCGCGAGCGTTCGTTCGCGGTCATCGGTCGCCTGCACGATCCGATCTGATGGTGTCGATCGCCCCACCGGGCGTGGCCGACTCGCGGGGCAAGGCCGGCTCGTCGGGCGTGGCTGACTCGCGGCGCAAGGCCGGCTCGTCTGGCATGGCCGACTCGCGGCGCAAGGCCGGCTCGTCTGGCATGGCCGACTCGCGGCGCAAGGCCGGCTCGTCTGGCGTGTCGCCGAGGTCCAGGCGATCGGGCGGTGGCTCGGCGCGATACACCCGATGCTCGAGCAGGACGCGCTCGACGGTTGCGGGGTCGATGCTCCGACCCCGTCCTCGGAGCCGCTCCGCGATCCAGGCGGCTTCGGCGGGTAGCTCCCGCTCCTCCAGGTCCTGCTCGCGGCGTGCACCGTCGAGATACACCAGGCGGCCGCTCGAGGCAGGTGCATGGGCCCGATTCTACGGTGAGCGGCGACGCACGTACACTCCGACACCATGATCGACTTCCAGGTTGACCCGATCGCATTCCATCTCGGGCCAATCCCGGTCTACTGGTATGGAATCGCCTATGCCGCGGGCCTCTTCGTCTCCTACCTGGTCCTCGTACGTCAGGCGCGTCGGTTCGGCCAGGACCCGGAGCTGGTCGGGAATGGCCTGATCGTCATCGCGATCGCGGCACTGATCGGTGGGCGTCTCTACCACGTGATCGATCAGTGGGTGTTGTACAAGGACGACCTCCTCAGGATCGTGTTGCCGCCCTATTCGGGACTCGGCGTCTACGGCGGGCTGATCAGCGGGCTGATCGCGTTCGTCGGCCTCGTCCGATACCATCGGATCTCGCCCTGGGTCTGGGCCGATGTCGTTGCCCCGGCGCTCTTCACGATGCAGGCCATCGGGCGATGGGGAAACTTCTTCAATCAGGAGCTGTACGGGCCGCCCACCGACCTCCCGTGGGGCATCGCCGTCGATTGTGCCCGCCGCGTCGCCGCCTACCCCTGTGCGACCTACCCGGAGGCAACCACGGCCTTCCAGCCGTTGTTCCTGTACGAGTCCGTTTCGGGACTCCTGGGCGCCACCCTGCTGATCTGGCTGTCACGGCGGCGCCCGTATCCCCTTCGTGCCGGTGACCTGATCCTCATCTTCTTCATCTGGTACTCGACGGTCCGGTTCCTGCTCGAGAATCTGAGGACCGGAAACTGGTTCGTCGGGGGTATCGCCACCGCCCAACTCATGTCGATCCTGTTCGGACTGGGTGCCTTCCTCGTGCTCGTGTATCGCCACCGACGTTCCGAGGATGCCATCCCGGAACGTGACCAACCACAGAGCGATTCTCCGGACGACGAACTCGACGCCCTTCGGCCCGGCTGACGAGGGAAGCGCGTGCCCGTCGTCGCGGCGGCGCGGAGCCAGATGCAGGCCGGCCCTACACTTCGCGTATGCAGTACGCGGAATCCATCCTCGATCTCGTGGGCAGGACGCCGCTCGTCCGCCTGACGCGCGTGACACGCGATCTCGGCCCCGAGAACGCCCAGCCGCTCATCCTCGCGAAGCTGGAGGCGATGAATCCGGGTGGGTCTGTGAAGGACCGGATCGGGCTGCCGATGATCGAGGCAGCCGAGCGGGCTGGAATCCTCAAGCCGGGCGGCACCATCGTGGAGCCGACGTCGGGGAACACAGGCCATGGCCTTGCCATCGCCGCCGTCCTGAGGGGATACCGCTGCATCTTCGTGATGGCCGACAAGCAGTCGCCGGAGAAGCAGGCGCTCCTGCGCGCCTACGGTGCAGAGGTGGTGCTCTGCCCCACGAACGTGGAGCCCGAGTCGCCCGAGTCCTATTACTCCGTGGCGGCCCGCCTGGCTCGGGACATTCCCGGGGCGTTCAAGCCGGACCAGTACTGGAACATGGAGAATCCGGATGCTCATGAGCGGACGACGGGCCCCGAGCTCTGGGACCAGACGGATGGTCGGATCACCCACCTCATCGCCAGCGCCGGCACGGGCGGAACGATCTCGGGGATCGGGCGCCATCTGAAGGGTCGGAACCCGGCGATAACGATCGTCGGGGCTGACCCCGAGGGGAGCGTCCTCTCCGGGGACATCGCCCGGCCGTACCTCACCGAAGGGGTGGGGGAGGACTTCCTGCCGGGTACGCACGACCCATCCGTGGTGGATCGCTGGGTCCGTGTCTCGGACCGCGACGCGTTCCTCATGGCGCGGAGGATCACCCGGGAGGAAGGGATCCTAGCCGGCGAGTCCTGCGGGACCGCGGTCGTCGCCGCCCTCGATGAGGCGCGCCGGGTCATGGCCGCGGGCGCGGATGCCGTGAAGCGTGCGGTGATGGTCGTGATCCTTCCCGACGGCGGCCGCTCATACCTGTCCAAGCTCTACAACGACGAATGGATGCGGGCCAACGGGCTGCTGGCGACGACCGGCGCCACCACCCGCGTCGGCGATCTCCTGGTCGCGCGACATCCTGGCGCCGGGATCCCGGATCTCGTGCTCGCCCGGACCACCGAGCCCGCCGGGATCGCCATTGATCGCCTCCAGCAGTTCGGGATCAGCCAGATGCCCGTATCGCAGGATCCCGAGGGGGAGGCCCTTGGCGGCATCGTCGGCGCCGTCAGCGAGAAAGGTCTACTCGATCGCGCCTACCGCGATCCCTCGGTAATGGAGCGCACGATCGGTGAGGTCATGGACCCGCCGCTCCCGACGATCGGGGTCGGCGCAACGCTCGATGACGCGTTCAAGCTCCTCGCCAGCGGGGCGTCGGCCGTTCTCGCGGTTTCCGACGGTCGGCCAGCCGGCGTTCTGACGAAGCTCGACCTGCTCGAGTACCTCGCGCACAACCGAGGATAGGCGGCCCGAAATCCGGACGGATTGACCGCCGTCGACTACGACCGTGCCGGGCGCGATCAAACGAGACCCCATGTGGTACAGGGTCATGGCCGTCCTCGATCCGGGAAGCTCGGGGTCCGCTCCCGCGCCGAGCTCCTCTCGGCCCAGGTCGGCTGTGTCTCGAAAGACTAGGGAATCCTCTGTTTCCTTCCACCCTCGTGGTCGCCAAGCTCTGATCGAGGTCTGGTCACGCGGTTTCCAGCGAATCGCCCCAGCCACGCTCTGAACGGTGCCACAAGGCGGAGGCGAATTGGCCCCGCCTCGCCCTCAGCGTCACGGAAGGTGGGAACCATGCGCCGCTTCGCTCTCATCGCCTGTCTGGGGCTCGTTTCGGTATTGGCCTGGTCGGTATCCGCGCCGCTGTCCGTGAAGGCGGGCAATACCGACGCTGCGCATGCCTGCCAGCAGGCCGGCTACCTGACGCTGACACGGTCGGACGGAACCGGATTCAAGAACGCGGGCGAGTGCACGTCCTACGCGGCGCGAGGCGGCCAGATCACGGGCATCGGGGCGGCCTGCACCGCAACGGCGACGACCGGCTGCATCGTCCTCGACAGCGTGACGATCCGAGCGGCGTCCCTGAATCCGATTACCTACCTCTCGGCGACCACCTACACGTTGTCGGGAACGATGACCTTCACGCCGACGTGTCAGCTCGGCACCGCCGGCTGCGACTACTCGACCGTCACGATCACCGGGAGCGGAACATTCTCCGCAAGCGACGGCACCAGCACCCTTGGCACCGGAACGTGGGTGGCCAGCTACAGCTCGCCGGACCCATACAGCTTCACCGACGCGAGCTTCTCGTCCACGAGCTGTGCCTCGGCCGCGATCCAGATGGTGACCGCTCGCCTGGCACTGACTTGGCCCACCGGCTCAGGCGGTGCCTGGGTCGAGGTTCGGCTCGACTCGAGCGCGACGGGCCCGACCAAGACCTTCGTGCTCGGTTACTTCACCGCAACCGGCCTGCCAGGTGGGTTCTTCCACACGGCTGATGTCAATGGGGTCACGTTGGGCTGCTAGCGGTCGGGCGAGGTGCCCGGGCCCTGGGTCGGTCGCATGACCGCGGGTTGCAGGTAGCCACCCCGACAACCCGCTGACGACCTCTGCACGCTGTGTCTGGAAGTCGGACACTGCGGACGCGCGGAGTCACGGCGGAGGCTTCGGGTGTCGGGTCAGATCGAACCGTCGATGACCGAGCGGACGTAGCCGGGTAAGCGCAGCGACCGTCGAATCGGGAGCGTTCAAGCGAGGCACCGGAATCGGTACGAAACGGTCACAGGCCGTTGACAACGGGCGTCCGGTAACGACACCATCCCTTGAATGGGCACACAGCCCCTCATCGGACGTCATGCGGAACTCGAGCGAATCGGCGCCGTGCTCGCCTTCCGCGATGCGTTCCCGGCCGGGATTCTGCTCCATGGGCGCGAGGGCATCGGCAAGACCGCCCTTTGGCGAGAGGCGGTCCGGCGGTCCCATGAGCTGGGCTACCGAGTCCTCGAATGCGCCCTGTCACGCAATGAGTCACGGCTCACGTTCGCCGGCCTCGCCGACCTGATCGGCCCGGCGCTCGACGAGGTGCTCCCAAAGATTGCGCCGCCGCAGGCCAGGGCACTCGAGACGGCCCTGGCGATCGCGAGCAGCGATGCCTCGCCGTCCGATGAGCAGGCCGTCGCATTTGGCCTGCACGGAGCGCTGTCCGTGCTCGCGAGCCGTTCGCCAATTGTGCTCGCGGTGGACGACATCCAATGGCTTGACCCGTCGTCGACGCTGATGCTCTCCTACGCGATCCGACGCCTGCGGCGCGAGTCCGTCGTACTCCTGTTTGCGCTACGCGACGGCGAAGCGCTCGATCACCAGACCGCGCTGGCAGGTGGAGCCGGCGTCGACCTCGAGCGAATCTTCGTCGGCCCGCTGCCGCTCGGAGCCATCCACCGGATGATCCGGACCCAGCTCGGTTACTCGCTCACTCGTCCGCAGCTGCTCAGGATCCACGCCGTGTCGGAAGGCAATCCCCTGCACGCCCTCGAGCTCGCCCGCGCGATCGAGTCTGGCCGCGCGGACGCTCCCGACGCGCTGCTGATGCTGCTCGCGAACCGCGTGGCATCTCTTCCGGAGACGGCACACCTTGCACTGGCGTTCGCGGCGATCGCCACGGACACTGACATCGAGGCGCTCTCGGCCGCCTACGGCCCGAATCTGCGACAAGACCTCCAGCCATCGATCGACGCCGACCTGCTGACCATCGCGCGCGGGCGCGTCAGTTTCACCCACCCCCTCGTCGTTTCGGCGGCCGAGGCGAGCGTTCCGGACACGACGCGAAGCGAGCTGCATCGGAGGCTGGCAGGCGCTACCGCCTCTGAGGAGGTGCGTGCTGCTCACCTGGCACAGGCAACGCAGGTACCGAACGCCGAGGTGGCGGACACGTTGGAACGGGCAGCTCGCGGGATCCGACGCCGTGGGGCGCGCGCCGCCAGTGCCGCCCTGTTCGAGGCAGCCGCACGCGTTACTCCCCCGGGGCAGCCACACGATGACGCCGGTCGGCGGCTCGCTGCGGCCGAGGCCTGGTTCGAGGCGGGAGACCCCGGACGCGCCGAGGGCATCCTGACCTCGCTTCGGGCGGAGCTACCGACGGGTGATCAGCGAAGCGAGGCGACGTGGCGCCTCGGGATCATCCTGGACGAGGGCGGCCGGTGGCAGGAGGCAACGGCAATCTGGCGGGAGGCGCTCGCCGAGACGATGGACCCGGGCCTCGTGTCCCAGATCCAGTGCAGCCTAGCGATCACGGCCTTCTACACGGAATCGGTCCAGGATGGGGTCACCCGGGCAGCCGCTGCGGTGATGGCTGCCGAGCAGTCCGCCAGCCCCGCCTTCCTCGCCCGGGCGCTCGCGGTGCAGGCGCTCACGATGTCGATCAGCGGATCAGGCGACTACCGGCAGGTGATCGAGCGCGCCCTGGCGCTCGAGGCAGGACTCGATGAGTCGCTCGGAGATTGGTCACCCTCCGGTGTCGCCGCGGAGTGCGCCCGCCACTCCGGTGACGAGATGGGGGCGCGACGCCATTACGCGACCGTGCTCGAGCGAGCCGTGAACATGGGCGACGCGAACGTGGAGCAGTGGGCCGCATTCGGTCTCGCATCCGCGGAGCTCCTGGCCGGGAACTATGGTCGGGCGTCCGAGCTTGCCGACAGCGTGCTCGACCTGGCCGACCAGACCGGCGTGATGCGGATCCCGGCCCGATCGCTTCGTGCCCATGTCGACGCCCATCTCGGAAAGTTGGACGCGGCTCGGAGTCTGGTTGCAGAGGCGATCGACGGCGCGACAAAGGCGGGCGAAGCGACGCACATGTTCGGCTGCCAGGTCGTGCTCGGCGTCATCGAAGTCTGCTCCGGCGAGTTCGCGGCGGCCGCCCGGGCCTACGCCGAGGCCCGGCGCCTCGCGGTTGAGATCGGGCTGGCTCACGCGACGGTGCTCCGTGCCTTCCTCAACGAGGTCGAGGTCGCGGCCGCGACCGGGAACATCCCCCAGGCGCAGGAGGCACTCGCCACGTTCGAGGCCACGGTGCACGGCGATCCGCCGCCGTGGTCCGCCTCGATCCTCCGCCGGGCCCGCGCCTCGCTCCTCGCCGCCCGGGGCGATCTCCGTGGGGCGCAGATCGAACTGGAGCAGCCACTCGACGACGAGAGCGTGCTGCCGCTCGATCGCGCCAGGCTCCTGCTGGCACTCGGCAGCGTGTGCCGTCGGCTGCGCGAGTTCTCCCGGGCGCGCGACATGCTGGAGCGTGCACTCGAGATCTTCACGGAGCTCGACACGCCGCCGTGGATCGAGCGGGCGGGCAGGGAACTCCAGCGGATCTCCGGCCGAAGGCCCCGTCAGGCCGATCAGCTGACGGAAGGGGAAGCGCGGATCGCCGAGTTCGTCGCGGCGGGTCGATCCAACAAGGAGGTCGCCGCCGCCCTCTTCGTCAGTGTCAAGACGGTCGAGGTGACCCTCACCCGCGTCTACCAGAAGGTCGGCGTCCGGTCGCGCGCCGAACTCGCGGCCCACTTCTCCAGCCGCGCCGAAAGCACGTCCAAAGACTAGGGATACCTCTGTTGCAGCCTTGAGGCCTGCTGCCTACCGTCGGGCAATGGTCAATCTGCGGCAAGAGGCACGGAACTGCCAGGTTCCACCGCGACGGCGTCCCGATCCGGTCGCCATCCGCTCGCTCCGCGCCCGTGGTGAGACCGACCCGTCCGCACAGGGCGCGACCGCGTCCGGGAAGGAGTGCCATGTCATCAAGGAGGACCGGCTCATGAAACGTCTACTGGGCGCCGCCATCTCCGCCCTGCTGCTGGCCAGCGTTGTCGCTGGAAGTGTGAGCGCGGCGAATCCAAACCCCAAGGGAACCATCACGACGCTCAGCGTGAACACCACGACGTGCGAGTTCGTCGTGACCATCACGTGGCAAGGCTTCGGGGGCAAGGTGATCCCTGAAGTCGGCCTGGTTCGCCGGACAGGTACCGCGTTCGACGAAGGAATCGCGTATAGCAGCGGCCCCGCCTCGTCCGGGAAATCCGGTACCTACTCCCACACCTTCGTTCTGACCGCTGGTACTGCGACCGACCAGTACACCGCGGTCGGGCGTCTGACCACGAGCCGAAACCCGGAAATCAGCGGCTCCAAATCGACTCCAAGTGGCTACGTCAGCGGTGGGAGCTGCGGCCGACCTGTCGTCTCGTAGCACGACCCAGGCCCACGACCTCGGCCCTCGAGCTTGCCGCCGAGGGCCGATCTCCGTTCTCACGGCTCGGCCAGCGACCTACAACCTGGCGCATCACGAGTTGGGCCCAGCGGCTCCGGCCCTCGAAAGGGTAGGGAAACCTCTGTTTCAAGCAGTCTCCGCACGCCGTAGGGTCGTGGCATGGCCAGCTTCGTCGTCGAGACGTACGTGCCGCAGGGGGACCAGGAGCGCTTCGCCGCCGATGTTGACGGGATTCGCCTCGCGGCCGAGGCGATCATCGTCGTCGACGGCCAGGTGCACCACGTGCGGTCCTACCTCGTCCCGGGCGATGAGATGGGCTTCCATCTCCTCGAGGCGGGCAGTGCCGAGGCTGTCGAGCGAGTCGTTGCAAAGGCCGGCATCGAAGCAGAACGCGTCGTCGAGGCGATCGGCATCGACCCCGTTATGGGCCAGACGCATCGGAGGTGCACCGCATGAATCCAGTGCTGTCCCGTTGGGCGACGATCGTGCCGGCAGCCGTCCCTGGCCTGGCGGACGGCACATTCCACCGAGTGAACTTCAAGGTCAGGTGATGGTGGTGTCAGCAGGCAGGGAGCGTGTCCTGGCTCTCAGAAGGGTGGGGTTCGGGTGATGGTCCTGTTGAAGCGCATGGGACTGGCTACGTCATCATCGGATCATGAACGACCGCGTCCGCTGAGGCTCCGATTCGCGTTGATCGTCGTGGCGGTCGCGGGAGTCCTGGCCGCCTGCGGCGGTAGCGGGGGCGTGGAAACCACGAACTCGGCGCCTGACTCAGGAGGTGTGACGTCCGCCCCGGCAACGGAGGCAGCCTCGGCCGCCCCGGCAACGGAGGCACCCGCGAACGCGACTCCGGCTTCCACCGAGCCGCCACCCGGCGCCGGGACGGCCCTCGGCGTCTGCGAGCTCGCCACTGCGGACGAGTTGGCGAGGATCTTCGCGGTGCCCTCGGTCACGACCACCGTCTTCGTCGGGCCGCCCGACACATGCTCGGTCGAAAGCGACGCGGGGGATCCCCTGGTCGCGTGGTCGTATTCGACGGCCCAGTCTGCAGCCGTCTACGACGCGTTCGCGGCGGATCCGTCATCCATCCAGGTGGGCGGGATCGGCGACAAGGCGGCGTTCGTCCAGAACACGGGCCTCCTCGTGCTCAAGGGGTCCGCCCTCTCTGTCGTCAGCGTCCAGTCGGGCGACGCCGAATTGGCCAAGAAGGTCGGAGCGGTCGTGGCGGGCCGGATGTGAGTCCCGCAGATCGCGGCTCAATCTGTGATCGTCGTAGGCCCGTGCCCGCCCGCGTCTAGCTGTGCGTAGCGCACGCGCTGTTGACGAATCCCGATGGCACGCACAGTTCACCTGCCCGGATCGATTGACGACCGCCGTGATCGGCCTGACCGCCTGGTTCATCAGAATCGCGGTGGGCGAGCGTGGCCAGGCCCCGACATCTCGTCGATCCCGACGCTCGGCCGAGCGTGGATGAGCCGGGTCTGATGCACCAGCTCGATCAGTCCCGGGAGGCCCCTCTCAACGACGTAGCTGGGAAGCACCCTAGATCCAGGGAAGAGGTAGCCGGACAGGCAGGAAGGCGTTGAGGAGCAGACCCAGGACCAGCAGACCGCCCGCGCGGCGTGTGTGGACGAACGAGGCGCCCACGAACCAGAGCGGCCAACCGACGTAGCTTTGCGGCGGGGTCTCCGGCCGTGGGCTCGAATACGTCTTGAGCGTCGTCCGCAGCCGCGGGATCCCGAGGACCACGAGCGCGACCCAGGGCCCGATCCAGCCGGCCAGCACCGCGCCAAGCACGATCGGGTAGAAAGCCACCATGAGGACCTGGGCGACGAGGCGGGCGCGCCGCTCCCCGAGGAGCACGGGCATCGTTCGGACGCCCTTCTTCGTGTCGGCATCGATCTTGTCGATGTGCTTCCCGAAGAGCACGGTGGTGACGAGGATCGCGTAGGGGAGTGACGCGATCCAGGCCCAGCCCGGGATGTCGCCGGTTGCCACGAAGAACGTCCCGACGACCATGAGCGGGCCCCATACCACGAAGACGCCGGGTTCACCGAGACCGATGTGCTTGAGCCGGATCGGCGGCGCAACGTAGAAGACGGATACGAACAGGCCGCCGAGGGCGAAGGCGACGACGAGCGGTCCACGCTGCGTGACGAGGAACAGCAGGATCGCAAGGTCGATGGCATTGGCCAGCAGGATTGCCGCACCGAGTTGCCGCTTCGTGACCCATCCGGAAAGGATGGGATGTGGCGCATAGAGGGCCCGGACGTAGTCGTCTGTGTCGATGCCGCCCTCGAGATCGAAGAAGTCGTTGATCATGTTGTTGGCCGCATGGGCTACGACGAGCCCGGCGATCGCCAGGGCGAGCAGGCCCCACTGGACAGTCACCTCGCCGGTCAGCCGGGCCGCGCCGATGGCCAGCAGGCCGCCGATCAGGCCGGAGGTCACGGTCATCGAGAAGACCGCGGCCCGCGTGATGACCAGCCACTTGCTCACCACGTCGGGCGGCGTGTCCACGCCCGCGGGCAGGTTGGCGGTGTTGAAGATGGTCTTCCAGGTTCGGAGACGTTGCGCAAACATGGTGTTCGAACCTCAGGCGATCGGTCAAAAACGTGCGACCGCATGGTAGCAGTATTGGCAGCCCCGACGGATCGGCCGTCCCGGCGGCCGGTGGGCGAGGCGGCGGCTGGCGGAGCGGGCGGCGGCCGGCGAGCAAGGCAGCGGCCGGCGAGCAAGGCAGCGGCCGGCGAGCCGGGAAGCAGCCCTGCCGACTGCGTAGCGGAACGCGAACTCCGGCGGCCCGATGGTCTGCATCGACACGGGTCGCGGTGCGATGATGCCCGGGATGCGCACCGATGACGTCACGTCCGACCTCGCCTTCGACACCCTGGCCGTCCACGCCGGTGCGGAACCGGACGAGCTGACCGGCGCGGTCGCCCCGCCGATCTACCAGACGAGTACCTACGCCCAGGACGGCGTCAATCGACCGCGCGGCGGCTACGACTACGCCCGCACGGTCAATCCGACCCGGGATCGCCTCCAGCGCGCCGTGGCCGCCCTCGAAGGGGGCGGGGAGGGGATCGCCTTCGCTTCGGGGTCGGCCGCCACGGCGGCCATTGCCGAGCTGGCCCCGTCCGGCTCGGAGGTCGTCGTCGGTGACGATGTCTATGGCGGGACGTACCGGTATCTCGAGCGTGTTCGTCGGGTCAACGGGGTCGATGCCCGGTATGTCGATCTCGCGGGCGATCCGGACGCGCTGTGGGAGGCGATGACCGAGCGGACGCGCCTAGTCTGGTTCGAGACACCCACGAACCCGCTCCTGAAGGTCATCGACATCGCGGCCGCAGCCCGCACGATCCGGGAGCGATTCGCCGCAGCCGCCGACCGACCGCTCCTGGTGGTCGATAACACGTTCGCATCGCCGGCGCTCCAGCGGCCCCTGGATCACGGCGCGGACGTTGTCTTCCATTCCGGAACCAAGTATCTCGCCGGTCACAGCGACACCGTGCTCGGCGTTGCCGTGACGCGCGACTCCGCGATCGCGGAACGCCTGCGATTCCTCCAGAACGCGATGGGTGGCGTGCCCGGGCCCTTCGACTGCTTCCTCGTGCTGCGAGGCCTGCGGACCCTCCATCTCCGCGTCGCCCGTCACGTGGAGAACGCCGGAGCGGTGGCGACGTTCCTCGCCGGCCGCGCTGACGTGGCCTGGGTCAGCCATCCCGGATTGGCGGACGGTCCGCATGCCCATCCCCAGCGCCAGGCGGCGATGCGCCAGATGTCGGGTGGGACCGGGATGGTCTCGTTCCGGCCCGCCGCCGGCGGTCGGCATGGACGCACGTCCGCGGAACGCGCCGTCGCCGTCGCCGATGCGACCCGGATCTTCACCCTGGCCGAGTCGCTGGGCGGCGTTGAATCGCTGATCGAGGTCCCGGCCCAGATGACTCATCTGTCGGTGGCTGGATCCATCCTCGAGGTCCCCGACGACCTGGTGCGGCTCTCGGTCGGGATCGAAGGCGCCGCCGACGTGATCGCCGACCTGCGGAGTGCGCTTGACGAGGCCTGAGGACGGTCCGGGTCCGCACACGAGCCGCCGCGGTCGCGAATCGTTCCAACCGCCACCGCAACCGCTCCGCAACGCACTCGTGACCCGCGTGGTACTCGGGCGTGACCCGGGTGCTACCATCTGATCAACATCTGCGACTGCGGAAGCCGACTCTCGCGGACCACCGGTCCGCCCGACGCGCGGCCGGTCGATTCGAAGCCCTGACGGGCCGGGCGTCATCGCTCGCCGTCTGTGCCGAGGAGGACCGCTGACTGATGACCACCGCAGTCGCCCAGGGTTCGACGCGAGGCCTCGCGCGCCCCGGCAGGACCAATCTCTCCACGGCTGAGCTGTACGAGCTTGCCCTGCGCGAAGACGAGGGCGTCCTGGCCGCCAACGGGCCGCTCGTGGTCAGGACCGGCAAGCACACCGGCCGGTCGCCAAAGGACAAGTTCATCGTCGTCGAGCCGTCGTCCGAGGCAAACGTCTGGTGGGGCGACGTCAACCATCGCATCTCGGAGGAGCACTACGACCGGCTCCGGTCCCGGCTCATGGCATACGTCGCCGAGCGCGACATGTACAGCCAGGACCTGTTCATCGGTGCCCACCCGGCGCACCGCCGGTCGCTCCGCGTCTACACGGAGACGGCGTGGGCCAGCATCTTCGCCCGCAACCTCTTCCGCCGGCCGGCGCAGGCGGACCTGGCGACCTTCTCGCCGAACTTCACGATCATCAACGTCCCATCCTTCCAGGCAGATCCGGCCACGGAAGGCACTCGTTCGGGCACCGCGATCCTCGTCCACCTCAAGCGGATGGAGGTCATCATCGTCGGCACGATGTATGCCGGCGAGATCAAGAAGTCGGCCTTCACGGTCATGAACTACCTGATGCCCGATGAGGGCGTGCTGCCGATGCACTCGTCGATCAACGTCGGCAAGAGCGGCGACGCGGCCGTCTTCTTCGGTCTCTCGGGAACCGGCAAGACGACCCTGTCGGCGGATCCGCTGCGCAGCCTGATCGGCGACGATGAGCATGGCTGGGGCAGTGACTACACCTTCAATTTCGAGGGTGGCTGCTATGCCAAGACCATCCGCCTCTCGTCGATGTACGAACCGGACATCTTCGCGGCGACCAGGCGCTTCGGGACGATCCTCGAGAATGTCGACATCGACCCCGTCACGCGCGAGCTGAACCTGGACAGCGAGCGGTTCACCGAGAACACGCGGGCCGCCTATCCGCTCAACTTCATCGGCAACGCAGACCCGACGGGGATCGCGAGCCGGCCACGATCCGTGGTGTTTCTGACGGCCGATGCCTTCGGCGTCCTGCCCCCGATCTCGCGCCTGACCCGGGAGCAGGCTGCCTACCACTTCATCTCGGGCTACACGGCCAAGGTCGCCGGCACGGAGATCGGGGTCAAGGAGCCGACGGCCACCTTCTCGGCCGGCTTCGGGGCTCCGTTTCTGCCGCGTCACCCCGGCGTCTACGCCCATATGCTGATGGATCGCCTCGAGGAGTTCGACGTCCCCGTATGGCTCGTCAACACCGGTTGGACCGGGGGCCCCTATGGCGTGGGAAAGCGGATGAACATCAATCACACCCGGAACATGGTTCGAGCGGCCATCAATGGTGAACTCGCCGACGTGCCGACCATCGAGGATCCGGTGTTCCGGCTCGCCGTCCCGGAATCGGTTCCCGGCGTTCCGACCGAGGTGCTGTTCCCGCGGAAGACGTGGGCGGACGCGGCCGCGTATGACATCGCCGCGAAGCGCATCGCCGCGATGTTCCACGAGAATTTCGCGACCTATGCGGACGGAGTCAGCGAGGCCGTCCGAGAAGCCGGTCCGGCCCGTGTCGACGTCTCCGACGCTGACGCGAAGGCGGCCCGGCGTTCGGCACCGGGCGAGGGCTGACGCAGGGCGGTCACGGGCGCGCCCGGGCCCGGCGCCCACAAGGCAGGGAGACGAGATGCGGCGAAACAAGGTTTCGGTTATCGGTGCCGGCAACGTCGGGGCCACCACCGCCCAGCGAATCGCCGAGGCGGGGCTCGCGGATGTCGTGCTCGTCGACATCGTGGAGGGCCTGCCGCAGGGCAAGGCGCTCGACCTCGCCGAGGCGGCTCCGGTCATGGGCCATGACTCGACCCTCACCGGCACGAACGACTACGCCGACACGGCAGGTTCGGACATCATCGTGGTGACATCGGGGCTCGCCCGCCAGCCGGGCATGAGCCGGGACGACCTCCTGGCAAGGAACGCGGGCATCGTCCGCTCGGTCGTCCAGGCCGCCGTGCAGCATTCGCCGGACTGCATCCTGGTGATCGTGACGAATCCGCTCGACGCCATGTGCCACGTTGCCATCGACGCGTCCGGTTTCCCGCGTGAGCGCGTCATCGGCATGGCCGGGGTCCTCGACTCCGCGCGGTTCCGGACCTTCATCGCCATGGAGCTCGGCGTGTCCGTCGAGGACACCCATGCGTTCGTGCTCGGTGGTCATGGCGACACCATGGTCCCGCTGCCACGCTATTCCACTGTTGCCGGGATTCCGATCACCGAGCTCATGACCCCGGAACGCGTCCAGGCGCTGGTCGACAGGACCGCTTCCGGTGGGGCCGAGATCGTGGCTCTGCTCAAGGCAGGGTCCGCGTACTACGCACCCGCGGCGTCCACCTACGAAATGGTGGACTCGATCCTGCGGGATCGGAAGCGCGTTCTCGCGTGCGCGGTCCTCCTCCAGGGCGAGTACGGGGTCGACGGCCTGTTCGTCGGCGTGCCCGTCGTCCTCGGTCGCGGCGGCATGGAACGAATCATCGAGATCGCCCTGACTCCCGAGGAATCGGCAGCGTTCCAGCGCTCATCGGCAGCGGTGCGGGAGCTGGTCGAGAAGCTGCGGGCCTGATCGGCAGCCCGGCGCGGTGCGTATGGGCACCACATTCCTGCCACGCTTCCTGAACATGCGGGAATTCGGTTGACCCTCGAAGGCGCGCAGGAGTACTTTCGGGCCACTACCAGATCGGCCGGGATGCCGTGCCGTGAGGACCCACGCTTCTGGAGGTTTGACATCGTGCGTCAAGTTCGAATCGCCCTGACGTTGGCCATGGCGGCCACGCTGATGTTCTCGGCCCTGGCGGCATCGGCCTATGCGCCGCCCGCCAGCACCGACGCGCTCGCGGCGCTTGCCGATCTCGACACGAACTCAGCGATCGTCGTCTTCAAGCAGGATCCGCTTGCCACCTACGACGGCAAGATCAAGGGCTACGAAAAGACGCGTCCCGACCGAGGAAAGGTCAACCCGAACAGCGCAGCCGCGAAGAAGTACCTGGGCTATCTCAAGCTGCAACACAGTGAGTTCCAGCGCTGGCTCCAGCGCAATGTGCCGAGCGCAAAGATCACGTCGGAGTACTTCACGGTCCTCAACGGCGTGGCCGTGTCGCTCAACGGCAACGCGATCGGCAAGCTTGCGCAGAACGCCGATGTGCTCACGGTCGAGTACAACGCTCTGTACCGACCGGACATGAGCGAAAGCTACAAGATCATCAACGCTGCGGGCGCCTGGACCGCGGCGGGCGGTCGTGCCGGCGCCGGAGCGGGTGTCAAGGTCGGTGTCGTCGACTCGGGGATCGATTCGACCCACCCGTTCTTCGACCCGACCGGCTTCAGCTACCCGGCCGGCTTCCCGAAATGCGATGCCATCGACAGCAGCAGCGGCCAGGCGGATACGAACTGCAACTACACGACCCCAAAGGTCATCGTCGCCAAGGTCTTCAACAACAAGCAGAACCAGAACGGGTTCGATGCGAAGCCGCTCCCGGAGGTCGGCGACCACGGTAGCCATGTCTCGGGAACGATCGCCGGCGTGACCGGCAAGACGGCCGTCGT
Source organism: Chloroflexota bacterium (assembly GCA_016191425.1). GTDB lineage: Bacteria > Chloroflexota > Limnocylindria > Limnocylindrales > CSP1-4 > UBA5189. The sequence goes on from JACPOR010000027.1 coordinate 64,428, forward strand.
CAACGGCGTCTCGATCGATGACATGTCGGGCGTCGCACCAGGCGCATGGCTCGGCAACTACAAC
>JACPOR010000030.1 GCA_016191425.1 Chloroflexota bacterium
AGGATGTCCTTGCGGTTGATCCGCGCGATCTGGAGTTTCGACAGCAGCAACTCGGCAAGGGGCAGGGTCGGGCCGGCGAGATCCAGCCGGCCGGCGAACTCGAAGGTGTGGCACATCTCCATCCGGTCGACGAGCACGTCCACCGGTCGGCCGCGGGCCCTGTCCACGAAGTACAGCTGCTTGTGGCCGTACAGGGCGTTGTACTGGCGGTCGGCAGCGTACCCGGAGGCCTCCATGAGCTGGCCGAGCGCCTTCCGGTCGCGGCTCCGCGTCGCGAGATCGATGTCGCGCCGCTCGCGCTCGACGCGAGCCGTCCAGTCCGGGCACTGGGCGTGAAACGCGAGGCCACCAAGAAGCCGAACCTGGAGCCCGGAGGTCTCCGCAAGCCCGATCATCCGTGTCGCCTCGGCGAGCGGGTCGCCGAGGGTCGGGCCGGACCCCACGTCGGCAGTGGGTGACTCGGGCGCGAGGGCCGGGCCGGACGCCACGTCGACAGTGGGTGACTCGGGCGCGAGGGCCGGGCGGCCACCAGTCGCAGCGTGGAACTCGGCCGCATCAGCCGGCAGAGGATCGACCGGAAGCGCAGATCCAGCCTCGGGCGACATAGGCTGAGTAGTATAGTGGCGCCACGCCCAGGGGCCGAGGTGCAGAGAACCACACGCCTCCGGAGCGAGGGAGCGCGGCGATGGAGCCGCGTGTCGTGAAGGAGGGTTCGCCCGTGGCCGGAAGCGGCAAGGTCCTCTTCACCCGCCAGTCCTCGGGCCTGGTCCGCGAGGTCAGCGTCGTCAACGCGCTGTTCTTCAACACCGCGGCGTTCATCGGCGGCACGCTCGGCGGAGCATTCACGATCGTCGTCCTCGCGGGCGTCCCGGTCGTGGTTGTCGGCGGCCTGACGAACTGGTCGTGGGTCGCCTTCGCCGTCGGCGCGATGGGTGTGCTCCTCGCCCTCATCTTCGCGTCACTGACCAGCGTCATGCCCCGATCCGGCGGCGACTACGTCTTCACGAGCCGGATCGTGCCCAGGATCGGGCCGTTCCTCGGCTGGATGGAGAGTTGGCTGCTCGCCTTCGCCTCGATCGCGCTCATCCAGTTCGAGACCGTGCTCACCCTCCGCGGCCTGCAGATGGAGGGGAGGATCATCGGGATCGGGACCGGTAGTGACTTCTTCAACAATGCGAACACATGGTTCACCGACGCCTCGAGTGGCGCGATCACGGGGGCGCCGGGCCTGATCGCCGGTCTCATCGTGGTCGCGTTCGTGGCCCTTGTCGTCCTCCAGCCGACAAAGCGATTCCACAGGATCGTCACGTACCTGACCGTCCTGGGCGTTGTCGGCTGGGCGCTGATGGCAATCTTCGGTCTGCTCTTCTTCGACGCCACCTCGTTTGCCGCCAACCTGCCCAAATACGCCAACGGCGTGACGGTCGACCAGCTCGCGACGGCGGCGCAGGCCGCCGGGCTGACCAGCGGGTTCTCCTTTGCGCCGGAGTCGCTGACGTCGTGGCCGGTCATGTTCATGGCGAGCATCATGCTGTTCCAGTTCATCGGGTTTCAGTATTCGGCCTACATCTCGGGTGAGATTCGGGGGAACGTCAAGCGAGGTGTCCTGATCGCCGTCGTCGGTGCGCTGGCGCTGGCGGTCCTGATGAACTCGATCTACCCCGACCTCCTCGCCCGCAAACTCGGCCTCGACGGGCAGATCGGTTGGACCGGCGCGTACTGGGGGTACATCTCCGACCCGTCGGTCCCGCTTGGCCAGGGCAACTACTTCCAGGTGGTGGGGGCCATCGCCCGACCGGACCTGTGGCCGATCTGGGCAGTCGTCGGGGCCGCGTCCACGCTGTTCCCGTTCCTGCTCATGCCGGTGTACGTCATCTTCATCAGCCGGATCGCGCTGGCGTGGAGCCTCGACCGGCAGGCGCCGGAGTGGCTTGGGGCGGTATCGGAACGGCTCCGCGCCCCTGCCAACGCGATCTTCGCGGCCCTGGGCCTGGCCGTCGTCTTCCTGCTCTTCTCGAACTTCTCGATCCTCAAGTGGGTCGGCCTTGGCTTCCTGGCCCCGAACGCCGACCCCAACCTGGACGGCAAGCTCAATCTCGTCGCGTCGGCCTGGTTCACGGTCGTCGCATCTGGACTGTCGTGGATCCTGCCCGGGGTGAACGCCCTCCTTGCCCGTTTCACACGGCCGGACCTGGTGAAGGACGCCCCGTTCCTGCGGTGGCTGCCCCTGCTCGGTCTCGCCTGGCTGGCCTTCACGCTGACCCTGTACTGGTTCGCAGCAATCTCGCCGATCCTGTCGGTCGTGACCGGCGGGGAGCAGAGTGCCTTTGACTACTTGAACGCCACCGGCGTTTCGTTCGTCGGTGTCGTCGCCCTGGTGGGCGTCATATGGTACGTGTACCAGGCGATCCGGAACCGTCGGGCCGGCGTCGAGACCGAGCTGATGTACCGGATGCTGCCGCCCGACTGACCGATCCCATCACTCGGAGAATGGCGTCGGCGATTCTCCGTGGACAACCAGGAGACCCATTGATGCCCCGGGAACAGGGCCCGGCCGACCTCGTTCTCGTCGGTGGATCCGTCGTCACGATGGACGCTGCCAGGAGGATCGCGACGGCGGTGGCGGTCCGCGACGGACGGGTCGTGGCGGTCGGAGCGGACCGGGAGGTGGCGGACTTCGTCGGGCCGCGGACCCGCCGGATCCAGCTCGCCGGCCGGACGCTCATGCCGTCCTTCCAGGACGCCCACGTCCATCCGTCGATGGCCGGCGTGGGCCTGATCCAATGCCCGCTCCACGATGTGGCGCGCACCGTCGACGCCTACCTCGGCGTCATCCGGGCCTATGCCGACCGGCACCCGGACGCGGAGTGGATCGTCGGATCGACCTGGATCGAGCGGTTCCCGACCGACCGGCCATCTTCATCAACCGCGACGGTCACGGTGCCTGGGTCAACAGTCGGGCGCTCGAGGTCGCGGGGATCAAGCGTGGGACGCCCGACCCGGCCCACGGCAGAATCGAGCGAGACGCCAGTGGCGAGCCGACCGGCACCCTCCACGAGGGCGCGATGGAGGTCGTCAAGCGACTCGTCCCGCCGCCTACGGAGGAGGACCGCGTCCGCGGTCTCGAGCTGGCCCAGGCCTACCTCCACCGGCTCGGCGTCTCGGCCTGGCAGGATGCGTGGGTGACGCGGGTCGACCTCGAAGCCTACCGTCGCCTGGCGGAGAGCGGCCGGCTGACGGCGCGCGTGATTGCCTGCCTGTGGTGGGATCGCGAGCGGGGCGGTGAGCAGATCGATGAGCTCGTCGACCAGCGGGCGATCGGGTCGATCGGCCGGCTCCGGGCGACCACCGTCAAGATCATGCAGGACGGCGTGGCGGAGAACCACACCGCGGCAATGCTCGAGCCGTACCTCGGCCACGACGGCCGACCAACCGACAACCGCGGTCTGAGTTTCGTCGAGCCGGAGGCCCTCAAGCGCCACGTCGCCCGCCTCGACGGGCTGGGCTTCCAGGTTCACTTCCACGCCCTCGGCGACCGTGCGGTCCGCGAGGTACTCGACGCCGTCGAGGCTGCACAGATCACAAACGGGCCGTCCGACGGCCGCCACCACCTGGCCCACCTCCAGGTGGTCGATCCGACCGACGTCGCCCGCTTCCGGCCGCTCGGCGCCGTGGCCAACATCCAGCCGCTCTGGGCCTGCCACGACCCGCAGATGGTCCACCTCACCCTGCCGTTCCTGCCGCCGGAGCGTGCGCGGCTCCAGTATCCGTTCGGGAGCCTCCATCGGGCCGGAGCGCTGCTGGCCGGCGGCAGCGACTGGACGGTAAGCACGCCCAACGTGCTCGCCGAAGTCGACGTCGCAGCGACGCGCGAATCCGTTGAGGACGTTCGAGCGAAGCCGTTCCTGCCGGGCGAGGCTCTCGCTCCGATCGACGCCTTCGCCGCCTTCACGATCGGGTCGGCGTATGTCAACCATCTCGACGACGTCAGCGGTTCGATCGAGGTCGGCAAGCTGGCCGACCTCGTCGTCCTGGATCGCGACATCTTCGACCGCGGGGCCGGCCGGATCCGCGACGGGCGGGTGCTCCTCACCCTTCTCGAAGGCGAGCCGGTCCACGAGGATGCCGCTCTCGAGGTCGGACGAGAATGATCGAGCTTTCCCGGCTGGACGCGATCGCCCAGGCTGAGCTCGTCCAGCGCCGGGAGGTCACCGCCCTCGAGCTCGTCGAGGCCGCGATCGACCGGATCGAGGCGCTCAACCCGCGCCTCAATGCCGTCGTCACGACGCTCTTCGACAGGGCGCGCGAGGCTGCGCGGGAGCCCCAACCGGGCGGCCCTCTTGCCAGCGTCCCGTACCTGCTCAAGGATCTTGGGGCGACGCTGGCCGGTACGCGCCAGACGTCTGGCTCGCGAGCCCTCCGCGACCACGTCTCTGAGTTTGATACGGAGCTCGCGGCGCGCCATCGACGGGCCGGCCTGATCGCGGTCGGCAAGGCAAACACTCCCGAGTTCGGAAATCACTCCACCACCGAGCCGGAACTCTTCGGGTCGACCCGCAATCCGTGGAACCCGGACCGGACGACGGGCGGATCGTCCGGCGGCTCGGCCGCGGCCGTCGCCTCCGGGATGGTCGCGGTTGCGCATGCGAACGACGGTGCGGGCTCCATCCGGATCCCGGCGTCCTGTTGCGGCCTCGTCGGGCTGAAGCCCACCCGCGGCCGCAACTCCTGGGCACCGGCGGGCGACGCGATGGGCGGGTTGGCGGTCGAGCATGCCGTCACCCGATCCGTTCGCGACAGCGCCGCCATCCTCGACGCGACCTCGGGACCGGTGCCCGGGGACCCGTCCCTGTTGCCCAGACCCGAACGGCCGTTCCTCGCGGAGGTTGGGCGCGATCCCGGTCGGCTCCGGATCGCCTGGACGGCCCAGCCGCCGATCGACGCCCCGGTCGACGCAGCGTGCGCCGCGGCAGCGCGCGACACTGCCACGCTGCTGGAGCTCCTCGGCCACGACGTGGAGGAGGCTCGTCCTGCGTTCGACGGCGAGGTCTTGATCGAGCCCCTCGTCCGCGTGTGGGCCGTGGCCAACCAGGTGGCGGCCCGGGACGCGGCGCGCCGGCTCGGCCGGCCACTGGAACGCGACGAGCTCGAAATCACCACCTGGGAGCTGATCGAGTATGCGGCCCGCTACGACGGTGCCGACCTCGTGGCGGCCACGGACGAGCTCGCGTCCGCCAGTCGGGCGATCGCATCGTTCTTCGAGCGCTATGACGCCTGGGTCACGCCGACGCTGGCAAAGCCGCCGCTCCCGCTGGGGGTCCTCAGTCAATCGCATGGCGGTGCCGCGGAGTGGTGGCGCGTCGACTGCGGCTTCAACCCCTGGAATCCGATCGCCAATGTGACCGGGCAGCCGGCAATCTCCCTGCCGCTCGACTGGACCGACGACGGTCTGCCGGTTGGCAGCCTGATCTTCGGGCGCTTCGCCGACGAGGCGACGCTGTTCCGGCTCGCGAGCCAGCTCGAGGCGGCCCGACCGTGGGCCGACCGCTGGCCGCCCATCCGCGCCGCCGGCTGAACTGTCAGCGAAATCACGAAGGAGCCCGAACGAACCGATGGTGAAGCCGTTTCGTCTCTACGTCTGCAGCGACATCCATGCCTCGGAGCGGTCCTGGCGCAAGTTCCTGAACGCGATGAAGGCCAACGTCTACAAGGTGGACGCGGCCGTGATCGCCGGCGACCTTACCGGCAAGGCGCTGATCGCCGTCGTCCAGGGGGACCATGGCGGCGAGGTTTGGACGGCGACGGTGCTGGGCCAGCGCCGCATCGCCAGGGATGAGGCGGAGCTCCTCGGGCTGGAGCGCTCGATCGCCGACCTTGGCTACTACGCGGTCCGCGTGACCGAAGCTGAGCGAGCCGCGATGGAGGCGGACCCCGCCATCGTCAAGCGCGTGTTTCGCGAGAAGATCACCCACCGCGTCAGCGAGTGGATGGCCCTCGCGGCGGAGCGCCTGGAGGGATCCGGCGTGCCGGTCTACCTGATGCCGGGCAACGACGACGACTTCGAGATCGACCCGATTCTCGAGGGGTCCGCGTACTGCCGAAACGTGAATGAGCAGGTCGTCGAGCTCACACCGTGGCACCAGCTCGTGAGCATGGGCTGGTCGTCGCCGACCCCGTGGTCGACGCCTCGCGAGCTGCCCGAGGAGGAGTTCCTTGACCGCCTGTCCGGGCTCCTGAAGGGGGTCCGCGATCCGCGACGGACGATCATCATGACCCATGTTCCGCCGTACGATTCGGGCCTCGATACGGCACCACTCCTGTCGCCGGACCTCCGCCCGACGGTCTCGGCCGGCGATCTCCTTCGAGGTCCTGTGGGCTCGACCGGCGTGCGCAAGGCGATCGAGACGTTCCGGCCGGTGCTGGGCGTCCATGGCCACATCCATGAATCCGGGGGCGAGCGAAAGATCGGGGACACCGTCTGTGTGAACGCCGGGTCGGAGTCGTCGATGGGCGTGCTGCGCGGCTATCTCGTCGATCTCAGCGAGCGCGGCGTGGAGCGGACCCTCCGCGTCGAGGGCTGACCGGGATCAGGTCGATCCGGGCTGGCCGGTCTGCGCCCATCCACGGCCGGCCGCGCCTCCTCGAACAGCGGCATCCCGGCCCGATGCCGGTAGAAGGGACGGGCTTCGGCCGGGAGCGGCGTGTTCCCGGCGATGAGGTCGGCGGCCTTCTCCGCGACCACCCTCCAACCCGCCGCCGCTTGAGGTACGCACCTTCCAGGGTCGGCATGGTCGCCGTCCGTACAGGCCCCCTTCGCTCCGGACGTGGCGACCGCCGCTGGTGCGATCTCCATGGAGCGCTGGGACACGATCGGCTGGGACGCCGGACGCTTCCTATCGAAGCCGGACTCGCCAGTAGAACGAGACGTCGCCGCCCCGCAGGAACCAGACTGACGCGGAGACGACCCAGTCGCCCGCCGGCAGGGATGCCAGGACGATCGGAGTCGGAGGCACCGCCGGCCCGGGCTGGCGATTCCCGAGTTCCAGCGCCTTTCCGCTGTCGATCGGAGCGTCGGCAGCCTGGGCCACAACGGACCAGCCCGTGAGCGCGTACGGGGCTCCCACCTCGACCCACATCCGGGCTCCGCGCGTGGCCTCGATCGGCGTCTCGGGGACCAGCCAGCCGGTGTCCGCGCAGCCCACCTCCGTGGACGAGGCCCAGCAGCCCCCGCCGGGCAGACCGACCACGGGCGATGCTCCGTCGACGGAGAGGAACAAGTCGGGCGGACCATCGCCGGGGCGTAACGGGCCGACCGGATCCGAGAGCGCGTCGGACTGGGTCGAGCTCGGTGCGGGCGGCGACGGCGCGCCGGCTGGGATCGTGGACGCCGGCACCGGCGTCGAAGAGGCGGGCGTCGTTCCCTCCGGCACCGGCGTCGGCGACGCCTCCCCGCCGGGCTGACTGGCGCATGCCGCCAGCAGAAGTGTGAGCGTCCCTGCCCGGAGCATCGCCGTCGCCACAATCGTTTCGCTGCGTGCCGCTGGCGCCTGGACCACGGTTGCCTCCTGGCATGGTGATTCTCGGTGTGCCCAGAGACGGGCCGAGACGGCGCGATGTGCCGCTGTCGACGGCCCAGATCGTCGATACCGAGGACAGCCTCTGCCTCGCGCGATGGCCGTGGGCGGCGCTTGGCCCGGCAGCGCCGAGGGGTCGGTCAGGTGCGACTCGGCGCCACGACCTCGTTTCGGATCCTGCCGAGCGATCCGACCTCGCACTCCACCACGTCGCCCGGGACGAGGTAGCGCGGCGGGTCCATGGCGAAGCCCACGCCATGGGGCGTCCCGGTCAGGATCACGTCGCCCGGCTCCAGGGTCATGCCCCGAGCGATGTACCAGACGAGGTGGCGGACCGAGAATATCATCTCGCTCGTCGAGGAATCCTGGCGCACCTCGCCGTTGACCGAGCTCCGGACGGTCAGCGCCTGCGGATCCGGAATCTCGTCGGCGGTGGTGAGCCACGGACCGATCGGGCAGAAGGTATCGAAGCTCTTCGATCGGTCGAACTGGCCATCGGCCCGCTGCCAGTCGCGTGCGGAGACGTCATTGCCGACCGAATACGCGAACACGCAGTTGAGCGCCTCGTCCTCCGCGATGCCCCGCGTGCGCCGGCCGATGACCACGGCCAGCTCGGATTCGTAATCACCCTTGTCGGTGAGGCGATCGTCCATCACGATCCGACCGTAGGGATCGTTGAGCGAGCTGGGGAACTTCGCAAAGACCATCGGGTACTCGGGCCGTCTGGCGGCGACGATCCCCATCGCCTCGAGCGGAACCCACCCGCCCCGATCGTCCCGGGCGGCAAACCCGGTCCCGCGACTCGTCTGGATGCGCGCGATCTTCATCGGATCCCCAGCTGCGAACGACTATGCGGACATCACGGCGGTCGGGTCCGGCCGGTGCCAGAACACGATCCGCCGCTCGACCCAGCCGACGATGCCGAAGAGCGCCAGGCCGAGCAGGCTCAGGTAGAAGATCAGGGCGAACAGCTGGTCCATCCGGAGCTGCTCGGACGACAGTCGCATCAGGACGCCGAGCCCCAGGCCGCCGCCGAGATACTCCCCGATCACCGCACCGACGACGCTGAAGACGCTCGCGGTCTTGAGCCCCGCGAAGATGTATGGCAGGGCGGCTGGCAGCTTGAGCATCGTCAACGTCTTCCAGCGGCTTGCCCTGAACGACCGGAACAGGTCGACGGCGTCCTTGTCAACCGACGCAAGCCCGGCGGCAGTATCGACGATGACCGGGAAGAACGCGATGAACAGCGCCATCACGATCTTGGATGAGGGAGCGTTCCATCGCGCGGTCCTGGAGCCTGGTCTCGACCCGTGGCGAACTCGCCTGCTCGGCATGCTCTGGCAGTCCGCCGAGCGGTACGCGCGACTGCGCACGCTCGTCTTCGACTCTCCGGAAAACGTGATCCGCGACCATCGGTCGATCCTGGCGGCTGCGCTCCGGCGTGATCCGGCAGTGGTGGCCGATGCCCTCACCAGCCACCTCGAGAGGACCGAGGAGATCGTCCTTGCCGGCTACGGCCGGGTCCTCCGCGAGGAGGAGCGCACGCACGGGGTCGAGGCGTCCGCGGGAGCGGTGGACGGCGACTCGCTCCGATAGCGCGCCGAACTCGCACGAACGGTCACGGGATGACAGTGACGGTGCCGGCTGCTCCAATCCGAGCCGAGGTCGCTCCGCTTGCCGGGGTTGCCGGGCGGCACCCAAACTGAGCTGGCCTCCGACCTTCGGCCCGCCTCAACGTCGCCGGCAGCGGCCGAGGTCACCCTCCGGTAGGTCGTCTCGGCGCCCAGGCTGATTACGACCGTCCAACCCTCGGACGTGGTGACAGTCAGGGTGTCGTCGCTCACCGATTCGACCGTGCCCGACACGTCACCCGCCGCCGAGTCCGACTCTGCGGCCAGCGCCGCCAGCGTCGGGGGCGACAGAGCGCTCAGTGCCCGACTTCGCGCCACTCAAGGCGCCCGACTTCGCGCCTCTCGCCGCGCGCGACTCAGCTACCCGATCTTCCACGGGGAACCAAGTTCGGGGACCGGCGCCCCGGCAGCGCCTCAGCAGACCCTGCACGGCGGTCGGCGCTCCATGAGCTCAAGGCCGTGTCGGGCTCGCCGCGCGATGGCAAGTCGTGACCCGCCCGGACGCCTCCGCAGCGGGTTGGTCCGCGACCCCGCTGAACAGACGGTCCAACTTCTCAACTGCGATTCAGCCGCGGTTCATGGCGGTTTCATCCGACCCGACGAAGGTGTGTCCATCCGGTCGAAGCACCCACAGGGTGCCCGGAGTCTGCAGGAGCCGAATCGACGCGCGACCCCTGCCCACGCAAAGGAGGTTCGTCGTCATGGATGTCTCGGGTTTCATCGTGCTCGTGGTCGGCGGGGCCGTCCTCGGCCTGATCGGCCAGTACGCTATTCAAGGCGCTCGCTTCGGGTACGAGTGGGTCGTGACCGGGATCGGCGCGATTGTCGGTGGCTTTGTGGCGAGCGAAGTGATCAACCTGCAGAACTGGTCGGACGTAGGCGGACTCCTGCTGGTGCCGGCCCTTATTGGCGGGCTCGTCGGCGGCGCAATCGTCTGGCTCGTGGCCAGGAACGTCGGGTCCGAGACCGTCAGCCGAGCCACTTGATCTGCGTGTCCTCACCAGCCAGGTGAGCCAAGCAAGGCCGTCCCGTCCCGTCGACGGTCCAGCCTGAGCACGACGAAACGGCGGGACCGGAGAGCCGCTCTTCATGCGAAGGGCGGCTCTCCCTCATTCTGACGCGCGCCCGCGTGAGCGCCCGGTCGAGGTTCTGGCGGCCGACCTTGATGCTTCTCCAAAACCGGCACCTGACCGCTCATTGCCTGCCGGTGCTCAGTGCCTGCCGATGCTTGTTCGCTTCGCCGGCCTTCAGATGCCCTGGGCTATCATCGGCGCGACGGTCGCGAACCCGATCGGGGACGCGGTCGGCAGCGCCTTGTCGCCGACACGATCAGCGTGAACACCGCCGCCCAGAGAGGCCACCCTCAATGAACGTGCACTCGCTCCTCCGATCACGCAATCGTCCGTCGGTCATGCGACCGGTTCCAGCGCTCGGTCGGCGCGGGCCAGTCCGCCGTGCATCGACTGGGCGAACGGCCTTCCCGGTGCTCCTCGTCGGCGCCCTCACGGCCGGCTCATGCGCCGGCGGATCAGTCACGCCCGGCCCGAGCGCCGCGCCGGCGCGCTCGAATCCCACGGCCTCCGGCGAGATGACCGTCGTCGTCGACGGGGGGAGCTATACAAGCGTCTCGCCTGCGCGGCTGACGAACATGCTCAAGGCAAAGGACTTCGTCCTCGTCAATGTCCATATCCCCTACGAGGGTGAGATCGATGGTACCGATCGGTTCATCCCCTACGATCAGGTGGCGAACAAGCTCAGCGACCTTCCGCCGGCCAAGAACGCTAGGATCCTGGTCTACTGCCGAAGCGGCCGGATGAGCACGATCGCGGCGAAGGCGCTGGTCGCTCTGGGCTACACCAACGTCTGGGAGCTCGAGGGCGGGATGATCGCCTGGGAGGCATCGGGCTATCAGCTCGTTCAGCGTCCGCAGTCCTGACGGACGCTGGCGCCGCGGGGCGGTGGGACCTTCGCCCGCGCGCCCGACATCGAGCCGCGTTCAGCCGGTCGTGAAGAGGCGGAAGAGGACCCCGCCGAGCACCACGAAGGCGATCAGCAGGAGCACATCGGTACCGCGATGGCTCGTGCGCGTCAGGAACGAGCGGGCCAGGGGCACCAGCCCGATCGCCAGCAATGCGTACAGCAGGTGCAGGCCCTCGCTTGGACGCGCCCCCAGCGTAAGAAGGACCAAACCGCTCGCGGCCACGACGACGAGAAGGCTGACCACGGCGGCCTGGAATCGAACGAATGCCTCCCCGCCTCCGCGGCCCGACCGCACGAGCGCGAGCGACCAGGCAATGCCGACGACCACTCCGGCGACGGCGAGATAGGCGAGGATGCGGTGAACAGCGTCCGTGATCGTCCTCCCGTCAGTCGGCCGGCTCGCCGCCCAACAACTCCTCCAGCATCTCAGCCGGCGCGGACCTGATCCGACCGGCCCGGTCGAGGAACGCCCCGCGTGCCCGGTCGGTGGCCACCAAAGCCCCGTCCGCTCGATGGATTTCATGGTGCCACGTACCGGATACCCGGCGCAGCTCTATCAGCCGACTGGTGACGACAAGCTCGTCACCGTCGCGAGCGGGCGCCTCCAGAACGAGATCATGACCGACCACGAGGCTGAGGAAGTTCGCGGCCTCCATTCTCGTGCCGGGCCAACCGGCGCGCGCGGCCGCCCGAAAGACGGCGTGCTCGAGCCACTGGAGGATCGCCTGTGGTCGAGCGGCTCCGTCGGGAGCGACCTCGTGGCTGCGAACGACCTGGGAGAACCGGAATGGTCGGCCGCCGGCATCCCGAGCGATCCGCGGCAGTTCCACCTCGAGGGTTGGACCCGAGTCCTGCCACACAGCCTCGACCTGCGCCGCGAGGCGACCCTGTGCCCGCAGGGCGTAGGCGATCCGCCGATGGGACGCATCTGCCTCGAGCACCGAAACGCCGATGTCCACAAGCACCTCTGGACCGAGCGGTTCGCGATTGGCGATGGTGAGTTCGCGCAGGCGGCCGACGGGCATGCCGGCCCGATCATGTGCGGCGCGCATCAGGGCGACATACGCGGCGTTGTTCACGTGGCCGTTGCTGTCACAGTCGTCCCAGCGTGTCCGGACCTGAACGGAACCAGCCGGCGCGGGCGAAGCGTCGTCCGGCGCGGGCGAAGCGTCGTCCGGCGCGGGCGACGCCGCAATCGGCGCGGGCGAGGCCGCAATCGGCGCGGGCGAAGCGTCGTCCGGTGCGTCGCTCGTCGCTCCATTGAGCGCATTCGGATCTCGCCTCGGTGTCAATTCAGGTGCTCCCGCTGGTTTCCGCTGCGCACGGAGTGTGGCCCGGAGAGTATTCCCGGATCGGATCACGCTCGGCGACGCGGCTGAAGCGTCGGTGAGGGCCGGCTGAGACTTGTAACTCCCGGACGCCCTCGTGACGACTCGGCCTTCGATGTCGTAACCGGACCCGGAGGCGGCTTCGCCCCGGCTTCGCCCCGGCTTCGCCCCGGCTTCGCCCCTGTCCTCGACGAGAACTCATCGGACGCCCAGACCGCTCTAACCTTGCTATAAGGTATCTCTCGTCAACTGGGATGGAAAACCGTCAGCGTTGCGGGCTCGTCTCAGGCCCACAGGAGCGACGTGGGGCCCAGAGAGCAAAAGGAGATTCAGATGGCGAGCGGTGCATCCGCGATGCAAGGTGGGCGCTGGCGCCGGGCTTGGGAGGCCATCGATGAGCGTCTTGGCCTGAGTGGGCTCGCGTACCCGGTTCCGACCCACGCCAACGGCATCGGCTACATCCTGGGTGGGATCACCTTCTTCGGGTTCCTGATCCTCGCGGGGACCGGCGTCCTGCTCGCCCAGTCCTACAATCCGACACCGGCTGGTGCCCGCGAGAGCATCGCCTACATCATGAATACCGCCGCGTTTGGGGACATCGTCCGGGGCATCCATTTCTGGGTGGCCAACCTCGTGATGGCGACGGTCCTCCTGCATATGGGACGCGTGTTCGTGACCGGCGCGTACAAACGACCGCGTGAGGCGAACTGGCTGATCGGCGTCGGGCTGCTCGGCGTCACCTTCGGACTCATCTTCACCGGCACGATTCTCAAGTGGGACCAGGAAGGCTACGAGGCGCTCCAGCACAACATCGAGATCGGCGGGCTGCTGGGGAGTTTCGGCTTCTGGTTCACGCCCGAGTTCACGACGGTCCTGCCGATCGTGGGGCGACTCTACATGGCGCATGTCGTCATCCTGCCAGCGCTCGGCACACTGCTCCTCATCGCCCACTTCCTGCTCGTGAAGCGTCACGGGATCTCGTCCCTGCCCGCCGCCGCGGACGCAGCGGTCGAGGGCACCGGACCCGCGCCGGAGAAGGGCGGCTCGACATTCGCGGCGCACCTCATCCGGATGGCCGGCTTCGGCCTGCTCATTCTCGCCGGCTCGGTGGTCCTGGCGCTCCTCATCGGGCCAGCACTCGGCGAGCGACCGAACCCCGCGATCGAAGTCACGAAGCCGTGGTGGATGTTCCTGGCGTTCTACCCGCTCGAGGACTGGTTCGGACTCAGGGCGCTCCTGGTGGCCCCCACGATCCTGGTCGGGTTGCTGGTTCTCCTTCCGTTCGTCGACCGCAGTCCCTGGCGCTCCGTGCGGCGACGACGGTGGGTCATCGTGGCCGGCGCGATTCTTGCGGTCGGCCTCATCGGCCTCGCGTTGTACGGCGGCCTCACCCCGCCCGTGTCACACGTCCAGGACGCAGCAGGATGATCGCGATGCTCTTCCGGGTCGGGCTCCTGACCGTTGGTTTCGCGGCGGTCGAGCTGGGCCTCCCCCCGGCCCTCGCAGCGGGCTCGATCGGCGCCTGGGCGCTCACGGGGCTCGGCCTGATCTTCCTCATCGCCGGTTCGGCCGGCTTCATTGGGCCGCTCCTGGGTGGCGCGGCACGGAAAGGTGACTCTCCCGATGCGTAGGCGAATTTCCTCTGCGCTGCTCCTCAGCGGCGCCATCGTCCTGGTGTCGGCAGCTTCGGTGCTGGCCGACAATCCAGGTGCCGGTATCTCCGTCGAGCCATCCGAGGTGACGGCCGGACAGACGGTCCTGCTGGCCGGCAACAGCCTCGAGCCGAACGATGAGCGTGTCCTCGTCCTCCAGGGCGAGACCGTAGCCATCAGCCTGGGGACGGCGACGACCGACGCGGACGGGATGCTCAGCCAGGAGATCCTGATCCCGGCCCACCTGCCGTCGGGTGTCTATCAGCTCCAGGCCATCGGCGACGAGACCCTCGTCTCGGAGGTCAAGGTGACCGCCGCCGAGGGCGGAGCAACCGTGACGCCGCCGAACGAGGCCGCACTGACGGCTCGTGATCGGTCCCCGCTCGAATTCGGGTTGATCTTCGCTTTCGTGGCCGTCACCGCCGTGCTGGGAGCCCTGCTGGTGTGGCGAGCCGAGCGCTTCCGGGGCATCTCCGAAACCTGATCCAGGGCCCGCTCACCGTTCGATCCGGCAGGCGACCGCCTGCCGGATCTCGCCCGCCTCGGGCAGGATGAGGGCGACGCCGGATCCAACCGGCGCATGGGGATCGGCATCCTGCGGTCTGCGGGCCGGCCTGCGATCAGCCGGCCGGGCTTCCCTGGAGCACCACCATCACCAGGACGACGATGACCACGATGGCGGCCGCGACGCCAGTGAGCGGCACACTCCGGGCGGACTTCCGTCGCTCAACCCGCAGCCGGAGGAGGATCTGCCGGACGACCGCGTAGGCGGCGAACGCGGCCACAAAGATGGCACCCGGAACCGGAGACACGCCACCCAGGACGAGCAGCAGCGTCACGACCCCGATGACCAGGCCCGCACCCGATTCCAGCAGTTGGGTGGGAATGCGCCGAGCGCCCACCCGCCGGTCCGATGACCAGATTCCCCAGCGGGACGCTGTGCAGCGGCCGGCGCAGCAGCCGGTGAAGAAGCAGCCGATGCGTCCGATCACCACGGCAAAGAAGATCCCGGGCGTGCTGGCATCGAGCACGACACCGATGGGGAGGTCGAAGAGCAGGAGCGTGACTGCGGCCACGACCGGTACAACGATGAGGAAACCGTCGACTGCCCACCCGCCCTTGATGATCGACTCGTCCGGGTGCAGTACCGCATACCAGAGTTTCGCCCCGATCAGCCCGAACACGATCGCGATCGCCGACGCGGTGAGGGTCCGGCCGACCGGTATGTCCCCGCGCCCCAGGATCGCGGCCTGGACCACGAGCGCGAACGTGATCCCCAGGATGGCCAGCAGCGTATAGATGCCGGGCAGGACCGCCGGCTGCCGGGCGATCGGGGCCAGCAGTGCCCAGCGTGTCTTGATGGGACTGTCCGGTCCGGTGCCGATCGTCCATCGACGCCATGACCAGGCGGCCGGACGAACCGGCTGTCCGCCAGGGGCACTTGATCGCGCACCTGGACCGGGCCGCGCCGAGCCGCGCGAATCCCTGATCAACTGGCCCGTGACCATCCACTCACCCGGCTCCACCCCGTAGATCCAGCTCGTGATCGACACCGGGCCGGTCCCGGGCACGATCCCATCGATCACTTCGTCCTGGCTGAACGTGTCCCCCGACCTCGGCGTGCTGTGAGCGCCGATGCGGCGACCGGTGAAGCGGACGGTGACCGAATAGGGCTCGCCGCCGGCGCCCTCGGAGGCGGCGCCCCTGGCCCCGGCGTCCCTGGCCCCGGCGTCCCTGGCCCCGGCGTCCCTGGCCCCGGCGTCCCCGGAGTCGAACCAGTGGGTCGCGACCAGTGCCTGCGGTTCTTCCTGATCGACGCTCGTCGACTGGCGTGGCGCGCTTCCTCCGAGGTCTGGGCCGGGCCGGGCCCTGGGATCGGCAGGCGCCGTCACGGATACCCGGGCCCGAGGCTTCGTGCCCTTCGTCGTCCGTCGTCGTGCCACGCGTCATCCACCTCTCGCCTGTTACGTCGTCAAATGCCCGCTGCCAGGCTCCTCACGGGGCCGCGCTGACCATGGCAGGGGCATGGTACAGAGATCTCGGCCCGGCCAGCTTTCGGCCGGCCGTCACGGCAGCGTCCAATGTTCGTGGGATGCCTTCTAAGCGCACTCTCAGGTACGCCTCACGCCCGACTCAGCCCGTTCCGCGAGTCTGCTCGGAGTATCGCAAGAGGATCGCGACATGAAGCGGATCATCGGCCTGGGGCTCGTGGTTCTTGTCGTCGCGGCGATTGGCATCGTCGTGCGGGGAGTCACCCGGGGACCGGGGAACAACTCACCGAGTTCCGCCGAAATTGCCCTCGAGGACTTTCGCTTTGTGCCGAATCAGCTCGTTGCGAACGTCGGAGTTCCGATGACGGTGCGACTCACGAATCGGGGCCTCGAACGCCACGACATCAATTTCCCGTCACTGCATATGCCCGGCCTCAAGGGCGTCGAGTCGATCCTCGAGCCAGGAGAAACGCGAACGATCACCCTCCAGTTCGATTCACCCGGCACCCACACCTTCATCTGCAGCCTCCCCGGCCACGCCGCCGCCGGCATGACCGGTGCGGTCCTGGTTCGGCCGTGAGTTCGACGAGCGCAGCCGCTGAGCGGACCGGTGCGGTCCGTCATGCCCAGCGCGCCGGTGGGCAGGCTGCCGCTTTGGCCGGTTTGATCGCCGGTGGTGCTCCGTTCTCCGAGATTGCCCAGCAGTTGCTGGCGGCCCGTGGTTCCCTCGATTCACTGCTCGTCCGTCTGGTTGATCTGGAGCTGAACGAATGTCTCCCGTCCCAGACGGTCCGGGACGAAGTCGGCCACCTGATCCTGACGGCGCTCGGCCGGACCGGGTCACGACAGTCAGCGCTCCGTCACCGGCGCGACAGCACCCAGCGACCCACTCAGTTCCATATCGAAAGGACAGACTCATGACGCGTCAATCCCGAGCCCACCTGACTGACCGAGGTGCGCCGACGAGCCGGCCGGTGTCCGGACCAGCCGATCATCCAGTCCCCGCGACGGCTCGGTTCCGGACATTCCGCGTCGCGGCGTTCGCCCTGATCGTTCTCGTCATCGGTGGGGCGGCGATCGGGCTGGTCGTCACCCGCCTCCTGGGCCCTGGGGCCACGGATGTCGCGGCGATCCAGGTCCACGCGAGCATGGGCGGCTTTGATCCGCCCGCCCTGACCGTCAAGGCAGGTCAGCCCGTCAAGATTGAATTCGCCAGCATGGATTCGTCGATGCACACCGACGGAGGCGGCTGGCACCAGTTCGCCATCGACGCGCTCGGGATCAATTGGAAGGTCGGCCCCTTGGCCAGCGAAGTGTTTGAGTTCACCGCACCCGCGACTGCCGGCAGCTACAGCTGGTACTGCGACATCTGCTGTGGCGGCAAGGCAAACCCCCAGATGCAGGGTACGCTCACGGTGACGGGCTGACGTGATGACAACCGCCTCGTCGGTCTCCCGAAATCGGCTCATCCTGCTGGTCGTCGGCCTAATCGTGGTCGCCTCGGCCGCACTGGTCGTAGTCGCCGCGCCCGGGATGTCGGACCACGCCACACTCACCGACCTGAGTCTGCCAGCGATCGTCGCAGCCGGCTTCCTGGACGGGTTCAATCCGTGTGCCTTCGGGGTGCTGATCCTGTTCGCAACATTCGCGCTTGGTCTAGCTGCGCGCGAGTCCCTTGCCACCGAAGGCGGACCGCCGCAGGTGAAGGCGGCGAGTCGGGCCGTGCTGGGCCTCGGAGCCTTCTTCGTTCTGGGCGTGCTGGTTACGTACTTCCTCCTCGGCCTCGGACTGCTCGCGACGATCGCGGCGTTCACCGACTTCGGAGGCAACCATCTCCCGAGCCGCATTGCGGCGCTGTTCGCGATTGGCCTCGGCCTCTGGATGTTTCGTGACATCCTTCTGCCCGATGCCCGCTGGAAGCTCGAGGCACCCCACGCACTGCACGGCAGGATGCGGACCTGGGCGCGGACCAGCTCGCCGATCGCGCTCTTTGGTGGCGGCATCCTGATCGGGCTGTGCACGGTTCCGTGCAGCGGCGCGGTCTACCTGGGCGTGGTGGCCCTGCTCGGGGCTGGCGGGACAGTCGGCGCCGGCATCGGCGGGCTCATCCTCTACAACCTTGCGTACATCACGCCGCTCGTGGCGCTCCTCGTCCTCGCCAGCCGGCCCGGCCTGATCCGGAAGGTCAACAAATGGCACCTCGAGCACGCGGGTGGAACGAAGGTCGTGCTGGCCATCGTCGTCCTGGCGCTCGGGTTCGCCATTCTGCTGACCGTCTAGCGAGTCGCCCGCCCGGGTTCGACTCAGCCATCGGGCTCGAGCCGGCCGCCGGGTTCGACTCAGCCGTCGGGCTCGAGCCGGCCGCCGGTTCGCCTCAGCGTTCCCAGTCCAGTCGCAGCGGATTCAGGAGCCGACCCCCCATCTCGATCCGAAGGTCGAGGTGGGGTCCGGTCGCGTTGCCGGTGGCGCCGACCTCGGCGACCTGCTCGCCGGTGTCAACAACCTGTCCGACCTGCGCGTTCACGCGCCGGTTGTGGTTGTAGGTCGAGGTCATGCCATCGGGATGCTCGATCACGATGACGTACCCGCCGCCGTTGTTCTTCCAGCCTGCCCATACGACTGTTCCGGGCGCGATGGCGCGAACGGTCGTACCGGCCGGGGCCGCGATGTCGATGCCCGGATGCGCCGCCGAGAACCGCGTGGTGATCGTGCCCTTGACCGGGAGCGGCCAGAGGTGGCCGGAGGGCTCGGAGGCCGGGGCCGGCGATGGCTGGTCAGATGCCGAATTCGAGGCGGCTTCCGGCGCGGGCTTCGAGGTGACTTCCGGCGCGGGCTTCGAGGCGACTTCCGGCGCGGGCTTCGAGGCGACCTTCGGGGCCGGCGTGACCACCGGCATCGGCGCGCCATCCGGAACGAGGATCTCCTGACCGGAGACCAGGCGACGCGGATCCGCCGTCGGGTTCCAGGTCACGATTGACGTCACCTCCACGCGATGCCACGCGGCGATCTGGACCAGCGTGTCACCCGGGCGTACCACGTGGATCGGGCCGGCCGGCGGAGACGGCCTCGGGGTCGGCGGAGCGGGTGTCAGCTCGATCGGCGCCTCCGCCGGAGACGCCGGCACCTGGACGGGCCCCTCATCATGCGGCGGCTCGATCGCCCCATCCGGTGGGCGAGCCACGACGCGCGGTGGCGCGTCGATGGCCGGGTTCGTCGTATCCGGGACGGTCACGGGTCGGAACGCGTCGTCCGGGACCCCGAGGAGACCGGACGGTGGGCGGGCATGGGCAGATCCCTGCAGGCCGGACAGCCCGACAGTCCCGGCGATGGCCAGGGTCGTGAGGATGGCGGAGGCGCGGGCGGGCCTGCCGACGACGGGTTTGCGCAATGGACGTCCTCCAATGGTGGCCCACGCGAAGTGGGATCCAGGATCGTGGTCGGGGCGTGGTCGGGGCGTGGTCGGGGCGTGGCGGATGGGCCGGTGCGGGGCGGGGCGGATGGGGCGGCGCGGTACACGGACAACGGTGTGTAGGGCGTTGCGACCTTTTCAGGAGAACCTGAGGTAGGGCTGAGCGGATGCTTGCCGTGACATGAGAATCCTGAGCATGCGGGCCCGCCGAAACCGCGGGCGGATCACGCCTGGTTCTCAGGCTGGCATTAGCCGATCCTCATCGGCGGCTCAGGTCAGTTTGCTGAACTCACCCCATGCCCGACCTGATCCTGATCCTGCTGCTCGTGGTCGCGATCCTCCTGATTGCCGATCTCGTGCTCGCTGGCGGCGCGATGACGATGACGGGGATGTCGACAGTGGTCGGCACAGTCGCCCATCCGCTGGCAGCAGGCGCCCTCATCGTGCTTGCCGTGATCCTCGTGATCGCCCTCGGGGGGCAGACCTGACCGTGATCGAGCAACCTGTCCAGGCGCGGCGCGGCTCCGACGGCTACCAGGTCGTGAATGTCGCTGTCGATGGCGGCTACCACCCGGCCGTCATCATGGCCCGAGCCGGGGTTCCCCTTCGACTGGTCTTCAGTCGCGACGATGACGACGCATGCTCCGAGCGGGTCGTCTTCTCCGACCCACGCGTCGATCGCCGCCTTGCTTCGCGTGGCACCACGATCGTCGATCTCCCGGCTCGGCCCCCCGGCGCGGTGCGCTTCACGTGCGGCATGGGCCGCTATCGCGGCTCCATCGAGTTTGCTGAGGAGCGGCCGGCGACGACGTTGGGCCGGCTCATGGACCAAGCCGATCGTCTCCGGGCACCTCTTGGGACCGCCTTGGTCCGCTGGATCTGGTCGATGCCGATCATCGCGCTGTTGGCCCTCCTTGCCTTCGACCTGACGGCCGCGATCGTGATGGCCGGTGCCGCTTTCATCGGATGGGTGGCAGTCGGCCTCTGGGGACTCGGCCGTCCCCTCAAGGCGAGCGAGGGCAACCATGCCACTCGTCATTGATATCGACCCCGTCGCGTTCAGCATCCTGGGGTTCCCCATCCGCTGGTATGGGCTGATCCTCGTAGCCGCGGCGAGCGTCGCAATCTGGTTCGCCCAGCGCGAGGCGCGCCGACGCGGAATCGACGCTCAGACGGTTTCGGACGCGGCCGTCGTGGCCGGCGCAGCCGCTCTCGTGGGCGGGCGCCTTCTCTATGTCCTCCAGAATGAGCTCAGCTCGATCGCCGACCACCCGACGCACATCCTCATGGTGTGGATGGGCGGGCTCTCGTTCTACGGCGGTCTGATCGGCGCGCTGCTCGCCCTCGCCGTCTTCGCCCGTCGCCGCGGACTCGCCATCCGGACGGTGTTCGACATCGCTGCACCGGCGGCGGCCATCGGTCAGGCCATCGGTCATGTCGGGTGCCTCATCGGCGGGGACTCGTACGGTATCCCGACCGACGCGCCCTGGGCGGTCATCTATCGGAATCCCGGAGCACTGGCACCCATCGGGATTCCGCTCCATCCGACGCAGGCCTACGAAGCGATCCTGCTTGGGATCCTCTTCGCCGGACTCTGGGTCAACCGGGAGCGACTCACGCGGCTCGGAGCCGGGGTCGTCACGGGTGCCTACCTGCTCGGGCTGGCCACGATCCGATTCGGGCTTTTCTACCTGCGCGACGAGCCGGCCGTGCTGTTCGGGCTCAAGACCGCTCAGGTCATCGGGCTCGGCATCGCGGCCCTGGCCATCGTCCTTTTCATTGCCGCCCGCCAAGGGTATGGCGACAGGACCAGATTGACGACGGAGGTATTCCCATCATGACGTCCACGCACCAGCATCCCGCCGGAACCGTCGCGAAACAGCACGAACGATTGGACGCGACGAACAGCGCGGCGCCCGCCGCGGCCCGACCTCGGTGGCTGATACCCGGCCTCGCAGTCGGCGTCGTGGCGATCGCCCTCGTCGTCACCGGTGTTCTGTCCGTGTCGTCGGTGCTGTATGCCGGCCTGATCGGCGGAATGCTCCTGATGCATCTCGGCGGGCATGGCGGCCATGGTGGCCATGGCAGTCCGGACGGACAAGGGCATGGCGATCGCGTCGGCGGGACCGAGCCGGGCGTCGATGGTCCCAGGGACGCCTCAGCTGACACGCAGCGCGAGAGCGCAGGCTCGTCGCATCGACTCGACGGTCGCGCAGTGAAGAACGGCGGCAGCGACGGGCAGGACGATGCTGACCAGAAGACCCACGGATGCCACTGAGATGGATCCGACGGCTGCCAGGAATGATCCCAATCGAATGCAAGTCCGGGAGCCCGGTGAGCACGAGCTTGCCGACCAGGTGGTGGTGCTCCTCGGACGTAATCTGGTGGAGGCTTCGTCATGACTGTCGTGCGTGAACTTGTGGTTCTCGATGCTCCGGATCAGGGATCTGCATCGTGTCTCGTCTGCGGCAACGAGATCCCTGCCGGGGAGGGGGTGACCGCTCGGTACGGGGACCGGACCCTCAGGTTCAAGTGCCCCGGCTGCCTGACCCGTTTCGAGACCGACCCTGAGCGGTATCTCGCCGGGCAGGCCGGCGGCTGCTGCAAGGAGGGACATGAGCACTCCCCGGCAAGTGAGTGGCGGTGCGATTGAGATTGCTGATCGCTGTCTGATGGATGGCCGCGGCCGACGCCTCGTGCTAGGCTCGCCGTCGCCTCGTGCTAGGCTCGCCGTCCCGTTGGAAGCATGCGATATGGAGATGACCGGCCGCCCGTGACCCAGCCGTCGCCCGTGACCCAGCCGGCGAAGCCGTACTCGAGCCTCCTCGCTGAGCTCCGTCCGGCTCCGGTCGGCCTGCTCGAGCCGGACCTTGCGCCCCCGGTCGTCGCCGAGTCCGGCGATCCGTTCGCGGCGCTTCGGGTGGTCCACCTGATGGCGCGCGTCCCACGCGGAAGGCCGGTGGCCCTCGCTGCGATCGTCGATCGCCTCAATGCAACCCACCTCGACTGGCTGTTCCCCGAGCGCGTCGTTGCCGACGCGATCCTTCAGCTGCAGGCGAACTGGATCGCCGACTATCGCAGCACGAGCGGCATCGTCATCGAGGCTGGCGAACTCGCCACCGTCGTCACGATCGAGGACTCGGCACGTGTCGATCCGTGGATCGTCCGCCAGGCCGAGCGGCAGGCTGCGGCATGCCGCGAGATTCTCCTGGAATTCAGCCGCCACGAACGCGGAACGGGACGGGACTGAGCCGCCCAACCGACGGGGACGCGCGAATCATCGTCCAGCGGGCGGCATCTATCATCGCCCGGTGAGCCGACACCGACAGCCCTCCGCCCTGGCGCGGGCCCTGCCCGCGGGCGCCCGTTGCATCCGCCTCGCCGAGCTCGATGCCATTGCGCCGATGGACGCCGCCGAGCGACTGCGCGACCTGCCCGGGCTGGCCTTGCTCGAAAGCGCTCGCCCAGGTCGGAATGCCCGCTGGAGCTACCTCACGGCCGACCCGGTGGCGGTACTCGAAGCGCCCGCCGACGGCACCGACCCGTTCGCGACCGCGCGACGCGTCCTGGGCCGCCTCTCGACCGATCCGATCACGGATCCGGATGCTCCCCGATTCCTGGGCGGGCTCGTCGGCTACCTCGCCTACGACCTCGGGCGGCGCATCGAGACCTTGCCCTCGTTGGCGCTGGCCGACCAGGAGCTGCCCAGCCTGCGACTTGCCCTGCACGACTGGACGATCGCCTGGGACCGCCGAACCGGTCGGGCGTGGCTCGGTGGTCGTGCGCTCGACGAACGGATCACCCGGCTGGATCGCCGCCTGGCGGAGGTACGCGAGCGACTCCTCGCGCCAGATCGCGGGGCGCCGGTGATGGCCGACGATCCACCCGCCTGGTTCGACTTCCGATCGGGTCTTGAGCGGTCGGCGTACGAGGCCGGGGTCGACGCGGTGAGGGACGCGATCGCCCACGGCGAGATCTACCAGGCCAACCTCACGCGGCGGCTCGAGACACCGTTCCGGGGTGATCCATGGCCGGTCTTCCGCCGCCTTCGGACCGGCGATCCCGCGCTGTTCGCGGCGTATCTCGACCTCGGCGCAAGCCCGCTGACGGGTGCGCCCCGGGCGATCCTGTCCGCGTCGCCGGAGCCGTACCTCGCGGTGACCCACGACGGTCGTGTCGCCACCGATCCCATCAAGGGCACGCGGCCGCGGGGCCGCGATCGTGACGAGGACCGCGCCCTGGCCCGTGAGCTGCTGGGGTCCGGCAAGGATCGAGCTGAGAACGTGATGATCGTGGACGTCGTCCGCAACGACCTCGGGCGGGTCTGCATGCCGGGGACCGTGCGCGTCCCGCGCCTCTGCCGGTTGGAGCGAACGGCCGCGGTGCAGCATCTCGTGTCCACCGTCACCGGTCGACTCGCCCCCGGGATGGATCAATTCCACCTGCTGGCAGCCGCGTTTCCCGGCGGCAGCATCACGGGTGCCCCGAAGATCCGGGCGATGCAGCTGCTCGAGACCATGGAGCCGGTCCGACGTGGGCCGTACACGGGCGCCGCCGGGTGGATCGGCGCCGATGGCGCGATGCAGACGAGCATCCTCATCAGGACCCTGGTCGCGGACGGTGCCCGTCTGACCCTGCACGTCGGCGGCGGCATCACCTGGCGGAGCGACCCGGCCGCCGAGTGGGACGAAACCGTGGACAAGGCGCGCGGGCCGCTTGCCGCGATCGGCGGCCGAGAGGTGGCCACGTGACGAGACGTGACCGTGTCACGAGTGCCGACCGCCCGACGAGTGCCGACCGCGTCTCAACCACGCCGTCCCCGGGCCATGTCTGGCTGGACGGTCAGCTCCTGCCGGCCGCCGGCCACCACCTGTCAGCGTTCGATCGCGGGTTCCAGCTGGGCGACGGGATCTTCGAGACGCTGCGCGCCCGCGGCGGTCGCGTCATCGAACTCCGGGAGCACCTCGCCCGTCTGCATCGCTCGGCAGGGGGGCTGGATATCGAGCTTCCGACCGATGCTGACATCCGGATCGAACAGGGGATCGGCGACCTGCTCGCCATCGAAGGCCTGGCCGGGACGGGTGACGACGCCTCGATCCGGCTGACCGTGACCCGCGGATCGTTCATGGGCCGAGGCCTGTTGCCCCCGAGCGAGGGAATCGTACCCACCATCGTCATCCAGGCCTGGCCGGTCGCCCCGCCGCCGCCCGGGCACCTGACCGACGGTCTGCACCTCGTGGCCAGCTCGATTCGGCGGGATCCCGAGAATCCCATCGTCACCCTCAAGACCACCAGCCGTGCCGACTACGTGCACGCTCGATTGGAGGCCCGCCGCACGGGCGCGGACGATGCCCTGTTCCTGACCGTCGACGGACATCTCTCCGAAGCGACGTCGGCGAACATCGTCCTGATCCGTGGCAGCGAACTCGCGACCCCGGCCCTGGCCTGCGCCATCCTCCCGGGTACGACACGGAGCTGGGTCCTCGCGTGGGCGGGCACGGTCGGACTCACGGCCGTCGAGGACTGGCTCACGACCCGCGAGCTGGCCGAGGCCGACGAGGCTTTCCTCTGCTCGAGTGTCGCCGGGATCCTGCCCGTCACGCGCTTCGATGGGCGGCCGATCGCCCACGGACGACCCGGTTCGCTGACGTTACGCGCCCGCGCCGACCGTGAGGCCTTCATCCGCGGTGAGGTTCGGTCGTGACCCGGCGCGAGCTGATCGCACGCACGAATCAGCTCATCGAGGAGGGCGCCCGCCTCCAGGCGAACCCGTCCTTCGATGCGCTTCGAACGTGGCTGCAACTGTCCGACGACCTGTTGTCGACCGCGTGGGGAAGCATGGATCGATACCACCTGTCGTGGCTGCAGGTCGGGCGTCCGAGGCAGATCGTCCGCGGTCGCCCGATGGGGGATGAAGAGGCCGGGGCCTATGTTCGGGAGGTCGCGGCGGCCAAGACCGCGGTGCTGCGCATGAGCGTCGAGGCGGCCGGTCGTCGGAACATGCCGTTCGTCGGCGAGACGACCGAGTCGGAACCGGGGTGATCGATCGCGTCCCGGCGATGGGCGGAGTCCGTACGGTGCCGGCGCCGGATCCCGTGGCCCGGGACTACCTGCTCCTCGCGCTCCGCCTCGACCAGCATCGACCCGGGCTCGTGGATGCGTACTTCGGCCCGGCCGACCTGAAGGCATCGGCGGACATGGACGCCCTTCGTTCGCCGGGTCGGCTGGCGCTAGACGCGGTGGCGCTGCGACATCGGCTGCCCGCTGAGGTCGAGGACGCCGAGCGCCGGGCCTGGTTGGACGCCCAGCTCGTCGCGCTCGAGGCACAGGCCCGTGCTTCGGCCGGAGAGACCATCCCCTACGAGACCCTCGTCACTCGCTGGCTCGATCTCGTCCCGGCCGCGGATCAGCCGGCGCGGTTCGCGCGGTTCGCACGGCTCCTGGCCGAGGCCCGCGCGCCTTCCGCCATCGAGGCCGAGCTCGGTCCGAGGCTGCCTACAGCGACTTTCTGAACCGTGCCCGATCTTCGGTGCCGAAGTCGTAGCCCGCGATCGCGGGGACGCCGTGGATCAGCCGCGGTTGGCCATCAGGGTCGGGCTCGAAGCCACATGCCGCCAGGAAGGGCAGAGCTCGACGATTGCCTGGCCAGATCACGGTCTCGACCGCCTGGATACCCGTGGTCCGAGCGTCCGACAGGAAGGCCTCGACCAGCATCCTGCCGATTCCCCGGCGCCGCTGATTGGGATTGACACCAACGGCCTGGATGACGCCGAGGGTGGGATCGGCCACGGAGCGGAATCCGACGAGGAATCCGGTAGGGCGGTTGCCCGGTCGGCCGTCAGGTCGGCTGTCCGGTCGGCCGTCATCCGGTTCCACGATCCACGAGGTGCCGGCAAAATGCCGGAACCAGAGCCGAGGCAGCAGCCCCTGGACGACCTTGCCATCCCACCAGTCGTCGACGGAAATGGCAATGACGGGGTAGTCCGTTTCGCGAGGACGGCGCAGTCGGATGCGGCCCTCGATCCCGCCCGAACTCACGAGCCCCTCCGGATCGGGCCGTTGGCCGCCCCCCAGGCGGACCCGATGAACGCGATCAGAGCCTGGGCCGGGAGGCCGAAGCCAAAGGTCGTCCAGAGATACGAGATGGGGTCCATCACCCCGCCCTCGAGACGCCCGAACAGCCACACGCCGATCCCGGCCAGGATGATCATGGCGGCGGCGATGCCCATGGCCAATCGGGTGGCCTGATCGCGACGAAGCGGCGCCGCGCCTGCTCCGGCGGCCGCCACGGGCAGTTCGGAGGCCATCCCGGGTAGTCCGGTGGATGGCACGGGCAGTCCCGAGCCCGCCAGGGGC
Source organism: Chloroflexota bacterium (assembly GCA_016191425.1). GTDB lineage: Bacteria > Chloroflexota > Limnocylindria > Limnocylindrales > CSP1-4 > UBA5189. The sequence continues at coordinate 26,922 of JACPOR010000030.1, forward strand.
GCTCCGGCCTGACGCGGCTGCGGGACGGCGGCGGTCGCCACGGGCGCTCCGGCCTGACGCGGCTGCGGGACGGCGGCGGTCGCCACGGGCGCTCCGGCCTGACGCGGCTGCGGGAGTCGCCACCAGCAGGCCGACCACGACCGAAGAGAGACCCGATACTGCAAACGTGCCCGCCGTGGAGGCGAGGACGCCGAGGATGAGGATGAGGACTGCCGCCCCGATCGCGCCCGCGATGCTCGCCAGGACAATCGAGCGGCCGATCGCGCGCCGTCGGAATCTCGCTGCCGCCTCAGCCGCCGGGTCAACCGCGCCGGGAGCGGACGACCCGCCGCCGGGACGTCGATAGCGATCGGACGGGGGATGTTCCAGCCGTCGTCGGGGCTCCGGCCCGGGTCGTGCCGGCCGTTCGCCTGGGTCCGGCCCGACTCGTGGTGACGGTTCGCCCGGCTCCGGCCCGGGTCTTCGCGGCTGTTCGCCCGGCTCCGGCCCGGGTCTTCGCGGCTGTTCGCCCGGCTCCGGCCCGGTCACGAAGCTGGAGGCTCGGTCGGCTGGCGACCCGGAATCTGGTGAGTCCACAGTGCCATCGTACGAGACCACCTCCCGATCGACGTGGGCCGGTGTGGCACGCTAGACTTTGAACGCGTGAGTCACCCATCGCTCGGTCTGCCCCCGCTCGACAAGTCCGCCGGCCATCCTGCCGACGCGGCCGGCATTCGCGCAGCCGCACCGCGGCTCGCTGCTCGATCGCTCGAGCGGGCCCTCGCCGCGGATCCGGAGTTCCGGTCCCGGTACAGCGACCTCGCCCTCCGCGAGCTGCTCGCGGACACGGCGGCGCTAGCCGACCAACTCGCGGCGGCCGTGGCGAGCGGCGACCCGACGATCATGGGCCTGTTCGCCGAGCATCTCGCGCCCCGCTATCGAAAGCGGCTGGTGCCGATGGACGACGTGATCGCGCTGTGCGAAGGCCTGCGGTCCGCGGTCAGGAGTGTTGTCAAGCCGGCTGCGGGCTCCGTGGCCGACGCGTCCCTGGACGAGGCCGTGGCCGCTCTGAAATGGCATCGACGACTTGGCGGCGACGCGCGCAAGCGCAACGCCTTCATTGCGTTCATCTACAAGGGCGCCTGAGGATGACCATCAAGTGGGTTCAGCAGGATCCCCTGGTCATGAACGGCGAACCGTTCTGTTATGGGTCGCGACTGACCGTGCGACAGCTCCTTGAACTCCGACGGAACGGGTTCGGACTCACGCAGCTGATCAAGGACCACCCGGAGCTCAAGCGGATGGGCATTGCCGCCGCCTACACGTACGCAGCTGCGCACCGTGATCGGTACGCCGACTTCTTCGAGCCCGACGGATCCCTTGTGGGTCCGGGCTACACGAGCGACGAGGCGGCCGACCTTCCCGACCAGTACCGCAGCGCCGGGATCGTGGTGAAGTCGACGTAGGCGTTGCCGTGGGCACATTGGGCGCTGTGCCCCCGACACGTCATAGCGGGCGGCAGGTCGGCCCTCATGGCCCAGGTCGGCGGCGGTCCGACCCATGGCGGATCCACATACGAGCCCCGTTCGTGATAGGTGCCGCTCGGTCACGACGTTCGACGGCTAGCCGGCACTTGAGCGGCCTGCCCGTGCTCAGATCGGGTGCGTCGACGACCCTCGGACCGGACAAGCGGAGGCCAGCCGCACCTTGCACGAGCCCCATTCGTATCTGCGTGTCAATCACCCCTGGAGCGGCGTCAGCACGAACACCGTTCGTATCTGGGCCTGCGCCACACCGCGTCCGCGCCGCGCCGCGCCGCGCCGCGCCGCC